>JAHDDK010000007.1:0-40676 GCA_020629375.1 Acidimicrobiales bacterium
CGATTTCGTTGAGGTACTGGCCTACTGAATCACTCATGATGACTTCGCTAACGGGATTCGCCCCTCGGCGATTCCCTTTATCAGGGGGAAATCCTTTTTCCCACGTTTGAACCGAAGGGATATTCAAGTACAACTTCGGGTCGACCTGGTAGTGGGTGCTCTATGAATTCGGTCACTACCGGTCTGATCGGCTGCCCGACAGCGTGCCGAGCCGTCGTTCCCATCGGCCGGACCTCGATGGGTCTTTAGGCCCAACTGTTCACAATACAGTGATGGATGTGGACGAGGATGTGGCAGGCGAAGACGCGAAGTCGCGTGTCGGAATCGTCGGAGGCACGTTCGATCCGCCGCACGTTGCGCACGTCGCGCTTGTCGCCGGAGCGCGCCATCAGCTCGAACTCGACGAGCTGATTGTCGTTCCTGCGGGACAGCCGTGGCAGAAGGTCGGGTCGAGAGAGATCTCGCCAGCACCGGTCAGACTCGAGATGGCGGAGGCGGCTTTCGGGACGATCGAGGGATGCCACGTGTCCGATCGCGAGATCACCCGAACGGGCGATAGCTACACCGTCGACACGCTCGAAGAACTCTCCGCTCCCGATCGATCGCTCGTGCTCGTCCTCGGCGCGGACGCGGCGGCTGGGCTGGATTCGTGGCATCGCCCGGACGACATCGCCCGCCTCGCCACCCTGGCGGTGTTTCCCCGACGCGGACATGAGAACGCCTCACCGCCCGAACGATTCGGCTTCGAGCGGCTGCAGCTTCCCGGCCTGGCCGTTTCGAGTACCGACATTCGCGATCGGGTGCGCAGCGGCCACCCGATCGACGGCCTCGTGCCGAGAGAAGTCATCGCCATCATCGAGCGAGAGACGCTGTACCGCTGATGTTGCGAGCGCCGGCCCGCCTGTCGATTCTCTTCGCCGTTCTGCTCGTGTCGATCGGGGTGACTGCGACGGTCGTCTCCCGCGCCGCGCAACGCGCCGTTCTCGACTCGCAGGCCGGTGCGGTCGTCGAGGTCGTCAACGATCCCGACGCTCCCGGCTTTCGTGCTTTCACCAATCCCACCCCGGTCGCCGCCGTGCTGCACACCACGATCGAGGACGCACGGCCCGTGCTTCGCAGCGCGAGCGTCCTCATCGCGTCCGGGCCGAGTGGCGGCACAATCATCTCCGTGCCGTCGCACGCCCGAGCAGAGGGCGGATCGACCGTCGAGGAGGCGTTCGACGAGGCCGGGCTGGACGGAGCAGTGGCTGTCCTCCACGACCTCTTCGGCGTGGCGTTCGGGGAGTTGGTGGTGCTTGACGCCGAGTCCTGGACGACGCTGATGCAACGCGATTTGCCGTTGTCGATGACGTTGCGGACCGACCTCGTTTCCATCGATCGTGTCGGGGCGTCGCAAACTCTCGTGCCAGCCGGCAGCCGCTCGTACGAACTTGCCGACGTCGCAATCGTGGCGGCCCATCGCAACCCCGGGGAGTCCCCACTGGGAGTCGCCGAACGACATCAAGAGATTTGGCGGTCGTGGATCAGCCGCACCGCTCAGGCTCAGGAGCCGCCCTCGCTGTTCCGAGTCGGAGCCGGCTTCGTCGACCTCCTCGGTCAACTCACCTCGGCCGAGGTGAGTTACCTTCTCATCCCCGCACGCGCCAGTGACGCGGAGACCTTCGACGTCGACGTCGGAGCGCTCCAGGACATCCTTGTCGACGTCGTCCCGATGCCGAGGCCGCCCCGACCGGTACCAGGGTTCGGGGTGATGGTGCTCGACGGTGGAGCAGGTGAGGTACCCATGGCCACCCTGATTGCCGACATCACGCGCGCCGGAGCGACCGTGAGTGTCGTCGGCAACGCTGCCGAACCACAGCCGACGTCGGTGGCACTGCGACATGCTGCTCCGGAGTCGAACGTCGGAGCGGCGTTGGCTGATGTGGCGGCGCGGGCGGACCTCGATGTTGAGGACCGAGAAGGTGACGATCCGTCGATCGCCGTGACGGTCGTACTTGGTCTCGACCGCGCTCCCGCCTCGTAGCCTGACGGTCGTGACTTCTTCGCTGGCTCGCTCCGAGAACTCTGCCGCTCACTGGGCGGTCGTCGCTGCGCGCGCTGCCGATGAGAAGCTCGCGATGAACACCGTTCTCCTCGACGTCGGCGAGGTCATGGCAATCACTGACGTGTTCGTCATCACGGCAGCCTCGAATCCTCGACAGGTCCGAGCAATCGCCAACAACATCGAGGTCGTCGTGGCACAGGAGGGCGGGCCGAAACCCCTTCGTACCGAGGGCCTCGACACCTACGAATGGGTGCTCATCGACTTCGGCGACTTCGTCTGTCACGTCTTCGACGACGACCACCGGGCGTACTACGAACTCGAGCGCCTCTGGGGGGACCGTCCGAGGATCGACTGGCGAGCCTGACCTGGCGCAGGCCGGCACCGATGCGGCGGACCCGACGGGCTGAAGTGGAGCTAAGGGGAATTGAACCCCTGACCTCTTCCATGCCATGGAAGCGCTCTACCAACTGAGCTATAGCCCCGTAACGGAAGTCGCAGGATAGCAGCCGCGGTGCAAAGTGCACCTCCGGTCGTCACGATCCGCGGCGCCGTGCCGATGAACGCGCGGTACCGTCGTGTCGGCGGAGTCTCGGGAGTGGCTGTGGCGAAAGCTCGATGGTTCGAAAACGTGGCGGAGCAGGTGTTTGGCACCGCCGCGAACAGCCGCGCTCGGGCACTTCACACCGGACACATCAACGCCAGCGCCCTTGTGTCCGATGGCGACACGAAGCTCGTCGTGCAGATCATCAACAGCTCGGTGTTTGGCGACCCGAGCGCGGTCATGGCAAACGCCCTGGCCGCGACCGAGGCCATGCGTCGATCGGGGCTGCCGACGATCGAGTTCGTGCCCACCCAAGACGGTGCAGCGTTCGCCACCGTCGACCAGACCGCCGTGCGCGCATACCGGTGGATCGAGGGCGATGCGACGCCCGCGATCCGCACGCCCGACGACGCGCAGGCCAACGCTCGAGCATTCGGGCGATACGTCACTGCGATCGAGGGTCTCGACCTCACCGAGCACCTTCCCGGGTACCACGACTTCGATGCACGTGTGCGAGCGCTCGAATCTGCGATCGACGCCGATGAATGCGGGAGGTTCGCTTCCTCAGGCGACACGGCCGGATTGGTGCTCGCCGTCGTTGATCGGTTGCGGCTAACCAGCGCCTACGCCGCGTACGTGGAGACGCCAACACGCAACGTCCACAACGATGCCAAAGGCCCGAACAGCATCGTTGGCCCGCACGGGTCGCGAACCGTGATCGACTTGGATACGACCATGCCCGGTCGGATGTTGGCCGACATCGGCGAACTCGTGCGGTCGTCGACCCGGCACCTCGACCGCCCTTCCGAGGAAGACCTGATGGCCATCATCGAGGCGGTGAATCGAGGATTCCTCGCGGGATGCCGCGTCGAGTTGGCCGACACCGAGCGACGCGCAATGCTGCTCGCTGGCCCGCTTCTTGCAGCGGAGAATGCTGCACGATTCCTCACCGATCATCTGCAGGGCGACAAGTACTACGGCGCCGACGCGCCCGAGCAGAACCTCGACCGGGCGGTGGCGCAGATCCGCTTGGCCGAACGGTTGATCTCTGCGATCGAGTGGGCGACGAGCTCGATCTGATCGCGCTCAAAGGGCTCAGTCGAGGACGATCGACTCGCAGTAGACGCGACCCTCGCGCTCGGGCTCGATCGAGATCGAGTAGAACTGCTCGTCGGCACCGGCGGTGGACGGCACGACGAATCGGTCATCGGCGAGCCGATCGATTGATTCGGGGTCGACGAGGTTCCCGTTGTTCCAGACGTGCTGGTAGTCGTCATAGCTCGACGCGTCGCCGTCCACGACCGTGATCTCGACACGGTTGGTGCCGTCGACCTGGTCGAGTCGGCAGTCGATCATATCCGTGTCGCCGATGAGCGGAACGTCGACCCCGCGAATGTTTGCCCAGCCCGGAAGGTCGATCACGTCGCCCGTTCGTAGCCCGACGGCCAGGAGGATTGCGACAGCAGACGCGGCCGCAAAGATGGCACGTCGTCGGCGCCTGGCTCGAGGGATCTCCGTCGACGACGGCGGCTCGTCGTCGGTCACGAAGCGTCGAGCAATTCGATGGCTCCCGACGCCAGGGTCGCAACCTGGGTGGCGAACACCTCGATGTTGAAGTCGTCGTCGTTGCCCATGGCCCCGGCCCGGTATCGATCGACCACGCCGTCGAGGATGCAGGCAAGCCTCCACGTGGCAAACGCCTGGAACCACTCGACGTCATCGGCTGGGGAACCGGTGGCCGCTTCGTAGCGTGCGACGACGTCGTCGCGTTCGAGCATGCCCTCGGCCAGCGTGGGTGGATTGCTCAGGGCGACGACGGGGTCGCCCGGCCGACTCCAATAGGCGAGTGTTGCGCCGAGGTCTGCTCGGGGATCGCCGAGCGTCGTCAGCTCCCAATCGAGTACGGCGGCGATGTCGCCCTCGGCCGTGACGATCGTGTTGTCGAGTCGATAGTCGCCGTGGATCAACCTCGTCTCCTGCTGCTCCGGAACCGAGTCGACCAGTCGTTTGTGCGCCTCGGCGATCTCCGGCGCTGTCGGCGATTCGGTTGCGTCGACCTGGCCCATCCAGCGGCGTAGCTGGCGCTCAACGTACCCGGACCGCTTGGCGAACTGCCCGAGCCCGACCTGGTCGATGTCGACGGCATGGATCGCGGCGAGCGTGTCGATCAGCGCTTCGCACATCCGGCGGCGAATCGGCGGGTCGAACGTGTTCGCGATGCGGTTGTTTCGGACGACGGTGCCGTCGACCCAGTCCATGACGAAGAACTCGGCGCCGTTGACCGCCGTATCGCGACAGAGACCGACCATCGTCGGTACCGGTACGTCGGTTGGGGCGAGCGCCGACATCATCGAGTGCTCGCGTCCCATGTCGTGGGCGGTGGCGAGCACGTGACCCGTCGGCGGGCGACGCAACGCCCACTGATGGCCATCACGATCGGCTACCCGGAACGTCAGATTCGACCGTCCGCCGGCGATCTGCTCGAACGATAGTGGGGCGGAAACCGTCCCGCCGCGGGCCTGCTCGGCCTCGGTAAGCCATCGGGTGATCGCCGCCACGTCGATCCCCGGTGGCGCTGTGGCGCCGGGTTCGGGTGATGAGTTTTCGGGGTACTGCTCGGGCACGACGACCTCCAGGTGCATCGTAACCAACCACCGCCAACCGAGTTGGGGTCGGGCCTGCTCGGTAGGCTCGCGGCTATGGCCGACATCACCGATGCCACATTCGCGACCGACGTCATCGAGCGATCCCATACCGTTCCGGTCGTCGTCGATCTCTGGGCCCCGTGGTGCGGCCCGTGCCAATCGCTTGGTCCGATCCTCGAGCGAGTGATCGGTGAGACACAAGGGCTCGTCGAACTGGCGAAGGTCAATGTCGACGAGAATCCCCAGGTGAGCCAGGCGTTCCAGGTCCAGTCGATCCCAGCGGTGTACGCCATGCGCGACGGACAAGTGGTTGATGGCTTCATGGGTGCGCAACCCGAGTCCGAGATTGTGTCCTTCGTGCAGCGGCTACTCGACAGCACTGGCGACTCCGCCGCAGAAGGCGGCGACGAAACGGAGACCACGGACGACAGCGTGGACTCCGTAACCGAACCTGAGGGCGGAGTGCCCGACGCGGGAGTGACCGACGAGATCGCCGAACCCGAACCGGTGCCTGCCGCCGACGTTCCGGCGATCCAGAGCGAGCTCGAGGCCCTGCTGCCCACCGTCAAGGCCGACGACGACGCTCGCACGCGCTACCTCGAGCTTCTCGATCAGCTTGGATCGCACCCCGACACGAACACCTATCGACGACGACTGGCCTCCGCGCTCTACTGACCGATACGTTTGGGGACGCACTTCCCCCGCCACACGAGCGTTCGAGGACGCCATGGCCAACGTGCACGAGCCGGACACCACACCGGCAGATCCCCTCAGCGCCCTCCGGGCAGCTGACCTCCGCCCGCTTCGGGACCGCCTGTCCGACCTTGTCGAGAAACGGATGGGCCTCGCCGTTGCGGTACTCGCCGTCGTCGTGATCGCCGCCCGGTGGTTCGCCTCGGATGACCCACCGATCGAGGACTCACTTCCGTATGCAGCGGCCGTTGAGGTTGACGCTGCGTCATCGCACGCCGGGTCGCCGGGCGCGGTGTCTTTGCCAGCCGAGTCATTGCCCGTCGGATCAACGGAGGGGCAATCGCCGACCGGTCAGTCGGCTCCGAAACCTGTTGCGCCGCGAGCGAATTCGGCGGAGACCGATCCATTGCTCGACTCCGAATCGGTCGTCATTGTTCATGTCACCGGTGCTGTCGAGCATCCCGGCTTGGTCGAGGGCGCCAGCTGGTGGCGAGTAGCGGACGCGATCGCCGCCGCGATTCCGACGCAGAAGGCCGAGCCGAATCGCCTCAACCTCGCCGCTCCGATTCGTGATGGTGAGCGAATCTGGGTGCCCGCAGAGGGGGAAGAGACCGAATCGGGAGCGATTCTTGCCACCACCGCGACGGCCCAAGGCCCGGCTGAAGTCCTGGTCGTGGAGCTCAATCAGGCGACGGTCCAGGACCTCGACACGCTGCCCGGGATCGGCCCATCCACCGCAACCGCGATCGTGACGCATCGAGAGACGTACGGTCCGTTTGCCTCGGTCGATGCGCTGGTCGCCGTTCGAGGAATCGGACCAGCCAAGCTCGAGACCTTGCGCCCGCATGTTCGAGTGGGATGAGCCTCGAGCCCGTGGGGCCGCCATCGCTCTCTGCGCTATCGCAACAGCACGACTTGCGCATCCGGGAGTTGAGACGGACGTCGGCGTCTCCATTCTGTTTCGCGAACCGGAACTCGTCGCCGGTCTTGCGCTCGCCATCGCACTGCGTCCCTCGCCGCGCGTTCTGCTCGTGATCGGCCTGGTCGCTGCGACGTTCGTTCCGTGGCGCGTCGAGGGATCGATGCCGGACGTGCCGCCATCGCAGACGCTCGTCGACTACGAGATTCGGCTCCTGTCCGACCCGATCGCAGGGACGTTCGAGCGGCGTTTCCGCGCCGACGTCGACGGTCGCGTTGTTCGAGTGTCGGTACCCGCGCAGATCGAAGGCGACTGGTCGCGGGGTGACCACCTGACGGTCGACGGGGTTCTTCGGGCATCCCCGCCCGACACCGAATGGGCATGGTCGGTCGGACAGGTGGCCGAACTTCGTGTTCACCGATTGAAGGACTATCGGGCGGCAACCGGTCTGGATGGCGTCGCGAATGGCGTCCGCTCTCGTCTCCGCGACGGTGGCGAGCATCTTCCCCGAAATCGGCGCCCGCTCTATCGCGGACTGGTCTACGGCGATGACCGAGGGCAGGGACCCGTCACCATCGATGACTTCCGTGCTGCCGGGCTCGGACATCTGCTCGCCGTGTCCGGTCAGAACGTCGTCTTTCTCCTCGCGTTGTTGGCACCCGCCCTGGACCGAATCCACTCCATGAACGTTCGCGTCGTACTCATCGTCAGCGCGCTCGTCGTGTTCGGACTGGTCACTCGCCTCGAACCGTCCGTGCTGCGTGCCATCTCGATGGCCGGCTTGGTCGTCGTCGGCCGGGCGATCGGTCGACCGGTGGAGGCAATTCAGGTGCTCGTCGCCGCCGTTGTGGCGCTCCTCATCGCCAGCCCCGCGCTTGCACTATCGCTCGGGTTTCGGCTGTCGGTCCTCGCCACGCTCGGGCTCATCATGGCGATGACGTCGGGCGCACCCAACACGTCGGAGTGGCGCCTCGCGTTGAGAGCCACCGTCGCCGCACAGGTCGCCGTTGCACCGCTGGCGGTGGGCGCCTTTGGAACCGTGTCGGTGATCGCCTTGCCCGCAAACCTCATCGCCGGTCCCGTTGCCGGCTTCGTCATGGGGTGGGGCATGAGTGTCGGGGTTCTTGCCGGCTTCGCACCCGACCAGGCCGGCACGTACCTGCAACTTCCGGCACGGCTCGCCGTCGGCTGGATTGCGGAGGTCGCCTCGTTCGCCGCTGCGGTTCCGGTCGCGGCTGCGAACCAGTGGGCGGTCGCCGTTGTTGTCGTTGGTGCGTTGATGGCCCTCATGGTGCTCCGGGCCGACACGAGCCACCGACTCATCGGGGCGCTGATGCTGATCGTGCTCAGCGTCGTCCTCCTCGACGATCCGTCGCTTCCGCCCGGTGCGCACCGGGTCGAGAATGGCGTCACCGTTATCCGTTCGCCCGGTGGGGTGGACGTGGTCGTGGTCGATGGGCCAATCGATGAGGTTGCGGTTCTCGCAGCGCTTCGGGCGGCGCGGGTCTCGCGGATCGACCTGCTGATTGCTCGCGATGGTGGCCGGGGAGTCGCGGCGGCGATCTCGACACTGCGAGAGCGCCATCGGGTGATCGACGTCTGGGCGCCGAGTGGGCATCGGATCAATGGGGCCCGTGTGCATCCGATCTCCGGCGGCCACGTCGGAGACCTCCGGATCGGAGGGCCCGGCGAGCCAATCGTGGACAGCCGCTGACTACGATCACCGACATGGACGCTGGCGATGCGGTCTCCCGACCGGACGAGCATCACGTTGCGCAGTCGCCTCGATCCCCGTTCGAGGCGATCGACGACATCACCCGTCTGGTCCTCGGGGACGAGCCACGCGTCCGGCGTCGAATCGCGGCTGTCCGAGCCGCAATCGAGCAGATCCCACGCGGTGACACCCGGTGACGATCGTCGTATTCAAGGGCAACGACGAGACCTTGTTGTCGCGTGCCGTCAGCGATCGTGTCGCCGAACTCGTCGGATCGGGCGACGCCTCGCTCCTGGTTGAGGAGCTCACCGAAGACAGCTACCGCCTCGAGGATGAGTCGTTCGCCATCGCGCGCCTCGTCGACGCCGCACAGACGATGCCGTTCTTGACCGATCGCCGCATCGTCGTTGGTCGCCACCTCGGCCGCTTCTCGAAAGCCGCAGACGTCGAACCGCTGATCTCGTGGCTCGCCGCTCCGATGGAGAGCACGGATCTCGTCCTCGTTTGGGAGCGTGGCATCGCTCCCAAACAGGATCGCCTGCCAGCCATTCCGAAGGCACTCAACGAGGCACTCAAGTCCTCCGGGGTTGAAATCGTCGAAACGGGGGTCCCGTCAGGTCGCAATGCGTCCGCCTGGCTTGATCGACAACTGAAGATGTCCGGCGTGCGAATCGAACCCGCAGCGGCGGCGCTGATCGCGGAGCATCTCGGAGAGCAACGGTCGCGGGTGGTCGGTCTCCTGGCAACCCTCGAAGCGATTCACGGGCCCGGGGCCTCGCTCGGCCCAGCAGACGTCGAGCCGTATCTGGGGGAGGGGGGCGATGTGCCACCCTGGGACCTCACCGATGCCATCGACAGCGGTCAGATCTCGACGGCGCTCGACAAGCTCGACCGGATGATGCGTGCGGGTGGACGCCATCCTCTCCAGATCATGGCGACCTTGCAGACGCACTACCTCCGGATCCTGACGCTCGACGGGGCGCCCGTCGCGGGGGAGAAGCAGGCGGCCGAACTTCTCGGGATGAAGGGTTCGACCTTTCCGGCAAAGAAGGCGCTCGCCCAGACGCGAAAGCTCGGTTCGGCATCGATCGCGTCGGCGGTCGAACTTCTCGCCGATGCCGATCGATCGCTCCGCGGCGAGAGCGCCTGGCCCCCCGAACTGGTCATGGAAGTCCTCGTCGCCCGTCTGGCCAACCTCCGATGAGCGTGTACGTCGATGCTTGAGATCCTCGCGATCGTCGTCGGCGCGTCGCTCGTCGTGTCGGTCTTTGCCGACATGCTCAACACCCTCGTCACGACGACCCGATCGTCCTGGAGATGGTGGTTGACCCGAGTGATCTACTTGCAGACGTGGTCGCTCTGCCGGCTCGTCGGCCGCCGGATCCGCGACGAACGTCGTCGTGAGCGCTTTTTTTCGTTGTTCGCTCCGCTGTCACTCATCGTGATGCTGAGCGCCTGGGTTCTTCAGCAGATCGTGGGGTTCGCGCTGGTCTGGTGGGGGTTTGGCGGCGTCGACGGTGTCGACGGCTTTGTCGACGCCTTGTACTACTCGGGCATCGTCTACTTCACCGTTGGTTTCGGCGAGGTCGTTCCGGTCGATCAGATCCCCCGTTTCGGAGCCGTGTTCGAGGCCTTCACGGGTGTCCTGACTACCGCGCTCGTCATCGGCTACCTCCCGGCGCTCTATTCGGCATACTCCGAGCGGGAGCAGAAGCTCCTCACCCTCGACGACGGGACGGAGGAGCGAATCACGCCGACGAGCCTGGTGCTATCCCGATGCCCCGACGCCGATCCTCGTCAGCTGGATGCCTTCTTCGAAGACTGGGAGCGATGGGTCGCTCAGGTGCTCGAGTCCCACACGACGTTCCCGATGCTCGTCGTGTACCGATCCCAACACCGCGGTCAGAGTTGGATCACGGCGCTTGGCCTCGTCGCCGATGCGGCCTTGCATCTCGAGTTGGTGCGCGGCGAAGAGGGGCGAGCGTCGACCTGGACGCTGCGTCGCTCGATCCGCTTACTCGATTCGCTGACTGAGGGTCGCGACCTGAGCAGCTACCGGGCGCACTTCGACAAGGCCTACGAGGATCAATCGGGGTTCGAAACGCTGTACCGGGCGATGGATGCCCATGGCTTCGACATGCTTCCGTTCGACGAAGCATGGGAGCGAAGTCGAGAGCTCCGCCGCCGCTACGACGCCCAGCTCGAAGTGCTGATCGACACGCTCGAAGCGCCCCGAGGGTTCTGGGGCCACTCGATTGGACTACGAGTGTTGCCGGATCGGCACGCCGTGGAGGGCGCCCGATCGCCGAGCGATCAGCTCGACTGAAGCTCGCGGACCTGGCGCACCAGGCGGCTCTTGGTGCGGGCCGCAGTGTTCTTGTGCATCGTGCCCTTCGACACGGCCTTGTCGATGCGCTTGATCGCCGAACGCAGCTTGGCGTCGGTGTCATCGGCGCCCGCCTCCGCGGCCTCGATGACCGAGCGGGTACGCGTGCGGATCTCCGCACGCACCTGACGGTTCCGCAGGCGGCGCTTCTCATTCTGTCGATTGCGCTTGATCTGGCTCTTGATGTTGGCCACCGCAGACCTCTCGGTTCATCTCGTGATCGGACCAGCGTGACATGGTAGCTCGTTGGACTGCGGAACCACCTCGGATCTCCGTCGAATCGTGCCGGGGTCGATACCGTGAGAGGCGCCTATGGACCAGTCGCGCATCCGCAACACCTCGATCATCGCCCACATCGATCACGGCAAGTCGACCCTTGCCGATCGCATGCTCGAACTCTGCGGTGCCGTCGAAGCCCGCGAGATGCGAGAGCAGTACCTCGATTCGATGGACCTCGAACGGGAGCGAGGTATCACCATCAAGCTCCAGTCGGTCCGACTGGAGTGGAACAACTCGGTGATCAACCTCATCGACACTCCCGGACACGTCGACTTCGGGTACGAGGTCTCCCGATCCTTGGCGGCCTGCGAAGGCGTCATCCTGGTCGTCGACGCGGCGCAGGGAATCGAAGCGCAGACGCTCGCCAACTGCTACCTGGCATTGGAGAACGATCTCGAGATCGTGGCCGCCCTCAACAAGATCGACCTCCCCGCCGCCGAGCCAGACAAGTACGCCGAAGAAATCGAGAACGTCCTCGGGATCCCAGCCGACGAGATACTGCGGATCTCGGCGAAGACTGGCGAAGGGGTCAGCGACCTCCTCGACGCCGTGGTCGATCGCACGCCCGCCCCCTCCGGCGACCCCGACGGCGCAACCAAGGCCCTGATCTTCGACAGCCACTTCGACCCGTACCGCGGCGTGATCTCGTCGATCCGCGTCGTCGACGGCGCCTTGCCGGCGCGAGGCAAGGCCTTGTTCATGCAAGCCGGGGCCACACACGACACCGACGAGATCGGCGTACGCACCCCCGACAATCGTCCCGTCGATCAGCTCGCCGCCGGCGAGGTCGGGTACCTCATCGCCGGGATCAAAGACGTCGGCGACGCACGGTCGGGCGAGACCGTCACCACCGCAAAGAACGCCGCCACCGAGCCTCTCGACGGCTACCGAGAACCCAAACCAATGGTCTTCTCGGGCCTCTATCCGATCGATGGCGACGAATACCCGGCTCTTCGGGATGCCCTCGAGAAGCTTCGACTCAACGACTCGTCCTACACCTTCGAGCCAGAAACCTCAGGGGCACTCGGTTTCGGGTTCCGGTGCGGCTTTCTCGGCCTGCTGCACATGGAGATCGTGCGCGAGCGGCTCGAGCGGGAATTCGGCCTCAGCCTCATTTCGACGGCACCGTCGGTGGCGTATCAGGTCAACCTGAACACCGGCGAGTCGATCATGATCGACAACCCCTCCGATCTGCCCGACGTCGGCGAGATCGAGTCGATCGAAGAACCGGTGCTCAAAGCGTCGGTCGTCACGCCATCCACCTACACGGGCGCGATGATGGACCTCTGCCAGAGTCGCCGAGGCGTCATGGAGAAGATGGAATATCTCTCTCCCGAACGGGTAGAGCTCGCATACAAATTACCGCTCGCCGAGGTCGTCATGGACTTCTTCGACCAGATGAAGAGCCGTTCGCAAGGCTATGCGAGCCTCGACTACGAGCCGGCGGGTCTCGAGGTCTCGAAGCTGGTCAAGGTCGACATTTTGCTCTCGGGCGACCCGGTCGATGCGTTCTCGACGATTGTGCACAGCGATCGCGCCTACGAGTACGGCAAAAAGATGACCGAGAAGCTCAAGGAACTCATTCCGCGTCAGCAGTTTGACGTGCCGATTCAGGCGGCGATCGGTGGGCGCTTCATCGCCCGGCAGACGGTCAAGGCGTATCGCAAGGACGTCACCGCAAAGCTGTACGGGGGCGACATCACCCGAAAGAACAAGCTCCTTCAGAAGCAGAAGGAAGGCAAGAAGCGGATGAAGAGCATCGGTCGCGTCGACATCCCTCAGGAGGCGTTCGTCTCTGCGCTCAAGCTCGACGAGTAGGGTTTTCGACGATGCTCGACGAACGCAAGGCTGCGATTCTCAAAGCGGTCGTGGAGACCTACATCGAGACCGCCGAGCCGGTCGGCTCGTCGGCGGTCGCCGCCAACACCGACCTCGGCGTTTCCTCTGCGACGATCCGAAACGAATTGGTGCAGCTCGACGACCAGGGCTATCTCGTCCAGCCACATACGAGCGCCGGCCGAGTCCCGACCGACAAGGCGTATCGCGAGTTCGTCAATCGTCTCGAAGGCACGCCCGGCCTCCAGAAAGACGACATGGCGACGGTGCGTCGGTTCTTCGACGACACCCATGGCGAGATCGAGGAGATGTTGGGGCGGACGTCAAGGCTGCTGTCGTCGATGACCGGCGTGGCGTCCGTCGTCGTTGCCCCCGATCGAGACCTCGCAGTGGTGCGTTCGGTCCAGCTCGTTCACCTGGGTGGCACAACGGTCCTCGCCGTGATGATTCTGTCGGACGGTGCGGTCGAGAAGTCGACGATCGACGTCTCCGCCACTACCACCGAGGCATCCGACGGGGACGCTCTCGACGAGATCGCTCTGGCGGTGGCGAGCGGGCATCTGACGGCCGCGATGGTGGGGCGCACCATCACGGATGCAGGCGCGCCGTCGCCCTCCGGGAATGAGTCGGCCGATCGTCTCGTTGAGGCTGCACGTGCTGCACTCACGTCGACCTCGACCGATGGTGCCGACGTCTATGTCGGCGGCCTCTCCAGCGTGCCGTCGTCGTATCCGACCATCGACTCGGTCCGCGACGTCCTCGCCATTCTCGAAAAGCAGCTCGTCGTGGTGACACTGATCCGTGACGTGCTCGATCGTGGCATGCGTGTCGCCATCGGCGAGGAAACCGGAGCGGAACCGCTTGCCGACTGTGCCCTCGTTGTGGCTCCGTACTCGACCGGCGACGAGCGGCAGGGCACGATCGGACTCCTCGGCCCGACGCGGATGAACTATCCGCATGCAATGGCGGCCGTCGCTGTCGTCTCACAGTCCCTCGAGAATCGCCTGGCAGAAGGATGAGCGTGACGGACCACTACGCGGTTCTCGGCGTTGATCGCGGGGCCTCCGAAGCCGAGATCAAGAAGGCCTACCGATCGCTCGCGCGCCAGTACCACCCGGACGCGAATCCCGATGACGACGAGGCTGAGGCGCGATTCAAAGACGTTGCCAACGCCTACGAGGTGTTGGGCGACGCGGATCGTCGAGCTCGCTACGACCGGTTCGGCGACGACGGACTCGGCGGTCAGGCTGGTGCGGGAGCAGGCGGACCATTCGGCGCCAACCTCGGAGACATCTTCGAGACGTTCTTTGGTGGCGCCAGCCCCTTCGGCGGTGGTTCGACGACGCGCCAGACCGGACCGCCGCGAGGCGAGGACCTCGAAACGACGCTCGATTTGGCGCTCGAGGACGCAGTCTTCGGCGGCGAGCAGACGGTGTCGGTCCGGACTGCGACACCATGCGAACCGTGCGAGACTACTGGCGCAACGCCGGGGAGTGGGACGTCGCGCTGCGGCGAGTGTGGCGGCAGCGGACAGGTGCAGCGAGTCCGACAGTCCATTCTCGGCCAGATGGTCACGGCATCGGTGTGCCCGTCGTGCGGTGGACGTGGCGAAACGATCGATGACGCCTGCGCGACCTGCAATGGCGAAGGTCGCAATATCGAGGATGTGTCCTACACGGTCGATGTGCCCGCTGGTGTCGACTCTGGGTCGACGCTTCGGCTCAGCGGCCGTGGTGCGGTCGGTCCCCGAGGCGGCATCAACGGCGACCTCTACGTGCACATTGTTGTCGCAGAACATGACCGGTTCGAGCGTGACGGCGTCGACCTGCTCCTGCGCCAGCCGATTGGACTCGCGCAAGCGGCCCTCGGCGCCGAACTCACTATTGAGACCCTCGAAGACGCCGAGACCCTCGTGGTGCCCAAAGGCACGCAGTCCGGACGCCGCTACCGGCTCCGAGGTCACGGCGTGCCCCACGTGAATGGCCGAAGCCGAGGAGATCTGATCGTCGAGCTCGTCGTGACCACCCCGACCTCGCTGAGCGAGGACGAGGAGGCGCTGCTTCGCCAGTTCGCAGATCTTCGTGCGGAGCGAGTCGCTCCGGACGACCCGGGCTTCTTCTCGAAGGTCAAGTCGGCGTTCAAGTGACTCGGGACACGGTTCGCCTGGCCGGCAGTCCAGGTCCCCACGTGTTCGTCGATGACCTCGAGGTGCCTGCCCTCTCCGCTGACGACGACGGGCACCTCCGTCGGTCTCTCCGCATGAGGGCCGGCGATCCGCTGACGATCTCGGACTCCGATGGTCGCTGGTGCTGCGCAACGATGACCGCCACCGGTCTGGAGACGACGAGCGAGGTGTTCATCGAACCCGACGCGCCGAAGGTCACGGTCGGATTCAGTCTCGTCAAAGGACAGAAGCCGGAGTTCGTCATCCAGAAGCTCACCGAACTCGGCGTCGATCACATCGTCGCGCTTCAGGCAGAACGCAGCATCGTGCGATGGGACGAGCACAAGGTTGGACAAGTCCTCGCCCGATGGGAACGCATCGCCCGCGAGGCATCGATGCAGAGCCATCGCTGCCGGCTGCCGGTGATCGAGGGAGTTCTCCACGCCGGACAGTGGCTCGCCGCATCCGGATCAGCGATCGCGCACTTCGATGGAGATCCACTGGCCGACGTGGCCGTCTCGACGCTGGCGATCGGCCCCGAAGGTGGCTGGTCACCCAAAGAGCTCCAGCTCGCTAGCGGTCCGCGAGTATCGCTCGGGCGGACAGTGTTGCGGGCCGAAACGGCGTCGATCGCTGCCGCCACATTGCTCGTGTCGACACCGTGATGAGATCAGTCGTTCGGTGCATCGCGGTCGCGATGGGTGCAGAACGCGGTCGTCTTTCCGGAGCACGAGCACCGCGTGTGGCGAATAGCTGGTTGCACATGGAATGAAGCGATGGCGGTTTCGTTTTGGTTCTCTTCGGCGAACATGCCTAGGGTGACCATTGGTCATGGCAAACGACTCGTCGATCGCCATGGCTCCACGACGAAAGCAACCGGCTGCGACGGCGTATGTGGGGTTCGCCGAGCCAACCCGAGGAAGTCAGATGGACGACGATAAGGACACGGCGGACGGCTACAGCCGACGAGTCGGTGAGCGCCTCCGTGCAATCCGGCGACAGAAACGACTGTCGCTCCAAGAAGTCGAGGCAAACTCCGAGCAGGAGTTCAAGGCATCTGTGCTGGGCGCCTACGAGCGAGGCGAGCGGGCGATCTCCGTTCCACGCCTCCGCAAGCTTGCGGCGTTCTACAATGTGCCCGTCGACCAGCTGCTGCCGATTGAAGGTGCGCCGGACTTCGGTGTCGAGGTCGACGAGACGATCGACCTGCGTGAGCGTCCCACCCGTGCACCAGGAGCGGCGATCACGATCGACCTCACCAAGCTCGAAAAGCTCTCGGGCCCCGAGGCCGACATGTTGAGCCGCTACCTCACCATGATTCAGGTGCAGCGTCAGGATTTCAACGGACGGGTACTCACGATCCGACGAGACGATCTCCAGGCGTTGGCGGCGATTCTCGGAACCGGCATCGATGGGGCAGCTCCCCGTCTCGATGCGCTCGGGCTGAGTTTCGTGCCCCAAAAGTTGGGCTGATCGGCGTCGTTCAGCTCGACGGCTTTGGTGCCGGAGGCAGGACGAACACCTGGTCCGGGAAAATCAGATCCGGATTCGACGGGTCGACGAGACGGGTTTCGTTGGCCGCGATGAGCGTGCGCCAGTAGTCCGCGACCTGCGCGTCCGACGCCTCGGTGCCGGTCGATTCGTGCACGACCTCTTCGGCGATGCTCCAGAACGAGTCGCCGCCACGAACTGTCCAGAGCGCGTCGGCGTCGGCGACCTCTGGTGTCGCTTCGTTCGCCGCGTCGATGGTCGTCGCCGATATCGGCCGGTCCGGGCGAATCGACATGGTGCGCTGTCCGGTTGCGTGCTCGGTGGTTTCGATCGGGGCGATCGACCTCGTCGACACAACGTCGCGGGTTGCGGTCTCGGGGCCCGAGAGCCCGAGCATGACGGCCGCCAGACCGAACATCGGCGCGATGATCCCGAGCGATCGGAGATAGCGCGTGGCAGACGTCGATCCGTCGGCATCGACCACGGCGAGGGCAAGGATCCCGAGCAACGTGTAGGCCAGGACCAGGGCGACAAGGCGCAACGCGCCGATCACGACCCGGATCGGCTCGTCGAACTCGTTGGCGATGTTCCCGCCAAAGAGGTCAGACAGTTGGGTTCCCTGACTGGCGACACGATGCAGCACGACGATGGCCAGTCCAACGACGGCGATCGTCGCCATAGCCCGAACTCGCCCGTGGCGAGTCGACGCCGTGCTCACGGGATCGAAGGCACGAGTTCGGCGCGCCCGGTTGCTTGGAGAACGGTGGAGGCCCCGAGTAACGACCGCCCGATGATCCACTCATGTTCGAGACTCAGCTGAACTTCGACGCGTGGCTCGGGCCCGTCGATGACCCGCAGCCCGGTCACGATGGCATCCGGAACGTTGGAGCCGTCGATCCCTGCAGGGAGCGCGTCATAGGCCGCGTCCGGGTCGACACGAAGTACACCGCCACTCCGGAAGGCGTCCTGGTCGAAGCCCACGGCGACTGCGTCTGACGCCGCCGAGTCGGCGAGGTCGTCCAACTGTCGCTGGCGTAGGTGGAGGGCCGCCGCCTCGAGCGTCACGGTGCCAAGGACCAGAAGTATGAGGAAGGCCGCGGGAACGACGAAAATCGTCTGGCCGCGGTCGTTCCGCCTCGATCGTCGCGGGTGGTCAGCGCTCATCCGCAGCTCCCCTCGAAGTCGCCGCTTCGCCAGGGGTCGATCCGCTCGGTGTGGGTTGATTCGATACGGGTCAAACTGCCGAAGCCGCCAACGAACGGCATGTTGATGAACGCCATGTCGTAGGCAACCGTGATCGTCACCGAGGCGCATCGTTCGTACGCTCCGGCCGGGGCGGACGGCGCCACGAGACGTTCGGAGCGGCCGTATTCGGTCATCACCTCTTCGATCCGAGCTCTCGCGGCAGGCCACGCCTCGTCGGGAGCGGATTCGACAAAGACCCGCCCGCCCTCTCGTGACGCGGTGCTGACGGCCATCCACGAATCGACGACCGTCCAGGCGTTCATGATGATCAGCGAACCAACGACGAAGACGAGAAAGCCGAACGGCAACATTTCGAGCCCGCCGACGGCGCCGCGATCGTCCAGGAGACGACGTCGAAGCCGGTCGGTTCGGCCGGACCCACGTCGTGCGGGCAGCCGGTACATCACGGGTCCTGCTGATCTTCGATGCGGACCGCGAAGGTGCGGTCGAGAACCCCGAACGCTCTCGCGTCGGTGAACGACGGAAGGATCGAGTTCGTCTCCCACCGAACCGTCGCCTCGACCGTGTCGGCCAGGACGGCGATGTCGAAGTCGACGTTGTCGCCGACGAGCGCCCGAAAGTCTGCTTCGGCCTCGGCCGGTGTGCTCCCCGGACGTTCGGCGACGTCTCGCGCCGCGTCGATCGCCAACCCGGTCACGACCGAGGTTGTGTAGAGGTTGTACGTGATGTTGACCGCCATCGTGAGCAGTACCAGGAACATCATCATTCCGAAAGTCATGCTCAGGAGACCGCTCCCGCGGTCAGCGTGTCGATGCGCGGCCGTCACGGCCGCGTCCATCAGCCGCCGATCGTATCGACCTGATCGCTGATCGTCTCGCCAGCGTCGTTCGCGACGTCGCGGAAGACGAGCCAGAGAGCGGCGCCGATGAAGGCAATGATCAAGACGGCGATGGCCATCGAGATCACGCCCTCGCCACGGTCGTTGCGGAGCGTGGTGCGCAGTTGATCGGAGACGGCGACCTGGACGAGCCCGAGCCGACGACTGAGTTGCAGCAGTGGTTCCATGGTGTTTCCTTCTCCCACCTTCGGTGGTGGATTGTGTATCAGAGATCGCGTTGAAGTGGCTAATGGTTGCCCGTTCATGTTCCGAACTCACTTAACGCGTCGAAGAACGGGATCATCATCAAGATGACACCCGGGACGAGCGTGGCGATCGTGACCGGAATCCAGACTTGTTGGTTCTTTCGCTCGATCGCCTCGAGTAGGCCTCGATGTGCTTCGGCGCGGACGGTGCGCGCTTCGGTCGCCACCATCGACCCGAGATCCCCGGCCTCTTTGTTCAGCGAGAGGATCGAAACGAGGCGTCCGACGGCGTCGACGTCGACCGTGTCGGCCCATTCGCGGAGTGCGGCGACCTCCCCCGCTCCCTGCGAGATGCGGTGAGTCACACGTCGCAGATCCTGCGCGACGCACCCGTTGCTGCGTTCGGCGACGCGGGCGAGGGCGGCGTTGAGCGAGTAGCCCGAACCGAGCAGCATGCCGAGTTGCTCGCTGATGACGGGGAGTTCTTGGAAGACTCGACGCTTCCAGTCATCGCTCCGGTTGGCGAGTTGTTGTTCGACGACGAGAAAGGCGAGGAGTGGTGCGCCGAGGATGGCGAGGATGATCATCGTGCTCGGAAGCTGCAGCACAAGCACGACGAGCGCCGTGATCGCGGTCGCCACGACCGCGATCCCGACCTGGCGGACCCGGAACTCGGATGCGTCCATCGTGGAGTGCACTCGCCGCAGGCGGCGAGGGAGCTCTTCGCTCACGCCGAACAGGCGTGCCGTGATGGCGCCCGTCGCTTCGGCAAGCGGGCGCAGAAGCGCCTGGAAGCTGTCGACGGAGAGAAGTTCGTGATTGCGCCGGCCAGAACCTCCGGGGAGATATGGGGCCAGTCGTGCGGCCAGCGGCCGGGTGCGAAACCGCCGAAACTCGCTGAGCACAAGTGTGCTCCCGACGAACATCATCAGTAGGGCGGTGGCGTAGATGCGCATCAGCTGAACACCCGGTCTTCTTCCGGAAGTCGCATGATCCGGCCTCCCCAAATCCAACAACCGATGATGAACAACAGTGCGACACCCACCATCAGCTGTCCGCTGGTCGACGCGTATGCGCTCCGGCCGTTGCCGATCGACAGGCCGACGAAGCTCATGCCGAACGGAACGATCAGCACGAACCACCGGGCGAAGCGAACACCTGCCTGCCGGGCGACTGCGTCGCGGCGATGTTGCTGGTCGGTGAGCCGGTCGGCGGCGAGCGCCTCGAGGCGCCTGCCGACCTCTCCGCCGCCCAGCTCGTGCGCGGTCAGGAGCGTCTCCGCGACCACGTCGACAGTGTTGTGCCCGAGACGGGCCTTGAGCACGCCGAGCGATCGGGCGAAGTCGGTACTCATGAGCCACTCCCGGTGTGCGTCTTCGAATGCATCGTGGAGCGGCCCGGGGGCTCGAGCGCCTGTCTCGAACGTCGCTTGGGGGATCGAGCGCCCGAGCGTGCTCGTGAGCAGGCGGATCTCCTCGATGATCGCTGGCCAGGCCTGGTGTGCACGCGCAATCGTGCGTTCATGGCGGACGCGAGCGACCCCGACCGGGAAGGTGGCCGCAAACAGACCGAGGATCAGCCCGGGAATGATGCCGCCGAACAGGATCGTTCCGAAGGCGAATCCGAGGAGCATCAGCACGCCCATGGCTGAGGCGATCGCCTGCGGGGCGATGTCACCGAGCCCGAAGCGGTCGGAGATGCGTTCGGCCCGCAGCGGATTCGAGCGTTCGGCGGCGTTGTCCGGCGCCGTGCCTGGCCGGTAGCCGGTCCAGCCGAACGCCGTCGACGTGAAGGCGAGGTGCACGCCGTAGCCGGCGAGGCACGCGAGGAGGAGGGCGATCACGATCCAACCCAGCCATTCGACTGCCGGCCAGGGATCGGCGGGGGAGTCTGCGGCAGAAGATCGCCAATGTCGATGCCAGCGTCGGCGAGGGCGTCGCCGGCCCGAGAGGGAACCTGGCCGGTCCAGGCGAGTTGTCCGGTGTGTGGGTCCCGCTTGAAGACTTCGGTCACCGTGAAGCTTGTGGCGTTTGCCCCGCCGGTCAAGTCCTCGACGCAGGCGATTTGATTCACCCTCGGGCCTTCCGGGGTCCGGACGGTGTGTACGACAACATCGACCGCTTGCGTCACAAGATCGTTGAGCGCCGCCATCGGAATGTCGTTCGAGGTCTCCGCCAGCTGGCAGACGAACCGGAGGCGGGTGAGTGCTTGGCGGGCGCTTCCCGCATGGATGGTTGTGTATCCGGTGACGCCACTGGACAAGGTCATCATGAGCGGTAGTGCCTCGCGGTCGCGGACCTCTCCGACGATGGCGACATCTGGTGCCATCCGGAGAAAACCGCCAACGAGCGACCGCAGGTCGATTCCGGGTCGATCGGGCCGTGCCGATCGGGTCTGCATGCTCGCAACGTTGGGGAGCGGTACATCGGCTTCGAAGACCTCTTCAGCGATGACGACCCGGAGCATGGGATCGAGTTCGGCAGCGCAGCACGACAACAGCGTCGTCTTGCCGGCGCCGGGAACGCCAGCGAAGACAATGCTCAGTCGCGACGCGACGCACGCCCGGAGAAATCGCGCCGCATCGGGTGTGATCGTTCCGGAGGAGATCAGCTCATCGAGGGATCGAAACGCAACCCCGGTGAACTTTCGGATGTTGACCATCATGTGTCCGCCGCGGGCGATATCGCCATGGACGATGTGGAGGCGAGCTCCGTCATCGAGTTGTGCGTCCTGCAAGCCGGCGGTTGGATCGAGCGCTCGATGAGATCCGCTCGATCGATCGACGATTCGGGTGAGCGTCCGCACCACGTGTTCGTCGTCGTGGAAGGACTCGTGGTGGTACCCGCTCGTACCGTGATGGCGCTTCACGAAGATGGCATCGGGAGCGTTGATCATGATCTCCCAGACGTCGTCGTCGGCGAGCAACGTCTCGAGTGGGCCGTACCCCGTGAGGTTCCGCATGGCCCGTTCGGCGAGGGCCTCCGGTTCGTGGATGTCCACGCTTCGGATGCCGCGTCGGTGATCGCTCCGCCACCCGTCGATCAACTCGTCGACGATTCCTCGTAGGGCATCGTCCGCGTCGGGTCCAGCTGGCAACGCTCGCTCATTGGCGATTTCGAGCGCGGCCCGTTCGATCTCGGCGAGTGGCGACACGTGAAGTGGCGTTGTTGTGTCAGTCATCGTCACTCCAGACGCCGAGAGATCCGGCCAGAACGGGCACGGGCTCTTCGGACATTGACGCGACGGCGACATCGCAGTTCTCGCCTGCGTGCTCGAGCATGGCGGAGGTCGCTGATGTGAGCGGGTCGACGATCGCCGCAGGGAGAGGGGCGCCGTCTCGTAGGACGTCTTCGATCGCCGACCGCTCTGGGAGGTGGATCGCGTTCGGAATGTGCTCGGCTCCAGGCACTCGGCTCGCGACGAGGTCGGCGATGGCGGAGGTCAGCGACGCACGCGCGCGCGGGCGCCGAGGGGCGCGGTTCACCACGGGCATGACCCGTCCCAAGTCGACGCCCGCCTCGGCGAGGGCGACGATCGTGCGAACCAGTTGGTGAATGCCACGTGCCGTGGGCGTGCCCACGGCGACGACGACGTCGGCCTGTCGAACCGCCGTGCGAGCGAGTCGGTTGCGGTCATCGATCCCGGTAGAGCCGGTCTCCTCTTCACCGTCGAAGTCTCCGTTGACGTCGGCGACAACGCATCCGTAGGTCTTCGTGAAGGTCTGGAAGGTGGCGTCGAGCGCCCGTCCGGGAATGGTCATCCAATCTCGTTCGTGGCGAAGCCCGAGGAGCAGGTCGTAGCCGCGGTCGGGTAGACGGTGAATGGCTTGTGTTGCCTCGAGCGTGTCCGGAACGCCGAGGCGATGCGCTTCGATGCACTCCGTGAGTCCCGGCACGACGTCGCGGGCGTCGTGCATCATGGCCTGTGCGCTCCGAAGCGCGAGGTCCGCGAGAAGAACCCGCCCGTGATCAGCCCTGGTGCTCATCCCCTGGGCCAGGGCCATCGAGAGCAGGGATGCCCCTTGTCCGCCGACGCCGGTGACGGCCACGATGCGTCCGGTGGCCTCCGACGGCTCGGCGACTGGAGGCGGGGGAGGAGTGAGCGTGTCGGAGCGACGGATCGGCTGGGCGGATTCGGCCAGGGTTGCGGCCAGCTCGGATGCGCTGAAGGCGTCGGGGAGCACGACGCGGGCGCCGAGTTCGGCCCAGTCCCGTGCCACCAGTCCGTGGTCGATCACGATCGGTGTGCATCCGACACTGTTTGCGACGTCGAACAGATCACGGTCGACCCCGACCGCTCCGGCGTCGATCAGCGCAGCGCTGAACGGCCGACCAGACTCGAGTCGCGAGAAGAGCTCGTCAGTCGAAATGCATCGGATGAACTCGATGGGCAGCGTCGCTTCGTTGGCCCACCGGCCGACAACACGAAACCACTCTCGTCGGACGGGCGCGACGCCGAGCACCACATAGCGCTCGCCCGTGTTCATCGACGGACCACTTCGGGGAGTTCGACGGCGTCTGCGCCGGTGACGCCCACGATCGAGATGTCCCCCGTACGGTCGGCATTGATGATCCGCGCGGCGGTCTCGCCGTCGGAGAGGCCGAGTCGGAGGACGGCGTCTCCGCTGGCGAAATCCCCGTCGCCGGCTCGATACGACAGGACGACGACTCGATCGGCGATGAGCACGGTCGGCGAACCGTCCTCGTTGTCGAATGTCGCATACACCGAGACGAGCTCGCCGGACGCGAGTGAGGCTGGCGCCCGTTCAGGTTCGATGGAGATCGAGACTTCGGCGACGCCACCGGGGATGTCGCCTGTCGCCGGTCCTTGGCGAATGCTTGCGTCCTGGATGAACTCGAGGCGAGCAATGGGGCCGAGCACGACGGCTCCGTGGACCGCGGACAAGTCGTCGGCGACCCAGGTGGCCGACTCGTCGATGCGAGCAGAGATGAGCGCCACGTGTTCGGGCTCGATGACCATCCCCGGTGCGAGGTCGACACGGGCAACGACGACGGGCCGGATGTCGTCGTCGGCGGCGAGGTTGTTGGCGATGAGGAGGCCGAGAACGGCGAGGGTGACGAGAAGGCCGCCGAGCACAGCCCGACCACTCGGCAAACGGTTGTTTCGTCGGATGACCGGCTGCGATGTCGACGGCTGCCCGGGATTCTCACTCATTGATTCTCACTCATCGTTGCGCACGCTCACCGACGAGTCACCGAGGGTTGACGGATGCACCGTCGAACCATCAAAGGCCTTCAAAGAGTTCGAAACAGTGCTAGTGTCGGTCTCATGACTCAGGCTGACGGCGACTGGCTCTCGACCAAGGAGGCGGCGGCCGCGCTCGGCCTCACGCCGCGCACGCTGTATCGCCTCATCGACGAGGGGCAGCTGCCGGCGTATCGCTTCGGCCGCGTGATCCGGCTCAAGCAAACCGAGATCGACGACTTCGTCGGCCGCAGCAAGATCACTCCCGGAGAGCTCGACCACCTCTACCCCGAGCCGGTCCCGGCGGACGAGGTCGCCGAAGAGACCGCGGATGCCTGATTCGCTGGCGTCGGGGCGCCGTTCGGCGGTGTCCCCCGATGTTGCGGCTCTGCCGGGTGTGACGGCTCTGCCGGGTGTCACTTCGTCTTCGGTCACGGTGTGCCTCCATGGAGTGCGCGGAGAGTGAGTTCGTCGATGGCGTCGATGGGGACGGTCATCGTGTCGCCGTCTCCGTCCAGGGTCAGCACGAGCTGATCCCCGCCGATCGCACGGAGCCGACCAGAGATCGTCTGTCCGCCATCGACGAGCGCCGCGACACGAGTGTCGAGCGGCGCGAAACGTTCGATGAGCCCGCCGATGTCGTTGACTGAGCGAAGCGTGCGGTCTGTGAGCTCGATTGGCGTGGCCGTACGGATGCCGATCACGGCGCGATCGGCCACCAGCGTGCGGTGGTCGCCGGCCTCGACGACGAGTGCACGATCGGCGAGAGCGACAAGTTGTCCCCGCAGCATCGAACCCGCGCGGGTCTGGACCACGCACACATCCCCGCGTTCGGCGAGGGCGGTCAGCGTGCCGGTGAACGTGCTGGAGAGTTCGTCCGCGACGCGGCGGTCGCTCCGGCGTCGACGCGCATCGCGTGCAGCGATCCGCCGGGCGTCGTCCGTGAGGCCGACGAGAGCGTCGTCGAGTCCTGGTTCACGATCTGACACCGCCACCTCCTCGTCGTGGTGCTACAGGCGATGGTGTCAATTGCACATAGATCCCTTCATGGGTCCGGTGTGCCGTCGCGTGCGGTTCGTCCGACCGTTCGCGTGAGGTCATTCGTCTCAGGCGCGATTGTCGCTTCGACCGGCCAGGCGCCGCTTGGGGTTCCTTTAATGACGACCGTGTTGGGCCGATAGCCCTAGATGGATCGTCGACGGATGCTCGCAACGGGGGCGACGACCGCGGTCGCCGCATGGGCGACGCCGTCGATCGTCGGCCTCGATCGCGCAGCGGCTGCGGATCCGTCGAACGGATTCGACCTCGTGTACGAAGAGGATTTTCAGGGTGCGATCGGTGCACCCGGCGTGGCCTCGTGGTCTACGACGGCAACAGCGGTTCCGGCAGGGAGCGAACGGATCCTCGGGCGATTCACGAATCAAACGGTCACGCTCAAAGTGAACCTTCCGCCCCACGATTGCATTCGGATTTGTTTCGACCTCTACGTCAACGACTCGTGGGACGGCACCAAGGCGACGTGGGGAGGCCCGGACCAGTTCGGGTTTCGGATCGATGGAACGACGATCTGGGACGAGCCCTACGACTCGAGCAACGCCCCAGCGGGCGGAACGATCATTACCGGGCCAGCGCGCCTGTGGTTCACGGATCGATGGGCCGACCGAGAGATTCGCTACTGCGTCGATCAGGACCACACAGCCAGCGGCGTGGCTTTCGAGTTCTTCGGCTCGGGGCTCCAGAGCGTCAACGACGAGTCGTGGGGGCTCGACAAACGTCGAGGTCTATGCCGGCTGAGTATCCTCTGGGGTCCGAATCCACCATGGGACCGCCGTGACCGAACCGACCGTGACGATCAACGTCGCCGCCAATCATCTGATGTCGAGACTGCTCGGTCCGCGAGACGAACACCTGCGCGTCGTCGAACGCCGTTTTCCCGACGCGTCCGTCCACGCGCGCGGCAATCAACTGTCGATTGCGGGGGCGTCTGCGGAGATTGCGGGGCGGGTGATCGAAGAGATGGTGCTGCTACTCGAATCGGGACAACCCTTGGACGCTCGTACGATCGAGCGGACGATCGATATGGTCGAGGATGACGAGCGCCCGTCGGAGGTGTTCAACTCGACAGTGATCCGAACGGGATCCGGTCGAGTGATTCGCCCGAAGTCGGCCGGCCAACGCCGGTACCTCGATGCGATTGCGGCCAACGTGATCACCTTTGGCATCGGCCCAGCGGGCACCGGCAAGAGCTGGTTGGCGGTCGCGATGGGTCTGCGAGCACTCCAGGCGGGTGAAGTGGAGCGCATCATCTTGACCCGTCCGGCGGTTGAGGCGGGGGAGCGACTCGGATTCCTGCCGGGCGACCTGATGCAAAAAGTCGACCCGTACCTTCGTCCTCTCTACGATGCGTTGTACGACATGACCGATGCAGATGGCGTGCAGCGCCTGTTGGAGAAAGGGACCGTCGAGGTCGCACCGCTGGCGTTCATGCGCGGTCGCACGCTCAACTCGAGCTTCATCATCCTCGACGAGGCGCAAAACACGAGTCCCGAGCAGATGAAGATGTTCCTCACGCGCATCGGGTTCGGGTCGCGGGCTGTCGTCACCGGAGATGTCTCGCAGGTCGACGTCCAGGGCGGACGCTCGGGGCTGTCGGGACTCGAACGCATCCTCGGCGGGATCGACGGTCTGGCGTTCGTGCGCCTCGGGAGTCGAGACGTAGTCCGCCACTCGATCGTCCAGGCGATCGTCGATGCCTACGAATCCTCCGAGCCCGACCGGCCGAACGGAGATTGATGGCGACGGTCAACGTGGCGAACGAGAGCGACAGCGAGGTCGATCTCGATCGGTGGTGCGAACTCGCCGAGCTCGTGTTGTCCGGAGAGGGCGTCGGGCCCAGCGCGACACTCGACCTGACCTTCGTGACGGGCGATGCGATCGCCGCACTCAACGCCGAGTGGATGGACAAGGTCGGGCCAACCGACGTGTTGTCCTTCCCGATCGAAGACGACCCGCACGTCGACGATGCCCTCCTCGGCGACGTGGTCATCTGCCCCGACGTGGTGTCGACGCAAGCTCCTGCGGGGGTCGATGACGAAATGGCGCTCATGGTCGTCCACGGCGTTCTGCACATCCTTGGGATGGATCACGCCGAGCCAGCCGAGACCGCCGAGATGAAAGCAGCCGAGCAGCGTCACCTGGCGGCCTGGAGAGCTGGCAGATGAGCATCGCGGTGATTGTCGTGGCGCTGCTGATGATGATCGCGGTCGGCGTCTTCAACGGCATCGAAACGGCCGTCACGAACGTCAGCCGGGCAAAGGCCGATGCGATGACCGACGACGATGTTCCTGGCGCAGATGCCTTGGTCGCCCTCCTCGGCGACCGTGAACGAGCCGTCTTGGCAACCAGACTCGTGTCGGTGCCGGCGAGCGCTGTTGGGGTCGGGCTGGTCACCGCCGACGCTGCTGTGCGGCATGGATTCGGGTGGGCCATGGTCGGTGTGGCGGTCGTCGTGTGTGTGCTCCTGATCTTTGCGACCGCCGTGCCGAAGGTGATCGCCCTCCGGCGTGTCGAACGGGTTGCTCCGAGGGCCGCCCGGCTGCTGACATCCCTGCTGTCGATCGGCCTGTTCCGATGGGTGCTTGCGATCGTTCGATGGGCGACCCGCCAGATTGCCGGACGGCACGAACGCCCGGCCGCCGAGATTCCCTCTGAGGAGGAGCTCGTTGCCTTGGCCGACGCCGCTGTCGAAGCGGCCGTGCTCGATGATTCGGAGGGCGAGATCATCCAGTCGCTCGTGCACTTCGGCGACACGCTGGTCCGCGAGGCGATGGTGCCTCGTCCGGACGTGCTCGCCGTGTCATCGGAGACGACCATCGACGAGGCGATCGACGCCCTCGTGGACCGGGGCGTCTCGCGGATGCCCGTCTACGGTGCCGACATCGACGACATCTGCGGGATGGTCCACATCAAGCATCTCTTCAGTTACTCGAGGCGTGGGCGAGG
This sequence comes from Acidimicrobiales bacterium, assembly GCA_020629375.1. Taxonomy (GTDB): domain Bacteria; phylum Actinomycetota; class Acidimicrobiia; order Acidimicrobiales; family SHLQ01; genus SHLQ01. Next base: position 28,209 of record JAHDDK010000007.1, read on the forward strand.
CGACCATTTCGTGACGATCGCCCAGCGGATGCCGGTGTTCGTGCCCGAGATCAAGCGGGCCGCCGAACTGTTCAAGGAGCTCAAGGGCGCCCCGCATTCGATGGTCATCGTGGTCGACGAGTACGGCGGAACTGCGGGGATCGTCACGGTCGAAGATCTGATCGAGGAGATTCTGGGCGAGATCGTCGACGAATTCGACCTCGATGAGCCAACGGTCGAGACCGTTCGCCGCGGGGAATGGCGAGTGCACGGTCGAATGCCCGTCGACGACTTCAACGAGCAGGTCGGGGCGGACCTTCCTGACGATGGCTCGGACAGTATCGGTGGACTGATCTTTGATGCGTTGGGAGCAATTCCGTCCGTGGGCTCCCGCGTGTCGATCGGGGGATACACCTTCAGCGTCGAGCGGGTGGAGGGGCGGCGGATCACCCATGTCGTCGTCGCCGAGCAACGACCAGCCACCAGACGGGAACGGGTCCGATGACAACTCCGGAACAGGCCAGTGGTGCGACGGAGGGCGGCGCGGAGTATCGGTCGGGCTTCGTCACCCTTGTTGGGCGTCCCAATGTCGGCAAGTCGACGCTGCTCAACAGGATCCTCGGCGAGAAGGTGAGCATCGTCTCCGACAAGCCGCAGACGACCCGCAGCCAGGTACGGGGTGTCCTCCACCGAGAACACCTACAGATCGTGTTCGTCGACACGCCCGGCATTCACAAGCCGCGGAGCCCGTTGGGCGAGCGACTCAACCAGTCTGCGCAAAGTACCATCGGCGACGTCGACGTGGTGTGTGCGCTGATCGACGCGACAAAACCGCTCGGTCCGGGTGACACCTGGGTGCTCGACCGTTGCCCACCGGAGACGGTGCTCGTCGTCAACAAGACTGACATCGCCTCGCCCGAGCAGGTTCTCGGCCAGCTCGGCGATGCCTCCTCGTTTGGGCTCGAGGCGTACTTTCCGGTCTCGGCCAAATCCGGCGACGGCGTCGATGCACTCGTCGATCACCTCGAGTCGCGCCTGCCGATCGGTCCGCCGTACTACCCCGACGACATGGTGAGCGATGCGGCCGATGCGTTCTGGGTCGCCGAACTGGTACGAGAGCAGTTGCTCGCCGTCCTGCGAGACGAAGTGCCGCACTCGATCGCCACCCAGGTCACCGAGATGAACTGGCCCCACGTCCGCTGCGAGATCCTCGTCGAACGAGAGAGCCAGAAGGGCATCGTGATCGGCAAGAAGGGGACGGTCCTCAAACAGGTTGGGACCGAAGCCCGCAAGCAACTCCGTGAGGGCACCTACCTCGAGCTCGTGGTGAAGGTCGCCAAGGACTGGCAGCGCCGAACGAACGTCCTCGACCGCCTGGGGTACTGAGCCCGCAACAAATCTGGTCAGATCTCCTTCAGTTCGGGTCGACGTGGGCCGATTGGACCACGTGAGCGCGGACGCCGGAATCAGTGGTTCAGTGACCCCCCTGAGGGTGGTTTCGCCCACCCGGCAGATCGACGAGCGAGAGTTCGTCGTCGAGATCGCTGACGCCACCCGGACCTTCGGGCCGGTGAAGGCGATCGACGGCCTCGATGTGTCGATCGAGAAGGGCCGCATCTCGGTACTCCTCGGCCCGAATGGGGCTGGCAAGACCACGGCGATTCGCATGATCACGGGTGCGTTGTCACCCGACACCGGGACGGCACGGGTCTTCGGGCTTGACCCGGCCGGAGACGACGGCCACGAGGTACGTCGCCGATGTGGTGTTGTGTCGGCCAAGCCATCGCTGTACGACCGGCTGTCTGGTTGGGACAACTTGCGGTACGCCGCCGAGCTGTACGAGTTGGGACGCGGCGCCGGAGCGGACAACCGCATCCGAGAGGCCGCGGCCATGTTCGGTATCGAAGGCTCTCTCGACCATCAGGTTGGCGGATACTCCACCGGTATGAAGACGCGGCTGGCCTTGGCCCGCTCGGTGCTTCACGACCCCGACCTCTTGCTCCTCGACGAGCCGACATCCGGCCTCGATCCCGAGTCCGCCTTCGCCGTGCTCGAGTTGATCCGCAAGCTGACCAGAGACGGTCAGACCGTGCTCATGTGCACCCACCTCCTGCTCGAAGCCGAAGGGCTCGCCGACGAGATCGTCATCATGCAGAAGGGCACGACCCTGCTTGCCGGCACGCCGGGCGAGTTGGCTTCGCAGTACTGGCCGACCCCGCAGGTGAAGGTCACCTCACCGTCCGCTGAGGGCTTTGACCTACTCGCAACGCTCGACGGTGTTCATGCCGTTTCGATCGACGGCGAGACGGCGACCGCCGATCTCGACACGCTCGACCGCATCCCGGACCTGGTCGCATCGCTTGTAGCTGGAGGGGTGCCGGTGCAGGCCATCGTCCCGTTCAGCCCGACCCTCGAGGATCTGTACTTCGCCGTTCGACGCGATCGCGGCGACGACCACGGCAGCGACGACATTCGACCACCGGAAGCGCTGTCCGGCCGGCCCGCTCGAGCTCTCCCGGAGGCAGCGTGATGAACTGGTCACGCGCCCTCACGGTGGCCCGCACCGACCTCAAGCAGCTCGCGCAGGCCCGAGACTTCTGGCTGCCCATGGTCATCCTCGGCACCCTGTTCTTCGTGGTCTTCCCCGGCATCTTGTTGGTCACCATCACCCAGATCGGCCAAGTCGACGCCATCGCCAACGTCTCGCAGACGCTCGAAGTGCTGCCGGCCAATGCCCAAGAACAGATTCGTGGGGACACGCCCCAGGGGCGGACGGGCTACGCGCTGGCCGTGTTCTTGTTCGCTCCGGTCGCCGTGGTGATCCCGTTGACGATCTCGACCGCGGTCGGCGCCGCGACGATCGTCGGCGAGCGAGAGAAGGGGACCGGTGAGTTCTTGGCGCATTCGCCTGCTGGCGTCCAGGAGATCTACATCGGCAAGCTGATCGCCTCATTGCTTCCGGGGTACGTGACCACCGCCGTCGGCTTTGGGGTGTACTCGTTGATCGTGAATCTGACCGTCGGGCCCGAGGTCGGCGGTTGGTTCTTCCCGACGGCGCAGTGGTGGGTGATGATCCTCTGGGTCTTGCCGCCATTCCTTGCGATCTGCCTGAGCCTCGTGCTTCGGCTTTCGGCTCGGGTGACATCGACCGCCGCGGCGCAGCAAGCGTCCGGGCTCATCAGCCTGCCGCTCATCATGATCGCCTATAGCCAATCGACCGGCGCCCTGCTGGGCTCCGGTGCGATCGCCATCTGGCTCGGTGGTGTCGCCTGGGTGGTCGCCGTGTTCAGCCTGAGCCGCGGTGTGCGATCGCTCACCCGCTCGCGTCTGCTCGGCGTCGCCTCCGGCGTGTGACGGGGTCCGTGTGACGGGGTCAAGTCTGACATAGCAAGAGGTTTAGACCCCTCGACGACGGCTTGTCCGTCCTCTTGCTATGTCAGACTTGACCCCGTGCCCTCGTCCCGGATCGCCTTCAGGAAGGCGAGGACTTCGTCGCGGTCTTTCGAGCGGCGCAGCGGTGGTAGGGCGTTGATCAGCTCCCAGCGATAGCTCTTCGCCGTCGCGAGACGCTTGTCGAGTACGGCGACGACGCCGGTGTCGTCGCCTCGTCGGACGAGGCGGCCCGCACCCTGGGCGAGCAGCATTGCGGCGCGCGGCACGTCGATCTCACCGAAGGCGTTTCGTCCGACCCGGTTGCGACGGGCGTCGAGAAGGGGATCATCGGGTCGGGGGAAGGGGAGGCGATCGATGATGACGCAGCTGAGGGACCGGCCGGGAATGTCGACGCCCTGCCAGAAACTCATCGTCGCCAACAGCACGGATTCTTCGTCGCTCGTGAATGCCTCGACGAGGGCTGGCTTCGGTGCTTCTCCTTGAACCAACACGTCCATTGGCAAGCGATCGATCAGATGATCACGCGCGAGGTTCATCGACCTCCACGACGTGAAGAGACACATCGTGCGTCCGCCTGCGGCCATGACGAGCGCTTCGATCTCGTTGTGGAGCGCATCGCGGTACGACTCGTCCCGCGGGTCGGGCATCGTGATCGGACAGTACAGAATCCCCGCCGTCTCGAAGTCGAACGGACTGCCGACATCGAGGTGCGTGTGCTCGCCTGCCTCGAGCCCGAGGCGGTCGGCCATCTTGGGCGGAATGGTCGCGCTCGTGAGAATCGCCGTACGGGTGTCCCAGAGTTTCTCGCGCAACAGCCCGTCCACATCGATCGAGGCGGCCTTGAGGCTCGGATTGGCGCCGCCCTCGACCCAGGCGACCGTCCCGTCGGAGAGGTCGAGAACCACGTCGATGTCCATCACGACATGTGTTGCCGCCCGCATGGCACGTTCCTTGCGGCCGATGACCTCGGCAGAGCTGTCCTTCGGGATCTTGCGGAGTGCCTCCATTGCCCGATTGGCACGATCTCGTGCTCGGTCGAGTGTCCGACCGAGGTCCGCGCCGAGTTCGGCTTGGCCGAGGCGGTTGCCGCCGTGGGGCTCCAGGTCGTCTCCGAGGGCGATGCCGATGTCGATCAGGTCGGTCGGCAGGTCGTCGTCGGCGATGATCGAACGGATCGTGTTCGCGAGGTTTCGGAACCGGCCGATCGTCAGCTCGAAGCCCGCAGCCGACGCGACGATGTCCTCGAGCTGATGGGCCTCGTCGATGACGACCACCTCATGCTCGCCGAGGATCGCGTTGTCGGTCAGAAGGTCGAGTGCGTACAGATGCGTGTTGACGACGGTGACGTCGGCTTGGAGTGCGACCTCGCGGGCCATCTCGGCGAAACATGTCGAACCCATTGGGCACTTTTGCGCGCCCGGACATTCGGTCGGCCCGACGCTCACCGCCGACCAGGTGCGCCCGGATGGTTCGAACCACAACTCGGCGCGGTCGCCGGTTCGGGAACGCTCGGCCCACGACCGAATGTCGGCGAGTGCGTCGTCGTCGACCGAGTCGTCGTCGACCTCGAGCCCGAGCTGTTGGCCTGCGTCGTCGAGCTCGGCGAGACGCTGTCGGCACACGTAGTTGGAGCGCCCCTTGAGGACCGCCCAGTCGAACTCGCCGTGTCCGAGGTCGGCAAGCTGTTCGGCGAGGAACGGTAGGTCCTTGTTGGCCAGCTGGTCTTGCAACGCCTTGGTGGCCGTGGCGATCACCGTGCGCCGCTTCATGCGGACGGCAGCGACCAGGTAGGCCAAGGACTTGCCCGTCCCTGTGCCGGCTTCGACGATCAGATGCTGCTCCGTCTCGATGGCGTCGGCGACGGCGCGGGCCATTTCCGCTTGTCCGTCACGCTTCTCGCCGCCGCCAGGCAGCGCCTCCGTGACCCCTGCAAGTGTCTCGACGACCCGATCGCCAGCGCTCACCACCCGCCGCAGCGTAGGCCGTGGCGTGCCAGACGGGCGCGGAGCGGACGGGGACTGCGACGCCCCGAGTGGCCGGCTGACCTAAAGGCGATGTGTCAATTCACGATGGTCGGAGGCGATGGCGGTAACTTCGAGCCCGATGGTTTCGATCGACCCATCGGTGCTCGCCGGCATCGATCTGTCCCAAATGCCCGCGCACGTTGCTTGTGTGATGGATGGCAACGGCCGGTGGGCTCAACAACGTGGGCTTCCCCGGATCGAAGGCCACAAGATGGGCGAGCACGCCTTGTTCGAAGCGGTGCACGGCGCGCTCGAACTCGGTATCGACTGGCTGACCGTCTACGCCTTCTCCACCGAGAACTGGAAGCGGCCGCCGGACGAAGTGAAGTTTCTGATCAACTTCAACGACGACATCTTGTTGCGCCGCCAACATGAACTCCATGAGCTCGGCGTGCAGATGCGGTTCGTTGGTCGCCGCGATTGGCGAGTCCCGAAGCGGCTGATTCGGCGCATGGATGAGGCGTCCGCGTTGACGCGCAACAACTCTCGGCTCGTGCTCACGATCGCATTCAACTACGGCGGGCGGGCCGAGATCGTCGACGCTTGCAAGAGCTTGATGGCGCAGGGGATCGACCCGTCCAAGGTCGACGAGAAGATGCTCGCCAAGCACCTGTACGACCCGCAGATGCCCGACGTCGATCTGATGATTCGCACGTCTGGCGAGTTCCGGACATCGAATTTCTTGCTGTGGGAGCTGGCCTACTCGGAGATGTGGTTCACCGATGTGTTGTGGCCGGACTTCACCAGAGAACACATGGCGCAGGCGATCTACGACTTCCAGAACCGCACCCGGCGCTACGGAGGCGTCCACGCATGACCGGACTCTACCGCGACTCTGCGGTGGTGCTTCGGACATGGAAGCTCGGTGAGGCGGACCGAATCTTGTCGCTGATGACGCGGGGCAACGGCAAGATCCGTTGTGTCGCGAAAGGGGCCCGCAAGACGCAGAGCCGCTTCGGTGGCCGGACCGAAGCGGGAGCGCATCTGCAGGTGCAGATGTATCGAGGGCGAGGCGATCTCGACACGCTCACTCAGGTGGAGAGCATCGAGCAGCACGGGGCGCTCCGGACCGACCTCGAACTCTTCGCTCGGGCGTCGTCGATGCTCGAGGCGGTCGACGCGGTGGCGCAAGAACGCGAGCCGAACGAGCGGCTGTACACGATGTTGCATCGAGCCCTCGCCACCGTCGCAACGAGCGAGAGCCATCTCGTCGTGGCCGGGTTCTTTTTGAAGCTCTTGTCGAGTGAGGGTTTTGCTCCGTCGGTCGAGTCGTGCGTCGGTTGTGGAGCGACGAGCGACCTCAGCCATCTTTCGGTCGCGGACGGTGGTGTGAGCTGTCGCGGGTGCCGCCTCGGATCGCCGGTGAGCGTGGAGGCGCTTGCGCTATTGCAGCTCGCCCTCGGTGGCCAACTCGGCGCCGTGCTCAACCAGCCGGCCTCGCCGGCAACACGAGAGGTCGACATCGCGTCCACCCGCTTTCTGGAGAACATGTTGGAGCGGCGGTTGCGGTCCGCGTCGGTGCTCGAACAAGCCTGAGGTCACACCCGCCACCTGCACCGTCGGAGGACCGCTGCGGCCTAGCCTGGCGGGATGACCGAACCAACGGCTGACCCCGAACTGTTCGACAAGATCGTCAACCTCTCAAAGAGGCGCGGCATCGTGTTTCAGAGCGCCGAGATCTATGGCGGTTTTCGGTCGACCTACGACTACGGACCAATCGGCGTGCTGCTGCTTCGCAACGTCAAGGACCAGTGGTGGAAGTCGATGGTGCAGATGCGCCACGACGTGGTTGGGCTCGATGCCGCAATCCTCAGCCCGCCGCAGGTGTGGGAAGCGTCAGGACACCTCGCCAACTTCTCTGATCCCTTGGTCGACTGCACCAATTGCAACGCCCGTCATCGCCTCGACAAGCTCGACGACCCGAACGTCTGCCCGACGTGCGGCAGCAGCGGAACGTTCACGGAGCCGCGTGCGTTCAATCTCATGTTCAAGACCCACGCTGGCCCGGTCGAGGGCGCAGGCGCCGAGGTGTATCTCCGCCCCGAGACTGCGCAGGGCATGTTCGTGGACTTCATGAACGTGCTGAACACCAGTCGCAAGAAGCCGCCGTTTGGCATCGCCCAGATCGGCAAGAGCTTCCGCAACGAGATCACGCCCGGCAACTTCGTCTTCCGAACCCGCGAGTTCGAGCAGATGGAGATGGAGTACTTCGTCCCGCCGGGCGATTCGGCGCACTGGTACGAGTACTGGAAGAACGAGCGTCATCAGTGGTACCTCGACCTCGGCATGCCCGAAGACATGATTCGTCTCCGCGAGCACGACGACGACGAGCTGTCCCACTACAGCTCCGGCACGGCCGACGTCGAGTACCTGTTTCCGTGGGGCTGGGACGAGCTCGAAGGCATCGCCAATCGCGGCGACTACGACCTCAACCAGCACAAAGAGCACTCGGGGGAGCGGATCGAGTACTTCGATCAGCAGGCGAACGAGCGATGGATTCCGCATGTGATCGAGCCGGCAGCTGGCGCAACCCGAACCGCATTCGCGTTCTTGCTTGCGGCCTATGACGAAGAGGTGGTCAACGACGACACGCGCACGGTGCTCCGCCTCGACCCTCGGCTCGCGCCGTACAAGGTCGCCGTGCTGCCCTTGTCGAAGAAGGACACGCTCACGCCGACGGCGCTCGAGGTGTTCGACCAGCTGAAGACCCGCTGGATGTGTGACTACGACGAGACGCAAGCCATCGGCCGCCGCTATCGGCGCCAAGACGAGATCGGTACCCCATTCTGCGTCACCGTCGACTTCGACACGCTCGAGGACCGGGCGGTGACCGTGCGCGATCGCGATTCGATGGGTCAGGACCGCGTGTCGCTCGATCAGCTCGACGGTTACCTCGCCGAGCGGCTCCCGTAGAGTTTCGCTCCGTGTAATGAGAGGGTCAGACCCTCTCATTACGCCCGAACGTTGGAGTCGCAGCCGACGCCAGCAGTGAACAGGGACGGGAGAGATTCACGATGTTCGGACCGCTCATCACGAACCGGCTGGTCATTCGGCGTGCCGAACTACGGGATCTCGATGCGCTCGTCGCTCGTCGGAACGAAGCGGAGCTGGCGGAGTATCAGTCGTGGGCGTCGCCCTATGCGGTGGAGGGCGGCCGGGCGTTGCTCACGGCCGTCGCCGAGGATTCTGAGCCGCCGGTGGATAGCTGGTGGCAGCTGAGCGTCGAACACGATGGCGACGTCATCGGGGATCTGGCGCTGCGACTCCACTGGGGTGGGAGAGCGGCGGAGGTCGGCTACACGTTCGTTCGATCAGCATGGGGCAAGGGATTCGCGACCGAAGCCCTCCATCGTCTGCTCACCTGGCTCTTCGACGACGCTCGCGTGAACCGGGTTGAGGCGAACCTTCATCCGGACAATCTGCGGTCTGCCCGGGTCGTCGAACGATGTGGTTTCGATTTTGAAGGACACACCCGCAACAGCTACTGGGTCGGCGACGTGTGTAGCGACGGATGGATCTACGGACTGACGCCCGAACGGTGGGCGCGGTGGAACAACCGCTCAAGGACGCGTCCGGACGTGCTCGAATTCATCGAACCCGACCCGAAGAGACTTCGAGCGCTTCATGGCCTTCGCCTGCACAAGACACAGGAGCGCTTCGTATCACCCATGATGGTGTCGCTCGCACAGGCCGGCTTTCCGCCGACCTACCGGGACGAGCCCGAAGTGGCCTGGCCACGGATGATCGTCGCCGACGACGAACTGGTCGGGTTCGTGATGTTGGCCGAGCCTTCGGCTGCGCTGCCCGACGCATCGCTGTGGCGATTGTCGATCGACCGCGACCATCAAGGCCGGGGCATCGGCATGGCCACGGTACTGATGGCCATCGAACAGGCGCGCACGTGGGGCGCACCCGGCATCGAAGTGTCGTACGTGCCCGGAGTCGGTTCGCCGGAGCCCCTGTATCGACGTTGTGGATTCGAACCGACGGGCGAGTTGTACGACGACCTCGAGATCGTGGCGAGGATCGGCTTCTGAGCCGGGGGCGCTCCCCGGATCCCACCGTGCCGGTTCGCAGACCGTCCGACTAGGTTCGACCCATGGGGATCGTCGACGAAGACGTCGAGCGAGTCAGGCAGGCGACCGACATCGTCAAACTGATCTCGGAGCACACCCAGCTCAAGCGCGTCGGGCGCCGTCAGGTCGGTCTGTGCCCCTTCCACACCGAGAAGACCCCGTCGTTCTCAGTCAACGCCGAAGAGGGCTTCTACCACTGCTTTGGGTGCAAGGAATCCGGTGATGCGATCACCTTCGTCCGCGAGATGGAGCACCTCGATTTCCCTGGTGCGATTGAGGCGCTCGCTCGGCGTGCTGGAATCCAGGTGCGCTACACCGATGCGGGCGAGGGCGCGGTTCGGAGCCGCAAGAAGATCCTCGTGGGTCATGTCGCAAAGGCGGCAGACACCTACCACGATTGGCTTTTGTCGAGCGGCGACGCAGGGGAGGCGCGCGGCTATCTCCGGACCCGCGGCTTCGACGGGGATCTGGTGCGCACCTACAAGGTCGGCTTCGCTCCGGACTCGTGGGACGCGCTGTCGCGTCAGCTGCGCCTCAGCGACAAGGACCTCGTCGACTCGGGCCTCGGGAAAATCAACTCGATCGGCAAACAGATGGACTGGCAGCGCGGCCGCATTGTCTTTCCGGTGTTCGATGAGCGAGGCGACGCCGTCGGGTTTGGTGGTCGGCTGCTCCCCGGGGGAGAAGGAGCGAAGTACATCAACTCCCAGGAGTGTGCGGTGTACTCGAAGAGCCGCATCCTCTATGGGCTCAATTGGGCGAAGGAACACGTGGTGTCGTCGGGTGAAGCGGTGATCTGCGAGGGATACACCGATGTGATCGGATTCGCCCGAGCGGGCGTCAAGACGGCCGTGGCGACGTGCGGTACAGCGCTCACCGACGATCACCTCAAGTTGCTCAACCGGTTCACCAAACGGCTCGTGCTCGCCTTCGACGCTGACGACGCCGGCAAGGCTGCTGCCGAGCGCGTCTATGAGTGGGAGCAGAAGTACGAAATGGAGATTGCCGTCGCGGACCTCCCCACGGGCGTTGACCCTGATGACCTCTCGCGCTCGGACCCCGAACGACTCGTCGCTGCGGTCAGCGGCGCCAAAGCCTTCCTCGAGTTTCGGATCGACCGCGAGTTCGCTCGCCATTCCCTCGACACGAACGAACATCGGGCGCGTGCTGCCGAGGCGGTGATGGGTCTCGTCCGTCAACATCCCAACCAGCTCGTACGCGATCAATACGTCATGGATGTCGCCGACCGATGCCGAGTCCCCGCCGACTCGCTCAGGGCCATGCTGACCGGACCACAGCGACGCCCTGTGGCATCCGGACCAGCGGTGTCGGCCCCGGTGAGGATGGGTACCGATCACATCGAGGATCAGGCCCTTCGGTTGGTCGTCGAAGGAAACGAGTGGGCGCACGACTTGCTCGTGGCCGAGATGTTTTCGCTGCCGATGCGACGGGCCGTGTTCGATGCCGTGCGCAGTGCCGCCAACGTGCGCGAAGCTGTGGACATGCTCGGCGCAGATGAGGGGAATCTGCTCGTGGAGCTCGCGGCGGTCCCCGATGATGATCTTGATGACTTCGCCGTGCTGACGCGCTTTCTCGGACTGTCCGCCGACCGGTTGGCCGACGATCTCGACGGGCAGCTCCGGTCCGGAGGCGATCCGGCCGAACTTGCGTCCGACATCCGGTTCCTCCGCCAATGGGCGAGTGAGCTGCGCGAGCCGGTCGGCGACCTCAATGAGTTGGTTCCGCTCGCCGATTGGATTGCTGTGCAGCTGTCTCCACAAGAGATCGGGGAGCCCTCATGAGCGATCCGGCGCCCATCGAGAGCGATGAGGTCGGCGAACGCCGCCAACGACGGGAGCGCGTCCATGCCCTGAGTGCGGATCGCGCTACCCGGTCGACCGATTCGACCCGGGTGTACCTGAAGGAGATCGGGCGCGTCCCGCTTCTGACCACCGAAGAAGAGGTTCGCCTCGCCGAACGGGTTGCTCGAGGTATGAAGGCCGAAGAAGAGCTGGCGCTTCATCATGCGGCAGAGACCTACGACTCGATGGATGCCGGTCGTCGCTCGCTGCTCGAACGCCACGTCCGGATGGGCGACGCGGCCAAGAATGATCTGACTCAAGCCAACCTGCGCTTGGTCGTGTCGATTGCCAAGCGATACTCCGGTCGAGGGATCCCGCTTCTCGACCTGATCCAGGAAGGCAACCTCGGTCTGATGCGGGCCGTCGAGAAGTTCGATCATCAGAAGGGCTTCAAGTTCTCGACGTATGCGACGTGGTGGATTCGTCAGGCGATCACGAGGGCGATCGCCGATCAGGCGCGCACCATCCGGATTCCGGTCCACATGGTCGAGGTGATGAGCCGGGTACGCCGTGAGCAGCGTCGACTGACGCAGGAGTACGGACGAGAGCCGACGATGGACGAACTCGCCGCGACGTGTGACCTCACGGCACAGCGTGTTGAGGAACTGCTGAAGATCGCTCAGGATCCACTGTCGCTCGACACCCCTGTCGGTGCCGAGGACGACACATCGCTCGCCGACTTCGTCGAGGATTCTCAAGCTCGGCGTCCGAGTGATGAAGCGACTCGGGTGATGCTCAAGGACGAGGTTGGCAAAGTCCTCGGGCTCCTGAGCGAACGCGAGCAAGAAGTCGTGCGGCTCCGATTCGGCCTCGACGACGGTCGCCCGCGCACCCTCGAAGAGGTCGGCCGAACCTTTGGGGTCACCCGCGAGCGCATCCGCCAGATCGAATCAAAGACGCTGGCCAAGCTTCGCCACCCGCAGCGCAGCGAGCACCTCAAGAGCTATCTCGTCGATTGAGTCTCTCGTCTTGACCTCGGGTTGAGTTGGAGCGAGCTTGTGGCGGCGTTGCTGAACTCAGGTTGAGGTGGGTGCGAGTTTTTGGGCGGAGCCCGAAACTCGGGTTCGAGCGCAGCTCGATACGTGGGCCCGGTGGGAATTGAACCCACGACCGAGCGATTATGAGTCGCCTGCT
>JAHDDK010000007.1:40776-46183 GCA_020629375.1 Acidimicrobiales bacterium
AGAGCAACTGACTGTTAATCAGTGGGTCGTGGGTTCGAGCCCCACCCCCGGAGCTTGAAAAATCAACGAAGTCGTTAGGGCGAGAGCCGGATTCGTGACACGAGCGTGACACCGAACGTAGCCAGAGCTTGAGTCTCTGGCTACGGTTGCGTGCATGAGCATCGACACAACGAAAACATGGACCACCGTCCCCAAGGACGACTGGGGTCGCGGTCCATGGCAGCACGAACCCGACAAAATCCAGTGGTACGACGAAGACACGGGCATGGCGTGCCTGATTGTCCGGGGTCCGTTTGGCGCCCTGTGCGGGTATGTCGGCGTTGAGTCGGGGCATCCACTGCACGGCGTCCATCATGACGAGTGTGGCGCCATCTACGCTCACGGCGACATCAACTACTCGGCCCCGTGCGCCGAAGTCGCCGACGAGTCAAGGCACATATGTCACGTTCCGGCACCCGGCCGAAGTGACAAAGTGTGGTGGTTTGGGTTCGACTGTGCCCATGCTGGTGACATTTCCCCGGCCACTCTCTCCGCCATCCGCGAAGTCGACGAGGAGCTTGCCCGCCCCTTAATCGGAGACACTTACAGGACTGTCGGCTACGTGCGTGATGAAGTCCGCCGGCTAGCTCGCCAGCTTGCGGATGTTGGGGACTTCGAGTCCGCCTAGATGCCCGTTGACCGACTTCCGTCTGGATCGTGGCGCATCCGCGTCCACGCTGGCATGGGACCGGACGGGCGACGCAAGACCTTGCGGGCAACCTTGCCCGCCACGGCGTCGCCTGCCGAGATTGCCGCCGCCGAGGCCGACCTCATGGCCCAGGTTGGCCGGGTCGACGTCGACGGACGACGCCTGCCACTGGCCGACGTCGTCGCACTGTTCATCGACAATGGCGCACGCAAGCGAGCCCGGAAGACGACGCAGGAATACCGAGGGCTACTCGATCGGTGGATTGCGCCGCACCCGGTCGGCCGTGCGGCGCTACATCGACTGACCACGTACGCCATCGACCGGCACTATCTCGACATGTCCGACACGGTTGGCGACACGACCATCCGGCGCACGCACTCGCTCGTGCATTCGACGCTTCGATGGTCGGTTGCCATGGGGTTTATCGGATCCAACCCGGCCGCATCGTGCCAGAACGTGCCACGGGCTCGGCGCACCACCGTCACGGCGACACGTCCCGAGGATTGGCGAAAGGCCATCGAGGGGGCCGACGAGGTCCGTGACGGCCTTGCTGCGCTGCTCCTCGTCATTGGCTCGACCGGCGTGCGCAAGTCCGAAGCGCTTGCCTTGCGCTGGTCAGACGTCGACATCGGCACTAGCGCGGTTCGCCTGCGGATCACTGCCACCCTGTCCGTAGTGCGCGGCGACGTGTTCACGAAAGACACGAAGACGCACGCCGTGCGCACCGTGGTCGGTGACGCCGAAGTCGCACGGGCACTCGAGCGGCGCCGTCGCATGCAGATCGAGGCGTGCTTGGCGCATGAGTACAACGACTTCGCCGAGACAAACTATGTGTGGTCCCGTCACGGACTGGGCGAGGTGCCGTGGAGGCCCGACACGGCCGGACATTGGATCACCTCGACCGGCGTCAAGGCGGGCGAGCTGCGCCACATGGTGGCAACGCAGCTCATGCGCGCCGGGCTCGACGCTGTCGCCGTGGCCTCAGTGCTGGGTCATGCATCCCCGAAGATGACCCTCGACGTCTACGCCGAAGCGACCGACGATGCTGCTACTCGGGCAGCGGCGGTGATGTCAGGTCTGGCGACCTGACGCTAGGCAATCCAACCCAATACCACCGCTTGCACTTACCCACTGTCACTCGGCACGGCTAGACCTGACGTCCACACAGCAACGAACAACCGAAAGACGACATGTCCGACCAACACGGCACTATCGCCGCCATGACCGACCACACCGCCAACCTCACCGAACAGGCCAACCTCATCGACATGGCCGTCGAGCATCACACAAGGCTCTGCGATACCCAAGCTGCGATGATATTCGACGCCTTCGCGGCTGGGCTCACTGACGACGAGATAGCCAGCGCCTCGAAGCTTGCCCCGGCGTTGATCGAGCGCCGCCGCAACCAGTGGACGCAAACTACCGACGAGGGGCGTGCGTGGCTTGAGTCGACCCGGGAAACGGTCGACGCTTAGGGTTCGCCCTGGAGGCACATCTCGAGGGCCGACACGACAAACGTCACTTGTTGTGGCGTGAGTCGTGCGTCGCCCCTGATGGCGTCTGCCGTCTCGGGCATCGTGGAGATGATACCTGAGCGCATGAGGATCGTTCCACGGGGCACGCCTAGTGCGGCTTCGTACTCGGCCAGCAACACCACGGACTCGATGCCGTCTCTCGTGTTGGCCGAGACGGCGGCGCCCTTCTTGCCCGTCAGTGCGCCTAACTCTTCTTGGGTCATGCCGACGTCTCTTCGGACGCGGTCCAGCGCACTGCCGACCTGAAGTCGTAAGGCTTTCGCCTCTTCGTCCGTAAATCCCGCCGGCTTGGACTTGCCTGTCATGCGTGGATTGTCGCACCGCTTGCCGCCGGGACGCAACATCTACGACTAAAGGGTCCAGTCCGAACTTGTCTAATCGTGTGCAATCTATGAAATCCTTGACAAAGATTGAGAATCCATGTACAACTTGATTCATGGCAACGAACACCACCACACGAAACAGGCGCCTGTTGACCGTGGCCGAGGCATCCCTGCAGCTCGGCATCTCGGCCTACCAGGTGCGCAAGCTCGTCAATGCGGGAGTGATTGCGGGACAGCCCCGAGTGACAAAGCGCTCCATGCAGTTCATCACGCAAGACGCAATTGACGCCTACCTCGATGCGGAGGCCGCGTGACACTGACAACCACCCCCATCGATTGGGGCGACGCCATCGAACGTCAGGGCCATTTCGACGTCCGCATCCTGGCCACCCTCAACGCCATCCGCTTGGCGATTCGAGAGTTCCCGCACCTGCTGCCGTCAGTCCAGTCAGACGAAGACCTGGCGATCGGACTCGATGCCTTGTTCGACGACTCGGGGTGGTGGTTTGCCCTCGCCCAGGCGTACCACATTCCCTACCTCGTCGCCGACGAAGAGCGTCACGCCGTGATCGCCTACTTCGAGCATGCCGCCGAACGGACCGAGCCCGCCGACCCGTTCGAGGGGCTGTGATGCACGACCAAGACGAGTCACTGCTCGCCGTCATCGCCTGCGTGGTGACGTGCGCGCTCATCTTCTGGGCAGCGCTACACCTCGCCGCACACTTCGCCTAAACGACGTCACCCCCCGGCGCATCGACACGACCGGGGGGCGACTTTGACCTATCTCGCAGATCGCACAGCAACGAACAACCAACGGTAAGCCAAGGAAAACCCTACCCCATGACAACTACATCACCGACACGCCCGCTCGCCTGGCAAGAAGTCCCCAACGTCGACCGCAGTCAGTTCCACGACGACTCGTGGCGGGAATGGTCCGACGAGATCGGCCACGCAATCGAAGGTCACGACGTGTTCGACCATGCGCCCATGATCTCGGCGCCGTGCCGCTTCTGTGGCTGTACGCACCAAGGGCAGACGTGACCAAGAGCTACGACATCCTCACGGCGCAACGCACCCCGGACGGCCACAAGATGCCTGAAGGCGTCCATCGTGTCCTCTACTACAACCCGAAGCTTGACCCCTACGTCATTCAAAACAAGATGACCAAGGCCATGGCCGAAGCCGTCGAGAGGGGTACATACGACAACGGAAGCGTTCAGCAAGGCGGGCCACTGCTCGAACCAGACGCCACGCACACGTTCAACCTCATCAGCTCGCTTTGCTCCGACGGGCTTCACCGTCCAGCCCTCGACGTGGACCTTGCGAGATCTCTTTACGACGAAACATGGATACTAGAGTCGACGGCGCGGGCGCTTGAGGTCCCAATTGACTCCCTGACGGCTGCGCCATCGACGACCAACTGGCACGTGTACGGCATCCTGCCCGCGCTCCCGTGGGATGACTATTCGGAGCTGATCCGACACTGCGGACTCCTTGAAGGGGCGTACGTCAGGGCCTCGGAGGCTCGCCGTCAGACCCTTTTGCGGCCGCCGTTCATCACGAAGGTGATCGTGTCGTGACCAAGAGCTACGACATCCTCACGGCGCAAGTGGCAGCGCTGCGCATTGCGCAGACCAAGCCACGAGAGGCGAGCTACTGGCGAGGTTACGCCGACGCCATCGAGCACCTCAAGACCGGGGTCGTCATCGGGCGCACCGACGAGGCTGACGCCACTCGCTACGTCATGCAAGTCATCGGCGAGGTCATGGTCGACCTTGCATCAGTGGACTGCAACGACGACGCCATCGACAACGCAATCAAACGACTCACCAACACCATCGACGCCATTGGAGGCAACCAATGAAGACCCGCAAACTGGCAGACCGGCTATTTGAGATGGCCGAGATGCTCGCCGAGGTCGACGACCTCGACACCGCCCACCGGAGCGAGCTGGTCGACGCTCGGGCCTTCGCCGACGAGCTGAAGTCCAACCTTGCCACGATCATCTCCATCCTCGACGGCGAGATCGTGCACGCCGCTGACGGGTCGGGCAGCGTCTACGGTGACACCCACGAGGCCGTCGTAAAACCACGACCGTCGAAGGTCACCACCGACTGGCCGCTGGCGCTACCCGCCGCCATCCGTGCGATCGACTCGGCCCGGCTGATCAACGAGGAGACCGGCGAGGTCGAGACGCTCGCCGAAGGCGTGGCCCGACTGTTGCCCGACCTTGTGCCGATGTCGCCGAGCGTGCGTCCGAAGAAGACCGGCGCAACGCTGCTCGGTCTCGACCTGGATCGGTACCAGACCCTCGAATGGTCGTCGCCGTCCGTGCGCCTCGTGCCCATCGAGGACGTCGACGCCGAGGAGGTGGCGGCGTGAGCGGCATCATCGAATGGCCCGAAGCCCGCATCGCCGAACTGCTCGACAACATTGAACTCGCTTCAGGCCATCACGAAGACGGCGAGTCAGCGTGTGCCATGGACTTGATCGGTATGGCGATCGACGGTGAATGGACGGACACGCCGGACTGCGTGCATCCGATCGTCGCCAGGGCGGTGCATCGAATCAACGACGACACATATTCGACGGAGAAGTCTAGACGGCGCCTCGTGGTTGAGGTCGGTCCACTGATTGTGGGCACGTCTGGGCGGTCGGCGGCGTGGGCGGTCCTGGTGTCGCATATGGCTGGCAAGACCGTCGACGGCCTTCTGGGGGCATTAGAGTCTGTGCCGCTGGAAGCGGACCTCTCCGGGTCGGACCTCTCCGGGGCGCGCCTCTCCGGGTCGGACCTCTCCGGGTCGGACCTCTCCGGGTCGGACCTCTCCGGGGCGCGCCTCTCCGGGTCGGACCTCTCCGGG
>JAHDDK010000007.1:46283-98195 GCA_020629375.1 Acidimicrobiales bacterium
ACCTCTCCGGGGCACACCTCTCCGGGGCACACCTCTCCGGGGCACACCTCTCCGGGGCACACCTCTCCGGGGCGAACCTCTCCGGGGCAATTTGGTCCCTGTCGACGGTGTGGCCTTCGGGTTTCGATCCGGAGGTGGCGGCGTGAGTGGATTCCACATCACCGAGGCCGAGGTCGACGCAATCTTCGGTGGCCTCTTTGAGGAGCTGTGGCAGGCCAATCAGAACGCCACCACCGAGACGATGGCGGCGAGGCGCCGCCGTGAGACCCTCGACGGACTTGTCACCCGCATGGATGACCACCTCACCGAGCGTCAGGCCAACGCATGACCGCGCCACCACTGGCCACGACGGCCGACGACGGGGGGCGGCGCTACGCCAACCCCCTCAACGGACGCAACGACTACATCAGCGTCACGACGATCATGGGCCAGCTCCCGAGCGGACCGCACGGCGTCCCCCGTGACGTGCTTGAACGGGCCGGACGTCGTGGCGACTTCATCCACGACCTGTTCGAGACCGGGCGCACGTGTGCAACCGACGTGATCCCGCCGCTGGACATCCCCGACGCCATGCAGTTCGCACAATCGGCGTGCAAGTTCATGACGGCGTGGCAGCCCAGGTTTGTCCGTCAAGAGATGACCGTCTTCTCTGATCGACACGGCTACGCCGGGACCCTCGACGCCATCGCCGAGTTCGGTGGCGGGGTAGGGCTGCGCCTTGCCGACGTGAAGACGTCCCGAGACATCTCGCCGCACGTCGCATTGCAGCTCGCCGCATACCGGTACGCCGACTATGGGCTGATACTCAACGACGCCGACGAATGGGAACGAGTCGAAATCCCCGACGTCGACGGGTGCGCCGTGATCTGGATCAGGGGCGACCGGCACGAGCTTGTACCGATCAACGCCGCGCCCGAACACTTCGACCTATTCGTCGAATGCATTGCGCTCGTCGACCTCGACCACCGGGCGCGCACCGCAGGTTACGCCGCAATACGGCCAGCCATTCCCGAACCGACCGCGTCGCTACTCGACACACGCCGCCAATCGGCACGAGACGTGATCGCCAGCTTCACCAACGAAGCACGAGACGAGCTGCGCACCCTTATGGGCAGCCGACAACAGAACCTCAACACCGCAACAACACACGAGCAGATCGACGCAATCATGAGCACCGTTCACGGAATCGAAAGCAAGATTGGCACGACCCCGGAATGGTGGAACGACACCGAAGCCGACCGGGTCGGCGTGCGCATGTCCGAACTTCCACCCGACCTATCTTTCGAGTTCGAAGCCACCTGCAAGCGCTTTGGCGTGCCGAACTTGAGGACCAAGGCCGTCCGAGAACGACACCTGACGTACCTATTCGACCGGCTCAAATACTTCGAGCGCGTCGCCGCAGAACGGGCCATGCCAATCGCCCGCCAAGCCGAAGACACCTGGCCCGATGTCGACGCTAGCGAGCTGGAGCGCCGACTCGCCGACGTCTGTGCCGTCGCCTCATCGGGTGACACCGACGGCGTCGACTACCTACAAGAGCGGGCGGCTGAACGGGCGATGGCGATGCTCGAAGCGATCGCCGACGGCGTACTCGAGCTGACCGACGGCGAGGTTCGACCCGTGCCCGACACTGTCACTCGGCTCATCGACCGGCACGGCTCCAAGAAGGCCGTGGTGCAAGCGGGACGTGACGCCGCCGACAGTCACCAACTCGACCGACCCCGGTCCACTGAACAAGTCGCAGGCGACCCGACACTCGCCGCTGTCGTCTACACGCAAGCCGCCTAAGCGGAAAACAAACCAGAAGAAAGCAGGAGTAAGCAATGCAAATCAGCAGCCCAGAACCAGCAGGTGCAAGAAGGCCCTACGTGAAGCTGAACGAGGTCGGCGATTCCGTCGTCATCTCCATTGGCCACGTCGACAGGTCTATCGAGGAGCGTGACTACGAGACGAACGAGGTCAAGCGATGGGACGATGGGAATCCTGTCACCCAGACCCGCATCGTCGGCATCGTGCACGCCGTCGAAGGGTCGGCAGTCGGACGCATGGGTGGCGAAGAAGTCGCCCTTGAGCCAGGCATGGAGGTGGCCATCTTTGTTTCAGGTGGCAAGCAAGGCAACCAGGGCCGGTACAAGGACGCCGAACGCGACGCTGGCGGCGTTGAACTGGCCGACATCTTTCGGTATCGATTCGACCGCACCGAGCCTGCATCGAACCCCCGATACAACGACCGAAAGATCCACACGTCGGACATCCGTCGGGCCAAGCCCGAGGAGAAGCAGAAGTACACCGATGCATGCGAGGAGATCTGGAACGGCTTCCAGAACACGCCCACCGTGTCGAGCCCCGAGCCCGCCATGTCGGCCGCTGCTGTCGCCGAACACTTCTCCGAAGACCCGTTCTAAGCCCAAACCATGACCTCGCCCGGGAGTCGGCACGCTCGCATCGTGTCGGCTCCCGGGGTGGACGGAAAGCATCGACAAACCAAATGACAACCCGCTTGATCCAGCATCGATTCATGGAGGTGGAGCATCGATGAGTTATGCCGACTTCCTGAATAACAAAAGAGCATCCGTGGTGCCCGATGGAGTCGACGTCGATCCCGACGCACTCGATTCATTCCTTCACGAGTGGCAGCGTCGCATCGTCGCATGGTCACTTCAGCGCGCCCGAACCGCAATATTTGCCGACTGCGGGCTTGGTAAGACGCTGATGCAACTCGAATGGTCTCGGCATGTCCCCGGGCCCGCGCTCATCCTTGCGCCGCTTTCCGTTGCCAAGCAGACGGCCGACGAGGCGCGCAAGATCGACATGAATGCCGTGGTTTGTCGGTCAATGGACGACGTCATGGCGTCACTCGATGCCGACGTGTGGATCACCAACTACGAAATGGTGGAACACTTCGACGCCGCCCATTTCGCCGGCATAGTTCTCGATGAGTCGAGCATCCTCAAGAATCACACTGGATCTACGAGAAACCAGCTCGTCGACCAATGGGCTTCCACGGCCTTTCGGCTGGCGTGCACGGCCACCCCTGCGCCGAATGATGTGACCGAGCTGACGAACCATGCCGAGTTTCTTGGACGCATGCCTCGCAACGAGATGCTTGCCGCCTATTTCGTTCACGACCAGGACGGATGGCGCATCAAGGGGCACGCCGAGGAAGAGATGCACCGATGGATGGCAGGGTGGGCGGTTGCCGTGCGATCGCCGGAGGACATTGGTGGCGATGGCGCTCAGTACGAATTGCCGCCGCTGAATATCCGTAGCCAGATTGTCGAGAACCAGTTGGACGCACCCGACGGCCAACTGTTTGCAACGACGATCGGCGGCGTGTCCGACCGCGCGAAGCTGCGCCGCTCAACAGCCCAATCCCGAGTGGCCAGAGCTGCCGAGCTAGTGGCGTCATCGCCGGATGGCCAATGGATCATCTGGTGCGGCCTCAACGACGAGGCCTCGGCAATTGCCGAGGCCGTTGACGGCGCAGTGAATGTTGAAGGCTCGTGGAATCCAGAGCACAAGGTCGACGCCTTCGACCAATTCAAGGCCGGGCAAATCCGAACCCTCGTGACGAAGGTGTCTATCGCCGGGTTCGGGATGAATTTCCAGAACGCTCACCGGATGATCTTTCTTGGCATTGGGGACTCGTTCGAGCAGTACTACCAAGCAATCCGGCGGTGCTGGCGGTTCGGCCAAACAATGCCCGTCGACGTTCATATCGTGACATCGGACCTTGAAACCCAGATCGTCGACAACGTGCGGCGCAAGGAATCGGAGACTTCCGCAACTACCGAATACCTCGTTAGGCACTGCACGGTGCCGCTACCCCAGAAGGAACTTTCCCATGCATGACGCACAGCCATACGTCGAAGACATCGCCGAAACCGATTCTTACCGACTAATGCTCGGCGACTCGTGCGAACGACTCGCCGAGATTCCCGACAACTCCGTCGACTTCTCCGTGTACTCGCCGCCCTTTGCGAGCCTCTTCACCTACTCACCCTCGGACCGCGACCTAGGCAACTCTGCCAACCACGACGAGTTCGCCGAACACTATGGATTCATCGTCCGAGAACTCCTGCGAGTGATCAAGCCGGGGCGATTGATTGCGGTCCATTGTCAGCAACTCGCCACCCAGAAATGGAAGGACGGCGCCATCGGGCTTCACGACTTCCGTGGCGACCTCATTGAGGCCCACGTAGATAACGGTTGGATCTTCCACGGCGAAGTCACCATCGATAAAGACCCCCAGGCTCAGGCGATCCGCACCAAGGCGACATCGCTGATGTTCGTGACACTGAACAAGGACTCGTCCATGAGTCGCCCGGCGCTCGCCGACTACCTGCTGATTTTCCGTAAGCCGGGCGAGAACGAGGTGCCCATTAAGCCCGACTGCGACAACGACACATGGATCGAGTGGGCTCGACCAATCTGGTACGACATTCGGGAATCCGACACCCTGAATACGGCCGTTGCGAAGTCGGATCGAGACGAGCGCCATATCTGCCCATTGCAGCTCGGACTTATTGAGCGGGCCGTCAAGTTGTGGAGCAACCGTGGCGACACTGTACTTAGCCCGTTTGCCGGCATTGGGTCCGAGGGTTACGAGTCAATTAAGGCGCATCGCAAGTTCATTGGGTGTGAACTGAAGCCGTCCTACTGGTCGGTGGCGATCAAGAACCTCGACGAGGCCATCCGATTGCGTGACCTACCAAAGCTCTTTGACGAGGAGGACGCAGCATGACACCAACCAAGCCCGACCCCCAGCTCTCCCTGTTCTGCGAAGCCGCTCGACGTCATGTCGGTATTCGGCCGCAAGAGATCGCCGTCGCACCCGGGGCGACCTTTCCGCTGACCGCACTGGTTGAGCGGGTGCGCCAAAGGCTCGCCCCGGACCAACGGGAACACACGGCGCTCATCACCGCCGAACTTGTCGGCGTGACCGACACGCACCTGCGCCGCATGATCGACACCCGGACGGCGCTATCGGGTGACCGTGCCGATGCGTGGGCAGTCCGGTGTGGATACCGACCCGACGAGGTGTGGCGCACTTGGACAACCGCCGTGCCAGCCCATGACTATTTCGCAGAAGAGGACGCAGCATGACCGAGCATTTGACTCCCGGCCCGTACATCACCGACGAGGGCGACGAGGTGATTGTCCCCTTTGGGGCGATTGAGGGAGGCGGCATCTACGTTTGGTGCATAGGGCATGATGACCACGTTTACCTCTATTACCGCGTCGACGAGCTGACCCCTGCCAAAGAGTGGCACGAGTGGTGGCCTGTCGAGCTGCGGGGTCCCCTGCCGGAGCGGCCCATCCAGGTCGGCGACTGGGTGCAGCGGCGCGATGTTGCCGATGCCCGGTCCCTGCTCGTGATCGGTAATCGCTTCGGAAGGTGGCAGCTCGTCGACGGGAAGGGAAAAGCGGACTCATGGTCGAGCTTAGGGAACTTTGTCCGTTGCGATCCCCCTGAGGAGGTGGAGGCATGAGCGAGCCGACAACCTTCCTGAAGCTCACTCAGTCGCAAGCTGTATGGCTGAGGTGCAACCTCGCTGACCAACTGCACGACCTGCGCATCGATTTCGATGAAGACGATCCGGAAATAGCGGTCCCTTCGTCGATTCTCGACCTACTCAAGGGGCTGGAGACATGAGGTCTGACACTGTCCACCTTGCGTCCGTCAGCAAGGTCACGAGCCCCCACCGAATCCCCGGCAACAACTGGGTAGTGCATCAATCGTGGGTTGATGCGACGACTCGCGCGTACGGGGGCTCGACGTGGCGGTACTTCTCGACGTGGCGTAAGGCGATCGATTTCGCCTTTGCCCATGCATGCGAGGAGGTGGAGTCGTGAGCGATCAGAGGATCACGGTGACCCGTGAACGGTGGATCGAGCGGCTGCGAGAACCCGGCCGCAAGCAGACCCGGGGGGTGCTGCGGGGCTACGACGACCCGGAGGCGATGTGCTGCCTCGGGCATCTGTGTGATGAGCAAGACCCTGATGGGTGGGGCTACTGCTCCTCGGACCTCTGGTTTATGCGGGGCGTGCCGGTCGCCCCCAACACGCTTCATCCGCATCGCCCCGACTGGATGACGGTGCGGCAGGCCTTTGATGCCGCCGAACTCAACGACAAGTACGGCAAGTCGCTTACCGAGATCGCTGATTGGGTCGAGGCAGGGATGCCGCCGATTACCGAATGGCTGGCGTCATGAGCGACATCATCGAAGGATGGAAGAACGGAGAAACCGAATGAGCAAGAAAAAGTATGTTGTGTCCGTCCCGATTGCCGGAACGGTCGTGGTCGAAGTGGAAACCGACGCCGAACCGAATGTGTCGAACGGGGTGTTCGATTCGACCCCTTTCGAGGATGCATGCATGGATGCCGTCTACTCCAGCGACGACCCGCTCGGCGATGCGATCGAATGGGACTGGGAGGCGCTTCACCGGATCGCGTCCGGCAATGTGCTATTAGCGCCGAGCAACGGGATCGAGATCCTCGAAGAACTCGAAGGAGAAACCGAATGACAGTGAAGAAGATGACCAAGTCCATGGAGGCAGCCGCATTACTTGGTGTCGCCGAGCGCGAGCTGGGAAAGCTCGCCCATCTTCCGCAGGTGGCGAAGTACATCCAAGCCGTTGACCGATACATGGAAGCAGTCGAGCAAGAAGAGAAAGAATGACACCGACACCTGAACAACTGGCCCACCGTCATGAGGTGGCCGACTGGATCGAAGCAAACCCGACCGGGTTCGACATGGCCTTCTATGGGGTGATGGGCGAGTGCGGGGCGGTCATGTGCATCGCCGGGGTCTCCGCCACGCTGACGGGTGAGGCGGAGTGGGATAGCGACGGATTCATGGAGTGGGCCAAGGTCGTCGCTTCAAAGGCCATGGGCTTCGCTTGGGATGACGCTGGCGCACTGTTTGTTGATCTCGGCATACCCGCCGCCGAGTCCATGCCCGAGCATCTTCGGGCGAAGGGTATGGCGCAAGCGGTCCGGTACACATGCGAGATGTCGGTGAGCGATGCGCTCGACCGTGCAGTCGCGGAGTACGGGACGTGAAGCTTCAGATCCACCTTGAGCGGCATCGCCACTGTGAATGGGAGTGCCAGGTCGTTACGCCTGCAGGAACACTCGGACCGGTAGGGGCATCCTCGGCACGTGAAGCGATCGATGAGGCCCTCGACTTGTACGCCAGGGACCTTTACGACATGTCGTACGAGTTTGAACGACCCGCGCCGCGTGTGCACGTCCAAACTTTGCCGGAAGTCATGCAGGAAGCGGCACGGGAAATCGAAGCCATCTCACAGGGGGTCGACCCGTGAAGTGGCTGCATGCATTCCTGGGGGTCGCATACTGGGCTGTGGTTGCAAACGTGTTCTGGGTCCCCATTGAGATGGCGAAGCGGGGCCATGAGTTCGCAGCGATGACCGCCATGCTTCTCCTGGTCCTTGCGTACGACTACATGGTTGAACGACGGACTCGCAAGGAAATAAGGGAGCAATTTCAGTGACTACTCAGATTGAGAACGGTCGGATTGAGTCTGCGCGTGTCGGCGTTGACGGCCGTGGTCTAGGTGTGCCAGTGATCGACCTGTATTTCCAGTTCGAGGTCGGGTCCCAGGGTGCGGCGCTACCGATCGAAACGCTTGCAGGGTTGTGTGAGCTGTTCGATGTGCAGTATGTCGATCAGCTTGTGGGCCGTGTGTGCAGGGTTGAGTCTTCTGGGGTGGCGGCGGGCACTCGTTTGCATCGGATGGCGCCAGCCGTGGGCGGGCAATGGATGGAGCTTCGATGACCGCCGATGATTGGACGCTGGCCGACAAGTGGCATGTCCGCATCTTCGAGCCCCGCCCCGACATCGGCGACCAGTTCATGCACGAGCCTTCCCTCTACTGGCCGCAGGTCTCCGAGCACACCCATGATGACCCGTGGCACTACGCCAACTGGTGGAAATGGGATCAGTTGGCCGAGGGCTCGACGATGGTCGCGGAACGGTGGACAGACGTTCCGATTGGGGTGATGCCGTCGGACGGCGAGTTGAGGGAGCTGCGAGGCTGGAAGCGCGAGCGCCACGTCCGCACGTGGACCGGCACCGAATGGGTGGAGACGTGACGTTCGAGCCGCCCATGATCCTCGAGGTCTATCCGTATACGGGGTGCGACGACTTCTATGAGCTGAGAGCGCTCTGCCGCCTATGCGACTGGGTCGAGGAGGCTGGCGCCGTTCACAGATCGTCGGTTGAATCCTCCCGCTGTCGACTTGAGGCCCTTCACCGGCTCCACACCGCCACCGCCTGCACCGGCACCAAATGGGTGGAGACGTGACTGACCCCAAGTAAATACAGCAACGAAAGGCATCGACAATGACAATTCCATACAACGCAGAGCAGCATCCATGCGACTTCTGCGGCAAGACCGTGAACATCATGAAACCGCAGCACCGGCAAGACGTGAGTAGCGCAAAGCAAAAACCTCGCATCATCTGCCGAACCTGCTTCTTCTAACCAAGCAATAGACAAAGACCTTGTCGGCCCCGACTACCACCGGGCGCCCGCCCGAGGGCCGGCAACCAAACCAACACAGCAACAAAGGGCGCCACACATGCACACCGAATTCTCCCCGCCAAACGAATGGCGGGACGATGCCGCCTGCAAAGACAGCGACATCGACTTCTTTCCGACCGGCCCATACGACTCGCCGGAGCGACGACAATCCGAGATGGAGGCGCTGACCGTTTGTGCCTCGTGCCCGGTGCGCCGTGAATGTCGGGCGTGGGCCATGGGCGCCCCCGAAATATACGGCGTATGGGGCGGCCTCACAGAACAAGAGCGACGCGCCGTGGTCGGTGTCGGGTGATCCACGCCAAGACGCTCACCGATAAGATCGCCGACGCATACCGCACAACGGCACCCCGGCCCGACGTGCCCCTGCCTGTGGCGCCCGCGCCGCTGCCGGGGGCGTGGGCCGACCAGGCCGCATGTAAGGGCGAGCCCGTGTCGTGGTGGTATCCACCCCGAGGGAGCTGGGACAGCCGCAAGGCGCGCATGGCAAAATCAATATGCCTGACTTGCCCGGTTCGACGGGAGTGCGAATCTCACGCCGTGACGCACGGCGAGAAGGGCATCTGGGGCGGGGCGACGGAGTCCGAACGGCGGCGCGTCGTCGACCCTGGGGCGTCGTGAGCGCGCTCCAGCGCCGGGAGGCCCGAGGGGTCTTCGACATCGAGCCATTCGACGATCGCCATGACCTGATGCTCGATGTCGTCGCCACACGGCTACACCCAGACGACCACAACGCCTACCGGCTGCGAATCTCCGGCATGGACGCCGCTGAGCGTGCCGAGTACGACCGGGAGGTCGGCCGAAAGCTCATCGAAGCCCACAACGACGGCCTGCAATACCGCATCGTCGGCGACCTTCGGGAAGGGCGCGCCGTCGTTGTCGACCCCAAGATGATCGGCAACGCCACGCCCGAGCCGTTCCCCATCGAGGTCTTTCCACCGGTCGTGCGCGACATGATCGAATCCGAATCACGGGCCATACAGACATCGATCGACCTGCCGGCGATGGTGGCACTCGGGTTGGCCGCAACGATTGCCAACCATCGCCAGCTCGCCGTTCAGTCCGGATCATGGCGCCAGCGCTGCAACCTCTACCTCGTCGTAGCGCTGCCACCGGGCGCAGGGAAGTCCCCGGTGTTCAAGCGCATGTCCGAGCCGGTCGAACAGTTCGCCAACGACCTCGAGCAGCGATCGAAGGCCGACATCGTCAAGCTCATGGCCCGCAAGGAGCTACTAAAGAAGAAGGTCGACCACGCGGGGAACAAGCTACGGGGCCCGACGCCGACGCCTGAGGATGAGAAGGCGTACGAGGCCGCGATCTCTGAGCACATGGAGTACGAAGTTCCGAGCGACCCGTACACGCTTTACGGCGGCACGGACATGACGCAGGAGGCGTTTAAGGACGTGCTGCGCTCCAACGGCGGGACCATGTCGATCATCTCCGACGAAGGGGGGTTCTTCTCGAACCTGTCTCGATACCTGAAGCCGGGCCAGACCCCAGAGATGGACGGAGTACTGCACTCGTGGGACGGCGGCACCGTCTCGGTCACGAAGGTCTCGAAGAAGTACAAGATCAAGAACGCCCACGCCACAATGATGTTTTGCGTGCAGCCGATCGTGCTGCGCCAGCTCCTCGGCAACGACGTAATGGTCGGGCGCGGCTTGGCGGACCGTTTCATGTGTTGCGCACCTCCGTCTCTGGTTGGCGAGCGGGACTTCATTCACGAGCATGAGCGGGACCTGGTGGCGGGCGCTAATTACGACGAGTTCATGGCGAAGCTGTGCGCCGTCGACTTCAAGGGTGCGACGATTCATGCGTCAGAGGGGGCTCGCCGGCTATTCGCTCAGTGGCGTCAGAAGAACGAGAACCGGATCTACTCGGGTGAGTACGGCGACATCCCGGGGATGATTGCCAAGGTCAACGCTTCGACGATGCGGGTGGCCGGACTGCTCCACCTGTTGTGGGGTGATTCGGATCGGACCGAGCTGTCCGAGGTGCGGATGGGTCAAGCGATCGCCGTCGGCGAGTACTGGCTAGCGCATGCGCTTCGGATCATCGCCGAGAACTATGTGGATCACGTCGACTCGGGTGCGCTGAAGATGTTGGAGTGGATGCAACGGCAGGATTCCGTCGAGTTCACGATGCGGGATTTGTGTCGTGGGGGGGCGACGAAGCGCAGCCACGGGAGCGCGGTTGCCGACATCAAACCACTCGTGAAGAGGATGCTGGAGTATGGCTGGATCAGCACAAGTGACGAGCTTTGGGAGTCGCCGATCCGAGATAGCGAGCCCACCACTTTCTGCGTTCTGGTGTCGGACAGTGTCGGACAGCAAAAACCCCATATCGCCAATTATGCCACGGATCGTGGGAATCAAGATCACTCTCTGCGGAACGGTGTCGGACAGTCGGACAGTCGAACAGTCCTTAAAACCACTTTTGAAGAGTCTTCTTCTTTATTGATTTCCCAAGGAATCAACGATTTCGAGTCGGAGGACGTGACGGCCGTCACGGGTTTGCGAAATGAAAGGCCGAATGGTGTCCGACTGTCCGACAAACACGAACGCAAAGTGGTAATCGGTCCTGTGGATAACTCCGACGATGAGCCTGAACCGCCCCTCGTTCGCCACGAGATCACGGGCGCCGAGATCCGTCGAGACGGTGGAGGATTGCTGTGAGCTATCGACTCGCATATCTCCGTGCTGGATACGGGCCCCATGTTCGACCCCCCTGCCATAGTCACGGCCCATGCAGGCGTTGACGATCGACGGGCCCCGCTGGGCCGCGGCACACAAGACCATCTCGACCACTATCGGCAAGGACAAGGCCGACCCCGACACAAACCAAATCATTTGGGTTCGGTACTGGGAGGGCGACGGCATCGAGCTATCGACGTTCGACAAGACCCGGGTCTCGGTCGCCTATGTGGGCCAGACTGCCGACGGGATCCGCCCCGATCGTGTCGCCGACTACACGGCGACCATTCGGGCTAATCCAATGTGGCACCATCTCTCCGCGGCGGCGGGCCGTGATTCCGATCAGCTCATTAAGGTCGCCCCGTTCATCGCCGACATGCAGGCGACATTTCCGGGAATGGAGTCGCCGCCGGGACTAAGGGCGACCCTCGACGGCATCGAGGGCACTTTCGAGGCGTCGGCCAAGGGCACTGAGACGATGCACTCCGAGCCATGGCTGTCGTTCATCGAGTCCGTCGATCCAGCGCCGTCGAGTCAACTCTCGGCAACGCAACCGACCTTCAAGGCCGTGGCCGACATGGCTTCGGTCGTCGGCCCGATCCTCATCACAACCGGTACGAAGTCGGGCGTCGGCTCCGTCGTGACGCTGACGCCTGCCGAGCCGGACGCCCTCGGCTTCGAGTTCGTTTCGCTGATGTCGTGGTCGCCTCGAGAGGCGCCGAGCTCCCCGCCCGACCTTGAGGCCGTGGGCTAGGCCGTGACCGAAGACGACCCTGACGCATGGGGCGAGGACCTCGGCGATCTGACGCACCCGAGCGATCGACGTGACGTCAATGGAACATACGTGTGTCGTTACGACGACTGCGGCGCCACCTTTGACTCACTGAAGTCACTTTCACTGCACGAGACCGGTTCACACACGACCGTGACGTGTCGCATCTGCGGGGACAGCGTCGGCATTCGTGGCCTGTCGAAGCACGAGGAGATGTGTCGCCACATCGAGTCGGGGGCATTTGACGACATCTTGCCCCGTGACGCACTGCGTGCCCGCCTTCGGGATTGGCTGGAACGTGCCGACGTGCACGTCGATCGGCCCAATGTGTTCTGCATCGTGTGCGAGGAGGGCGAGCCCGAGTTCGTACGTGACGTGGCCATTGCCGGACGCATCCGGGACCGGGGCGCCTGTTTCTTGTTCCCGGCGTGCCGCATATCGCCCGAACTGTTTCGGGCGACTCCACGTCGTGACCGACGGACCGGCACGCAAGCCGTCACCGATGCCGCCAAGTCGACCTATGAGGCGCCGTTGCTGGGGGGGTCGTGACTCTGCCGCCACTCTTGGAGTTTCAGAAGCTCGTCGCCGAGGGTCTGCGTACTGTCGGCGAGTCGGCAGTGGAGCACCCTGAAGGGTTTGCACTGCACGTTGCCGAGGCCATGCACAATGTCGGCCTCGTGGTGACCCGTGACGAGGAGGTGGCGCCGTGCCTTGAGGCAAGCGACGACGGCCGCCCGTGAGTCGGCCGAAACCAACACCGAAACCCAAGACGACGCCGAAGGGGTCAAAGAAGTGACTGACGCGCCGACAGTGCACCGGTGGGACGGCCGACCATACCGGGGTCGTCGAGGTCGCCACCTCGAACGATACGCCCAGCACTTCTTCATCGTTCAGGGCCTCAAGGGTCGGGAGTCCGAGCCGTTTATGGGGCACCGAATTCAATTCCACCGTGAGGCCATGGACCGGGAACTGGAGAAGTTCAATCGATGACTGACGTTCTCCTGCTCGCCCTCGTGGCGCTGTTCGGGTCATACCTCGTCGTCGACGCTGACGTTTTTGCGCCGATCCTTGATCCCGTCGAGCGCTGGGCCGAGCAGTCGTGGGCATGGCTGCATACCGGGATGACTTGCACGATGTGCACCGGAACGTGGGCGACGCTCGTGGTGGCGGCCATGTACTGGGGCAGGTTCGACCTTGTCGATATCGTCGCCGCCAATGGCGTGCACTACGCCATGCGAACAGCCGAGGAGGCAATGGCGTGAGGCCAACGGTTGACCATCGAATCGTCGAGACGCTGGAGCTGATGGCTGGAATCATCGACGATATCAGTTCGAGAGGCCCGGGGGTAGCTAGATGGCGTACAAGGTGACCGACCACGGCGACGGCACGCTCAGTGTCGGATGTGGGTGTCGTGGCAAGAAGGACGTGACCATGACCGTCGAACATGTGCAGCGTATGGCTTCAGAGAACCACGACATCGACAAAGCCGCTGCCGCTGTCGGCGTTCCAGGTGCGCAGCGGTCTGGCCGTCGCGCCATGAACGCCGTGATGGCCTGGGCGGTGGACGGTGGTCACGTGGCCATCGACGACGTGCCTAACGGGTGGACGGTGAAGGGAACACAATGAAGCCGGAACGTGACCTCGACTATGAGCTGACCTGCGCCGAGGCACTGCGCCTCAAGTGCTCGGGCAAGACGTACGAACAGATCGGCGTCATTCAGGAGTGCTCGAAGTCGACGGCGTACCGGCGTTGCGAGAGCGGACTCGACGCCATGCGACCTCACGCGGATTACGACGAATACCGAGCCCGTCAGCTCACCGAGATTGAGGCGATGCGTACTTCTCTGTTCAGTGTGGCACGAGATCAAGGGCACGAGTGGAGCGAGCGCATGGACGCCGTAGACCGTGTGGTGAAGCTGCACGACCGAGAGTCGAAGCTTCTGGCGCTCGACAAGGCGCCGACACCCATCGAGGAAGCCGCTCGAGAATTGGCCAACGCCTCACCCGAGGAGATCGCCGCCGAACTCGATCGGCGCAACGCCGTGCGTGGCTGACCTTTCGACGCTGTCCGACTGGCAACTGCGGGCACGGCTGGAGAGTCACGGGGTCAAGGCCGAGGCGTCTGCCGACGCTGTAAACGAACTGCCCTCCGAGTGGGTCGCCCGGTGCATGCCTTCGGTCAAGCTCGACCCGTATCAGATTGAGATCATCGACGCCGTAGCGACACACCAGCGTGTCGCAGCCCGTGGCCCTCGTGGCCTCGGTAAGACGATGCTCTCGTCGATCGTCGTGCTCTGGTTTGCGTCCACCCGTGAGGTCGCCGGCGTCGACTGGAAGATCGTCACCACGTCGGGCTCGTGGTATCAGCTCAAGACCTTTCTCTGGCGCGAGATTCACAAGTGGGCCCGTCGTGTCGATTGGGACGCTGTCGGACTGCCGAAGTGGCGAGACGGCGAAGAGCTACTGAAGACCGGCATCGAGTTGACGCACGGCGCAGCGTCAGCGACATCGCCAGACAAACCAGACATGATCGAGGGCGCTCACGGCGACAGCGTGCTCGTGTTGTTCGACGAGTCGAAGATCATCTCGACCGAGGTGTTCGATGCCGTCGAGGGCATCTTCTCCAACGTCGGCAACAAGCAGGGCGCCGAAGGGTTTGCGCTCGCCGTGTCGACACCGGGGCCACCTATCGGCAGGTTCTACGACATCCACTCTCGCAAACGTGGTACGGAGAAGTGGTGGACTCGACACGTCACGCTCACCGAATGCCAAGACGCCGGCCGCATTGACGAAGATTGGCCACAGGAGCGAGCCGAGGCGTGGGGCGTGGACTCGCCGATGTATCGCAACCACGTCCTCGGCGAGTTCGCAGCCGACGACGAGAACAGCCTGATACCGCTAGCGTGGGTCGAAGCTGCGATGCAGCGATGGAGAGAATGGGACGACGACGGACGCCCGAACCCATCAGGTGGCATCCGGTTCGGTGTCGACGTCGCACGGCAGGGTTCCGACCGGTCAGTGATTGCGCGCAAGCGTGGCGCTTACATCACCGACATCGAGACCGAGGACTACACCGACAACGTGTCTGAATTGGGCGACCGTGTGGCGTCCATGATGAACGCCACGTCGCTCTCTACGTCAGCCTGTGTCGACGCCGACGGCATGGGGGCGGGCACAGCCGACCGTATGCGTACTGTGATGGGGGATGGTCGGGTCACGGTCTTTCACGGTGGCGCCCATGATGATTGGACGGACGTCTCGGGCGAACTTCGGGCGTTCAACAACCGTAGCGCTGCCTGGTGGAACCTGCGAGAGCTGCTGGACCCGGCACTAGAGCGCTATGGGCCGAGGCTTGCCCTGCCGCCTTCGGAGCGACTACTCGGCGATCTGACGGCACCCAAGCGAGTCTCTGACGCATCCGGCAAGATCCGTGTCGAGTCGAAGGACCAGACGAAGAAGCGACTCGGACGGTCACCCGATGAGGGTGACGCCGTTGTCTATGCGTGCTGGACTCCACCGCCCGAGCCACCACCGCCGACCGAGTGGGTCGGCTATGCGCCGGGGAACGATCCGGGCCAGTCGTCGACGCCGAAGCAATACAAGCGCAGTCGAGGCCGGTGATTCCACGCCTGCCACGTTTGTCCTACCTGCCACAGTGTCGGCCGTGACAATTGCTGACGCCCTCTCACAACCTCCACCACCTACACGCAACACTGCAGGCGTCCCCGTCCAGAAGCGTCTTGAGCGCCTCGACAGGTCCGACCGTGAAGCGGTGCTGTCAGTCCTTCACAATGACGAATACGGCGCCAACCAGGCGGCCGAAATTCTGACCGAGGCGGGGTTCTCGATCAACAAGACCACCGTGCGGTCGTGGCGTCGGAAGAACGCATGACCCTCGCCGAAGACATCGCCGCGACCGAAGACCGTCGGGGCCAACGCAAAGAGCGAGAGAAGCTCGACGCCCGCTTGCCGGTCGGTGTCGAGCTGACTGGCGACGAGGGGTGGATTACCGCCGATCTTGGCGACCTGCCAACGGAGCAGACTGAGGCCGCTTGGCGTGTCATTCTCGAACACAACCCGTACGTCTCGCCAGAAACGCACGAGGTGGACCTGACCCGCAACACGGCGGAGATCACGACATGGTCTTCGGGCGAATCGATCAACCACAGATGCCGGGTCCCGGTTCGACTGAAGGCACCCGGCGAACGTCTCGCCGCTGCAAAGGTCGCCGAGCTGACCAAGCTCGCGCGCAAGCGCAAGCCAATCACCACGAGACCGGCCGACACGGGCGAGTGGCTGGTCGTGTGCCTTGCGGATTTTCAGATCGGCAAAGCCGACTACGGCGGCACACCCGCCACGGTCGAGCGCCTGAACGCTGTCATGGCCGAGCTTCGAGCGAAGGTCAGGAAGATGAAACCGGCCGGCGTGTGCATGGTCGACCTCGGCGACATCTGCGAGCAAGTGTCGTGTTTCTACGATTCGCAGACCTACACCGTCGACCTTAACCTGACCGAACAGATCGACCTCGCCATCGAGCTGATGCTGGCGTTCGTCGAGTCTGTCGCCGACCTCGTGCCGTCCGTCGTCATTGGTGCCGTGCCGTCGAATCACGGCGAGTTCCGGGTCGCAAAAGGGCAGGTCGTCACCGACCGGGCGAGGGACAACATCGACCTCGTGTTAGCGAACAGCGTCAAGCGAATCATGTCGGCGAACGCCGACAGGTACGGCCATGTCTCAGTGTGGACCCCGCCGACCGAGGGCGCCGATCCGTACGTGTTGACGCTCGATCTCGATGGCGTTGTTGTCGGCTTCACGCACGGCCACCAGGTCGCTGCACGTGGTCCCGGTCGCATGGGCAAGCTCGAGCAGTACTGGATGAATCATCAGTGGTCGGACCGGAAGCGTCCGAGGGGCGAGAGCCTGCCGACCGTGGCCGACGCCGACATCTTGGTGTGTGGGCACGGCCACACGCTGCTCATATCGGAGCAGACCGGAAAGCTACTGATTCAGGCGCCAGCGGCCGAGTCCGGCTCGGAGTGGTACACGACCTCAACGGGGGGGCGTTCGACCGCTGGGGTATTGGTGTTTGCCGTAAGTGAGGCGTGGCCGTTGTTGGCGAACCGATTCGAGGTGTTGTGATGACGTGGCAGCAAGTCGTCCTGTTGACGCTGATCTTGTTCGTGGCTGTGTGGGGCGACCCCCAGTCTCGAGCGAGCCCCATGACGACGAAGCTCGTTTACTTCGTCCTGCTCCTCATTCCGGCCGCGTTGATTGTGTCGATGTGATGGCCGAGGTCTGCCACCATTGCGGCTCCCGCGTTCTCTGCGTCTCCCACGGCGACGACTCACAGGAGATCGTGCACGATCCTGGATGCCCCACGCAGACGGACGTGTGGCGCAATCTCAACGACGACAAACGCTGCACCCGATGCCATGAAGGCGTCGGCGAGCACTACACGCACGTGCACTATTCGGGCGAGTCGTTTGTGTCGTGCCTTGGGTGCGCTGCGCTCGACATGGTCGCGGGTATGACCTCGTGATTTGGTTGGCCGTGCTCGGCTGGGCCGTGTCCGCCTACATGTTCCTGATGTGGCGCCGTGCCCGTGACTGGGCGGGCTTCTGTGAGGAATCCTGGCAGATCACCCACGAAGCCCTTGAGGCGGCCGTGCATGACCTGGGCGAATACTGGCCGAACGTTGGTCGCCGCCTCGGTGCCGTAGAGAACAACCGCGGCATTGACCGCCTCGAACAGTACGCAAACAGGGAACGAAAACTATGAACATCATTGACGTCTACAACCAGCCGGGCACGCTAGAAGCGGCGATCGAGCGATCGAATCCAGGCGACATGGTTCGGCTTCGACAGAACTACGACTTCGATGTGTCGTTGACGGGGCGTCATCGTGGCGCCCATCGGAACCCGATCATCATCGATGGTGGTGGCGCTGCGATCACAGGCCGGATCGTGTGGGATGGGCCAGCGGCGCACCTTCAGTTCTCGAACGGTGAGACGATTGGTCGGCCTGAGGTTGGTTGGGCGGGGTTCCGGGTGCGCCGTGGTGGCCATCATGTGGCCTTGCGGGATTGGAAGATCCGAGACTGCGGCGGCCCGGGGTTCTCGGCGGAGAACATGGGTGACGACCGGGAGGGCTGGGCGTGGATCCATCTCGATGGCGTCACCGTCGATAACTGTTGCACGAACAATCCGTATAGCGCATCAGCGATCAATTTGTTTCGTCCACACGCTGCGCCGGGGCCGTACGGCCAAGACGACGGCCGCACTGCGATTGTGTTCATCTGCAACACGATTGTGACCAACACGCCCGAAGGCAACCAGCTCAACCCGACCGACGGCAACGGTCTCATCATCGACGATTGCAATGCACTAGGCGACAACGCCATCACCATCATAGATTCCTACTTCGGTCACAACTATGGACGAGGTATTCACCACTTGAATACGTGGGTTCCAAGGCTCAACATCTTGGACGTGACCCTGGACCAGAATCTCAAGGGATTCGAGAAGGGCACACACAACGCTGCGCTCTCGTTCTGCTCGGCCGACAACGCCTACATCGACAACGTGTTTGTGAACCAGCCGGGCAACTTCCACGCCGTCTCGGTGCAAGATCAATGCAACTACGCGCCACGTGAGTCGACGGACATGGCGTTCATCGATTCGAACCGGTTCTTCGGCAAGGTGCGCAGCGAATCAGACACCGTGCGTCCGGTCAAGGTCTTCCCGTACCCTGGGTCGGCCCGCACCATCGACGGCCGAGTGCATCACATCACCTCGGGCTACCAGCCCTTCGGGAACGACACGGGCACGCCAGCACCACCACCCGTAGTCGACACGTGCGGACTCGAGGACGTGGCCGGAATCGTGGACCGACACGGCGCGGGCGCTGTCATCCGTGCAGTGGCGGACTCGCTGTGAGGGACGACTGTGACCAGTACGAAGCACTGGCGGAATGGTTGCACGAGATCGAGCAGAACTTCTGGTACCTGCGAGGCGAGATCGAGCGAGCACTAAAGCGGCTGGAAGCGGGCGACGATGTCGCTGACGTGTTGTCCGAGGCGCTTCGAGTCACGGAGATGTTGAGCTAATCAGGTTCGTGCCGTTTCCTATGTTGCGGCCATGCCTTACCTTCGAACAGCCAAGCCGAACGAAGTCGATTCCCTGGGCCGCCCTTTGCCTGCGGGACGGCTTCAGCCATGCGGCACCTGGGCCGCCTATCAGCGCCACAAGCGCCACGGCGAGCCCCCATGTGATTCCTGCCGTCGGGCGATGCAGCGTCGCAGTCGTGAACAGTACGAGATGCGGGTGGCATCGTGAGGCCGGAGTGGCAAGCCTACGGGTGGATTGTCCTCATCTTTGTCATGCTTGCGCTCTTCTGGTTCCTCTTGATCTGGGGTGTCGTTGCTCTGCTGCAATGGCAGGGGGTTCTGTGATGAACAAGTTCCTTGCGTTGATGCATTTCCTTTTTGCCGGCGTGGTCTTCGCTTTTGGCGTTGCGACCGTGTTCGGCCACCACATGACCCACGTCCCCGTCCTCGTCTATTCGGCATGTTTTTATGTCTTCTTCCATGCAGCCCTTGATGACTGGTTTAGGGGGGACTGATGGCTGCTGAACTCGAAGCCGCCATCATCGATGCCGTCGTGCCCCGCAAGTTCCACGACCGGCGTCTGCTGCTGCCGGTCGGCTGGGACTTTAGGAACCTGTCCAAGCTCTCCTCGGGTTGGGGCAAGCTCGGCACGGGCGACTTTCAGCGCATCGAGTGGCGTGGCGCCCTGTGGCGGGATGGTCACAGCAGTGGCGTGCAGGTCGACATGCGGCATGGCCAGTACTGGGCGTTCATCGTCGGACAAGGATGGGTCAAGCAGTTTGACGTCGAGCCCGAGGGCGCCTTCCTCGGCGACCCCGCAGCGACCGATGACCCCTACGTCGACGGCCGAGGTGTGGCCAACTTTAGACGTACCGCCGACGGATTTGACACGATCACCTGGCCCGCCAACAAGTCTCGGCTACTGCACTTCTGGGCCGGTAAGCGTCACCCGGTACAGGCCGGGCAGGTCGCCGAGCTGGCCACGGTGCAGGTTCGGGTGCTCGGCCCCGACCCGGTGATCGCCGGGATCGGCACCGACTACTACCGAGACGCTGCGCACAACTCCCATCGTGCACCCGGCGCTGGAATCGCACGACATCGAGAACTACCGCCCGGCGAGTGGGTGACGTTGGCGTGGCTCACCGTCAACGAGATCGAACCACACGACGTTTCGGCCGTGACCTTGGCTGACTGGATGGGTCGCAATGGCCTGCCGCAAACGACCGAAAGCGCACCGATGCCGCCACCAATCCCAGAATCAGGAGAAATCGAATTGCAGACAGTAGACATGGCCGTGACCGCGCGAGGAACGACGGGCTCGGAGGTGATCATCGTCGGCGACTCGGAGATTGAGCTCGACGCAAGTGACTGGACACACATCGTCGAGGGCGTCCCAGTGGACGAGCTTTCGGTCTTCTTCGTAAACGACGGACGAGACCCGGCAACGGGTGGCGATCGCAACGTCGTCATCACGGATGTCGAATTCTATGACCCCGACTCTGACGACCTGCCGGTCACGATCACGCCCGACGATCCACGAGTGCAATGCTCGGGTGTGTGGTCGTCGACTCAGAAGCGGTGCGTGACCGGCATGGGCCTCGGCTCGTGGATTCACTGCAACGGCTGGCACGCCTACTCGGCCGCCTTTGCCGACGAGATGGCCAAGCTCGCGCCGGAGCCGGAGCCAGAGCCTGAGGCGACGCCGTGCCCGTCATTCACTGATGAGGACTTCCGAGAGCACGCACGTGCCCAAGGATGGCAGCGCACGCTAGAGCTATTACTCGAAGCGCTCGATGCCTAGGGGGCGGCGACTGAAGCGCCCCAATGCATCGCAATCAAAGAACCAGCGAGAGCTTCAGAAAGCTCGGTCACTTTGCGAGTCGGGCAAGGTCCCGTACAAAACCAAAGCGTCGGCTCTATCGGCCGCAACGGCCTACGGCCAGAAGGTCTACGACTGTCCGTCCTGCCCATTCCTGCACCTGACGAGCCGCTGACGCCTAACCGCTGACGCCTAGCGGGTCGCCTAACCGCCTAGCGCAAACATCGCCCACGATCATGGGCTACTTCGACACGATTGCGCCGCCGACGTGGGCGGCCGACGAACCAGTCATGGCGGGCATCATCCCGTACGAGGCGATGCCGGTTACCAAGCGTCGCATCTCCCGGGACTCCGTCGACGACGCACTGCTCAAGGAGTGGTATCGCTCGTGTGGTCCGGTTCGTGTCGCTGTCAACACCGTGGCGTCGACCGTCTCACAGCTCAAGTTCGTCGTTGAGGTCGACCGTGGTCTCGGCTGGGAGCGTGCCGACAGTACGCCGATGGACACGCTCCTACGCATGTTCGTCGGTCGTCGGATGAACTTCGAACAGCTCGTGTTCGCCGTCGCCGTCGCCATGCGAACGCCAGCCCACGGCTACCTCGTGCTCGACACCCGACAAGGCGAGCGCCCGGCCTACGACATCGTGCAGTCGTGCAACCTCACGCCCCTCACGGGCGAGCACGGGTGGAGTCAGTACGTCACCTCAAAGGGCGCTCGCCCTGGCGACCGTGGTTACCACCGTGTCCGTGACGGTTTCGTGCATTGGTTCTTCTCGCCGGACCCCGAGTATCCCGACGACGCATGGTCGCCGATCCTCGCCGCCGAGGACGCCATCACTCGATACAAGAAGGCGTATCGCCACGTCGGCCGGTCGCTCGATTCAAAGCTCGCCATGTCAAACATCTTGTGGGCCAAGGCTGTCACGGGTGGATCGCAATGGCAGCAAGCCGTTCACGAGTGGGCATTCAACGCCACCGAGGGCGACGACGGGATCGAGGCAATCTCGCCACTGCTCATGTCGACCGAAGAGAAGCCCGAGATCGTCGAGACCGGTTCACGTGTCTACGCCGAGCAGCTCGAAATCGCACAAGACGCCATGCAGCAGATCGCCCGAGACCTGGACTTCCCAACGTCGTGGATGATCGAGGGCCCCGGCCAGGCCAAGTACGACAACGAGGCTGCTACGTGGGAGTGGTACCTCGACAACAGCGTTGCACCACTTGCCCAGCTAGTCGCCGAGGTCATCACCGACAAGCACCTGCGCCCGTTCATTTCTGCGACACCGC
The DNA here is from genome assembly GCA_020629375.1 of Acidimicrobiales bacterium. GTDB lineage: Bacteria > Actinomycetota > Acidimicrobiia > Acidimicrobiales > SHLQ01 > SHLQ01. Next base: position 68,526 of record JAHDDK010000007.1, read on the forward strand.
TGGGGCAAGGCGAGGACCCGATGCGCTGGCGTGTCGCCGTCGACGACTCGCACCTGCGCCGTCAGTCCGACAATTCGGCAATGCTCTTCGACGCCTTGAAGTGTGGCCTGCTCGGCGAGGCCAAGTCTGCCGAGGTGCTCGGCGTGGGTGTCACGGATCTCGCACGGCGTCCGGCTGGCGTGTCGTGGGAGGAGCACGTACTCATCACGGCCGGTCGCAATCTCGCCGACCTCAACGCCGAAGAGGCCGAGAGCGTGCAGGCCGTAATCGAGACCGTCGAGGCCACTCCGATCGCCATCGAGGCCGACGTCTCGCCAGCTCGTGACCCGTACGCACTGATCTAGGAAATCATGCAGCACCTACCCGAAGACTTTCGAGCGAACTGTCGCCGTGGCCTCGTCATGGTGATGCAGGCCCCCGACGCCGACCGGCCACCACGGATCGCCATTGACTTCGCCGAGGCGGTCGCCGACGGGTTCCCTCCGACGCCGGCCAAGGCGCAGGCATGCACCGACGCTCACGACCAGATCGATCGCCGATGCCTCGACATCGGCACCGTGGACGGATACGCCCGGATGTGTCGCCTCCTCTACGGCGGCGACACGGGCCGGGATCACTGCGCAGCCATGCTCGCCGATCAGCCAGTTCGGTCATCCGAACCTATCGCCGCCGACCTCGACGACGAGACAAGCGAATTCCACGACCTGTGCGTCAAGCTCAACCGGATCGACGATCGAGTTTCGGACCGCATCGAAGCTGCCGCACGACTCGCTTACCTGTCGGCACTACGTGCACTCACTCGCCAAGCTCGTGGCGCCGTCATGGCTTCGATGTCGAAGGCGTGGCGTGACGACGTCGGCCAGGACATTGTCGACGCTCGCGGTGCTTCTCGAGTTCTCTACAAGCAGGTGAACACGTCGCCGTATGTTGCCGACCGACTCATTCCCGATGCGGTCTTCGCGGAACTCACCCTCGACCAGGAACAGGCCATCTCTGACGCAATCGAGGATCTTGGATTCACCGCAGATGAGATCATCCGGGACGGCCACCGGGACGTGGTGGTGACGCTCGCTGAAGAGCTGGACATCACGGAGGAAGAAGTGCGTGTACAGCTCGCCGAACTCATGGATGAACAGAGGTCTTCGGCTGTGGGTCTACTCGTCGGCTCGATGCTGGCATTCACGCTTTCCCGAGCCGACCGAACCGACGGCGAGGTAACGCTCGGGCTTGAGGAGGCTGTCGTGCCAGCATCGATCGTGGCCGACACGGTGGCCGTGGCGGGCGGGGGAGTGCGCACGGCGAACACCGTGGCGCGCACGGCCGACGGTGCCCTTGAGTTGGTGACCGGTGGCGCTACCGATACCGCGACAGTGTCGGGCGGCTGGCTTGATGCCGTGTTTCAGCGAGTGACCGGCGTGCCGTTACGGACAACATACGAGTGGCACTACGGATCACCGTCGGACCGCGAGCGCCCACGAGAAGACCATCAGCGCCTCGACGGGTTGCAATGGACGACGGCCGACGAACGTCAGGCGGCACTCGCTGACGCTTCCGAGATCGCTCTCGTGGCCGACGACGTGGCGCCCGACGTGTGGCCCGGATCGCTGCCCGGATGCAAGTGCACGGCCCGGCCGGTCGAGCTGGGACTTTCGCAGCGTGTCCGGTAGGTATTGCTCGACCTCGATCGTTGTCGGGTCACTCGCTGTCGTGGCCGTGGCGGTCGCGGGTTTGACCGGTCTGGCATGGTGGCGGCGATGAGTGATGGACATGAGCCCGCAGGTCGACCCAAGCCACGACGCAAGTGGACATCCACCGACGAGGGCGGGCCATTCAATTTCGGTTGGGTCAAGGACGAACACGGCGACATCATCGGTTTTGAAACGCCGTGGCCCCGCGGTCTCGTCGACTGCGAGGGCGAGCCGTGAAGCCTCGCCATGCCCCGACGACGTTTAGCTCGTCGTTGTCGTTCTTGGACCAGATGCCCAATCCGCCATCACTGGATAAACATCTGTCTAGAGTGCGGCCCGACATTGACCGGCTTGGCCGGATGGCCGACGAAGAGTACGGCGTTGGCCAATGGTCCATTCGATTCGACCATGTGCCCACCCCCGACAATTTGCGCACCAACACGTCAACGTACACCATCACGGCGGTACCCCATGGTCAGTGAGTGCGCCGCGTGCGGCCGAAGCCCGAAGCGAGTTTGCGGCCGCAACGATTGCCCGCAACGTGTCGTCCAGGTGCGCCACGAAGTGACCGGCAACACGGCATGGATTCCGGTCAACGAACTGGCTGCCATGGGCGCCCCGTCGTGGCGGTTTGTGATCGACGATGTGTGATCTGCACCGGTGCCTGAGTGGTCCAAAGGAACGGCCTGCAAAGCCGTACAGTCGCGGGTTCGAATCCCGCCCGGTGCTCTAATGCGCCTCGCCCATTCGGTGGCGTGGCTTGGCTCTGCGGTCCTGTCCGGCTACGGCTACGTGCAGGTCCAACTCTGGGCGATGCGACGCAAGGTGATCGCTGACGTCGTCAGCGACATCATCGACCCACCCGAGCCTCCGCTCGTGTCGTGCGCGACGTGCGTCTATTCGGAGCCATGGGCCGACGAGGATGGTCAAGGTCATATGCGATGCGTGTGGGGTCCGCCGATGATCCTGCTGTTCGAGGATGTCGACTCAGACAACGGAGTTGAAGAGGTTGGCGTCATGTGGCCACCGGTCAACGAATCGCTGTATTGCGGACAATGGAGGCAGACGCCTCATGATTAGCGGATGGGTTGTTCGGGTGCCAGCAAATGACGGCGTAGACCTGTATGGTCCGTTCGCCAATTCCGCCATGGCCAGCCTTTGGCTGGCGATGGCGATCGACGATGCGCTCCTTCGGGGCAAGTCCAGCGTTATGTTCACCCGAGAGCCAACCGATCTGTTCGATCCTGCAAGCTTGGATGAGGTTGAGTGATGGCGAGCCGACGGAGATTCTTGAAAGGTTTGGCCGTTGCGCCCGCGGCGCTACCTGTCGCCAAGGCATTTTTGGATGAAGGTGAGCCGGAGCCTGAATGCGGGTGGAATTCTTATCCGACCGTTGTCGACGAGAGGGGCCTTCCCTACGTAAACGACAATTGGCATTCGGTGGACAACGGGAATGGAATGTTTACATTCACTCGAGATGACGGCTACACCTACACGTTCGAACCATGAACGTCGTCGGCATCGATCCCAGCTATACGGCCACTGGCATCGCCTTCGCTGACGGCCGTGTCGCCAAACATCGATGGTCAGGCAAAGAGCGCTGTCGACTTGCCGACGCCTACGACGCCTTGTCGATGGGCACGCTCTGGCCGGTTGCCCCCGACCTGGTGGTGATCGAGTCCTACTCTCATGGCTCGAAGCATGCAGCCCACAAGATGGGCGAGCTAGGCGGCGTCATGCGCCTAGCGCTCATGCATGCCGGAATCCCCTATGTGGATGCGGCGCCGACCGCCGTCAAGAAATACGCAACCGGCAAGGGCAACGCCACTAAGGAGGCTGTGCTCGCCGCAGCGATTCGGCGACTCGACTACGAAGGGGCTTCGACCGATGAGGCTGACGCCCTATGGCTGCGTCAGCTCGGCCTCGCCCACATCGGCGACAGTCGAGCCGTCGAGGTGCCGGCCGTCCACCGAGAAGCATTGAAAGCGTTGGAGGCAACGTGAGCTACTTCACCCACTATTCAACCCGGCCCAAGATATTCACGACATTCGATCCAGACGAGTGGGAGCCGGTCCCCGATTACGTTGCTGCGGCCGAACGCCCCGACGTGGAAGTTGATGAGCGGGCGACCAAGGTTTCACTATTCGTGGACGTTAACGATGAGACTTGGCAATTGGTCTACACGCCCGGGGGTGGTCGTGTCGACTGCTACGTGATCGACACGACAGAATGCATGTCCCCCGGGCAGTTTGGGATGCATGTAACCAAGACTGACACGTTCATGGTCCCCGAGTTTCCCGGCGAGGTGTTGGAACTGGCAGGGGCTCGACGAGTGGATCTCCAATCCGACAAGCAAGAAGGTGGTTCGGCGTGAAAGTCCTTCTAGTCGGCGACACGCACGGGGGTATACGTGAAGCTCAGTACGCCGTTTCCGCCGCCCAATCTAACGACGTCGAGCTGATTATTCAGCTTGGCGACTTTGGCTTCAAGTTCGCACGGGGTTTTCTCGATCAGTGGGCAGTGGCGCCGTGTCCCGTCTACTTCCTCCGGGGCAACCACGACGACACCGACTGGCTCAAGGAGCGCAACGGGGGGCACCTGACGGGCGACGATCCAGTTGAGGTGGCCCTCAATATCCACTACCTACCCGATGGCGCTCGCCTGAAGATCGGCGACAGTTGGGTCGCTGTGCTCGGCGGTGCTGTATCGATTGACCGACAGCATCGGCGAGAAGGCGTCACGTGGTGGCGTGATGAGGTCACCTCTGCACAAGGTGTCGCTGACTTGTTGCAACACGACTTCATGAATACCTGGTCGAAGCCCAAGACGGTCGATGTCATGCTTTGCCACGATGTTCCCGAGTGCCCCAATGAGATTCGCAAACTGATCGGCGGATACAAAGATGACCCGGGCTCGGAAGGCAACCGCAAGATGCTCCGTCACGCCTTCGATTACTTGCGCCCATCCCGACTATTCCATGGCCACTATCACCACCCATACGTCGAGGACTTCGAGGGTTGCGAGGTGCGCGGATTGGACATGGACGGACGAGATGCCGTGCATGTCGTGGAGTTCTGACACCTAACCCAACACGGCGACAGTTCGGGCCACTATGGCCCAGACCGTCGAAGTCCCTGACAAGCCCCCCGTGTCGTGGCTCTATGAGCGCCCCGAGGGCTACGTCGATGGCTCGACGCTCACTGTCGACTACGACGGCTCCCTCTGGGGCGAGCCCGGTCGAGTCTGTGGACTCGTGCAACCCCCATCGGGGCGCCGCTACATCGGCGGTGGGTCTGCGCACGGTCACAGAATTCCGGAGCGCTACCCAGACGAGACGTTCTCCGACGCCCACGTCGGGACGATGCAATTCACCGAGGCCGACGGCTCGACCGTGCAGCGCCAAGTCGCATCAATCGCCGTCGAGGGCGGCCACTCTTCGCAGGCGCCCGACTTCGCTGTACTCGCCGAATCCGGCTCACTGAAGGACCGAGTACGGGGCGCTGTCGATTGGCTCCAGCGTCGAGGCAAGTACGCGCACCTCGCCAACGAACTCGGCGTGTACGGACGCATCACCCGCGTTCAGTCGGGCCCGGCCAAGGGTGCGCTGATCTTCAACGGAGCCGCCTATCCGTGGCTCACGAAGGAACAGGCGATGGCGATCAACGCCACGACGTGCAGCTCGGAGCAATGGGGCCACCCCGACCACGGCGGCCGTAGCCAATTCATCGGCGTGGCCCGAGTGCATCAGTCGAGCTATCGAAACGACATCCCCGCCGTGCTGGCCGACCTCGGCGACGGCGTCGACCCGATGGGAATCATCGAGTGGATCGAGGACGTCGACACGAACGGCCTCTACGCCGTTCACGACGTCATCGCCGCTGAAGTGGCCGAGCCTGAATTCAACGCCCAGACAGCACGCATCGACGCACTCGATGACCGATTCGACCGGCTAGAAGCGCTCGTTGCGTCTCTAGCGATCGTGCAGTCCTCCGGCGAGGAGATCGGCACCGAAGCTCGGCTCGACTCCCTCAGCGAACGACAGGGCGACATTGAGAACCTTCTCGCCGATGTTCGCCAAACCCTAGAGCGCCTAACCCGCCAAGACCTCATCGTCAACGACGACCCGACCAACCTCGGAAGTTAGGACCACCGCACTCATGCCATGTCCCGCTGAGACTGCTCTGACGCAGTACGCCATTTGCGGCAACATTCAAGAAATCTGCGAGGGCGAGCCCGCCGACATTCGGGTGACCGTCTCGCTTCTCAACCCTGACGGCGGCGTCATTAAGGACCCGACCACCGAGGCGTTCGTCGTTTCTGGCGTCGTCTTCCAGGAGACCTTTGAGCAGTCCGAAGACGGCTGTTGGTGCACGTGCCCACTGTCGCCGAACATCTCGACGACCGACCCAAACGCTGCGCTGCTGCCGAACAACACCGGCTATCAGGTGCAGGTCGTATTCGAGGGTCGTGTCGTCATCGACGAGGTCATTGTCCTCAACGCCGACGACCTCGCAGCCATGGAGCCGGACACGAGCAGCGAATGCGATACGTGTATCAACATTTGCAACCTCGTCGATGACTTTCGACTAATCCCCTCGCAAACCTTCTGTGAGCGTGTCGAGGATTGTCTGCCGCCCGAGACGATTACGCCGATGGCGGTCGCCGACTCGGTTGTCACCTACACGGACGAGGCGGGCGTCGTCACCACGTTCGACATTTGCCAGATCGTCGAGGACTTCTGCCCTGAGTCGCTGACTTCGCTCAGCTCGGGCCCCGGCTCTCGACAGTTGACGTTCGTCGACGAGAACGCTGTTACGACCATCATCGACCTGCCGCCAGCGTCGACCGTAACGAATAACGCCGACGGCTCGTGGACTCACGACGACGGCGAAGGCAACACAGTCGACATTTGGTCTACGTCCACCGACGCTGGCAACTTGGTTGCCGTCGGAACGGATGGTGGCTCGCTTATCACGGCTGCCGACATTTGCGCAGCCGTGATAGCAACCTGTCCAGCCGAGGCAATCGACAACGGCGACGGCACGTTTACCATCACCGGCAACGACGGCAACTCGGTCACCATCTCTGGCGACACCGACACGTTCGGGAGCCTCGTCGACAACGGCGACGGATCGTTCACCTGGACGTCTGCCGATGGTGCCACGACGTTCACTATCCCGCAGGGCGCCGTCTCGGCGCTCACCGACAACGCCGACGGCTCGTGGACTCACGACGATGGCGAAGGCAACACGGTCACGATCACGACCGGCAGCGTTGCCGACAACGGCGACGGTACCTCGACGGTCACATTCCCGGACGGGACCTCTGCCGTTGTTTGCACGGACTGCGACCACGCTTCGATTGCAGACAACGGCGACGGCACCTTCACCGGGACCAACCCGGACGGATCGACCGTGACGTGGGTCGGCGACACCGACAGTTTTGCCACGGTCACCGACAACGGCGACGGGACGTTCACGGCAACCAATGCCGACGGTTCGACCGTCACGTGGTTGGCGGGCGCTGGCGGCGCAACGTCGACGCTGACTGACGGTACGAACGAGTTCACGCACACCGACGGCGATGGCACCTCGGTCACCGTGCCGCAGGCGACCGTCGTCGTCGACGACGCCTATACGGGGTCGGTCACTGACTCCGAGGGTGTGGTCGTGCCGGTCATTTCCCGGCTTGACGATTGCCGAGGCAACCCGATCGATGTCACTGCCGAGCAGTTTCAGCTTCTCGACGAAGCCGAGTCGATCAACCTCGGAACGGCTCAGATCCTCGAACCGAACCGAACCTACACGGCTAACACATCTCCAGCCCCAGGCGACCAGGTCTTCTGCCTGGACCTCACTGCCACAAACCCTTCCGACTGCCGGGATATGGAAGTCCTGTTTCTGCTGCGAGCCGGGAACATTGCGCTACGTGCATACGCTGGGGACTTGACCGGCGTTAAGACTACATCGACTCCGACTGGCACAGGTGTTCCCACGGTGGACACTCAGTTTCCGCACTGCCAAGGCACCTGCCACGTGTCGGGCACTAACACAGCCGCCCACAAGATCACGTTCCCGTCAGGCACGGAGTGGTACAGGACAACGCTCGCCCCGGGCGCCTCCCAAACATGGGAAGTTTGTGTTTCTGAGTTCCAGCGGACGACATTCTTCTCCCCCGCCTACGGAGACACAGCAGGGGATCGGATCATACAGACCGCCCGCTATCAGATCGACGCGTTCGGCTGGCTGAAGTAAAGGACTTACCGATGAACTACTTGGTTACCTCAACGAAGACGGGCGGAGTCCTGCTCCGTTCGTGGCCAGAATTCGCCGATCGGCCAAAGGTCGACGGTCAGATCCTCTACGAAGGTGATGACCCGGATGCCGCGGAGGCATTGATGGCCGAAGCTGAGCGAAAGGATTTGGAGTCTGTTGCAATTGCCGAGGCTGAAGCTGAGGCGATTAGCAAGACCGTCCTTGCAGAGCACGAACAATCCCAGCAAGCGCTTGCCGATTCCGCCTACGCCAAGCACGTCGCGCAGTTCGGCGACAACGCCTACACGCCCGAAGAGTTTGCGCTCACGGTCGGCGGCATCGTCCCGGACGCCAACAATGGCCAAGACAACGGCTAGCCGATGCCGACCCCCGTATCGAAGAACCTCAGCATCCTCGATATCCGAGACTTCGGAGCAGTCGGCGACGGCTCCACCGACGACAGCGCCGCCTTTCAGGCAGCTTTCAACCTCATGTTCGGCGACCCTCACGGGCGACACGTCCTGCATCTCGCAAACGGGGACTATCGGATCACGCAGCCCTGGCTCTTCGACGAAAGCACCTCTCCAGAACTGGCGACATCTTGGCGCAACCTGAAGATCGTTGGCTCCGCCCAGCATCACCTCGACCGGGGCACCGTGCTGCGGTTCGACGTCCCCGAGACTGAACACTGCATCGAGTTTCGGTCTTCGTACGGGATCGTCTTCGAGGATCTCGCCATTCGTCAGGTAAACAACAACCCGTCGAGCGTTTTCCTCAATGCGCTGCAAGGGCCGCTGTTCTCTGGCACTGGCGCAGAGTTTCGGCGAGTCAACTTCGCGCCGTTCGGAGGCGCAACCCCCTCAATCGCCACGGTCGTCGATAACAACCAGAAGCAAAGCGTCTACACCGGATGCTGGTTCCCGACCGGCACCAACAAAGACATGGTCGGCCTTCAGATCGGGCGAGACCGTGCCGTGGCGGACCCGTCACTACAGCACGGCGTCTCAAACATCGTCGACGTCGACCGCTGCTTCTTCTTCTGCCGACTCGACCTGACCAACAACTCGCAGGTCAACATTCACGACTGCGCATTCCTTGAGTCCACGCATGCAGCCATTGATGCCACTGGCATGAAAGAGCATGCGCTCACCAAGATTCGTAACAACTTCTTCGCAGGCAACAATGGGCAGGCCGCCATCCCCGGCATCACGCTCGGCGACACGCAAGCCCGTGGCTACAACCTGAACATCGAGACCACGAACCGCATCGAGATCACCGGTAACCATTTCCGTGACATCCCCCTGTGCATCGACACCGGGGGAGCGCACGGCGTCGACATCGTCGGGAACACGTTCAACCTCGACGACGCCGCCTACACCGGTATACGAATTCACCCCGACTCCGAAGACGTCAAGATCTGGCGAAACAACTTCTCGCAAGCCTTCTTCTCCGGGGCGACGATGGTCGACGACCAGCGATGGACCTCCGGCAACTACGTCGACGAACTCGACCTGGTTATTGACGACTACCTCACGGCCGACGTCACGCTGGCAGCCTCGCCAGGCGAGACCGTACTGCTGAATCCCCGTCAGGCCGAATGGGTCGGATGGATGTACCGGATCGAATGGCAGATCCCGATCGAGGCAACGGCCGCAGGTGAATTCATTGGCGAGGTTCGCCAATTCTCGAACGGGTCGGTTTTTAACGCTGTGCACCGTGATGTCATCTGGCTCGATGCGGGTGAGCGTGGGACCTTGCGAGGCTCTGCGATCGTGCGAGTCGACCAGTCGCTCGGCTGGGACACTGCGTCCGATGGATTGAACCTCGTGGTGAAGACTCGCAGCGGTGCGGCTGGCACGGCACTCGGCTCAACCGACAACAACGCCTTCTATGGCGTCGCCTTCGTTCAGGTGACCGAGGTCCCCGCCTAACCGACCGAAAGGACGCTCATCGCATGGCTGATTGTGGTTGCGATGTCTGCATCGCCAACGAGAACGGGGTCCCTTATGAAACCGGCACCGACATCGACGGCAACGAATGCCTGATCATTCCGTCCGGCGTTGGCCGCAAGGCAGCTACGTACAATTCCCAGGATGGCGAAGAGCCGCCCGCCGATTGCTGCGAGCTACCCGAACACACCGGGTCTTTCGCCTACGACACGGCGAACGCAACCGCTGACTATCCGGGGTGCGTCACGCATCTGTGCGATCCGTCCGTCGGATGGGTTGGGATTTGCGGTGGCGGTAACGTCGAAGACCCCGAACAGCGTTGGTGCTACGACATCACGGCCGTGCCGTTCCCGATCGAGTACGGCAACAACAGTGAAAGCTGGTTGATCAACGGCCAGAACGTCCTCGACGGGCTGACATGCGACGCCCTACCAACCCCGTCATATCCGGGCATGGTCGAACAGACCTGCGATTTCTCGGCAGCCGGTCCGATCCCGAATCACCCCGCGGACTGGGACGCACTCAACTGGACCGACACCGGCCAGGGCGGCAACGGGGTGGCCACGGTCATCTCGGCCACTGGCGACCCGGTCGACGGATGGGCGTGCACTCGGCCCACATTCCGGTTCGACTTCGGCATACCTGCAGGTCAAGGCTCCGGCCCGTACAGCTTCACCACTGAGATCACTGACGGCTCGGGTGGCATCGGCTTCGGCATGTACGACACCTGCAACGGCGTGTACCTGCCCATCACCGGGTTCAACACGACGTCCACGCCCGACGTTGCCCCGCAGCTAGAGATCATCAATCCGACGAACCTCGGCGACCAGTTCTTCATGATCTCTCGAGACGGCGCCGGCAACCCATGGCAGGGCACGGTTGATATCGACTACGCCAACCCAAACAATGTCGACGCCTCGTGTCTCGTCATGATCGTGACAGCGATGGGCAACTACAACGGCGACAACAGCCAAGACAACCTTGAGCAGATCGTCAACACGTCGCTGACATACACGCCAGCGCCGACGTCGCTCGGGACGTGCTGCGAGACGCTTGGCGGACCGGCTGACCTTGCTGCGCTGATGAATCAGTTCGACCAGAACACGACATGGATCATGGACGGCAATCAAATCTGTGCTGCCGATTGCCATGCGCCCGGCGAACAGACTGCCTCATATGCGGCGCTGTCGTTCCCGTGCGACTCGGTGAATATCACGCCCGAACTCATCGACTGCGAGTAGCCACCGCCTAACCACGGCCGTGTGCAGTTGCACGTAATTCGCATGTCAGCCCTGAGGCGGTGCCCCTAACCCTTCTCGTTTGTCAGCGCCTCGGTGCGGAACGAACACCCCACCCAATCCCCATGGGTGCGTCGTGTTTGTGCTGCGCACCCACAAGCGAAAGGACAGCCGCCGCAATGGCTGACATTGAACCCACCGAGGGCGCCGAAGAGGTGCCGGCCGTCGATTACTCGACGATGACCGAGACGCAGCTCGCCGCCAAGCAGCAGCTCGTCGAATCCGAGATCGCCGACCTGCGACTCAAGGCAGACGCACGAGAGGCCACCCCGGCCGACTCGGCCCGCTTTGACGAGCTGAAGTCCGACCTTCGCCAGATCAAGGGCGCCCGCGCATCGCTGGCCGCCATGCTCATCGATGACGAGCCCGAGGCGCCCGCCGCCGTTGAGCCCGTCGCCGAGCCCGTCGAGGTCACCGAGGCCACCGAGCCCGTGGCCGAGGTCGCCGAGGTCGAGGTGCCCGAACTGGTCGCCGCCGACATCTCCGACGACGTAGCCACCGGCACCGGTCCGATTGCCCCGGCATCGGAGCCCGAGGTCAAGTCGCCTGCTGGCCCTGCGATCTTCGCATCGCTTGACGGCTCCAGCTTCACGACCCGTGGCGGTCGTGTCGTCGAGGCCACGACCATGGACGCCGTCGCCGAGCGCTTCTCGAAGATCCAGCGAGGCATGCGCCAGTCCGACGGCAAGCTCGCCGCACCGCAGCACATCATGACCACGGACGCGTTCGTCGACTCGACCGCACCTCGTGCGATGGCTGGCGACAGCGCCGAGGCGATTGCGTTCAACACGGCACTTGTGCACGGCAAGATCGAAGAGGCAGTCATGGCCGACTGTCGCAATCCGATCGAACTGGAGACTAGCGAGTCCTGTAGCTACCGGACCGATACGCCGTTCTGGGACATCTTCCGAGGCAACGTCAACGCCAACGCTTGCTCGTTCAAGTGGAAGCGCAACTACAACCTCGAAGACATCGCCGGTGGCGTCGCCTACTGGGACGCCTGCAAGCAGGCTCTTTGTGACCCGGCCGATGAGACCACGTGGAAGCCGCTCGCCGAGCTGCCGCCGTGTGACGAGGATTGCTACTCGACCGCTGAGGCGTTCTACCTCACGTGGGGACTCAAGGTCACCGTCGACGACATGTTCTGTCGTGCCGATCGCATTCAGGAGGCGAACGAACTTCTCGCCGCCTACCGTGCGGTGCAGCTCGACAACATCGCCCGCAGCTACTTCGACGCTCACGCAGCTAACGACAGCAACGTGTGGGCGGTCGACCTTGCCAGCTTCGGCACCGACCTCGGTCTCGTTCCGGCGCTCCAGATTGCACTTGCGCAGTTCGTCCAGCAGTTCAACAAGTCCGGCCGCTTCACCTGCGACGAGTCGGGCAAGTTCGCTGTGGTGCCGAGCTACGTCACGAAGCACATCGCTATCGACTTGAGCCTCGCAGGCGAGAACGCCAACGCCGCCGAGTCGGTGATCCGTGACGCCTTCAGTGCATGCGGCATCAACGACGTCATCTTTGACGACGACTACGGCTGTGAGGGCAACCTCTCCGGCATTCCCGAAGAGGTCAACGACGGCGAGAAGCTGCCGTGCTCCGATTGGAACTGCACCGACAACCCATTCGATGCGATCGACGGCGCATGCCCGGCGTTCGAGTCGGGTGCACCGCTCGTGCCGCTCACCGATCGTGGACGGATTCGCATCGGTCACCGTGACGCCTTCTTGAAGGGCTCCACGGGCGTTGTCGACTACGAGCTCCGACAGGACACCCCGGACCTCCGGAAGAACCAGGCCACCTACTTCGGTGAGTCCCGGCACTTCCTGTTTCCCCGTGGCGACCTGATGTCGGGCGTTCTCGACTTCACCAACGCATGCCCGAACGGCAACCGCATCGACCGCACTGCGGCCATCGATTGCGCCGCCGTCGTCGCTGCTCCCGCCACCAAGTAATCCCGGCAGTAACGCCCGGGCCTCGCTCCAACATCTGAGCGAGGCCCGGGCCTCGATCGTGGCCGGTCGCCCGCCTTGTTTCTGGGTAGGTGCTCAGGCGGGTGGCCGTCCACATTACCCCCACACAGCAAGGTGCCGAACTAGTTATGGCTGACCGAGACCCGATCGAACAGGCCGACCCCGGCCAGCCCGTCGTCACCGCTCCGACGATCCTCAACGGCGCACGACGAAACACCGCACTCGACCCCTACGCTGGTTCTCGGATCTGCGTATCGCCGTGTCAGTGCCCAACCGGATGGGCTCGGAACTGCACGCCGAACTACGACCCCGACGCCGAGCCGTTTGACGACGTCGAGGATTGCGAGTCTTTCGACTTCTACGGATTCGACTGGTTCGCCGTCGACACGGACTCACTCGACGAATGCGCCGGATGCGGCGACATTCAGCAGCGTCTTGCCGAGATCACGGCTCAGGGCGCTGCATTCATGCTCGGCCGGGAACTCGACTCGGCGCCACTCACCGGCAACGCATCACTTCAGTCGGAATCGATCGCCATCTCCACCAACCCGGCGCACCCCGCCGACGCGTTGACCATGCTCTTGCACGCCGCAGGACTCAAGGGCCAGTACCGGTCAACCTTCATCGGCGCCGACTACCTTCTGCCGACACTGCTCGAAGCGGGCCTCGTGGCACAGGTCAACGGCCAATGGCGCCTCGCCGGTCGCCCGATAATCTTCTCACCGGGCATCTCTGGCGACGGCCCCGGTGGCGCTGCCGCCGACGCTGGTACGGCATGGCTGTATCTCGTCAACGGCTCGGTTGACTACAACTGGCAGCCCGTCAACTGGGCCGACATCGACCTGACCGGCATTGCCGAAGACGTCCGCAAGAACCAGGTCCACGCCCAAGCAATTACCTCGGGAATCGTGCGCTTCAACCCTCTATGCACGCACGCCGTGCCGGTCTGCCTCAAACACGAGTCGTGCTGTGACCCGTCCGGTGAAGCACAAGAGCGTGCCGTCACCACTGAATCGATTGGCGCCACCGAGCGAGCTGCGGCCGCCGAAACCGAACGACAGGCGCTCGTCGCCGCTGGCACTGCCGCACTCAAGCGTGCCGCCGAAGCCGACGCTGCCGCCGAGAAGGCGCGCGCGGAAGCCGCTGCCGTCGCTGAGAAGTTGGCAGCCGAACAGGCCAAGGTCGCCGCCGAGAAGGTGGCTGCCGAGAAGGCCGAAGCCGCCCGACTAGCGACCGAAGCAGAGAACGCCGCACTACGGGCCATGGCTGGGACACTCGACGAACCGGCTAAAGAGTCGGCCGACGACGAGGCAGTGCCAGACGGCACGATCGCCGAGGTCCTCGAATGGGTCGACGGCGACAAGGGCCGTGCTGCCACGGCACTCGACGCCGAGCGGTCCGGCAAGGAACGCAGCACGCTGATCGAACAACTCGAGGACATCACCAATGGCTGATTCGATTGACGAAGTCGGGTTTGATTCCTGCGACGCCAATCCCGAGCCGCCGACCGGCCCGAACGGATGCACGACCGTAGAGAACTGCGTCGACCCCGATACGGGTGAGCCGCAACCGCTGCTCGTCCAGATCGTCGGCCAGTCTGATGTCGAACCGGTCTGCGACGAAACCACCGACACGTGGCACTACGTCACGTTCGTCGATGGCGTCGCCCAGCCTGGCACCACGGACTCGGGCATCCCGTGCTCCGATCCGCCACCGGCCGACATTGAGCCGGTCGAGGAGTGCCGCAACGACACGATCTGGAATGTCTGGTATTCGGCGAACCCCGCCGACGGGACGCTGACCGAGATCAGTGCAGCCGACACAGGTCGACCATGCGCTGATCCGATCGAGCAGGTCATCACCGAATGCTGCCCGACCGAATCGACCGTCGTCGAATATGTCAACTCCGACAACTCCACCGACCTAACGGTTTCCGTGTCCGGCGCTGGAGACGTCATCAAGATCGGCTTGTCGCCAGGGCAGGAGGCTGACGCCGACGCCGTTGCGCAGGCGATCGCCGACTGCCTGGCCGCTGGAAACGAGCCATTCATCGAATGGACTACGACCGATGGCGGCACCGGATCGGGAACGATCACCGGCGAGACCGGCGCATTCCCGAACTTCTCCGGTCCCGGCACGTTTGATTGGGGTGGCGCCCCCGGCGACCCCGGACAATCCGGGAAGCTCAACGCACTGACCGTGACGTGCAGTCAGGAGGGCGAATGCGTCCCTGCACTGAACACGGTGGGATGCCACGATGAGCGTCGAGACGATCTGCTCGCCGGCATCCTCACCGAACTCCAACAGCCTGACGTCACCGCTGACGTCGAGTACGTGTGCAACGTCGACACGGGCGTGTTCGACCAGGTCGTCACCACGTACGCCGATGGTGTCCAAACCGGGCAGGTTGTCACGGCCACCCCGGTGTCGTGCGATCCGGAAACGTTCGACTACGAACAGCCCCGCATCTGCCGCGACGGGACGTGGCATGTTGCCCTGAACCAGATCGCCGAAGACGGAACAGTCACCGAACTGTCGGCGTTCGACACCGGCCAAGACTGCCCGCCACCGCAAAAGCCGGATTGCGTTGAGTCTCAAGAGTGGACGTACGGCATCGACAACACCGGAACGAGTTTCCGCTACGTCGACGCCACCTATCAGATCAACCTGTCCGACGGGTCGACACTGCAATGGACTCAGTCGGCCGCATCCAACGGCGGATGGACTGCGCAGCTCACCGAATGGGCAGCGAACATCCAGGCCGCGGCGAACGCTGCTGGTCTCCTGTGGTTCGCCGAACCACGGGCCGTGAATAACGTTGTCCCCACAGACATCTCGGGCGGCTATGGTGCCGGGTCGACGCCGACCGGACTCCCGGGCGCCCCGTCGGTGCCTGTTGCCGTGGCGCTCATCGATGGCGGCATGGCAGCCCGCTATGTCAACATCCAGATTTGTCCCGGTCAGCCGGTGCCCGTGTCGGCCTCCGTTGTGACTGTCGCCGATCAGGGAGTGTCGACAAGTGCCGCCCCTGACGGTTACGCGCTGAACACGGCCGGTGCCGTTCTCGGTCCGATTCAGAAGTTCTTCGTGTGTCGCACCTGCGGCGAGGAACCAGTGTGGTTCTTGGACGATGGCGTCACCGAGGCTTCACCGGGCCAGATCCCGAACTGTTGGGAACCGTGCGGAACCCTGTCGACACTGGACGCACCACCGGACCGCGAATGCGAGTTCGAGTTCACCGAGGCATGCGACAACAACAACTCGGCGGACCCTGACGACTGGACGAACCTCATCACTCGTCGGGCCACGATCTGTAACGGTCAGATCACCCTCGACTACCTCACTCCCGACCCCAGCGACTCGTCGGCATTCATCCCGTACGCCCTCGTGGGGGATTTCGTTGACTGCGCCACAGGCGAACCAATCCCCGAGCCGGTACCGCCGTGCTCCGAGTTCGAGCTGGCCACGCTCTACACGGTGACATCCGCTGGGACCGAGGGCCTTGTTCGCACCGAATGGGACACCGGCCAGCCCCCAGCCCCGGGGTCACAGCAAGGCGACGACGGCGTTGCTGCGGCCATCATCGATGACCTCGACCCAGCAACAGCGGCAGTACTGACCGGTCCCGCCGTCGTTGCCGGATCGCTCGAAACGAACGACTCGAACAACGTCGGTGGACCCCAAGACATCGAGGTCCGTGAAGGGTTCATTGTCGTCGAAACACCGTTTGACGTGTACTGGGCCACGAACAGCGAAGGTGCTCTCCGAGTGGAGCTGGGCCAATGCTGCGGCCCGCTCGTCGAGCAGTTCACGCACGCCAAGACCGTCGGCTCTGATCCGACGCCGACCGTTTCGATCCCTCGGGGAATCCACCGCATTCGGCTCACGAACCTCGACCTCGGTGGCGGCAATTCGAACTGGAACGCTGTCGTCTCGTTCGATGGCGGAGTGACGGAGTCGACCGACAACACGCCAGATGGCGTTACGTTCTGGTCGGCCAAGCCGGTGGAGCAATGCGTTCTCGCCAAGGTCTGCGAGGACACAGGTGACATCGTCGACCTGTTCACCGGTCAGCCGATCGACACGTCGACGGTGTCGGCATGCTCGATCGCATGCGAACCGGCCGCGCCAGCCTCCGACGACCCTGAGCCCACGCCGCACGTCATTGAGGATTGCGACGGCAACATGTACGGGATCAACCCCGTCGACGGTTCAACCGTGTGGGGTCCGATCGTAGGCCCGGGGGCCATCTGATGGCCCGCTGCTGCGGCACCCGCCTCGTCTACCGATACGAACCACCCGCACAGGCGGGCCTCAACTATCGATGGTGGACGGCCGCCGCTGGCCCACATCTCGACCCGCTCGAATGGGACGGCCCCGCAGACTCCAACGGCTTCCCGCTGCCCACTGCCGCCAACCCCGACTTCCAAGGCGTCTCCACGCTCGGCGACATCCGAGACTCCAACAGTGGGGCCGGAGCGGCCCGGTACGGGGTCATCGACGGATGGGTGTGGCTACCCGACGATGTCACCGACTGGCGAGACGGCAACACCAACACCGGGGAGCTCGGGATGGTGCTGTCCGCCCCATGCTGCGGGAGCGTCCTTGTCGAGCAGCCGGGCGGCAATCACGACACCAGCACGGTTACCGCCGACCGGACACTCATGGACGCCACCCCGGTTACCGGGGGATGGCACTACATCTACAACCCGCAATCCGATGCCAGCGCCTTCCAGGGGCTTGACCTCGAATACTCGACGAACGGCGGGGCAAGCTGGCAAGACATAGCCGTCACCCAGCCAGACCCACCGTCGATCGAGATCCTCGAGATCAAGAACTGTGAGCCGGTGCCAGACGGTTGGCAGCTCGAACCGTTGTCGGCATGCTGCCCGCCCCGCTACGTCCCCCAGTCCGACGGGCTGGACGAAGACGATGTAACCGCACTGCTCCCGCAACCGGCGACGACCGCCCCGATCCCGGACAACGAGACCGATACCGCGATCCGGACCGGGCAGGTCGGCACGTCGGCGCTGTACGCCCGCGCAGACCACAACCACCCGATCCGCCGCCAAGCCAACCCCGGCGACATCACGCTCACCGCAGGCGGCTCCGCCGTGGTCACGCAGGCCACGATCATCCTCGATCGCTGGTCGACCGAAGAAACGTACGAGTTCAACACCCGGACCCGCGTCTCGCAGGTGGCCGGCACCTCATGGGGGTGGCTCACCGTCCCCGCTATTGCCGGTTTCCAACAGCCGCAAATCGCCTATCTCGGAACCTACCGCAGCGATTCGCAATCCCCGCAGATCGACAGCGACACCGGCGCTGGCGACGACGGTGCTGCCCCTCGCGGCCCGCTCATGTCGTCCGAGGCTCATCACTGGTCGTCGACGAACCGCCTGTATTTCGCCTATCTACGCCGTGACGAGGCGATTACGTCCATGTTCATCGAGGCGGTCGTGAGGTACATCCGTGTCTGACCCGATCATCATCACCGACCCCGCCGACGTCGCCGACCTGCCCTTCGGGACCCCGTACGTTCTTGACGTCGGATTCAACGAACCAGACCACGATCCCGAAGCATTCGCCGACGCTTACGCCAAGGCCCGAGCCGCGATCCCGGCCACCGAGCCAGTCGACACCGAACCCCCGACCATCGAAGTGTCGTTCACCGACACGCACGCCGTGTTCACCTCCCCCGTCGACTCTGTCGTCGCAATCTCGGGTGACGTCCGGGACGACGACGACATGAAACTCGCAGCGGGCAAACCCAAGCAACGTCGGCTCACCAACGAGGGGCACGGATTCGTGTCCGTTGAAGGCAAGGAGTACCCGAGGCCATGATCGAGTTCCCCACATCCAAGGTCACCGACCTCGACGGCCACGATGGGCGCCTGCACTCTGTGGTGCGCGGCCGCAACGACTACGACGTACCGGCGCCGCCCGCCATCGACTCGGACGAGTTCGGGCGTGAGGTCGAGCTATTCCTCTCAGCACGCCACGACGTGAAGGCCGGACGCTGGCCGTACGAATACTTCGAGGCCATCGGCCTCGACCCGGCTGTGCCCGACATGTTCCGACCCCTCGGCGTCACCGAAGATGATCCGGTGTCGGCGGCTCGGTTGGTCGACCACGCGATGGACAAGACCATCGACCTCCATCACGCATTCGTCGACCACTTCAAGGGCGCCAAGCTCAAGAAGCCGCAGGCCGAGCGCTCCCCGCAATCGGCTGGCGTGGACTTCCTCGGCTGGCGGGAATTCGACGCCATCGTGCTTGAGAACGTCCACAAGGCGCTCATCGAGGCGTTTCAGGTCAAGTACTTCTACGCCTTCCCACGGCCCGAGCACCACTTCGCAGCCGGTGCGCTGATCGGCGAGTACGGGTGCCCGCCGCACCCATCCTACGTAGCTGGCCATGGCGCCATCGCTGGGACAACAGTCCAGACGTGGATCGACCACGTCAAACTGACTGACGCCCAGATCACCCAGGCCGAGCATGCTGGCCGACACTATGCCCATTACCGGACCCTCGCCGGGGTCCACTGGGCCATGGACAACACTCAGGGGTACGAACTCGGCCGCCAAGTCTCCGCCTTGTAGAAACGTGTAGAGAAGATGAGTCCCGAGGTTGCTTCTGTGATTGTTGCCGGTATCGCTGCCGTGGCTTCGACCATCACGGCCATCGTTGTCGCCGTGATCCAGCATCGCCAGAAGAAGATGCGCACCCCCGTCGAGGGAACCTATGCCGCCGTCAATTCGGGCCGCATGGAACGCATCGAGTCAGCCGTGTTCGAGATAAAGACCGACGTCGCCACCCTCGCTGGGGAAGTCGCCGCACTGAAGCGGGACACTGACTAAATCATTCCGATATCGGAAGGATTATGAAATGACGCCGGGCCTTGCCCTTTGCATCTTCGCTCTGACCTGCGCCGCCATCTGGTGGCTGATCGAAGGCTAGGACCCCGACCCACTGGAGGATATGGGCCGAGGTCCGCCTTGTGCGCTCGTCAGTCCGGAGAGCGAAGGGTCGCCACCACCGAGGCCACCGGGGCGAGACCAGCGGCTACCACTCCGCTAGTCGGTGCGCCGGTGACGTCGGCGGCAGGCGAGTTTGAAAATCCATCATGCGATGATGGATTTACGAGGTTGTCGACGACCTGAAGCACCATCACGGAGATGATGAACCCCAGCACGAACGCCACGACCCTCACCAGGCGGGAACCCTTGGTGCGGCGATGGCGGCATCGGCGACCGTCCACCATTGTTGACAGCGGGTCACGTTCGATGAGCGCCCGCACGCTTCGGGACCGCCCGGTGGAAGTTTGACGTTGCCGTGACGGTCCGGGCGTGCTGGACCCCATGCATTCGCCTCCTGTTCAGTGGGGTCGTAGGGGTCGGTCGACGTTGCTGCGCCTCCCGGCCCCGTCCCGTGTGCCTCCAGGCTCATCCTCATCACCGGGCAAGACTTTAGGCATAACTTGATCCATAAGGGTGGACTTGTGAAAGTTTTGCCTAACCTGACGGGCCGACCATGACGCCATGGAGCTGCGCAACGGCACGACGGTCGACGACCCACGGCTAGGACTTCTCGCCCAGGCTGACCCACGAAACCACGACTACAAGGTCGCCAAGGCCGACAGGGGAGCCGTCACCTGGGCAGTCGACAACGTGCTCGACCAGGGCAACGACGGCGCATGTGTCGGCTACGCCTTCACGCACCTACTCCGAGCGCAAGGGTGGCATCACCCGGCAATCGACGAAGCCTTTGCATGGTCGATCTACACGGCGGCCCAGAAGGTCGACCCGTGGCCAGGCGGCGAATACGCGGGGGCCAAGCCGCAGATGGCGGGCACTTCACTTCTGGCGGGCGCCAAGGTCCTCCATCGGGCGGGCTACTTCGGCGAGTACCGATGGGCGTCGACGGTGTCGAAGGTTCGGGACGGCCTCATGGCGGGCCCCGGCGTCCTTGGCTGCATGTGGCGCGCCTCAATGGACGACGCCGCCGACGGCATCGTAACCGTGAAGGGTCGCCGAGTCGGCGGCCACGCCCTACTGATCAACGGCGTCGACGACGACCTGTTCATGTTGACGAACTCGTGGGGTGGCTCATGGGGCGACGACGGCACGGCGATCATCACCGCCGACGACCTCGCAAAGCTGCTGCGAGATGACGTTGGCGAGGTCGTGTTTCCGTCACGCCACGAGCACCTAACCGCTTAGCGAAACCATCCACGGTGCAACCCAATTGGCGTGCCGTGGACCTCCTACCCAGCCGGGGCACCGAAAAAAGGAAACACGCCCCGTGTCCAACTATGTCCCCGCTGGCATTTGCAAGGTGCAGCTCGACCCCGTCTGCGAGGACGGCACGCCGGACGCCACACGTTCTGCGATCGTGGCTTGCAATGTCCTCAATATCGACATCAACACCCGACTGACCGACGGATTCTCGATCGAGGACCCGTCCGGCATCCCCGGCCAGAACTGCATCGAGCTGGAGCTGCCCGGCACGCAGCGCCCGCCCGAGATCGTCGTCGACACGTGCAACGTGCTCGATCCTGAGTTCGACGCCGTTGCGTCGGGCCTCAACGAGATCGTTGCGCTCGCCAGTGGCGGCGTTGCCACTCAGGCCGCCAAGAAGGCCGAAGATTGCCTCTGCGCATGCGAAGAAGGCGAGGAGCCCTGCAATCGCTGGACCATGACCATCTGGTCGCTCAACTACTGCTCCGGCGCATCGGGCAAGCGCAATACCGACGGCCGTTTCTACGTGACGGTCTTCCCGAACATTGAGTTTCAGCCGCAGGCCGGAACGGTCTCACTCACCAACGAACTCGGCGGCTCCCGCCAGTACCTCGCTTACGGCTACGAGTCGAGTGTTGGATGGCGTGGTCCGGCCGACATCATCCCGGCCGAGGTCGACTTCACCGCTTGCTCGGTGAGCTTCCCGTCCGACGTCTGCCCTCCCGGCGACTGCGGATGCGGTGGCTGCGACTCCGAGGAATCCGTGCCGCTTGCCGCCACGGCTCGCCGTCGGCGCACTGCTACGCCAGCAGCACCCGCAGCCGACATCCCCGACGCGTCGGAACTGATCCCGGCCTGACCGGCACGTCAACCGTTGCAAGGCGAGCCCCGGCCCCATCGGGGTCGGGGCTTAGCCCGTTACTGAAAGAGTCCAAACCATGGCTGGCGTGAACTGTCCCGAATGCCTCGAATCGTGGGCTGCTGACGAGTGCCTGCCGTGCTGGGATCCGCCCGACTTCAAATGTCCATGCCTCGATTTCACCGAGCCGGCACACGAGCTGCTGTGGGCGGAGGCGTGGCGAGTCGCATCGTCGTACGTCTTCAACTGCACTGGGCAGCTTTGGCCCGGCAAGTGCCTCACCGAGACCGTGCGCCCATGCATCCCGGTCAAGTGCCCCCCAGCATGTCGGTGCTACGACTGCGGCCGCTACAACTACCTCAATCTCTCGCAAGCGTTTTGCTGGCCGATCTGTGAAGTCACCGACGTCACGATCTCGCCGAACGCATGCCTGCCCGACGGTGCCGTGTGGACTGAGGGTGACGGCTTCCGTATCGAGCGGGTCATGGGATCGCAACGTCTCGTCATAGAGGACCCCGACGGCTGCTGCGGGACCTTCCCCCGCCAAGACCTTTGCAAGCCGATGGGGGAGTCGTGCACCTGGTCGATCACGGCACGCACCGGATGCAACCCGCCACCCGAGATCCTTCGGGGCACGGCTGCGTTTGCATGCGACATCGCCCAGCAGTGCATCGAAACCAAGTGTGGGCTGCCTCGCAACGCAACACAGGCTTCGTTCAACGGCGTCACTGTCAACTACGACGAGGGCCGAGGCAAGACCATCGAGCTGCAGATGCTGCGCGACCTACTCGACAAGTACGAGCCGAAGCCCGTCGAGCAGTTCCTCAACACGTGCGACCCGGTGACCTTCCATCACACGGACGGGCCCCGGCTCGACCCGGACGCACCCGGCGCTACGCCGTGCGTCGACCCGGCCGACTTCCCGCTGGCAGCGCCACGAGTAGCCGACGACGCCGACTCGGAACCACTCACGACAGAACCGCCACGGGTCCGGGATTCATTGGGGGTGCACCGTGTTAGCCCTGTCCGCTGATCCGCTCGAGCAGCTCGTCATCGATTGCGTCAATGACGCCCTGCCGCGTGCCATGTCCAACATCGACGCCGGCATCAAGCAGCGGGCGCCGGTCGATACTGGTCGGCTGCGCTCGTCTATCGACGTCGACGATCAAACGTCGGCCGATGCCGTCCGCATCGTTGTCGAGGTCACCGACTCCGAAGCCGCCGAATACGGCCTATTCAATGACACGGGCACACGGCCACACGTGATCGAGGCTCGCAACGCCTCGGTGCTCACCGACGGCACGACCTTCTTCGGCAAGCGAGTCAATCATCCCGGCTCGACCAAGAACAAAGGCTGGTGGTCGGACGCCCCCTGGGATGAGTGGCTCTGCGAGGCATTCGAATGAGCCTCATTGATCCGCAGTGGCCGCAGCGGATTGCTTGTTGTTTTCTCGATTCGGCCGTTGGCCTATTCGGCCAGTACGGCATCCCCCAGCCCGAACGAGTCGAGTACATCCAGCACCGGCCGGACGTCTTCCCCGGATGCTGCTCGGCGTTGCTGCTGCGAGACATTTCACTAACGAACGTGACGCCCGGCGATGACTGCGGCGTGCATCAGTACGAGATCCAGTGGGACCTTCAGTACACGCAATGCATGACCGTGCGGGACCCGGTGTGTCTTGAGGCTGGCGACTGTGGCATCGCATCGGGCGACTGCCGGGACGTGCTGCGATGCCCGCCCGTCGATGAGCCGTTCGTGTTCGACCACGATCCGTGCGCCGCTCAGACGAAGGCGCAGGAAACCGACATGATCTCGTCGGCCCGGTGGGTGCTGACCAAGTGTCTGGCCGAGCAGGTCAAGCAATGCCTATGCCACCCCGACACGTTGCCGTATCCCGACGAGTGCGTCGAGGAGTGTGGCACGGGAGCGAATTGCCAATACCTACGACTGCAATCGGTCACGCAGGTCGACGGCGGCGGGTGCGCCGGCTTCGTTATGCGATTCCAGTCGAGGCATGTGTGACACCGAAGGCCCCTCCTGCCAACGGATGAACCCCTACCCATTACGTGTGATCACTGAGGGGCGCCGCGGAATCAGCCCCTTGCGGGGGTCGCCTTCAGGGCTGACAACCGCAATACACCCCAAGACCTAGACCGCGCTTCGCCACGGCCAGCGTTGAGTTCGACTGTAACCCCCTGGCCAAACGTTGAATGCGCTAACGCTGCCGTCGGGCGATTTGGTCGGTCAATCGAACGCCATCGAGCTTGTCGTCTTTGTCCTGAACCACCTCGACGTGGTGGATTGTGTGCCACTTCCCTCCCGAAGGATTGCAAAGTATCTCGCACCGCTGGGACCGGTTTACAGTGACCTCATACCGATCGTAGTCACTGAATGGGAATGCCAAGAGGTCGTGTTCGTTGTCGAAAGACCCCACCTGTTCATGACGTTCACACCAGCACGCATCGCCGCAGAAACTGAAGGCGTGAAGGTGGTAGCGCATCACGGGATCGGGGGTTGCGTGCCATTCATCGGTGTACGACTTGACCGAGATTGCCTTCTTTATCTCATACCCCAAAACCATTCCGGCACCGTAACCCCCACGGCGAACCATCACCACATGGTCATGATCGTCGACTGCCGCCAAGACCCCGAGAACCATCGCAACCGAATCATGCGGTGGACCGACAGCCGCAACGGCGACCAGGCCGTATTCGCAATCGAGAGCGGCGTCGCCGCCGACCCCATCACCCCGAGCCCCGAGTTCGACGACTGGATTGCATGTGACGGCGAGCGGGATCGCCACGAGCTGCGATTCACCTACGGCAGAACCGAAACCAACAGCACACCGGCATTCCAAATGATCGAGTTCGCCGTCGATGCCGTCGATAGAATGATCGTCCACCCTCAGCGAGTTACCGAGCTGCGCATCTCCATCGGCGACATCGACGACACTCTAGGGATTCTCGCTCAAGCCTCCCCGTGGGCAATCTACGACGATGGCACCACGGCGTTCGGCGACATCACCATCGACGCCGCCGATGTAGACGATATCGACCCGTCCGTCATCGTGCACGAGATCATCCACGTGCTCGGGTTCGCCAACATTGAGGGGCTGCCATTCGCCCGGTTCGTCGAAACCATCGACGACGTCATGGTGTTCACCGGACCCTTTGCGACACGCGCATGGCAAGACATCGGCGGCACCGGACACCCACCGCTCTACACCGCAGACGGTGGCAACCACTGGGACGAGGCCGCCATGGGCGCCGAACTCCTGACCCCGTTCTCTGACGGCGCCGCCAACATCCTCAGCGCTCTCACCCTCGGGGCACTAATGGATATCGGCTACAGGGTCAACCGTCAAGCCGCCGCACGGTTCGCCTTCGGCGCCTCGCAATCGACGGCCAACTGTGAGCGGTGCCGGGCCCGCTCCGGGTTGTAACCGTCGAGAAGTTCAATCGGTGGCCATGACTACCCAGAAGCTCACCTTCGAGGCCGACTACGACTCTGACGAGTTCAAGGCCAGCAACACCATCCCGTTCACTCTTCGGAACCGCGTCTTCACGATCGCTCGGTTGACCATGCAGGAGCTGCAGGACGACGCCGCCGAAGCCGTCGAGAACCCGTCACGCACGACCACCATTGAGGACTGGTTTAAGCGACGACTGTCGGCCAGCGACTTCGCCGAGTTCTGGGCGATGGTCAACACCGAAGGCAACCCCGTGCGCCCGAAGACGCTCAACGAAATCATCGTGGCCGTCAACGCCGAACTGCAGGGCGTAGGGGACGACGAAGAGACCCCAAAAGACTGAAACTCCTCGCCTACGGACTGCACTCGGACAACCGGGCCAACTATCTGTTTCGATCCCGCCTCAACGGTGCGGTCATGTGGGGGATGTACCCGGCCGAGTTCCTTGCACTACTGGAGAACTTGCTCACCGACGGCATGACCGAAGAGGAGCGCAAGGAATGGAACGAGGAACTTTGCGCTGTCGATCCGTCGATCGATGAGGCCGACCCGATGCTGCTCGACATGATCCGCATGGGTCAGGCGTCGGACGTTTCCGAAGCCGCCGAGCTGATGCGACTCTTCGCCCAGCTTGAGCGGGCCGAAGGCAACGAGTCGAAGACCCAGCAAATCCGTAAACGGATCAACGAGATACGCGCCAAGGCGATGGAAGCCAGGGCACAAGGCGCCTAGCCCCGAAGGGCAATGCTCGGCGAGCCATGGATCTTCGCAAGGAACTCGAACTCGACATTTCCGGCGCCCTGCGATCGGTCCAGAACCTGAACGCCGAGATCACGTCCACACTGTCGCAGTCGTTCAAGCTCGGCCTAGACACGACCGACGCTCAACGCCAGATCCAGCTCGTCAAGCGTCGCCTCGGCGAGATCCGAGACGCAGAAGCTGAGCTTGGCGTTGTCGTCGACGACTCAGAACTCGTGCGCCTCGATGGCGACCTCGGTGACCTCGAATCTTCCATCGTTGCCGTAGACGTCACCGCCAACGATGCCGAGCTGCAAGCCGCCCTTGACGTGGCCAACGCAGGCGCAGCCTTCAACGTCGACGTCACCGCCGACGACTCGGAACTGCAAGCCGCGCTGAGCGCCGCCGAAGCTGGCGCCGTCGCCGAAATCGACCTCGTTGTGACTGGCGATGACGCTGCGGCGACCCTCGCCGAGCTTGATGCGGGCGTGACGTCCGAGGTCGAGCTTCAGATGACCGGCGAGGATGCTCAGGCGATTCTGGACGACCTCGATGCGGGGGTAACCTCCGAGGTCAAGATCGCCATCACGGGTGACGACGCCAAGGCGCTTCTCGCCGAGCTTGATGCGGGCGTGACGTCCGGGGTCAAGATCGCCATCACGGGCGACGACGCCAAGGCGCTTCTCGCCGAGCTTGATGCGGGCGTGACGTCCGAGGTCAAGATCGCCATCACGGGCGACGACGCCAAGGCGCTTCTCGCCGAGCTTGATGCGGGCGTGACGTCCGAGGTCAAGATCGAGGCGGACACGTCCGAGATTGCCAGCGGCGACGACATTGCAGCCGCCCTCGCTACGCCGCTTGCCGCCGCAGGAGTGGCCGCTGCAGCGATATTCACGGCGAGCCTTGGCGAGGCCATCTCTGTCGATGCAAGCATCGCCGCTGCCGCCGCACGGTCACCCCTGCCCGAGGCCGACATTGCTCGACTCGGTGAAGCTGCAGGCAACCTCTACGCAGGCGCATACGGCGCATCGATCGAGGACAATCTCTCCGTTCTGGAGGGGCTCGCACGGTTCGAGCTCGTTGCTACCGCCGACATCTCCGAACTCGAGAGCGCTGGCGCAGCAGTACAGGACTTCGCGGCCATCTGGCAGCAAGAGACCGGCACCGTCCTCTCTGCCATCGACCAGCTCAATCAGTTCGATCTCGCCGACGGCCCGATCGATGGGCTGAACCAGCTCCAAGAACTACTGAGCCAGTCGAAGGCACCCGCCGACGAACTCCTCGAATCGATCCGGGAGTATTCGCCGTTCTTGGCCGATGCCGGGCTGAGCTTCGAAGACTTCGGCAAGATCGTCGTGTCGTCGGGCGCCTCGACCGAGATCGAGATCGACAAGATCGGCGATTCGATCAAGGAGCTGACGATCCTGATCGACGAAGTCGACGCCGACGTCATCTCGGTACTGGGGGCCGAGTCTGGCCTCGCCGCCACCGAGATCGAGAAGCTGGTTCTAGCCCTTCAGCAAGGGGATCCGGGGGCGTTCGAAGAAGTCATTACCGTCATGCAGGGCATCGAGGACCCAGCCGCTCGGGCCCGGTTCTCGGTCGAACTGTTCGGCGCTGCTGGTGAAGATGTGGCCGCACTGTTCCGAGAGGTCGACTTCGCCGAACCATTCGAGGTGTCGGCAACGGCCATCGCCGACGCTGGCGCCGAGATCAACGACAGCCTCATCGTCCGGCTGACCGAACTTGGCCGCACGTTCCAGACCGAAGTCGTCAACGTAATCATTGCGGAGGTTCTCCCGGCCGTCGAGGACTTCGTGGCCAGCATCGACGCCGATGACGTGCGGGCGTTCACCACGGAAATCCAGACAGCCGTTACCGAACTGGTTGGATTCGGCCGCGCCGCCGTCGATGCCTCCGACAACTTCAACGAGCTATTCGGCCTAACCGACCAGCTCGCCGACATCGACGAAGCCGTGACCGGGAGCCGGGAAGAACTTTCGCTATTCGGCGAGGCGTTCGGGTTCATTGAATCGCAGTACCAGGCGAATCGAGGATGGACCGAGTTCTGGTCGAACATCGGCTCCAGCGTGGGCGATCCGGCGATCGACGCTGCAAATGGCGTGGATATCTTGTCTACCGCCCTTGATGGCGTCCCCCGTTTCGCCGACACCACGACGACCGCCCTGCAGCAATCGGCCGACGCCGTTGAGGAATACCAGCAGCGGGTTGCTGACGGCTTGATCGTCGACCCCGAGGTTGCCGCCCAACAGATGAGCGCCGCCCTTTCCGCTGCAACCCAGGTGGTCGGCACCGAAGCTGACGCCGTCATCGCCGAATTCACCGAACTTGGCCAGGCCGTTCCCGAAGAGTTCGCTGCCGTCATCATTGACGGCATTGCCGAAACCCAGCCCGACGTTTCCCAGGCATTCATCGAATCGCTCGGTGAAATCCCCATCGAGGAGCTGGTCGAATACTACGAGAACGGCGTGCCGACGATCGCCGAGCAGCTTGGCGCAACGCTCTCCTCCGAGTTCGCCGATCAGAAAGACGTCATCGAGGAGTCATTGATCGAGGCCACCTCCCTCGACGGCGTCATCGAAACATTCGAGGACGGACTCCAAGGACTACAGGATGCCCTCGACGCCCAAGAGCTGCGCTACGACGTCGTGGACCAGCTCGGCCAGGCAGGCTTCGACGACGTCGCCGAGTTCGCCAAGGACGCCGGCAACGAGATCATCGACGAACTAAACGACGCCCTCGCATCCGGCGACCTCGACAAGATCATCGAGCTAGAGCGACAGTTCGACGAGCTGCGAGAGATCGAATCCGAGATTTCGATATCGGTCGAAGACGCCGAGCTGCGCAGCTTCATCCGGGAGATCCAGTCAAACCCCACGATCCTCACCGCAGAGTACGGAGTCCCAGACTTCCCGAACGTCGACATCCCCGACGTCGGCGTCGACGTCGACTTCAACCCGAACACGGCCGCGGTCGACGAAGAGATCCGGATACTCGGCGAGACCCAGGTCACCGCCCTCGTCAACTTCCTAGCTGACACTGCAGCGATCGACGCCCTGCCGGACTTCCCGAACCCTGACGTTGATGTCGACTTCAACCCCAACACGGCCGCAGTCGACGAAGAGATTCGGATACTCGGCGAGACCCAGGTCACCGCCCTCGTCAACTTCCTAGCTGACACTG
>JAHDDK010000007.1:98295-113214 GCA_020629375.1 Acidimicrobiales bacterium
ACGTTGATGTCGACTTCAACCCCAACACGGCCGCAGTCGACGAAGAGATTCGGATCCTGGGTGAGACGCAAGTCACCGCCCTCGTCAACTTCCTGGCCGATACGTCGGCCATCGACGCTCTGCCCGACTTCCCGAATCCTGACGTCGATGTCAACTTCACCCCGGACACTACGGCTGTCGACGAGGAGATCCGAATCCTAAGTGAGACGCAGATCACCGCCCTCGTGGCCTTTCTCGCTGATACGTCGGCCATCGACGCACTACCGGACTTCCCGAACCCATCTATCGACGTTGAGTTTGGCGCCGACACCACGCTCGTCGATCAGGCACTCGTCGGACTCGACGAGATCACCGTCGACGCCGTCGTGGACTTCCTCGCCGACACCACGCTCGTCGATCAGGAACTCATACGCCTCGACGAAACAACCATCGACGCAATCCTCGAGATGCTCGCAGAGACCGGAGTTGTCGACGGCGAGCTGGCACGCCTCGACGAGACCACCGTCGACGCCATCCTGGAGTTCCTCGCCGACACCGGAATCGTCGACGAAGAACTCGTGAGACTCGACGCAACCGAGATCGACGCACTCCTCGAGTTCCTCGCCGACACCGGAGTGGCCGATGGTGAGGTGGCTCGACTTGATCAAACCCTGATCGACGGCATCCTCGAGTTCCTCGTCGACGACTCTGCCGTCCGGAGCTACAACCCGCCGACACTTCAGGGCACCGTCAACTACACGCCCACCGGGTCGGGCATCTTCGCCGACGGCGGCATCGTCGACCCGAGCGGACTCCGCCAGTTCATGGCGGGCGGCATCGTCAACGGAAACGGCATCGTCAAGCCTCGCCCCGGTGGCGTCGCGGGCACTATCAACGGACTGCCCTCGCTCGTCGCTGAGAACGGTGGAGCCGAGCTACTCATCAACGAGCGCTCCCACTTCGGACGCCAGCTCAGCCTCATCGACCGGTTCGCCAACGGCAAGCTCGCCCAGAACCTGGAGAGCCACTACTTCGGCCGGTTCGCCAACCTCCTACGCAGCGCCCCAGCCATCACCGCTGGATCGACCACAACAACGACGCAAACCGCACCGAGTAACACCACCAACGTGACACAGACATTCAACGTGTCGACCCCGGTGCGGGACTCTCGGCAGGCTGCGCACGACGTGGCCCGACAGCTACAGCGAGAAATGATGGCCGCGATGTCAAGGGATCGGTGACATGGCCGAGCTAGAGGGATACCTGCAGCTTCGAGACGAGTTCGGCAACTGCTCTGAGATCGTGCACAACTGCCGGACCTTGGCGTACCTACGCAACTCCGGCGCCGGATTTCGACCTGCCGACGTGTGCGTCGATTGCTGCTGTGACTCGATCGACCAATGCGAGTACACGACGCCTGGCGACGCCGACGAGCCAGCGCCATGGTACGACCCGATCCTGCCTGCATCTGGCGAGTTCCTCGGACTGTGGGGGTCGCTGAACCTGGCGCCACCCACGGCCGACGACGGCGTGGTCGGAAACAAGACGCTCACGTTTACCGGCATGCTTCTGTCGACGACCAAGCGCGGCAAAGCGTTCGGCATGGAGTGGCTGTCGAACGCGCTCGCCCCGTTCTGTACGTCGTGCACCGGTCGCGAAATGACGGTGTTCACCCATTGCCCGAGTCGATGCGACGACGCCACCAGTGACTTCGCAGACGCCCAGGACGAGGCCAACGCCGAACCCGAAGAGCCGAATATCTTGGACCTTTCCAACCTATTCGACGCCGAAGGGTGCGAAGTCGAAGGCGCTGACGACCCCCTCGAACCGGGGCCAGACGTCGAGCCTCTCGACGACACCGGTCAGCGGGACATCCTGCGAGTGCAGTACGTCAACGGGTCACTCCAAGAGCTGGAAGCCGATTTTCCCGACTGCTACGGCTGTCGCGTCACGTTCCAATTCGAGCTGCTCGACACCGAAACATTTCTCGAAGGCGTGGAAATCTGCGAGATATCACCCGAGGATTCACCCGATCAGCGTGTCCCGTGCCGACGCATCTGCGTCACCACTGACGACTTCTCCGATGTCGATCCGTGCGACGTGTGCGGACCTCGGTGCGATTGCGTTGCAGTGGAGCCCGACACGCTAGAAGGGTCGGCAACATCAAACACGTTGGCCGATGGCGCCGCTGAGTGTCGATACTCGGCGCCGATCTTGTGCAAACGCTACGCCTGCCTGATCGATGAGTTCCCAAACAGTCAAGCCGTGCCTGTCGTGTCGATCTACGCCGGTTCGCAGGACTTAGAGAACGTGTCGGTCTCGATCATGCGGGCCGTTACGGGTTTGCCGAACCCGATGACGGCCACCGGAGGCGAGGTATACGGAGTTCGTGATGCCGAGTCGACGGCGCTGATCACCCGGGTGCCGGCCGGGTCCACGATGACCCTCGACGCGCGCTCCGGGCAGTCGTATCTCGACTGCCCGGGATTTGCCCGGCAATCAGCGGCACCGCTCGTGAGTGCCTGTGGCAATCGCAAGTACCGACACCCACGCCTGTGTTGCGGCAATCGCTACTGGCTTGCCGTTGAGCTGGATTGCTACACCACGACCCACGATGACTGGCGGGTCTTCGGTTCGATCCATGGTGTGGAGCGCACTTAGGGCCATGAGCGATATCACCTGCACATGCCTCAACGTCTACGTGCGAGATCGACTCACCGGGGCCGAGGTCGAGGGCTGCGATCTGAGCAACGAGAACATCACCGATGGTTACTGGACTCGCACGCTGTCGACGACGTCCGACGCTTACGTCAAGTCCGACCTGGCAGACTTCGGATGCTGTGAGTGTTCGCCTCAAATCTGGGAGCACGAACTCGTCGTTGAACGAGAGACCGACGGCGGCGACGCCGAGGAAATCTGGTCGGGCATCATCACCCGCACCATCGAGGATCGGGTGTTTGGCACGTTCGAGATATTCGCTTTCGACCGATCGATCCTTTGGTCACGTCAGCCCTATGCGTTGTCCGACCTGTTCTTTCCGGCTGGCACCGACGAGGGCGTCGTATGGTCTCGCCTTGTCGCTGAGGCCGAGGGGTGCGTGCAGTCCGGCCTCAACGTCCAGTCGCTGGAGACCGGCTGCCCAATCGTCGAAGACCTGTTCATCGCCGAGGGCGAAACGTGGTTCGACAAGTTGGCCGAACTGGCCTCGGTGCAGTGGGCCGTCGTGGCGAACCAGATGATCGGCCCGGCCGTGAATCTGCAAGGCGAGAACGTGCAGCACCGACTCGCTACCGATATCGACTGGGCCGACTCTGGCGCAGTGGTCGACACCGACGGCGAGACCACGGCGACCCATGTCACGGTGTGTTCAGGTGAGCCCGGAGACGGTGCCCGGATCTGTGCCAGCTACCCGACGGCGACACCACAACCCTCCGTCGGCGTCGGCTGCCATACGCTCCGAGTCGTCGACCCGAAGATCACTAACGCCGCCCAAGCACTCGACGCCGCGCGCACCATCTATGAGCAGCGCCGCAACGGCAACCGTGCCCTCGTGACGTCATCGGGCACGCTGTCGAAAGACACCGAACTATGCATCGCCGACCTCGTGCCTGACCGTCGGGTCTCGGTCGAAACGTCGGGCACATGTGACGACTTCGTGGAGGTGAAGAAGATGCAGCGCATCCTCGGCAGCTTCGTCCGATCCTCCGAAGGTGGCCGGACGTGCCTGCGTGAGAACCGCGTGGCCGTGGACTTCATTCCGGTTGGCGGTGTGGCCTCGGCGTCTAGGCTGTCGGTATAGTCCCGGCCCATGCGCACAACGGCATGGATTGCGGCGATTGTCGGGCTATTGCTTCTTGCGGCTCCCAGTTCTACTTCAGTACGTGACGCCAGGTGCCGGCACTGCCCATAACCCGATAGGGCGACGATTCGGCCAGTATGGCTGGATCTGCGCTACCCCTCCCGATCGGATCATGTTCGGTCACGTGGCGGGACCCGTCGGCGACGAGAGGCCGACTGATGGCCGACGTCCAACTCAATCCGACGGGCGGCCTCTGCGAATACTGCGAGGACGACTGCGGCGACGAAGGGCGTGGCGTTGGCATCTGTTTGTGCAACGACACCGGCATTGAGGACCCGCCAACAGCGACCCGAACGAACGCCGACGGGTCGACCGAGCTACTCGAGATCGACAACCCGCTGCGTCGGTCGACGACAGGCTGCCTCTGGATCAAACCGACCCTCGGCACCCGATTTAAGAAGGACATCGGCGCCCAGATCGCCCAGCCCGCATCGCTGAACGTCGGCGGTGTCGCCCTCGTTGGCACGGCGCAGACGATCGAGATCACCAACGACACGCCCGAGACCGTCTGTTACGACGTGTGTGTCGACATTTGCAACGCGTTCATCGACTGCCCGAGCGCCGGTGCCGCCGGCTCGACCGTCACCGTTCCGGCCCAATCCGTAGAGGTCACCGGCTCGTCGATCCAAGCATCGGGCGAAGCCGAGACGCTGACGATCCCCGCCCGATCCATTGACGTACCCGAACAGACCGTCGAGGTCGAGCTAGCCAAGGCGTCGACGGTCTACCGACTGACCTTCAACGGCAAGACCTGCGAAGTGTTCTCGGCCGACGCCGACTACGTGCCCTTCTCTGGCCGTGTCTGCCTCGGCGAGATCGAGGTCGACGCAGGCGCCACATTTACATCCGACCTCATCGTGGACTTGTTGGGCAAGGGCAACGCCGCCAACCCGTTCACGGCATCATCGGGCGAGCTGTGCGTCATTGCGACCGAGGTCGCCTGCGCCGTGAAGGAGTGCTGACGTCGTGAGCAACTGTCCACGCTGTGGGTCCGACGAGGTTGTGTTTCGCCTCGAACTCGAAGACGGGTCGTTTCAGTTCTTGCCCGTGACCGGCAATGTGATCACCATTCCGTACCTTGGCGCTAATCCCGAGTGGGCCGGCGAGGCCGGTGACGGCATCGAGATCACCCCAGGCGGCACCAACGGACACGCCCCGGTCATCGAAGTATGCATCGATGAATCGTCACGGCTCACCTTTGTCGACGGCTGCCTATCCTTTGTCGACACCCCGTCGCCGGACTGGACGTCCCCAAACGAGACAGCGTCGGGCGGCATCCGGGTAATCCCCGGCGGGACGCAAGGCCATGCGCCGACCTTCGCTGTTGACATCGGGCCTGGCGAGCCGTTCGCAATCGTCGACGGCCAGCTTGTCTTCACGGGCGACCTCGGGGGTGGCGGCAGCTTCTCGTGCGCCGACCTTGCGTCGTGCTCGATCGGCTCGCTCGGCGGCATCGACCTCTCGGGCTGCCAGCCCGGTGATGTGCTCGCTGTCGACGTCGACGGGCAAATCAGTTGCACGACATCAGCGACACCAACGACGCCCGATGTGTGCGTCGTCGAGGCCGACGCAAGCGGTGCCGTGTGGGACGATCAAAACCCGGGGTGGATCGACCCGGCCAGTGTCGACAAATGGTGCGAGCTTCGACTGACGAACGGTGTGACTGGCTGCGAAATCTGGCGAGCCGTTGACGACATCAACGGCGATCCCCAGTGGCATCAGGTCGTTTAGTCGCCTGACGCCAACAGGAATCCCGGCGATATGGCTTTGACGCATCGGGGCAGTCGGCCGCTCGCCTTGCCGCCCCGCTCACGTCGCCACACAATCCCCTCAGGCTGATTGCCGGGGGACACCAGCGAATCAAGCGAGTCGGCCGCCTTAATGGCTTCGTCAACGGACCGCGGAAACGGCACGTCGAGCACCGGCACAGAGTTCAGCCACTCGGGCCAGTCGGACTGGGGTACGTCTTCCATGTCGACCATCACTCGGAAGGCGAAGAACTTTTTGTCGGGCAAATCGAGCGTATTGGCCAGCAGGCCGGGGCCCGCAAGCTCCCCCTGGATGACGACGCACTTCGCATCGGGCCACTCCTGAAACATCTTCGGATGCAGTTCCTCGGCAATATGCGACCGGCCGTCCGAATCAACGGAGAGGAGCATGAGATTGCGAGAGGTTACCCCCATGAAGCCATTGACGTAGTCGACGAAGATGCTGGTCGATGTTCCGTGGATCTTCTCGGAAGCAACCCAAAGTTCGGCTTCGTCGCCATCCCACACGTCTCTCAGGGAGGATTCCGGGATGTTCTGCACCCGCTCGGCGTCAGTCATTGGCACGAACTTGGGGCGAGGGTATGCAATGGAAAGGGAGCCGCGTCGGGGTGGGCCGGGGCGAGCGCTGCGAGATTCGTACTTGACGACGTTGAGCGCTGCGGTCACGTCATCGCCCGGCGATTTGTGTGAGACCTCAGGGAAAGACGACAAAGGCAGTACAAGGCCCTGCGACACCTCGCCGCGCAGGCGAATGGTTTTCAGCGGGTGAACCTGACGACTGACCCCCTTGACCTCCATGGTTCTCGTCTTGCGTTCGCCGAACTCAGCGAACCGGTCATCGGACAAAGGCAAGGCTGAATCGATCTCGAAATAGATGACCTTGTCGCCAGGCTTGTACGAGTCTCGACCGGTGATGCATCTCCAGCCCCGCACCTTCACGAGGTCTAGCCGGTCGGCGTTGGGATGGTTTTCGACCTCGACAACCTCTTCGATTGTGGCGAGTGCTCGTGTCTCCGATTCGCTCATGCCCGCACGTTGCCACGACGGTCGAACCTTGCTCCGTGACCCGTATCTCCGGCATCGACGTCTCAGAATTCCAGCGAGACATCGACTGGCCCACGGTCGCACGTACGCAACGTTTCGCCGTGCTGCGCTGTACCCGTGGCTCGTCGATGCGGGTCGATGCGCGCTTTCACGAGTACGCCGCAGGCGCCTCATCGGTCGGCCTGCCGTGGACCGGCTACCACTTCGCATGGCCGAACACGTCCGCCATCGAGCAAGCCGACCTATTCGCTCAGACGCTCGGCGGGTATCCCTACAGCTTGCCGCCCGTGCTCGACCTCGAGACCAAGCCGCTCAGTCAAGGCGGCACCCGCTGGTCGTACGACAACCTCAATCGGGAGCAGCGCACGGCGTGGGCCATCACGTTCTGTGAACGGTTCGAGGCTGTCGCCGGTGTGCGTCCGATGATCTACTGCTCTGGGCTGTACCCGCCGGGATTCCTCGTCGACACCGATCAGCGCCTCGCCCGGTTCCCTCTCTGGATTGCGTGGTACAACCGGACGACGCCACCCCCGGCGCCCGCGCCGTGGACCAAGTGGCACATCTGGCAATGGTCCGACCAGAACCGAGTGGCAGGCGTGCAAGGCAATTCGGCAGGCGCCACCGACCTCAATTGGTCCACTGAGGCCGACCTGGCCGAACTCATGGCGATGGCTCGCCCCGAACCAGAGACGACCTCATTGGGCGAGGTTGCCCAGCCGGCGAAGTCCGACATCGACCGGGTGTTACGAAACCTCGGATTCGCTGAGGCTCGACTCGCCCGAGTCCGTCGACAGCTAGAGGAGCTGAACGAGTAGGGCGATCAACACATAACACCCGGTGATAGAGTGCAATACATGACCGGTGATCGATGGCGTAGTCACGAGCGAAATCCCCAGATGGGTGTAGCTCAGTGGCAGAGCAGCGGATTCCAAACCCGCGTGCCCGAGGTTCGATTCCTCGCACCCATGCCATCATCGTCACCCTCCTATTCGGCCTAGACCGAGGGAAGCCGTGCGCTTTCCGCTTCATGGAGGGTGCCGGCGAAGTGGTCGCCAACCCGGCTTGAACCCGGGGGCACGTGCAAGCGTGGGAGTTCGAACCTTCCACCCTCCGCCACGGGTGACCGTCGACGTTGGAGAGTCGAGCCAGCCTGTAAAGCTGGTGCCTGCGGGGCTGAGAAGGTTCGAATCCTTCGTCACTCACGGATTTTCTTGCTCGGTAGCTCAGTTGGCAAGAGCGCCCGGTTGTTACCCGGATGGTCGAAGGTTCGAGTCCTTCCCGAGCAGCTACACTGCAAGTACACGTCAGGGCAATCAGTATTGGTGCTGAATCGGTCTCATAAGCCGAAGATGTGCGGGTTCGAATCCCGCCCCTGCCTCCATGAAGAAACGGAAGTCCACCGCCTGACTTGTCGCCTGAGTTGCGACCTGTCGGGCCGTCACGCGTCCGTAGCTCAATCAGGTAGAGCATCCGGCTTTTAACCGGGCGGTTGTGGGTTCGATTCCCACCGGGCGCACTCTGGGCTCCTGGCGCAATTGGTTAGCGCAACCGGCTCTTAACCGGAAGGCTCTCGGTTCGAATCCGAGGGGGCCCACTCTGCATGTAACCCGATCTGATACGCTTAGCTCTATGACATCGGGGATTCAAGAACAGACCACGATCTAGCTGGCCGCGTGACGGGCAGACTCATTTGCCCCGGTCGTCTAATGGTCAGGATCTCAGGTTTTCACCCTGAAGGTGTCGAGTTCGATTCTCACCCGGGGTGCTTTTCGCCGGTGTCGCACGTGTGGACGTGCACCTCTCTTGTAAAGAGGACTGAGTGAGTTCGACTCTCACCGCCGGCTCGCAAGCCGGGTTAGCACAGGTAGTGCGGTGGGTTTTGGCCCCGCGTCAGACGGGGTTCGAGTCCTCGATCCGGTTCCAGATGTCCGCCTGGGCGACGTTACCCAGCGTGCCGACAGTGTCGCCCATGATCTACGAACTGCCAGACCTTTGGGTTCCCGCTGTGGCCGCCCTCATCCCGCTCCTGACCGCCGCAGCCGTCCGCCAAGATGGTAGCAATCGCACCCGTGCGCTTGTCGCCGTCGGCGCCACGGCGCTGCTGGCAATCGTGTCCGTGGCCACCGGCGACGGCGCCACGGTCGAACAGTATGCGGCGACCTTCACAACCGCACTCGTGACCGAGCTGGCCGCTTACATGGCGCTGTGGTCGCCGATCTTCGAGGTTAACGACAAGGTGCTGCCTGATGTCGGCATCGGTGGCGACAGTGACGACACTGGCGGGATGTCGGCGGGCTGATTGAAACGATTGTTTCACTAGTGCGAGCTAGTGAAACGGATTGTTTGCCCGGGCTATTGGCCCTTCTTATGTGCGTTGAGTTCGTCAATGGTCCGCTTGGTCAGTGAGCCGCCGCCAACGCCCCATCTGCGCTCATCGATAAAACCGTTCTTGGCCAGACTGTTGCCGATTTGATGCCACCACGTCGAGGGGTAGCCGGTGTAGGCGAACTCCTCGGCGAGCCGCTTTACCGGCGCCTCGGGGCTCCAGTCGACGGCACTGACAAAGAGGTTCGCCAGCTCGGCGAACTCTCGGACATTTCGCCCCCCCAAGCCTCGCTTGGTTGGAGTGCTTCTTGGTTTAGGCAGGCGGTACCACCCGCGAAGCTCTTCGCTCAAAGCAACCCTGCGAGACGCCTCCACGACCAGTCTCTCCGCATCCGCAATGCCGGAACCGGCCAGCATTTCTAGGAGCTGTGTCGGTGGAGCGTCCACCGGCTTGACGCCAACAGGGGAGTGGGCCAAGGGGTCCGCGCCGGACTCCGAAAGGCTGGCCCTATTGGAAGTCGCCCGACTAACCCTTTCGTAGTGGTACGGCCATGTACCGACGGCTGGCTCGATCACGGCGTTCACGAACGTGGCCGATTCCAGATGATCGCGGTCGACGTGGTGCCCGTCAAAGCTATGCACCTCAGCCACCACCCTCCACCCCTCAATCACAGATGACATTACGAAATGAGAACGCTGTCGGGGCCAGTCGAATCGCCCATCATCGTCGAACGCAAAACACACGGCGTCCCATGTTGGATGCGATACGGAAAGCAGGTGCAGGTCCAGCCCCGCGGGGCGTTCGTCGAGGGAGGCGCTAATAGTCATTGCGTAACTATTACACAACCCAACCCACAACGCAAGTCTCTAGCCCCACCTCGTGACACCGGCGTGACACCACGGTTCTGACCACTGGTGGTCTTTCAGCGTCGACAGACTGCACGAGACTGACGCGGAATGGCAGAAACTCAACGAGTCTAAACGGTTCCAACTATCTGTTAATCAGTGGGTCGTGGGTTCGAGCCCCACCCCCGGAGCAAGTTCTTCGTCGTGATCGGCCTCGGCCGGCTGCGGCACCGCAAGCGGTTGCGCGTTACGTTCGGTTTCGGAGGCGGGGGCATCTCAACGCACAACGGGGGTTCGTCATGCGTTTTCGGAAGATCGTTCTTGGTGGACTCATCAGCGGGGCCGCCGTGGCCGCGTTGGTCTCGGATCTCGGTGCGGACGATCCGGTCACCAGGAAGGATCTCGCGGTGTGCGATGACCCGACGATCGCGGCGAGCGCCTCACTCCTCGGAACCGCTGGCGATGACGTCCTGATTGGCACCGCTGGACGTGACGTGATCATGGGCGGCGAAGGCGACGACATCATCTGTGGTCGGGGAGGCAACGACTTGATCCTTGCTGGCCCGGGCGCCGACATGGTGTCCGGGGGCCCCGGCAACGACAAGATCCGGGGCGGCGGCGGACCTGACGTGTTGTGGGGAGACAACGGGGCAGACCGGCTCTTGGCGATGACGGGTGCCGACATCGTCTATGGCGGCCAGGGCAAGGATCGGTTGAACGGCGCCGGCGGCAACGACGTGCTCGATGGCGGAGACGGCAACGACCGCATCGACGGTGGTCGGGGCGCCGACGAGCTGCGGGGCAGCGATGGACGCGATCGGCTCTTCGGCGGCTCGGGGGTCGACATTCTGATTGGCGGCCTCGGTTCGGACCGGTTCTTCCCCGGAGAGCCCGATGGGTTGTGTGAAGACGCGGTGGGTGCGGATCGCGAGATCTGTGGACCGGTTCCGCCGGCGTCGACCGCCGTGGTTGGGGATCTGTCGGTCATCGTCTGCGACACGGCGGGAGAGCGTGTCGTGATCGAGAACGTCTCGTCCACGGTCGTGGCACTCGACGGACTTCGGCTCGAAGACGAGGGGCCCCAGTTCGACTTCACGTTTGGGGAGACCGGTACGGCCGGTCTCGATCTCTACCCGGGCGAAGCGATCAGCGTTCTGTCCGGCCTGTCGCCGGTCGCTCCGATCGATGGCCAGCACGTCATCGCCTGGGATCGCAACGTCTGGAACAACGGCGGCGATCACGCCTACCTATTCTCGGGTGACGTCCTCATTGCGGACGAAGGGTGCACCTGAGCGGCAGCGCTGGACGATTCAGGCGACGGCGAGCCAGGCGGTGGCGATCATGCCGATGAATGTGCAGATCCCGACAATCACGAAGGGGAACAGCGGGTCGCGCACGAACGCCTCGGCGTCGGCGGCGGTTTCGAGACGGTCTCGCCCTCCGCGCTCGAGGGTCGTTTGAGCAGAGGCGACCTCGTTGCCGTCGGTGTCTTCGGTTCCAGCCTGGGCTCCGTACGGGGCCGTGCTCGTCAAGATTCCTCCTGCGTGAGCATCACGTGTGTCATCGGCACATTGTGCGCTCGCGTTGATGGCGAACCTATCGGTTGGCGACAACAAGTGAGAAAGACAGATGCGGATGTCACTCGATTGACACACGGGTGGGCGAAAGTCGCCTCGAATGGTGGGTGAAGTCACCCAGATATCGGGCGGTGCGGGCTCAGATCAGTTCTTCGCCGAGCCACACCGTGGCGCGGTCGAGCAGGTAGTCGCTCACGGCGTGGCAGCGGTCGAGTACGTCGCAGAGGTCGTCTTCGCCGAGATAAATCCTCGACAGCGGGAGCTCGACGCGCGCAACGACGTTGAGCGTGCGCTGGGGCGCATCGGTCACGGCGGCGAATCCATCGACGGCGGAGATGTCGAGCGGCAAGCCCGTGCCACCGACGCCTGCGAGGTCCGTTGCGAGCAGCAGAAGGTCGGGCGCCTTCGCGAGTGGAGGGAGACTCCAGGTAAATAGCAGCGGAAATCGCAGGTCCTCAGACGGTGCGCCTTCGGGGTCCGGCATCGCGTAGACCTCGTCCTCGAATGCCAGCATCACGCGTGGATCGATCTCGAGTGAGAGATGCAAATCCAGGGGTCCGCCACAGGCGTGTTCGGGGTGCAGATCCACCTCGAATGCCTGACGCATCGAATAGGTCTCGACGAAATGCCGTTCGTCGTGCACATGGAACCCATGGTGGGTGGCATGGTCCTTCAGGTCCGTGATGAACCCGGCGATGTCGATGATTGCCACTACGGTGCCTCGGGAGCGGACGGCGCGGTCTGGTGCAAGCTGCGACCCTACCGTCTTCCGGTCTGGCGAGCACAAAGAGGACTGCACAAGGACGTCATGTCGTGATCGATGACCGGCACCAGCACCTCGCCGCCCTGCGGCCGCTCGTCGACGCCGCTGGCGTCGCCCTCCGCGCAGTCAACGATCGCGAACGACCGGGGGAGCGCGACGGGCAGTACGCCCTCGATTTGGCTGTCGACGAGCCATTGGTCGCAGGGTTGCTCCAGGCTGGCTACGGAGTCCTCAGCGAGGAGTCGGGCACGCTCCACTCCGACCGGTCGATCGTGGCCGTCGTCGACCCGGTCGACGGTTCGACGAACGCGTCGATCGGGCTGCCGTGGTTCGCCACGAGCATCTGTTTGGCTGATGATGCGGGCCCGTTGTTCGCGATTGTCCGCAATCACGCGACCGGGACCGAGTGGGTGGCGGCTCGGGGTGCCGGAGCGGAACGCAACAGGACCCCGATCAAGAGGGATCGCCTCGCTCGGTCCGAACCGATTGTGTCGTTGAACGGACCGCCGGGAGCGGTGCGCCCATGGCGTCAGTTTCGGGTCTATGGCGCCGCGGCGATCGAGCTGTGTGCGGTTGCCTCGGGGGTGTTCGATGGCTACGTCGACTTCGACGACGAAGCGCACGGTATCTGGGATTACCTGGGGGCTGCCCTCGTGTGCGCGGAGGCAGGGGTTCGGATCGCCGACGCCTTCGGTCGACCTCTTCATCACCTCGATCACGCCGCTCGGCGCACCCCTGTTGCTGCTGCAGACGACGACCTGTTCGAGCGATTGCTCGAAGCTCGGCTCGAGGCTTCGGGCCATATCGCGGCTGAGTAGATCGACCCTCACCTCGGTATCGGCTGGTGTGGGAGGCTTGAGGGATGACTCTGCATCGACGGCTACTTCCGCTTGGCCTTGCGTTTGCGCTGATTGCCGGTGTCGTGGTCGCGTTGGGATTCGCCGCCGTGCGAGCCGATGCCGCCGTTGGCGATGTGCAGAGCTGGGGCGACAACGCATTCGGACAGCTCGGCGACGGGTCGATCGTCGACCGACTCGCTCCGGTGCTGACGCCGACCGCTGCGTCGGCAGATCTCGCCGGTGGACGTCACCATGTGGTGAGCGCCGGGGCGGATGGCCTGGTCCGAACGTGGGGCTGGAATGGTCTTGGCCAGATCGGTGACGGGACCTTCGTCGACCGGCCGTCGTCGACGCTGGTTCCCGGCTTGACCGAGGTCACGACCGTCGGCGCTGGGCACTACCACTCGCTCGCTGTCGCGAACGGCTCGGTCTGGGCGTGGGGTCGGAACACCTTTGGTCAGCTCGCGCAGACGCCGCTGACCAACCGAACGACCCCGGTGGCCGTCGCCGGCATCAGCACCGCGCAGATGGTCGCCGGTGGCCGAGAGCATTCGATGGCCATGCTCGCCGACGGAACGGTGATGACGTGGGGCGGGAACAGCGACGGCCAGCTCGGCGACGGCACCACGACCAATCAAGTAACCCCGAATGTGGTGCCGGGATTGTCGGGCGTCACCCACATCAGCGGGGGCCGAATCCACAGCTTGGCGCTTCGTAGCGACGGGACGGTCTGGACCTGGGGCGACAACGAACACGGCCAACTCGGGGATGGTACGAACGTGGACCGACCCACGCCCGTCCAGGTCGTGGGCCTCGCAAGTGTTGTGCGGGTCGAAGCATTCGGCTTTCACTCGGTCGCTCTCGACAGCTCGGGTCGCGTGTGGGTCTGGGGTCGCAACAACCTGGGACAGGTCGGCGACGGAACCGAAATCTCGCGGAACCAACCGGTCCAAGTTGTGCTGCCTGCAGCGGCAGTGGCGATCGGATCGGGCCGCGACTACGCCATGGCAGCGACCACTGACGGACGCGTCTGGGCTTGGGGGCGGAATGATCGAGGCCAGCTCGGAGACGGCACGACGATCGATCGGCTCTCACCCGTGCCCGTCGCCACACTCGGCGACGTCGCCGAGCTCGTGGGCGGCCGCGACTACGTGACCGCCCGGCTCGGCGGTGCGGCCCCGCCGCCACCTCCTCCACCGCCGCCACCTGCCGGATTGGCGTGTACGGCGCTGGTCGAGGGCAGCGACCTCGTCCTTGAATGGACAGCAGGGCAAGGAACTGCGGTCGTTCGGCGCGATGGCCGCTGGCTCGCCACGCCCGGCAACGTGACGAGCTACCGAGTCGTCGGCGCCGCTGGGGACCAGTCCGACTATCTCATCCGGGTTCGACCCGATGGCATACGCACCGACATCGACTGCGAACGCGACGGGACCCCGCCACCACCCCCGGCGCAGGAGTGCACGCTGACGATCGCGGGCGGCGACGTCATTCTCGAATGGGACGCAGCGCTTCCGTCGGTCAACTTGCGCCGCGACGGCCGGTGGCTCGCCACGCCGGCTGCCGGCACGACGAGCTGGACGGTGCCGGGTGGTGCCGGCGATACCTATGCGCTCCGAAGCTGGTCGGGTGGCGTCCGCACCGAGTTCCCCTGCGCCTAGATCGGGGTTGAGCGAAGCGAACGACGTGGGGCTTCTCGGAAGCTTTCAAAATCGCAGAACGCTTCGCCAGGCGATGTTTCGGCGGGAGCCGAAACTCGGTAAGTGAGCGAAGCGAACGACGTGGGGCTTCTCGGAAGCTCTCAAACTCGCAGAACGCTTCGCCCGGCGATGTTTCGGCGCGAGCCGAAACTCGGTAAGTGAGCGAAGCGAACGACGTGGGCGTTGAGGGACTCGAACCCCCGACCCTCTCGGTGTAAACG
>JAHDDK010000054.1:0-18059 GCA_020629375.1 Acidimicrobiales bacterium
GCAGATCCTCGACGTGATGGAAGCCGCGATCCCGGCTCCCCGCGACGAGGTCGGTCCGACCGCCCCGAAGATCATCAGCTTCGAGATTCCGATCGACAAGATCGGCGAGGTCATCGGTCCGAAGGGCAAGGTCATCAACGCGATCCAGTCCGAGACTGGCGCCGACATCTCGGTCGACGACGACGGCATGGTCGGCATCGTGGCGGTTGCGTCACCCGACCGTGAGAAAGTCGATGAGGCTGAGCGTCAGATCAAGTTGATCCTCGATCCGCCGACGGCCGAGGTCGGCGAGGTGTACCAGGGCAAGGTGGTCAA
The DNA here is from genome assembly GCA_020629375.1 of Acidimicrobiales bacterium. Classification (GTDB taxonomy): domain Bacteria; phylum Actinomycetota; class Acidimicrobiia; order Acidimicrobiales; family SHLQ01; genus SHLQ01. The sequence continues at coordinate 316 of JAHDDK010000054.1, forward strand.
CATCACCAAGTTCGGCGCCTTCGTCAACATCCTCCCGGGCCGAGACGGTCTGGTCCACATCTCCAAGCTCGGTGGCGGCAAGCGCATCGACAAGGTGGAGGACGTGGTCTCGCTCGGCGACGACATCGAGGTGTCGGTCGAAGACATCGACCCGAACGGCAAGATCTCGCTTCGTCCGACGAGCGCTCCAGCGCCCGTCGAGCGTGGCGAATCTGATGACGCCGGTTCGGGCGGTGGCGATGACGATGGTGGATCGTCGAACGGTGGTGGCGGTCGCAGCTCGTCCAACCGCGAGACCGCCTCGTTCGAAGACTCCTTCGACGCCGAACTCGCCGGTGAGCTCGGCGACCTCGGGCCCGGCGCCAACGCCGGCCCGCGCCGCGGTGGTGGCGGTGGCGGCGGACGCCGCCGTCGTCGCTGAGCACGACGTTGAACGACGCGATTCGGGCGACCACGCTCGGAAACGGCCTTCGGGTCGTTTCCGAGCGGGTCCCCGGTCTGCGTAGCGCGTCGATCGGCGCCTGGTTCGGCGTCGGTGGGCGTGACGAACCCGACGAACGTGCGGGCGCATCGCACTTCCTCGAGCACCTGCTGTTCAAAGGCACCCACGGCCGGTCCGCCCGTGCCGTCGCCGAAGCGATCGACGGGGTCGGCGGTGACATGAACGCGTTCACCGCACGCGAGTACACGACCTTCTATGCACGTGTGCCTTCGTCGGCCAGACAGATGGCGACCGAGCTGCTGTTCGACGTCATTGCCAACCCCGCGCTCCGGCCTGTCGACGTCGACGCCGAGCGTCAAGTCATCAACGAGGAGCTCGTCGCGGCATTCGACACTCCGGACGATGTCGTGCACATCGCCTTGTACGAGGCCCTGTTCAACGGACATTCCTTGGGACGCGAGGTGCTGGGACTCGAGTCGACGATCGCCTCGATGACGAGCGACGACATTGGGGCCTTTCATCGAGAGTGGTACCGGCCTGCCAACATGGTCATTGCTGCCGCAGGCGACATCGATCACGATGAGCTCGTCGCGGAGGCCGAGTCGACGTTCGGCGGGTTGGATTGCGGGGTCGTGCCCGAGCGGCGCCCGCCCGGCGCCCTCTCTGCGTCGACCGTTTCGACGGCGTTTCCTGCCGAACAGGCCCACGTCGCGCTCGGTTGGCGCGGGCTTTCGCACGATGATCCGGATCGGTTTGCCTATGCGCTGGCGAATCAGATCCTGGGAGGTTCTCCGTCGTCGCGGCTCTTCCAGGACATTCGCGAATCTCACGCGCTGGCCTACACGGTGTTTTCGACAACCTCAGGCTACGCCGACACGGGTTCGGCAACGGTCTACGCAGCCACGTCTGCGGGTCGAGGTGCCGAGCTACTGGACAGTCTCGATGCGGCCATCGATGACCTCACGACGAACGGGGTCACGCCGCATGAGGTCGAGCTCGCGAGGCAAGGCTTCGAGGGATCGGTGGTGTTGAGCCTGGAGGACTCCGGATCCCGTATGCATCGGCTGGGCACGAACATGGCTTTGCGCGGCACGGTCCTCGATCTCGACGCCTGGGTCGACCAGCTCGCCGCCGTCACGGTCGACGACGTGAACGCCGTCGCGGCCCGAGTGTGGGGTGGGCCGTGCGTTCGATCGGTCGTGGCGCCTGATCCTGGGCTCTACGATCTGCACGCATGACATCGTCCTCGAGCCCCACGATCCGTGTCGGAGTGGTCGGCGCTGCCGGCAAGATGGGAGCCACCGTCTGTCAGGTTGTCCGTGACGCTTCCGACCTCGAGCTCACGGCCCGCATCGACCCGTCCGTTGCCCCAGGAGAGCACGACGAGCTGGCGGTGACTTCGCTCCGCGATGTCGACCCGTCGACCGTCGATGTCGTGGTGGATTTCACGGTGCTCGACGTGAGCCGCGAGGTCCTCGCCTGGTGCGCGTCCAATGCGGTCCATGCCGTCGTTGGCACCACGGGCTTCGATGACGACGATCTCGCCCGCTTTCAGAGGACCTTCACCCAGAGCAATGCCCTCATTGCGCCGAACTTCGCTATCGGCGCCGTCATGATGATGCGAATGGCCGAGCTCGCCGCACCGCACTTCGACACTGCCGAAGTGATCGAGTTTCACCACAACGCCAAGAAGGACGCCCCATCAGGTACTGCCATGATGACGGTGCAACGGATGGCGGCCGCTCGCGCGAAACTCGCCTGGGAGCCCGACCCCACCGAACACGAGGTCGTCGCGCGTGCTCGCGGCGGCGACGTCGACGGGATTGGCGTGCATTCGGTGCGGATGAAGGGCATGGTCGCCCACCAAGAAGTGATTCTCGGAACTCTTGGCGAGACGTTGACGATTCGCCACGACAGCATCGAACGATCATCGTTCATGCCCGGAGTCCTCCTCGCCGTTCGCGAGGTCGGAGCTCGGCCGGGGCTGACGCTCGGGCTTGACCCGCTTCTCTTCGACTAGGAAGGCGATCCCGAGACCAACCGCTCGGATTCAGGCTGCCGTGCGGTGTTGGGGGCGCTCCCGGACGAGTTGTGCGACGAGTTGACCGGCTGGCATCGGTTTGTGGAATCGCCAGCCTTGGGCCATCGATCCGCCCATGCGGTGAATCGTGAGCGCCTGGGTGGTCGTCTCGATTCCTTCGACGATTACGTCACGATCCAGGGCTCGACAGAGTCCGATCAGTGATCCTGTCATCGCTTCGGTGATCGGATCGCTCACGACGTCGCCGACGAAGCTTCGGTCGATCTTGACGAGGTCGATCGGAAGCTCCCGGAGGTGTGCCAACGACGAGAAGCCGGTGCCGAAATCGTCGAGCCCGATCTTCACGCCGATTGACCGCAGCTCTTCGAGGATGGCAATCACCGACGCGTCCGTTCGCAAGACCGCCGACTCGGTGATCTCGACGAGGATGTTTGATGGCGGAACTCCCGCTGAGCGGATGAGGGCTGCGAGGTCCTCGGCGAACCCGCGGCGGGTCAGCTCGTTTGCGGTGCAGTTGATCGACATCATGAAGTCGGACGCCATCGTTGCCATCTGTGCGGCGACGCTCAGTGCGTTCTCGATCACCATCGTGCCGATGGGGTGCAGCAATCCGGTTTCCTCGGCGACGTCGAGGAACGCGTCGGGGGCGAGGAGTGAGCCGTCGTCTTGACGCCACCGCACCAGCGCCTCAGCGCCGACCATTTTGCTCTCTGGGAGGGCGACGATTGGTTGGAAGAGCACCTCGAATCGATTCTCGTCGAGCGCCTTTCTCAAGCCCGCCTCCACGTTGAATCGTCGAGCTGCCGCTGCCCGGAGCTCGTCGTCGAAGACGACCCACGTGTTGCGGTCCTTCTTCGCTTCGTAGGCAGCGGTGTCTGCTTGGCTGAGCAGCTCGGTCGCCGAGGCCGTTCCGTTTGGGAGCGGAACGGTGATGCCGATGCTGACGCCGACATGGAGCCATCTGTCGGCCACGACGAAAGGTTCGCGGAGAGCGTCGATGATGGCCCCGGACGCAGTCACCGCTCGGTCCGTCGTGGCATCGTCGATCATCACCACGAATTCGTCTCCACCAAGACGACCGAAGAATGAGCCATCCGCCGTCGCCACGGGGCCGATCCGTTTGGCGATCTCGGTCAGGAGGGCGTCGCCCACTTGATGGCCGAGGCTGTCGTTGACCACTTTGAAGTGGTCAAGGTCGCAGAACAGCACGGCGGGCCGACGGCCGGCGGCCAGTCGCATGTTGAGTCGTTCGAGAAGGGCGCCACGATTCGGAAGCCCGGTCAAGATGTCGTGATTCGCCCGTTGCTCGAGCTCGATCCGGAGGCGTTCATCCTCGGTGACGTCACGTCCGACCCAGAAGCAGAGCTGGGCCTGGGGGTCGAACTGCAGCGTCCAGCGGACGAGATGCGTGGAGTTGTGCCTGGAGCGCATGTGAAGGGTCGGGCTTGATGTGCCCACCGTGCGCAGTTGCTCGTCGACCCGCGGCCGCTGCTGTTGGTCCGCGGGCGGAACGAGGCTCCAGATGTTGAGGCCGCCGAGTTCGCCCGGGTGATACCCGAGGACTCGTTCCCAGGCGGGGTTGCACTCGATGATCTCACCCGCTGGATCGGTGACGGTGAGCAGCGATTCGCCGATGGTGAAGAAGCGCGCGCGGAGACCGTCATGACTCGGCGCGTTGCGAACCGCGTCGCGTCGACCGGACTTCACGTGCAATGGCGCCGCTTCCATCACTTCGTTGATCGGTCGAAAGGCACGTCGCGTTGAGCAGCTGACCCCCGCCGCAACTCGATTCGGCCGTTACACCGGTGCCCGGACGGGTACCGTTGTGTCGTGGCGACCATCGAGACTTCTCCCGCAGGTACCGCGCCGGGCGACGTCACTGTGCGCCCACTCGAGGCCGGCGATCTTCAGTGGATGCTCGGACTCCTTGATCGGACCTGCGGTCGTCACCGCGTGTCGAGGGGAGCGGTCCTCGACGCGGCGATTCTTCCCGGCCTGGTTGCGATGGCCGGGCCCGCACGCGTCGGACTCGTTCTGATCGCCGACGGTCATGAGGAGATCGAGATTGTCGCTTTGGCGGCAACCTCTGCAGAGATCGTCATCTGGCAGCGCCTCCTCGACGCCGTCATTGCGCAGGCGAGCGCGGATGTGCGTCGGGTCTTCATGGTTCTGACGAACGCTGAGTTGGCGGAGCAGCGGCTCGTTCAACAGGTCGGGTTGTCGATGTGCACGGCGAGGCCTGGGGCGATTCGCGCACTCCGCGCCCGTCACGGCGCCACCGAGCTCGTTGCGGCCGGCCGCGATGGTCTGGTGGCAACCGATGAGATCGAGTTCGACCTGCTGGTCCGATGACCCAGCCGAGTTTCCGATCTCCCCGGTGGCTAGTCTCTCACGCGTTTGTGGGCTTGTTGCTCGCAAGCTTCGTCGCGGCGGGGTTCTGGCAGCTCGAACGTCTCGGAGAACGGCGCGAGGTCAACGAGCGCATCCTGGCTCAGATCGATGCGCCACCGGTCGCCATCATCGATCTCGCCGGGTTGGCTCCGGAGGACATCGAGTATCGCCCGGTTCTGCTGTCGGGGACCTTCACGGGACACGAGCTCTTGGTCGCCAACCGGTCCTACGAAGGAACGCCCGGTTTCTGGGCGTGGTCGTCTTTCGACGCCGACGACGGACAGTCGATCATCGTCAATCGAGGCTTCGTTCGTCGGACATCGGTATACGGCGACACGGCCGGTGACGCGTGGCGAGCACCGGGCGGACAGCGGACGATCGTTGGTCTGTTGCGAATCGGTGATCTCGACGGTCGACTCTCGGCGTCGGAGGAGGAGATCTCGCGACCCAGCGCTCCCGTCGCAGGCGCAATTCTCGGTGTCGACTCACCTCTCGACTCGACGCTCTACGTGGAGCTCGACGCGTCGGAGCCGCAGTTGCTGCGCGATGAACCGCTGCTGATCCCTCCGCCGGAACTGGGAGAAGGGCCACACCTCAGCTACGCCTTCCAGTGGTTCACGTTCACGATCATCGGACTCATCGGGTACCCACTCGCGCTCCGCCGAATTCGTCGTGGTGATGCGTCGCGCGGCGACGTGCCCACGGAGGTCCAGGTGTAGCCTCTCCCAAGCGAAGGGAGTTGCCACATGGCACGGTTCGGACAGGTCCTCACGGCGATGGTCACGCCGTTCGACGCGGATGGCGCGCTCGATTTGGAGGGCGCGCAAGTTCTTGCCAAGTGGCTCGTCGATAACGGCAATGACGGCCTCGTCATTGCGGGGACGACGGGCGAGAGCCCGACGCTGACCCACGACGAACAGGTCGATCTGATCGAGGCGGTGGTCGACGCCGTCGACTGTCCCGTCATCGCCGGGACCGGAAGCAACGACACGCGTGCATCGGTCGACCTCACCGAACGGGCGACCAAGGTTGGCGCAGACGCGATCTTGTCCGTCACGCCGTATTACAACCGCCCTTCGCAAGAAGGGCTCTACGAGCACTTCCGGGCGACTGCCGAGTCGACCGATCTGCCGGTCGTCATCTACGACATTCCGGTCCGATCCGGACGCAAGGTCTTGACCGACACCCTTCTTCGACTCGCCGAACTCGACAACGTGGTTGCCCTGAAGGACGCGGCGGGTGATCCCGCAGAGACGGCCTCGTTCATCGCGCAGGTCGGTGAGGGATTCGACGTGTACAGCGGCGATGACGCCCTCACGCTCCCGCTCCTGGCGGTCGGAGGTGTTGGCGTGATCGGTGTCGCCACGCACTGGTGTGGGGTGGAGACTGGCGAGATGATTCGTGCGTTTGCATCGGGCGATGTCGCCCGCGCACGGGAGCTCAACCGGACGTTGATCCCCTCATGGGACTTCGAAACGGGCGACGCCAAGCCGAACCCCATTCCGACCAAATCGATGCTTCGTGTGCTCGGACTCCCTGGAGGCGCCTGTCGTCTGCCGATGGGCCCGGAGCCCGACTTTGTCGAGCCGCTCGCCCGCGAGGTCCTCGCCGGTCTCGGGCGCACCGGTTTCTGACCGTGGCCCAGCCCGTCCAGATCACGTTTCTTGGTGGCCTCGGAGACATCGGCCGCAACTGTGCCGTCCTCGAAACCGGCGGACGCATGGTCATCCTCGACTGCGGTCAGATGTTCGCCGACGAGACCCAGCCCGGTGTCGAGTCGATTCTGCCGGACTTCTCGTTCATCGCCGAGAACGCCGATCGAATCGACGGTTGCATCGTCACCCACGCCCACGAGGACCACATCGGGGGTCTCGCATGGATGCTCGACGACATTCCCGGGCTGCAGCTCGATTTCTACGGCAGTCCGTTCACACTGGGCTTGGTACGTCACAAGCTCGCCGAACGGAATCTGGTTGGACGGGCCACCCTGCATCAGATCGCCGATGGAGATGTTCGCCAGATCGGTCCGTTCGAATGTGAGTTTCTTCCGGTCACGCATTCGACGCCGTCCGGTCTGATCACGGCGTTCCGGACACCACAGGGAATCATCCTTCACTCGAGCGACTTCAAGCTCGACCACACGCCGGTCGACGGTCGGGTCACCGATCTCGCGCGCATCGGCGCGTTGGCCTCCGATCCTGGCATCCGCCTGCTACTCGCCGATTCGACGAACGCGACATCGCCCGGTCAGTCGTCGTCCGAGTCGGAAGTCGGCGGAGTGCTCCGTCAGCTCTTTCACGAACATCGCGACAATCGGATCATCGTCGGCGCGTTCGCGAGTCACATTCACCGCGTCCAGCAGATCGCTGACGCCGCACTCGAACAAGACCGCACGATCGTGACGCTTGGGCGTTCGATGAAGCGCAACGTCGCCCTGGCGCGTGATCTCGGGCTGTTGCGCATACCCGACACGCACATTCTCGACATCGCCGACGCCGAGGATCTTGCCCCCGAACGCACCTGTATCGTCTCGACCGGAAGCCAAGGCGAGTTCCGGTCGGCGCTGACGCTGATGGCCCAGGACGACAGTCGATGGGTCAGCATCAATCATCGCGACACCGTGATCTTCTCCTCGCACCCGATACCGGGCAACGAAGCAGCGGTTGCTCGGGTGCGTTCTGGTTTGGCCCGACAGGGCGCCACGATCGTTCATTCGGGACAGGTCGACGTGCACACCACGGGCCATGGCAAAGAGGGTGAGTTGATGACGCTTCACGCGGTGGCGTCACCCGATCTGTTCATTCCGGTGCATGGAGAATACGAACATCTGGTCGGCCATGCGGCTCTCGCCAAGCGTCTCGGCATGTCGGACGACCGCGTGGTGCTCGCGCTCGACGGTGACCAGATCCGCATCTCCGACGACGGGATGGCAAAGTCCGGCGCGGTCTCCGGGGCCTACGTGTTTCGCGACGGATCGGCCGAGCCGATCGACAACGCCTTGATCGAGGAGCGGCGCTTGCTCGGTCGTGCCGGTTTTGTTTCGGTGATTGCGGAGGTCGACCTTCGTGGCCGGGAGATCGTGTTCGGGCCGGTGGTCGAGAGCCGCGGATGGGCCGCACAGGACCGTGATGCGTTGCAGGCAAAGGCCGAAGATGCGGCGCGTACAGCGATGGTTCGGGTACTCGGCGAGGGCGGCGATCTCCGTGACCTCGAGCGTGCGGCGCGACGGTCCGTGGGGAGCTTCGTGAGCGCGGAGACGTCACGACGGCCGGTGATCGTGCCGGTCATCCGTGCCGAGCCTGTCTGACGAGCGTCGACTCCCAATCGAGCTTCGAGCGCCCGATATGGCGCTCATCGTCGGAGACGTGTGTCCAGAACATGTCCGATCCGAGCAACGCGCACCCGCGCGTCTCGCGCGAACGTGCGCGCGAGGCGCGCGATTCTGGCCACACGAGCCACACGAGTCAACTAGGGTGACAAGACTGTGGCAGCTCGAACGAAATCCACGACGCGGTCTCGCCGCGCCCCGGCAGCGAAGAAGCGGGCAACCGCCAAGAAGAAGGCACCGGCACGCGGCCGCAAGCCCGCACGTTCCACGACGACCAAGAGCACCGCGCAACGGCGCGCCGATCGCCCCGGCATTGCGACGACGCTGAACCACGCCCTCGAAGGGCGGGGTGCCGATCTCACCGGCCTGTTCTTGATCGTGCTCGGCGTTCTGGCCGCGCTGGGCATCTGGACGTCCACGTCGGGGTTGCTTGGGCGCGCCTTCGACGAAGGCTTCGGATGGATGATCGGCGTGTTCCGCTACTTTGCGCCGATCGTCATCATCGCCGCTGGCGTCTCGGTGATCCGGCGCGCCGGCAATGCGCATGTGTTGTCTCCGCGATTGGTCGTCGGTGGATTCGCGGCGCTCGTCGCCACCGCAGGACTCGTTCATCTCGTCGGCGGCCGTCCGCCGTGGGGCTCGACCACGCAGGCATTCAGCGATGCGGGCGGGGTCATCGGGTTGGCGATCGGCGGACCGCTTGTCGCCATTGCGTCGACGTGGGGAGCAACGCTCATCCTTGTCTCGATCGGCGTCGGTGGGCTCCTCGTGATGACCGGACTCTCGCTCGGCTCGCTCGTCGACGGTCTCGGGCGCGGAGCTCGACCGATCGCCGGTGCGGCCGCCGGGGGCGCACGCTCGTTGTTCGTGATGGGTGATCGAGCTGTCGCCGACCACGATCTGGTCGAGGAGCACGACGGCGACCTGCCGATGGACGACTCACCCACGATCCTCGTCGGTGGACGCGACGTCGATCGCACCGTGGAGATCCCGGTGCCGGCTCCCGTCGACGAGCCAGCAGACGTTGCCGAAGCCGCCACCGAGACCGAAGTCGTCGACTCGGCCCCGTTCGATCAGGACGAGCCTGCTCGGCCCGAACCCACTGTCGTGGTGCCCACTCCCATTGCGCCCCAACAGCTTGAAGCGGCTGAGCTCGCCATCACGAACAATGCGGATCGCGCCTGGACGCTTCCGTCGATGGGGTTGCTGAATCGGTCATCCTCGCAGAACGTCGATGAGTCGGCCGTTCTCCAGCGAGGGCGTGTCCTGGAGCGAGCGCTCGCCGAACACGGCGTCGAAACACGCTTGATCAACATGGTGGTCGGGCCCACGGTCACCCGGTTCGAGCTCGAGCTCGGCACCGGCGTCAAAGTTTCCAAAGTGAAGAACCTCAACGACGACATTGCGTATGCGATGGCCTCGCCTGACGTTCGGATCATCGCACCGATTCCCGGGAAGCAGGCGATTGGTGTCGAGGTCCCGAACGAGACGCGCCAGATCGTCGCCGTCGGGGACATCCTCGGTTCGGTGGAGGCCCAAGAAGCCACCGGGGCAATGGAGGTGGCGGTCGGCCGCGACATCAACGGCGCCTCGCTTCTCGTTGACCTCTCGAAGATGCCGCACACGCTCGTGGCGGGCGCCACCGGCGCCGGCAAGTCGTCGGGGATCAACTCGATCATCACGTCGTTGCTGATGCGCAACACGCCAGACGACGTCCGGATGATCCTCATTGATCCGAAGAGGGTCGAGATGACCCAATACGAGCGCATCCCGCATCTCCTCACCCAGCCGGTCACCGACCCGAAGAAGGCGGCCAACGCGTTGGCGTGGGCCGTCCGGGAGATGGAGCGACGCTACGAGCTTCTCGAAGAGTGCCGATTCCGCGACATCGGCGGCTACAACGCCGCCGTCGATGACGGAAAGCTCACGGCAAAGAAGGGCGAGCTCGGGCCCGATGGCGAACCTCGCACCTTCAGTCGCCTCCCGTACATCCTCGTCGTCGTTGACGAACTCGCAGATCTCATGATGGTCGCGGCGCGCGACGTCGAGGATTCGATCGTGCGAATCGGTCAGAAGGCCAGAGCGGTCGGTATCCACATGGTGATCGCAACGCAGCGGCCGTCGGTCGACGTCATCACCGGTCTTATCAAGGCGAACGTTCCGGCCCGAGTGGCGTATGCCGTATCGAGCATGCAGGACAGTCGGGTGATCCTTGGCGCCCCGGGTGCAGAGCGCCTTGTTGGTAGGGGCGACATGTTGTTCCTCGATCCGACCAGCTCCACGCCCATGCGTCTGCAAGGCGCATGGGTCGAGGAGTCCGAGGTCAAGAAGGTTGTCGGGCATTGGCGCAAGCAGATGCCCGAGGTGGAGACGAGCAGTGGCGCCGTCCTCGCCGAACCTGCGCCGAACGGTGCCTCTCCCGAGGCGGGCGTGTCACCGGTGGGCGCGCTCGCGATGGGCGACGCGCCGGCTGCCAACCCCACGCCCGAGGCGGCACCCATCTCGACTGCGGACCAGATCACCGCCGACCGGCCCACGGTGCTCGACGACGACGCCGACGAGTTCCTCGAGCAGGCGATGGAGCTGGTGATCAACTCGGGTCTCGGTTCGACGTCGATGCTGCAGCGGAAGCTACGTGTCGGTTTCGCCCGAGCTGGTCGGATCATGGATGAGCTCGAACAGAAGGGCGTCGTCGGTCCGTCCGAAGGCTCCAAGGCCCGTGAAGTGCTGTGGAGCGCTGAAGATCTCCAGCGGATGCGTGGGCAGGCCTGACCCGGACGCTACGTTCGTTCCGTGGATTTTCTCACCGAACCGAATTTGATCGTCGCGCTGATCGAGGTCGCGATCGGACTGCTTCTCCTCACGAAGGCAGCGGATCTCTTCGTCGACGGCGCGGTTGCGGTGGCCTCTGCGGCGAACATGTCGCCGATCGTGGTCGGCGCAGTCATCGTCGGTTTCGGCACCAGCGCTCCCGAGTTGCTCGTCTCGGGAATCGCCGCCGCAAACGGTGACCTCGATCTGGGCGTCGGCAACGTCGTCGGATCGAACGTCGCGAACCTGTCCCTCGTATTGGGCGCCGCGGCTCTGATCATCCCGATCCTGGTCACGAAGGCGGTGTTGGCCCGCGAGGCGCCGTTGAGCCTGCTCGGCGTGCTCCTGTTTGCCTTCTTCACCCTCGGTGGCTTGGCTGTCTGGGAAGGCATCGTGATGCTCGTGGTGCTGGTCGCCGCGTTGTCGTGGGTCATTTTCGGCGGCAACGAGGACACGGTCGAAGAGCTCGAAATCGACGAGGATTCGTCGGTTGGCAGGTCGGTCGGGATCACGATCGTCGGACTGGTCGGCACCGTGCTTGGCGCTCAGCTGATGGTCTGGGGAGCACTTGGTCTCGCCGACCGATTCGGGCTCACGGGCGGCTTCATCGGCTTCACCCTGGTGGCCCTTGGGACGTCGCTTCCCGAGCTCGTCACCGCCGTTGCGGCGGCCCGAAAGGGCGAGACCGAACTCATCCTTGGCAACCTGTTGGGCTCCAACATGTTCAACAGCCTCGCGGTCGGTGGGGTCATTGCCATTCTCGGTGCCGGGGCGATCGACGACCAGTTGATGCGTACCTACGGCATCGTTTCGATGGTGCTTGTGGCCACGCTCGCCTGGGTCTTCATGGTCGGTCGCCGCAAAGTCTCCAAGCCCGAAGCCCTCATCTTGTTGGCGGTCTATGCCTTCGCGATCTTGACGATCTCGGAGCTCGGAATCGGCGAGTCGATCCGCGACGCGATCGAATCCGTCGTCTGACCGAATGTGCGCCGCCTCGGCGCTCCTCAGCTACGGCGCTGCGGCGACGGTAGCCTCAGCGGGTGGCCGAACGGTATTGGATCGAGACGCTCGGCTGTCCGAAGAACGAGGTCGACTCCGACAAGCTCGTCGGCAAACTCTCTGCCGACGGGCTGACCGCCGCAGCGTCACCCGAAGACGCCGACCTTGTCGTGGTCAACACGTGTGCCTTCATCGAGTCGGCACGCCAGGAGAGCATCGACACGATTCTGTCGTTACGTGACCGAAGCGCGGATGCGGAGATCGTCGTGACCGGCTGCATGGCCGAGCGCTACGGTGACGAGCTCGCGGAGGCGCTTCCCGAAGCGGATGCCGTTGCCGGGTTCGGCGTGCCGGTGGCACTCGGCCGGAAGCCCGCCATCGATGTGCCGACATTCGATCTGCTCAACCTTCCCCGCCCGGCATCTGCGCGTCCGTGGGCGTACGTCAAGATCGCCGAGGGCTGCGACCGCAACTGCGGATTCTGTGCCATCCCGTCGTTTCGGGGCCCGCAACGGAGCCGTACGCACCAGTCGATCCTGACCGAAGTCGAGCAGCTCGATGCGGCCGAGATTGTGCTTGTCGCACAGGACCTTGCCGCGTTTGGGCGAGACCAGGGCGTCGGCGAGCGGACGCTCGGCACCCTCGTTGGTGAGGTGGCCGACCGGGTCGATCGAGTGCGCCTGCTGTACCTCTATCCATCCGACCTCGACGCACGCCTGATCGATGCCGTGCTCGCCACCGGCGTGCCGTACTTCGACCTGTCGCTCCAGCACGTGAGTCGGCCGCACCTGCGACGGATGCGCCGATGGGGCGATGGCCAACGTTTCCTCGAGCGCATCGACCACATCCGTTCGCTCGAGCCGGACGCAGCCTTCCGGTCGAACTTCATCGTGGGGTATCCCGGCGAGACCGAAGAGGATCACGACGAGTTGCTGGCATTCGTCGAATCCGCACAGCTCGACTGGTGTGGCTTCTTTCCGTGGTCGCCCGAAGACGGTACCCACGCAATGACGCTCGACGGTCGGGTCGATGATGCGCTGATGCACGAACGACTCCGAGAGCTGTCGGAGCTTCAGGACTCGATCACCGCTGCCCGACGGGACGCCCTCATCGGTGCGACCGTCGAGGTCCTGATCGACCAGCCAGGAGTTGGTCGCACACATCGCGAAGCACCCGAGATCGACGGCCTCGTGTTCGTACGCGACGATCTACCGGTGGGACAGATCCATTCCGTCGAGATCACCGGGGCCATCGGCCCCGATCTCCTCGCCGGAGTCGACCACACGGCCGAGGAACGTTGATGGCCGACGCCATGCACCACGTGCGGCACTTCATCACCAATCCCGCCAACCTCATCACCACGGCCCGCATCGCGGCGTCTCCGCTGTTGTTCGCCGCAATACTCGGAGCCGAAGCCGAGAACGGGACGTCGTGGTTCGCGTTCGCCCTCGGGCTCATCTTCGCCGCAACAGACATGCTCGACGGCGGACTGGCTCGGCGATACCACTGGATCAGTCGCTCCGGAGCTTTTCTCGACCCGCTTGCCGACAAGATCGTCGTGCTCGGCTCGATGTTCTGCCTGGTGGCTGTCGGGCGGTACTGGTGGCTGCCGGTCGCGATCGTGACCGTGCGCGAACTCGTGATCACGGGGTTTCGGAGCTACTGGGTGAAGAACGGCCGCTCCGTGCCAGCTCGCACCACCGCCAAGTACAAATCGCTCATTCAGGGGGTCGCGCTCGCTGCGGCGGTCTTCCCGCCGTTGCGGGACACGCAGGTCGTCGTCGATATCCTGCTGTGGGTCGCCGTGGCCTTCACGGTGTACTCGGGGGCGTTGTACCTCCTCGACGGATCGGCCGCGACCCGGGCGAGCGGGAACCTCCACGAGACCGTCTGAGGAGAACCATGCGCTGTGAAGTCGTCGCCGTCGGGAGCGAACTGCTCCTCGGCCAGATCAACGACACGAACTCGTCATGGATCGGCAGCGAGCTCGCCGCCGTTGGTGTCGACTCGCACTTCCAGACCAAGGTTGGCGACAACCTGGAGCGCATGGTGGCGGTCTTCGAGCTTGCGTTGAGTCGATCGGATGCTGTCATCTCCACCGGCGGTCTCGGTCCAACACAAGACGACATCACACGCGACGCCATCGCCGCGGTGATGGGAGTCGATCTGGTCACGGACGAAGCGCTCGTCGACAAGATTGAGTCGATGTGGGGGCTACGAGGACGTCAGATGCCCGAGATCAACCGGCTTCAAGCACGCATCCCGGTCGGGGCGGACGCGATTCCGGTTCAGCCCGGCACCGCCCCAGGGATCGTTGCCGCCTTCGAGTACGAGGGTGCACCCAAAGTCATCTACGCCGTTCCCGGTGTGCCGTGGGAGATGCAGGAGATGATGAGCGAGTTCATCCTCCCGGATCTCGTCGCACGGTCGGGGTCCAGTGATGTGATCGCCTCACGGACGCTACGGACGTGGGGGCAGTCCGAATCGGGACTCGCCGAACTGTTGGCCGATGAGATCGAACGGCTCGACGGTGCAGACCGGAGCAGCGGTTCGGTGACGCTGGCCTTCCTCGCAAGCGGCATCGAGGGCCTCAAGGTCCGAATCACGGCCAAGGCCGCCGACCGGACACGGTTGGCCGAACTTCTCGACGATGAGGAACGGCGCGTGCGGTCGATCATCGGCCCGATCGTGTTCGGTCTCGACGATCAGACCATGGAGTCGGTCGTGCTCGATCTCTGCACGACCCAGGGACTCACGCTCGGCACAGCCGAGTCACTCACCGGTGGCCTCATCGCCGAACGGTTGACGAATACACCGGGCTCGTCGGCGGCGTACCGCGGGAGCGTCATCAGCTACGCCACCGATGTCAAGACCCGGGTGCTCGGTGCACCCGAGGGGCCGTCGGTCAGCGAGGAGATGGTCGAAGCAATGGCCCTCGGGGTCTGCGAGACGCTCGGTGTCGATGCGTCGGTCGCAACGACCGGCGTCGCCGGGCCGGACTCGTGGGAGGGGATTCCGCCTGGCACGGTGTGGATCGCGACGTGCGTCGACGGCGAAGTCGAGTCGCAGATGCTGCGTTTCCGGACCGACCGGATGCGGACACGGCAGTACACGGCGATCACCGTGCTCAATGCACTCAGGCAGAGGTTGCAGTCTCGCGCCACATGAGGGCATTGCGGCGTGCTCGGCACACGAGCGTCTGGTCGGCGTCCGCAACGGTGGTGTCGACCTTGTAGGCGCGATGCTCGAAGGTGACGATGCCCCGGTCGGGCTTCGAATTCGAGGGTCGCACGGCCATGACCTCGGTCTCGGCCCGGATCGTGTCGCCGTGGAACAGCGGACCGGGGAACACGATCTCTTCGAAGCCGAGGTTCGCTACCGTCGTTCCGTGTGTCGTTTCATGAACGGAGATCCCGACGACTATTCCGATGGTGAGCATCGAGTTGACCAGCGGGCGGCCGAAGGCGGTGGTCTCGGCGTAGGCAGCGTCGAGGTGGAGCGGCGCGGGGTTCATCGTCTGCGTCGTGAACATCACGTTGTCCGACTCGGTGATCGTGCGTGTGAGGGCGTGATGGATGGTCTCGCCGACGACGAAGTCGTCGAACCAGCGACCTTTCGGAATGATCGGCATGTGCCGAAGTGTGTCAGACGTCGATGGCGAGTGCGAAGAAGTCGAGGTCGCCGAGCTCGGCGCTGCTGACCGCATCCCACGGGTGGAGACTGCGTCGCTCCCATCGCTCCGACTCGATCATCCAGCCGATCGAGTGTTGGAGTCGCCGCATGCCGGCACGATCGAACGGCGCAAGGACCACGCCACCTTCTCGCGCCATGGCCACCGCACAGGCTTCGACGTGATTCTCGGGGAAGGCGCGAGATGGCTGATCGAGTCGCTCGTATAGTGCGCCCGGCAATACGTCGGCGAGCAACGGAAGCGCGTCCGTCAGTCCCCACGGGACGTCGAACGGGCTGCCGATTGTCTCGAGGACGGTGAACAGCTCCGCCGGCGACGAATCGTGCTCACGGGCGTGAGCGACGAGATCTGCGGCGCGAGCACCAACGAAGCGGGTACCGACTGCGGGAGCAATGACTGCGGTCACACCACCATCTTCGGTGACGGGGGAGCAGATCTGGAGTTGGCGGGATGAATCACCCAGACCAACGAGTCATCAGGCCTCTGCGTCGTCCGTTTCGAGTCGAAGTGATGCAGAGTTCATGCAATAGCGAAGACCATTCGGCCCTGGCCCGTCGGGAAACACGTGCCCGAGGTGGGCGCCACAGCTGGCGCACAGCGACTCTGTTCGGATCATGCCGTGGCTGATGTCCCGCTTCTCCGCGACGTTGTCGCCTTCCATGGGTTCGGTGAAGCTCGGCCAGCCCGAACCGGAGTCGTATTTGGTCTCGCTTCGGAACAACGGCGCGTCACAGACACGGCAGTGATAGGTGCCGGCGTCTTTGGTGTCCCAGTACTCGCCGGTGAATGCCCGCTCGGTACCGGCTTCTTGGGTGACCTGCCATTGTTCACGCGTCAGTCGGCTGCGGAGTTCGTCCTTGTCAACGTCGTAGGTCATGTGTCGCACGGTAGCGTGCCTGCAGTCTTCCCGGCCGCCGCATCCGCGGTCGTTTCGAGACTGTTTTCGACTCATGTGAGGAGAGCGATCATGCAGGTAGAGGCCGCAGGACATCGTTGGATCGACGTCGAGACCGAGACGATTCTCGACAGCTGGTACCCGGCCGCTGGCGAGCCGGCTCGCGCCTGTCTCGCAGAGACCGTCGGCATGGTCCGTGGGGAGCGTTTCGCCATTGAGATCGATACGGAAGCTGCTCCGGACGGTGTCAGCGACGCCTATCTCCGACTGCACCTGCTGTCCCGTCGTTCGGTCGCGCCGCACGGCCTCAACCTCGATGGTGTCTTCGGGGCGCTCACGAACGTGGCCTGGACCTCAGCGGGGCCGGTGCTGCCGGATCGGGTGGATGAGCTCGTGGCGGCGGCAGCAGGCCACGGAACCGCCGTGTCGGTACACGGTCTCGACAAGTTCCCGCGGATGCTCGACTATGTGGTGCCATCCGGTGTCCGGATTGCTAACGCCAACCGTGTTCGTCTCGGTGCGCATCTCGCCGAAGGAACGACGGTCATGCACGAGGGATTCGTCAACTTCAATGCCGGCACGCTCGGCGCATCGATGGTTGAGGGTCGGATCTCGGCCGGTGTCGTGGTGGCGGATCAGAGCGATGTCGGTGGGGGAGCGTCGATCATGGGAACGTTGTCGGGCGGCGGCACCGAGACCATTCGCGTCGGCCAACGGTGCCTGCTCGGTGCCAATAGCGGCTTGGGGATCTCCCTCGGCGACGACTGCACGGTCGAGGCGGGTCTGTACCTCACCGCGGGAACGAAGGTGATGCTTCCCGATGGCGAGACCCAGCCCGGTCGGGCGCTCTCGGGTGTGAACGGCCTGCTGTTCCGCCGCAACTCTCTGACGGGCGGAGTCGAAGCCATCCCGAACACCGACGCAAAGTGGGGCGGCCTCAACGATGCCCTTCACAAAAACTGACCGTGTACTGAGAGGGCCATATTGGAGGGTCAGACCCTCTCAACACACGATCAGCGATAAGCGCTGTGGTTCCCGACCCGAAGGGTCGGGATACAGCTACAGCGTCGGGCAGTTTGGCTAACGCCAAACTGTGGTTCCCGACCCGAAGGGTCGGGATACAGCTACAGCGTCGGGCAGTTTGGC
>JAHDDK010000054.1:18159-25825 GCA_020629375.1 Acidimicrobiales bacterium
TAACGCCAAACTGTGGTTCCCGACCCGAAGGGTCGGGATACAGCTACTTCAGCGTGTCGCCGGAAGCGATGTCGAAGAAGTGGAATCGGGCTGAGTCGATGACGAGATCGATGGACGCACCATTCTTGACCGGTGAGCGTGGCGAGACTCGAGCCACGTACGTTGCCGTGTCGTGGTCGCTGCTGAGTGCGGCGTCGCCTTCGTCGTCGAGCGCATCCGTGACGATGTAGGGCTCCGCGTCGAGTCCGAAGTGCACGATGATCTCGGAGCCGAGCGATTCGACAAGGCGTGCTTCGGTCGAGAAGGTCCGAGCGGGATCCGGACCGTCGACGGTGCTGGCGTCTTCCATGTCCTCGGGACGGAGGCCGACGACGACTTTGGAGCCGATGGCGTTGGCGAGTTTCGTGCCGTCGTCGAACGCCGGAACGTTCACGGTGACCGATCCGATCGTCACGGTCGGCGAGGCGGGCGAACCACCGAGCGTTCCCTCCATGAGGTTCATCGACGGCGAGCCGATGAAGCCGGCAACAAACACGTTTGCGGGGTGATCGTAGAGATCCTGCGGGGAGTCGACCTGCATGAGGTAACCCTTGTTGAGCACGGCGACTCGGTCGCCCATCGTCATTGCCTCGACCTGGTCGTGGGTGACGTAGAGGGTGGTGACGCCAAGGTCACGCTGAAGACCAGCGATCTCGGCGCGCATCGCGACACGGAGCTTGGCGTCGAGATTCGAAAGCGGCTCGTCCATGAGGAACGCCTTCGGCTGGCGCACGATGGCGCGGCCCATGGCGACACGCTGGCGCTGACCGCCGGACAGCTGACCCGGCTTGCGGTCGAGCTGTTCGGTCAGGTCGAGGATTGCGGCGGCTTTGTTGACTCGCTCGGTGATCTCGGCCTTCGAGACCTTGGCGAGCTTGAGCGCAAACCCAATGTTGTCGGCTACCGACATGTGCGGATACAGCGCGTAGTTCTGGAACACCATCGCGATGTCGCGGTCCTTCGGTTCGACGTCGTTGACGACGCGTCCGTCGATCGACAACGTGCCGGAGCTGATGTCCTCGAGCCCAGCGACCATGCGTAGAGCTGTCGATTTGCCGCAGCCGGATGGACCGACGAGAACGAGGAATTCGCCATCGGCGATATCGATCGACAGGTCATGCGTTGCCTGAAAGCCGTTCGGGTACACCTTGTTGATGCCCTCGAGCTTTACTTCAGCCATGTTTCCCCCCCAGGTGAATTTGTAAACCCTTTCATACCGCTTGAACCGGTCGTGAAACAAGTCCCAGCGGGTGTGGATGGCCAGTCTTACACATCCGCGACGTTGATGCTTAATCGTTTCAGGGAGCGTTCCTGGTGGAGTAGGGTCGCGGCATGATTTCTGACGTTGTCCGCAGTCGAGCCCCGGGGCGGGTGAACCTCATCGGGGAGCACACTGATTACAACGATGGCCTGGCCCTGCCGATGGGTTTGCCGTTCGAGACGACGATGGACATCGAACGGCGAAACGATCAGCGCGTCACGATCGAAAGCGCGGGTTTCGAGTCGCTGTCTTTCGATGTTGGTGATGATCCCACCACCGTTCCCTCGTGGGGGCGGTACGTGGCGGGCATGATCGATCGATACCACACCCATGTCGGGC
This sequence comes from Acidimicrobiales bacterium, assembly GCA_020629375.1. GTDB lineage: Bacteria > Actinomycetota > Acidimicrobiia > Acidimicrobiales > SHLQ01 > SHLQ01. Next base: position 19,799 of record JAHDDK010000054.1, read on the forward strand.
CTTCTGCCGGATTCGACGCCCGCTTCTCGACGACGATCCCGGTCGGCGCGAGTTTGTCGTCGTCCGCAGCCATGGAGATGGCGGTCGGATTCGGGCTCCATGCGCTCAACGGAACGAATCCGGATCCGGTGTCGATCGCACACTGGGGTCAATGGGTTGAGAACAACGTGCTCGGGATCCGAAGCGGGATCATGGATCAGTTGATCAGCGCCACCGCAGTCGACGGGCACGCGAGTCTGGTCGACTTCCGAACTCTCGAGTCCATCCCCGTCGTCCTGCCCCCTGAAGCGACCGTGGTGATCATCGACACGCTCACTCGCCGTGAACTCGTGGAGAGCGAGTACGACCGTCGCCGGCAGGCCTGTGTCGACGCGTGCGAGATCCTTGGCATCGACAGCTTGCGAGACGCCACGCTCGAATCTGTGAAACGCATCGATGATGCGAACCTTCGCCGACGTGCACGCCATGTGGTTTCGGAGAATGCGCGCGTTCGCGAGTTCGTCGCAGCACTCGACGCCAGCGACCTCGCGGCTGCGGGCGCCGAGCTCCGTGCAAGCCACGAGAGCCTTCGCGACGACTACGAGGTTTCGGGCGTGGCACTCGATCGTGCTGTCGAGGCGGCACTCGAGTTCGGTGGCTGTGTCGGGGCACGCATGACCGGAGGCGGCTTCGCCGGGTGTGCCGTTGCGCTGGTGCGGACCGACGACGTGGAGGCCTTTGTCGAACACATGGCCGACGCTGGCGGTGGGCCGATACCGGACAACGGCCCCGTGTGCTGGCCGGTTACGCCGTCCCCGGGAGCGTCGGCGGAGGCGCTCTGAACATCGCCTCAGCGAGGGCTCGAGAGTCGCTGGCGAGAGCTCTCGCGTTCGACGAAATCGACGGGCAGAACGACCTCTTCGCGCTCACGGCCGGGAGCGTCGATTCGTCGACACAGGAGTTCGAATGCCGTCCTCCCCATCTCCTCGATGGGGAGGCGCACCGTCGACAATCCCGGGCTCATCAGCGCTGCCAGGGGTACGTCGTCGAATCCAATCACCGACACGTCGTCCGGAACGGAGCGTCCGTTGCGATGGAGGGCCTTGAGCACACCGATCGCCTGGATGTCATTCGCTGTTGCGATGCAGGTGACGTCGGAGGCGAGCATCGTTGCGACGAGACGGTCATCGAGGTTCGACGAGTACGGAAGTGCAACATCCCAAGCCACATCGACCTGCGAGCCGATGGCGTCGATCAGCCCCTCGTGACGGGCGTGGGCCGTCGCCGACCATGACGGGCCAGAGACGAGCCCGACACGGCGATGTCCACACTCGATCATGTGCAGGCCTTGACGGGCGCCGCCGTCTCGCACGTCAGCGCGGACGGTGTCGAAATCGACACCCCAGGCGTCGATCGCGACCACCGGGATACCGATCTCCTCCGGTGTCCATGACGAGTCGCCGAGCGGGACCCACACCAACCCCTCAGGCATCCGGTCGGCGACCCGGGCGATGCTGTCTCGCTCGAGGTCGCCATCAGAATTCGCGTCAAGCAGAACGACGGCAAACCCGGCGCTGCGCGCCGCAGATTGGACGCCCTTGGCAATCTCGGGACAGAACGGATTGGACAAGTCGGGAAGCGCGAGCACGATGGTCTTCGTGCGACCAGTCCGATGTGCAACAGCCAAGCTGTTCACGCGGTAGCCGAGCTCGTCGATGCAATCCCGAACGCGTTCAGCGGTCGCCTCGGACACCGAGCCGGTGTCGTTGATGACGTAGGACACCGTGGCGATGCTGACGCCTGCACGTTCGGCGACGTCTTTGATCGTGACTCGTGCCATGCAAGCGACGAGCGTGTCAGGGTGTGCGCAGGTGAAGCAACACGGCCGATTCCGGATCCAGAGCCGGGAGCTGAAGGCCAAAGGATGCAATGACGTCTCCACCCACGCCGCTCAGCCCATCTTCGGTCCACGATGGTTGGCGTCCGGCGAGCCCAAGTGCGGTGTCTGCGAGCTGAATGAGTTCGACGTCGTACTGCTGATCCAAACGTAGGCCGGGCACGCGCAGACGTTCTGGTGTGGCATGGCGAGCGATCTCGAGCTGGGCGACGGAGAACAGCGCCTCGGTTTGGTCCTTTGAGACCACACCGAAGATATGTAGTGCAGGGTCGGCGGTGTCAACGTGCCACACGGTTCCGGTGTGGAGGAGATGCCGATATCGCTTGTGTTGCTCGAGCACGACACGAATCGCTTCGAGCTCGGACTCAGATGCGTCGAGGAGGTTCCATTCGATGCCGAGGTGTCCGAAGAAGGCGGTCGCCGCCCGAAATCCGAGACCGTGGCGGCGACCGGATGTGTGGCTCTTCGGCGGACCGATGTGGGCGCCCATCACCTCTGGTGGAAAGAAGCGAAGAAATCCGCGCTGGATTCGTTGACGTTCGAGCGCATCGTTCGAATCGCTCGTCCAGATGCGGTCGGTACGAGCCAAGATGCCGTAGTCGGATCGTGCTCCGCCCGACGAACAGCTCTCGATTTCGACCCCAGGGTGGCGGCGGCGCAACTCGTCGATCAGGGCATAGACAGCGGTGGTCTGACCGTGAGCGGAGGCGCGCGCGCCCGATCCAGGCTGCGTGAGGTCTCGGTTCATGTCCCACTTCACGTAGGAGATCTCGTGCGCCCCGAGAAGCTGATCCAGATGTCCGAGGATCCGGTCGAAGACCTCCGGGCGCGACAGATCGAGGAGGAGCTGATTCCGACCGGTGATGGGCTCGTAACCAGCGACGCCAAGCGCCCATTCGGGATGCTCGCGGTAAAGCTCGGAGTCGGCGTTGACCATTTCGGGTTCGACCCAGATGCCGAACTGCATGCCGAGACCGAGAACATGGTCGATGAGGGGCTGCAGGCCATCTGGCCAGACCGAGTCGTCGACCCACCAATCCCCGAGTCCCGCCCGGTCGTTGCGTCGGCCATGAAACCAACCATCGTCGAGCACGTAGCGCTCCACGCCGACTGCCGCCGCTCGCTCTGCGAGGCCTTTGAGAATCTCGAGGTCATGGTCGAAGTACACGGCCTCCCAGGTGTTGAGATGAATGGGACGCGGCGTGTCCGGTGACGGATGAGACGGGCGCGCCCGAAGATGACGATGGAACGAGCGGCTCACGCCGTTCATGCCTTCGTCGCTCCATGCGAGATAGAGAATCGGCGATGTATAGCGCTCGCCTGGGCCGAGTCGGAGCTCGTCACCGAGTAATACCTCGCCGAGCTGGAGAACACGCCGTCCGTCGGTCAAGACATCGGCACGCACCGACGCGTTTCCGGACCAGCCAAGGTGTGCACCCCACACTCGTCCGGTCTCGTTGGTGAATGCCGCTTGGCCGGCGAAGACCATCGGTGGCTTGTCGTGCGAAGTGCGTCCGCGTCGATTGGCGATCTCGACCGCGCCGACGCGCCAGGGCAGCCGGACCTCGTGAAACTCGTGAACCCATCGTCCCTCGGGAACCTGGAGTTCGGTGATCTCGGGAGAGACCGGGATCGTCAGCGCCATGCGCTGAAGGACCCAATCGGAATCGCCCGTGTTCTCGACTACCGCTGCCAGGGTCACCACGCCGTCGCGACCGAGCTCGACAGTTGAGTCGATCCGAAGGCCGGCACGCTCGTCCACGGCGCTCGAGGTCAGCGCTAGCCCATCGACCCTCGTGTCCAGGTGCTCGAACCTGGGCGACCACGCCGAACCATCATCTCGCCGCCCCTGAATTCCCGGTACGCCAGGCCAGCCGTCGGCTTCGGTCGGGAGGATCGTCGCCGCAGCCTCCTGATCGAGCGAGGCGTTGGGGATCGGACGTTCACGGATCTGTTCGACCACACCTGCGGCGTTGGACAAGGGACGCCCGAACCACACGAGTTCGGGTATGCCGCAACTCGTGTCGATCACGAGCTGTCGATGCGAGGTGGTGAGGGTGGACAACGTCATGAGTGGTCCTCAGTCGGTTCGGGTGATGGTGTGGGTCGACCCGGTCGGCAGGTCGTCGAGTTTGGTGATGGATCCGTCGGGCCAACGAACCTCGAGGGACACCGTGTCGGAATCCCCGACGCCGATGTGCGCTTCTGGTGGGGCAGATGAGAGGTAGCCGCGATTGGCGATTAGGGTACGTTGCTGGGTCATGTTCTCGCCGCTGATCCGGACTCGGGCGCCGAGAGCCCGACGATTCTGCACGCTCGACTGGATGAGCCGGATGATGACGGATCGGCCCCCACATAGCTGATTCTCGAACAGCCGAGACGGCTCGTCGAGCGTGTTCACGGCGATGTCGAGGTCGCCATCGCCGTCGAGGTCTCCGATGGCCATACCGCGGCCCCCGGCGAGATCCTCGAGTTGCCAATCGGAGGTGGGACGAAGCGAGCCCGATTCGTTTCGGAACGCGGCGTTCGGCTCGATGAGGCGTGCGTTCGGGAGGAACCCGAAGAGCTCGTCCGACTGCATCCCGGTGGCCACGTAGAGGTCGAGGTCGGCGTCATTGTCGAGGTCCCCGAAGAGGCCCGACCAGCTCCAACCGGTGGCGGCGATGCCCGAATCGCCAACGTCCCAGCCTCCGTCGCGGCCCATCTGGAGAACGTTCTCGGGAGTCTGGATGTCGTCGACCACGGGAGCGGCGGCCAAGTCCGCGGCGACCTCGCGGTAGCGGTCGTCGCTGTCGTCGAGGGGCTTCATGTCGGTGGAAAGCAGATCGATCCGAAGATCGTTGTCGATGTCGGCGGCGTCGTAGGACATCGTCGAGTACGAGCTTCGCTCGAAGGGTGGCCCGAGCACGAATCCCTGTCCGGTGTCGAGCCACAGCTGATCGGGTGTCGACAGATCATTTCCGATCAGGACGTCGCTTCGACCGTCGTCGTCGAGGTCACCGATGAGCAGTGCGAGCGCTTGTGCGGATTCGGCGAGTCGGTCGACGTCCCAGCCGTCGTCGACCTGCCGGTGGACGATGAGGCCGGTGTTGTCGCCGAGCACCGGCGAATTTCGGAGCAAGGAGAGCTCAGCGTTGTAGGACCCGGTGGCGAGATCGAGATCGCCGTCGCCGTCGAGGTCTCCCCAGGCCATTGAGTAGGCGACCGAGCGAACGTCGGTGAGGAGCTGACGCTCGACGTCGCCGAGTTCGGCTCCTTGGATGAAGGCGACCGGTGGGCCGATACCGGTCGTCATGACGATGTCCGGCCGTCCATCGCGATCGATGTCGGGTGTCGCTACGCCGCGAAATCGGCCCTCGACGAAGTGGTGGGTGTCGAACCCGAGTTCGCCGGTGTTTTCGAGGATCGTCGATTCGTTGAAGAGGTTGGCGAAGACGAGGTCGAGGTCGCCGTCGAGATCGAGGTCGTCCATCGCGACTCCGGCTCCCGTGCCGTCGAAGGTCGACGAGGTGTTCCCGGGGCCCGAGGTGACGTGATCGAGTTCATGCATAACGAAGGTTCCGGCGCACATACCAGGGGAGTGGGGGGTCGTCGAGACCTCGACAATTGGGCCTGTGCTACCGCACGATGAGGCGACGACCGCCAAGACGAAGCCGAAAACGATCGAGGCCCGCCCTCGCACATTGGCGGGAGCGGGCCTCGTCGTCATCGATAGTCGATGAATTTCAGGTGGGGATCAGGATCCGAGGATGCCGTTCACCTCTTCGGCGATACCGCCGAGAAGGTCAGCAGCAGTGCCCTCGCCACGGAGCACCTGCTCCATGGCCGGACCAACGAGCGCTTCGATCTGTGAGGCCGAGTCGGTGATCGGGAAGAGGAAGGTCGTCTCGTTGTCGACGTGAGTCGTGAAGGCACTCACGTCGACGCCATTCGTGGCGTGCGCATCCTGGGCGACCTTCGTGGCGCTCGGGATGGCCGGGAACACGACGGCGCCGCCGCCAACGACTTCCTGGCAAGCCGGCGAGGCCATGTACTTGACCCATTCCCAAGCAGCGTCAGGATCTTCGGCAGACGTGGTGATCGAGTCGGCGAGGCCATTGAACATCGACGCACGGTCACCGGCGGGGCCGATCGGGGTCGGAGCGTAGGAG
>JAHDDK010000054.1:25998-28261 GCA_020629375.1 Acidimicrobiales bacterium
GGTGCCGCCGTCCTGGGGGTTCCAGGTGAGCTCGGCGAGGTCGGCGTTGGAGAGTCCGGCGTCGGCAAGCTTGTCGTCGTTTGCGACGATGGCGATGGTGTCCCAGTCCTTGGGAAGGCCGTAGCGCTCGCCATCAGGCGACGTCCAGAGCTCGGCGAGCCCGGGGAAGTAGTTGTTCACGTCGACGCCGTCGCTGTCGACATAGTCGTTGAGCGAGACGAGCACGCCGGCATCGACGAACTCGGGGTACCGAGCGAGGTGGTCGGTGAAGACGTCGGGAGCGGTGTTCGACGCAAATGCTGCGGTCAGACCGTCCCAGTAGTCGCCCCAGCCGAACTGGCTGATCTCGACGGTGATGTTCGGATTGTCGGCCGTGAAGGCGTCTGCGCACTCCTGGTAGAACGGCTGCTGATTGCCGTCCCAGAGCCAGTAGTCGATGGTGACGGGATCGCTCGACCCGCTGTCGCCGGAATCGCCGTCGCTGGATTCGCTGCCGGTGTCGCCGCTGGATGTGTCGTCGCCGTCGCTACCGCACGCGGCAGCGACGAGGCCGAAGACCAGCAGAAGCGCCAGCAGGCTGCGCCACTTCTTGTTCATCTGTTTCCCCTCCGATGGAGTCGGTTCCCCACCGCACGAACGGCGGCGGTGGATTCGTCGAGTGTCATGGTAGTCACACACAAACGCTCGAAACACGCCATGGGGTAACCGTTTAAGCTGACAGCACAAGACCGAGAGCACACAAATTCGCTCAGAATGCGCACATTGTGCGCGGGAATGTTATTTTCTGCACGATGAATGGTGCTCCGACATCTAGCGATGTGCGTTTGCTCGGTTCGAAACGTCGCGACTTGATTCTTGAACGGGTGCGGCGAAACGGTTCCGTCCGGAGCAAAGACATCGCGGTCGAGTTCGGGGTTTCGGCAATGACGGTCCGGCGCGACATTGATGCGCTGGCCGACGCGGGACTTGTCGACCGGGTCCATGGAGGAGCTTCGGCGGCATCCTCGGCGCGCAGTGCGACCTCATCGGAGGAACCGGGCTACGCGGCGAAGTCCGTTCGGGAGGCGGCCGAGAAGGACGCAATCGCTGAGGCGGCGGCGACGGTGGTCCGCGCGGGCTCGTCGATCGCGATCACGGCCGGTACGACTACTGCGGCTCTGGCCCGACGTCTTCGGGCAATCGCCGACTTGTTCGTCGTCACGAACTCTGTCGTCGTCCCGGAGATCATCGGCGCTCACGACAACCGGACAGTGGTTGTTACTGGGGGGTCGATGACCCGATCACGGGCTCTCGTCGGACCGATCGCCGAACTCGCCGTCGCCGATCTGCATGTCGACCAGGTCTTTGTGGGCGTACACGGCATGACGAGCGATGCCGGGTTCACGACTCCCAACATGCTCGAAGCGCAGGTCGTGAGACGGCTCGTCGATGCCGCTGATCAGGTGATCGTCGTCGCCGACCATACGAAGTGGGGCGTGACGGGGCTGCGGACGATCATGCCTCTCGAGCGGGCCGATGTTCTCGTGACCGACACCGGACTCGGAGACGATGCGCTGTCCGAGCTCCGGGGGCGGATCGCCGACGTGCGGCTCGCCGCCCCCGGTTCGGCTACTTGATTCCGGAGAACTGAATGCTGTCGACGATGCGTCGACCGAAGGCGGCGAAGATCAAGATCACCGGCAGCGCGGCGAGCAGCGTGCCGGACATCAGCCCAGACCAATCCGGCTGCGTTCCGGGCTGTTGCACGGAGAACGCGTTCAGCGTCACGGTCAACGGCGCGACCTCGGGGTCCTTCGCGACGACGAACGGCCAGAAGAACTCGTTCCATGCCGTCACATAGGCGAGCACCCCCATCGTCACCAGCTGGGGCGAGGCGATCGGCAGGATCACCGAACGGAAGATTCGGAAGTGGTTGGCGCCGTCGATGAGCGCGGCCTCTTCGAGCGACCGATTGATCGACAAGAAGAACTGCCGCAGGAAGAACACCGCAAAGGGTGTCATCAAGAAGAACGGCGCAATCGCCCCCTGGTAGGTGTTGAGCCAGCCGCTGTTCGCATCGCCGAACAACCACGTAGGCATGTCGCGCATCAGCAACAGGTTCGGGATCAAGATGAAGATCGGCGGCAGCATCATGCCGGCGATGAACATGAAGAACACGGCTTCGCGGCCCTTGAACTTCAATCTCGCCAGCGCGTAGGCCGCCAAGGCACTGAAGAACACCTGGCCGATCGCGATCACCGTTGCGATGATCACGCTGTTCTTG
>JAHDDK010000055.1:0-3982 GCA_020629375.1 Acidimicrobiales bacterium
GCCACCACACTTCTCGCCGAACTCGATGTGGGGTCAAGTCTCACATAGTTGACATGGTGATTGGCTCGCCTCGGCGGGACTCGCACCATTCGCTAGGTCAGACCTGACCCCATGAGGTCTGACCCCATGAGGTCAGGTGCGGCGGCGTCGGCCGGAGCCCACGAAGAACAGGCCGATCAACAACATCGCCAGGGCGATCTGCACGAGGGTCCGAGAGTTCGCGCCCGTGAAGGCGAGTGGCGGCGGGCTCGACACGGCGAACGAGATGCGTGCGCTGTTGTCCGAGGTGTCGTCGGGCGTGATGCCCTCCGGGTTGGTCACGTCGTTCGACTGCACGTCGACCTGATTGACGAACTCGCCCACTTCGGTGACACGAAGCGTGTACTCAATCTCGACGACCTCGCCGGGGAGCAACTCGTCGATGGTCCACGTCAGCGTTCCGTCCGCAGCCACGTCCGTATCTTCGGGCACCGCAACGACTTCAGCCGATGATGGCGGTACGTCGGACACGTCGATGGCAGTCAGAGTCCGGCTTCCGTCATTCGAGACGACCAACGTGAAGTCGACCGACTGACCGATCTGGGCTGCGTCACGGCTGGCGAGCTTCTGAACCGAGTAGCTCGCCGGCTGGATGACCTCGGCGGAATCGGTGCTCGTGATGTCGGAGTTGCAGAACGCGAGGCCATTTTCGGGCGTCTCACAGTCGTCACCGGTGTCGTCGACGGGCGACGTCGCAACGGCGGTCGCCGTGTTCTCGAAGAAGTCGACAATCACTTCGATGTCGTCCATCGAGCACGTCCAGGCCTGCGACTCGCCTACCGACAAGGTCGCAAACTCCCGCTCGCACTCCGGAACAGGAACATCGATGACACCCACGTCGAACAGATCAACGTTGCCCGTATTGGTGACTTCGAGGCGCCACACCGCCTGGTCGCCGGTGGCGACCACGGCCTGCTCACCCCAGTGGGTTGGCTCGTCGACATCGCACTCGTCGACGACGCATACGGTCTTGGCCATCTCGATCGCTGGCCCGGATCCGAAGTGGTGGGCCGGGTCGTCGTCGGTCACGGGGTCGACCGGCTCGCCATCATCGCCGGCGACGAGCATGAGCGGCGGCAGCCCCGTCTCGGGGTCGATCGGCTCGCCTGGAGTCGGGATTGCTGGCGCACCGGTCACCGATCCAACGTTGACGTACTGTCCGGCCTCGACGAGATGAATTGGACTCGTACACGTCATCGTGTCTCGGCCAGCGGCATCGCCAGCAGGAGCAAGCACGTCAACCGGACAGGTCACGACGACACCCTGATCGTCGACCACGGTTACGTCCGCCAGCCACGTCGGCCCGGTGTTGACGACCTCGTAGGTCCACGTGACCGGGTCGTCGATCGCGAGGTACGGGCCTGGCGCTTCGTTCGCGTTCTGGCCATTGACGTACTTCACGATCTCGATCGACGCCTCGAACCCGTAGTGCGAGGCCGGGTCGTCGTCGGTGAGCGTCGCGCCCGGCACGGACGAGCCATCAGCTGCGACAGTGTCGGGTGCCGTTCCGACCACGTCGGCCACGTTGGTGTACGCCCCATTTACGGCGATTCCCGTCGCGTCGAAGATCCAGGTTTCGTCCACGTCGAGTTCACCGTCGAGGTCGGTGTCACCGGATACGAGATCCGTGACCGTCAGCGACCAGTCATCGCCGGGATCACCAGGCGTACCCGCGTCGTCGGTGACAGTCACGTTGGTTAGTGCCGTATTCGAGGTGTTCTCGACGACGTATACCCACTCGACTGTCGAGCCAACGGGAACGAAGACACCGGGCTCTGAGTCGGCGGCGTCGCCGTTGACCGTCTTGAGGATCGAGATGCCGCCGTCGGTGCCGAAGAACTCGGCTTCATCGCCGTCGGTGACCTCGTCGCTCGGCGTCGTCGCGCCATCGGGCTCGGTGGTGTCCGGAGGCGTTCCGGAGACGATCGCCGTGTTGACGAGCTCGCCGGCGGTCGCCGTTCCGGTCACGGTGAACGTCCAGATCTCGCCGGGGTCGAGGAGTCCATCGCCGTCGATGTCACCGCTCACGAGATCAGCGACGGTCAACGTCCAGTCGTCGCCAGGATCGCCTGGCGTACCGTTGTTGTCAGCGACCTCGACATCGGACAGTTCGATGTTGCCGGGGTTCGTGACGGTGAAGGTCCATTCGATCGGATCACCAGCAGGCACGAACACACCATCGTCGGTGTTGACGGACTTCTCGATCTCGATCGCAGGATCGAGGCCGTAGTACGCGCTGTCGTCGGTATCCGATACCTCTTCGCCGTCGACCGTTGTTCCATCGTCGGCCACGGTGTCGGGGCCGGTGCCGGTCACGGTGGCGATGTTGTCGTAGTCGTCGGTGATGGCAGTGCCCGTTGCTTCGAAGGTCCAGGTCTCGTCCAGGTCGAGCAGAAGGTTCCCGTTGTCGTCGCCTGACACAAGCGTCGTGCCGAAATCGTCTCCGAGGTCGCCTGGCGTGCCGTTGTCGTCGACCACCGTCACATCGGCGAGCGGCACGTTCCCGATGTTGGTCACCGTGTAGGTCCAGGTGACGTCGCCACCCGACATGATGAGGGGAGCGTCGTCGACGTCGGTGTTGACCGTGTTGGTGACCTTGGTCAGCGCAATGGCTGGATCGGTGCCGAAGTGGTGGGCCGTGTCGTCATCCTCGAAGTCGTCGCCCGGAGTCGTCGTTCCGTCGGGATTCGTCGTTTCGGGGCCAGTACCTTCGACGGTGGCCGTGTTCTCGTAGGCGCCAGCGGTGGCCGTGCCTGTGATCTCGAAGACCCACGTCTCGGTTGGCTCGAGCACGTTGTTGGTATTCGTGTCGCCGCTCACCAAGGTCGCAGCCCCTTCGACGTCATCGGTCACGCTCACGCCGGTGACGGGGGTGTTCGAGGCGTTGGTCACCGTGTAGGTCCAGGTGATGTCGTCACCAGCCGCAATGTTGGGGCCGGGAGCGGCCGAGGGATCTTGGCCGTTCACGCGCTTGTCGATGGTGAGACCGCCACCATCGGCACCGAAATACGAGGCAGGGTCGGAGTCGTCGACTACGGCCTCGGGGCCGACCGGATCGCCGGTCGCTTCGACGAAGTTGGTGTACTGACCGGCCGTTGCGGTCCCGGCTGCCGGAGCCTCGAAGCGCCAGGTCTCGTCGGGATCGAGGAGTCCATCGGCATCGGTGTCACCCGAGACGAGTGCTGTCTCGGGGATCGTCCAGTCGTCGGCGGGGTCGGCCGGGGTGCCGGCGTCATCGACGAGGGTCACGTCGTCGAGCGGAATCACACCGGGGTTGGTGACCTCGTAGGTCCACTCGATCGGTCCCCCAACGGCGACGTACACACCCGGGGCGGCGTTGGCGTCGTCGCCGTTGACGTACTTGGTGACGACGATGTCGGGCGAGCCAGCCGGAACGTCGACCTCTGCGGCATCGTCATCGGAGACGGTTCCGGACACCACGCCGTCGGCGGTCACTGAGGCCGTGTTCACGTACCCGTCGACGACGTTGGTCGACGTGCAGGTCCAGGCGACCGAATCGTTCGGGACAATCTGGGTGAGATCTGGCTCGGTGACATCTGTCCGAGCGCAATCGGACTCGACGGGGTCGGTCACGACGACGTTTTCGAGCACCTGGTATCCGTCGTTCGTGACCACGATCCGCCAGAGGGCGTCTTCGGTGTAGTCAACGACGGTGGTGTCGGCCCATCCGCCCGAGCCGGCAGCCGCGTCGACATCACAGGAGTTGTCGGCGAGCGTGCAGATCTCCTTCTGGATGTCGATCGAGGGCGGCCCAACGAGGCCGATGTCGAGGGTCAGGTTGGAGAAGTCGTCGAGTGTCTGATCGAACAGGCCAGCAGGGTTGTCGCCGAGCGGCTCCTCGCCGACCGGCAACTGGCCTGGGGCGGGGGCGATGGCCGAAAGCGTGATCGTGTTGGTCTCGACGCCGTCGGCGGTCTCGGTT
>JAHDDK010000055.1:4163-28260 GCA_020629375.1 Acidimicrobiales bacterium
GGGCGGCAACGTGGCCGAATCGAGCCCGAAGCGGTTCGTGTAGAGGTCGCCTGGTGTGTTGCCACGGGCCTCCATCGTGAAGTCGATGAGCATGCCCTGCCGTGGCTGGCCGTCGACGTCGAGCTCGTAGTTCGAGGTGAACTTCAGAGCGGTCACGTCGGCGAACGTGGTCGGGCATGTTCCAGCGACACCGCTCGACTGGGTGAACGCCCCAGCGGCGTAGCTACACCAGACCGTGACGCCGTCGACGGCATTGGCGTCGGGGTCGTAGGTGATCAGCGTCGGGTCGGTTGCCGAGTATTCGAAGAGCCCGAGCGTTGCGAACGGATCACCGCCGCCGGGCGTCGATCCATCGAGCCAAGTAATCGTCGGCTCGCCCGCGAGCTCGTAGGTACCGGTGAAGTCCGACTCGGGATCACGTTCGGAGAGGCCGCCAAGACCGTCACCCGCGTGAGGGAACACGTCGATCAGCGTCGGCGGTTGCACGGTGAACGTGCTCGAGAAGTTCGAGAACCCGAGCTGAAATTCTTGATCGTCGTCGAGGTCGTCGAGCGTCAGGTCGACCGACTTCGACACCTGAATTGAGCCAGCCTGCTCGAGGAGGATCGTGTGCTCATCAGAGCGTTGCGACAATGACGAGATGACGTTGTCGGCGCGCATCTCGGAGTAGTTGATTACCGACGTGCCGTTGGGAGCGAGCGGATCCGAGTCGGTGCAGATCACGAGTCGATCGAGAGCAACGTTGGCAGGACGATCGCCGAGCACCCAGGTGAGCCTCGTGTAGCCAGGAGCAGCTGAGCCATCGAGGGCGGTATTCGGTTCGACAAGCCCAGCTGGGGTGCCCCCGGTCGTTGCGGCCGTGCACGTTGCGTTGTAGGTCACCTCTGGCGGCAGCACGTCGATGATGGTCACGTTCGTCGCTTCTGCGCCATCGACGGTCGACGAGATGGTCGGGATGAGCTCCCAGACAATCTGGTTGCCAGCAAGTGTTGCGCCGGCTTCACCGACATCCGCGAAGGGAACGAGACTGCGCTTCTGGAGCCGGATTTGGGCACGTGTGAGCGTGACCCGGTCGCCGTCGGTGTTGCTCGTCTCGGGCGACGGGCGGTAGGACCGAGCGCGCCAATCGGCGTTCCACTCGTCGGTTCGGACGTTGCCGAAGTTCGCGAGAACGGTTCCGGTTGGGATCAGATCACCGTCGTGCGGTCCGCCACTGAAGGTGTCGCGGGCCTGAAGCGGCACGTTGAGCCGCATGAACTCGCCCGACCCGAGCGAGTCGGTCGGATCCACGAAGCGTGCTCGCACGGCGTTGACGGCGTCGATGCCGCCGGGAACGGCGTTGGGGTCTGCGAACCAGCCGTCGGGGAATACCGCGAGGTCGTCATTGCAGAACGTCGAACGCTGGACGTCCCATGTGCCATCCCATCGGTTGGTCAGGACGTTGAACCCATCGACGAGTGGGTCGTCGCCGGTGAAATCGGCCGCGGCGTACTCGACGATGAAGTTGCCCGGCCAGGCGGCGTTGTTTTGGTCCTGAGCGGTCCGATACGTGCCGATGTAGGCGTAGTCGCTGGGGGTGACGCCGAGGTTCGACCTGTCGGTCAACACCATGGTCGCGTTGTCGAAGACGTCGCAGACGACCGGGTTGTTGAGTCCTTGCGTCCCGCTGTTGCGGAAGTCGACCAGGCCATGAAAGAACTGGCCGGGCTCGATCTCGCCATCGCCGCCGTGTGAGCCCGTTTGGCCGGACACGAGCGGGTGGCTCGTCCCGTTGATGTTCATTGGCGATCCGCGCAGGTACTTGTTCCACGCACCAGCGACGCGGAGCTCGAATGTCGTTGGGCCGATGACATTGTTCGAGCGGGACCCATCATCCATTGGTGTCTGGTTGTGTCCCGGCTCCACCCCATCGCCATAGTTCGAGGTTCCCGACGTGCCGTCGGGGTCGAAGTCTTCGATCGAGTTGTAGAGCTGAATGGCACCGTTGCCGTTGCCCATCACGCCGTCTTCAGCGTCGATGACGCGGAATGGGATGAAGATCTGGGCTCGGTAGAAGCCAACGTAGAACGGGCCTGCGGAAAGGTCAGCCCCACCGCTGCGCTGCGTTGGGTAGCGAAGGCCCGACATGTCGGCACCGCTGATCGTCATCTCGTACGGACTATTGAGGTCGGTGGGATCGGTTCGGCTGAACCCACAGGTGCCCGAGTCGATGACTTTCGACTCCAGCGGCCGGCCGGTGCCGTAATACGACTCGACGCCGAGAACGACCTCTGGCCAGGTCCAGTTGGGGTGGGGACGGCACTCGATCATCTCGTATTCGAGTGGGTACGACGTGGTGCCGTCACTAGCGAAGGCAAACACATTCTCCGTGAAGGTGAAGGGCTGTTCGAGGGCCTCGATGCCGACCGCACGGTCCGCGCCGATGCCGAAGCTGAAGAACGTGCGATAACCCTCCTCGGGGCCGTTTCCGATGTCTCGAATGATGACGTCCTGGTGGCGGAACTGGAATTTGTCGATGTCGAAACGAGGCGAGGCCGAGATGTCGAAGCCATCGGTCTGGGGCTGATCGTCAGGGATCGCGTTCGGTTCGCCGTCGGGACCGTTCGAGTAGACCCGTTGGGTCGTCGTGAACGACGACCCGTTCGGGGAGGTGCCGAGCGGCTTGATCGACGTCGAGAACGACTCCTGCCCACCTTCGGTGAACTCGCCGAGGTTGCAGATGAGGGTGACCGACCCGTCGGGGTTCTCGACAATGCTCGAAATCGGGTTCGAGCCGCCCGAACCCGACGGTGGCGCAACACAGACGACAGGGATTGATTCGAATGCGACCTCGGCTCCGCCGGTGGGGATGATGGTCTGTTCGAAGATGACGTCGCTCAGGTTCGGGGCGCCCGGCTCGTAGTTGTCGGCCGTGACGGACCACACCATCTGCACGATGTCCTGCGTTCGCACGACACCGTTGTCGGGACCGCAGTCTTCGCCGTCACCGCTGGTATCGGCGGGACTGGTACAGGCGCCATCGAGGTCGAAGTCCGGCGTTCCGTCGATGATGCCGGGGCCGAAGTAGCCGAGGCCGAGTTCGGGCCGCGGCCGGACGGCAGCGTCGACGTCGGTGATGTCATCGGTCGCCCCCAAGACGATCACGTCGCTCCGACCGAATTTCTCGTCCCCCGTCACGGGTGCGATGGCGTTGTCGACTGTCTGCGGCGAGACCAAGAAGTTCTGCGGCGACGTGACGCGCACGCGGTAACTGCCAGTCGGCACGTTCTCGAAGGTATAGACCCCGTCGGCGCCAGTGATTACGGGGCCGGCGACGACGAGCCCGGTTGTCGTGTCACGCAGCTCGACCTCTACCCCGGCGAGCGTGCCTTCGTTGGCGTCGCGGAGGCCATCGGCGTTCACGTCACGGAACGCCACTCCCGAGATCGCCGGCGGCGTCGCCGCCTGCACGGGCGAGATCGAGATCGTCGAGGCGAAGAGCGCCGTTGCAACGACGACGCGAGAAATAGTGAGCCAACCGAGCTTCATGCTTCGGAGGTCGGCGAAAACCCTCTTTTTGGTGAGAGTCGATCGGCCTATTCAGGCAGATCGACTCATCACATCAGCGTTTGCGCCAGCACGTCCATGCGCCGAGGCCGTTCGTTTGTTCGTCCTCGACTACCGCGGCCATGAACCCGTTGAGCATCGGGTCGCGGATCCAGTCCTCGAAGCCGACACCCGTGAGTTGGGTGAAGCGACGAGACCACGTGGGACGGTTGATCTGCGCTCGTCCCCAGTCGTCGGTCGGGCCGATCGCCGCGTCGGGGTCGATCTCTCCGCCGGACTCGCACGGAAGAATGACGTTCTCGAAGGCGCTCAGGCTCTGACCGCCGCCGATCGAGTATCCGATCTTCCATTCCTCGAAGGCCGACGCTTCTGCGGCGTCGGTGAGCCCGCCCGCTTCCTGGAAGGCCAGAATCGTCTCGCGTTGTTCGTCGAGGCGCTCTTCGGAATGCAATGCGGCTTGTCGGGCGAACGCCAGCTGCTCGGTCAGAACGGCGATCCGCTCGTCCTGCTCGGCGATTTGTTCGAGGAGGGCGGCGACCTCGGGAGAAACGTCGCTTTGGGCGGCGGGCGCCGTGTCGATCGCACTTGCGGTCTGGGCGCCGCTTCCGGAAACCCCGAAGAACGCGGTCGACGCCAGTGCAACCACCATCGCCATGAGTGCCATGCGCATCGAACGTCGGCTGAGCCCGCCAGCCGTCACAGAACCGTAATGATTATTCATCGCCGGAGCAGAGTAGAGACTGCCACTGACAATCACGCCTGCAGGTGACAAGAGGCACCCGGCGCGTATTTCGCTTCATGTCAGGGTTCGTCGGCCGACAAACCCGGGCATTGAGGGGCATCCCGCCGCCGGCCAACGCCGACCAGTCCGCAACAAATCGGTAGCTGCGCCCGCGCGAGAACATCCTGTCGAAAGATGGGTCGCTCGACCGATGCAGAACCGGACACCTAAGCCGAATTACCGATCATGCGTCTCCGATCGATATGCCGTCGCCTCTTCGGATCCTCGCTCGTACTGATCATGCTCGGCGCGACACTGGTTGTGGCCGAGATGCCCGTCGATGCGCGCTTTTCGGGTTGCGGCGAGCCGGCTGGTATGAGAACCGAACTCCTCGTCGGTGGTCGCCCCGACAACACGGGCTCGGCCGGAACATCGGTGGTGTTCGAACAGATCGGTGATGTCACCGAACTCGCCGACGGCAGAATTCTCGCTGCCGACCGATATGGCAACCGCGTCTACGCCATCGACCGCGTAACAGGCGCTGTTTCGGCCTGGTTGGGTTCGGGGACCCCCGGTGACGCCGTCGACGGCACGGCGATCGGCGCCGTCACCCTGGACGACGTCGCCAGCGTGACGGCTGGCAACGACGGAACTGTGGTTGTGTCGAGTCGGCGCGGCAGTGCGATCGTGGCCGTCGATCCTGGATCGCCGACCGCAGAAGTCCTCATCGGCGACGGCCTGTACGGCGACGACGTGATCGGCATCGACGACGACTACCTGCGCCCTCGACTCCCCCATGGTGTCGCTCGCGCCGCCGACGGCACCACGTACTTCGCCGACTCCGGGTTTCACCGGATCTTTCGCATTGAAGCCGACGCGACAATGACACTCATCGCAGGTGGCGACGCCGCCGGGCCCGATGGCGACGGTGGTCGAGCCGACGAAGCGAAGTTGTGGTCGCCGACGGGCCTTCGCCTGAGCCCCGACGAGACCATCCTCTATTACGCCGACGTGGGTTCGAGTCGCATCCGGGCGATCGACCTGAACACCGGCCTGATCTCGACCGTCGCCGGAAACGGAACATCCGGTTTCTCCGGCGACGGAGGACCCGCCACCGGCGCCCAACTCCGCAATCCCTACGACATCGATGTCCTACCGAACGGCGATCTCGTCATCGCCGACACGAACAACCATCGAATCCGGCTCGTCGATGCTGCGTCGGGGACCATCAGCACGATTGCCGGCGACGGGACAAACGGCAACAACGGTGATGGCGGCCCTGCGGTCGCCGCTCGCACCGGCTCACCACGGGGCGTCAAGGTTCTCGCCGATGGCAATGTCGCCATTGCGCAGGTTTCCGGAAATCGTGTGCGGATCATCGACATGGCCGCGGCGACGATCTCCACCCTTGCAGGTGGCGGCACGCGAGTGTCCGACGGTGACGGCGGGGCTGCTCTCGACGCCATCGTGTCGCAACCGTGGGACACGTCGCTTGCGCCAGACGGCTCGACCTGGGTAGTCGAACGCCTGACGGATCGCATTCGCCGTATCGCCCCCGACGGCACGATCTCAACGGTCGCGGGCGGCAACGGTCGCGGCTTCGCCGGCGACGGCGGGCCGGCAACGGCCGCACGGCTCAATCTTCCGCGGGCGGTCGCGTTTGGCCCCGACGGGACCGCATACGTGGCCGACACGAACAACTGGCGTGTCCGTGCGATTGCGCCGGACGGCACGATCTCCACGGTCGCCGGTGCCGGCACAAGGGCAGCGCCGATCGACGGCCCGGCATTGTCGAGTCCGATGGATCATCCGGTCGATGTCGCTGTGGACGGCAACACCCTCTACATCTCGGTGCTCGTCAGCAACCAGGTCGTCTCGGTCGACCTTGCCACGGGCACGCTGACCACGATTGCCGGATCCGGGGTCGCCGGCTATTCGGGCGACGGTGGCGCTGCGGTGACCGCCGAGCTGAATCGTCCCGAGTCGATCGCCATGATCGACGGGCTGTTGTGGATCAACGATCGCACGAATCGTGTCCTGCGGACCTATGACCCGGCGACAGGCGTGATCGAAACGGTGTACTCCCCCAACCTCTTGATGGACGGGTTCGCCGAGAGCGTCGATGGGGTGTTCGTCGTTGCATCGTCGAATCGGATCTGGACACTCGATGATCAGACCACGCGGACGCCCATCGCCAACACGCAACGCGCGAGTGCCCAGGTGGGTGCCGGCGCCGGCGACGGGGTTTCGTCGGAGACGCCGCTGTGGACGCCTCGTGGCCTGCACACCCATGGCGACGGATCGATCACGTTCTCCACATCGGCGGGCAACGAGGTGTGGCGTCTCACTCCCCCGGTCGACAGCGATGCCGATGGGCTGACCGACGCACAAGAGGGAACGGTCGACTTCAACGGCGATGGGTCTGCCGATCATCTCGACGCCGACTCCGATGGCGATGGCGCCCTCGACGGCGACGAGTGCACCGAGCCGATCCTCAACGACTCCGATTCCGACGACATCGACGATCCCTTCGACGACGACGACGACAACGATGGAGTGCCACGAATCTCTGAGCCCGGTGACACCGACAACGACGGCACGCCTGACGCGGTCGACATCGATGACGACGGGGACTTCATTCCGTCATGGGTCGAAGGTACGGCCGACGTCGACGGCGACGGGGTCGGCAACATGTGGGATGACGACTCCGACGGCGACGGGATCCCCGACGAGCTCGAGGGCTATGCCGACGCAGACGGCGACACGATTCCTGACTATCTCGACCCCGACCTCGGCGGTTGGCGTCTGGCCATCACCGAATCTGTCATGCTCGCCGACGGCGAGAACGGCCTGGCGATCGGAAACGAGCCGAACGACCGATTCGGTGTCGACGTCAAGAACGTCGGCGACCTCGACGGCGACGGCATCGTCGACATTTTGGTCGGCGCGCAGGAAGAGAACGCCAGCCAGGGCGCTGCCTATGTCGTGTTCTTGAACACGGACGGATCCGCCAAGGGAAATGTCCGTATCGACCCGTCGGTCATGGGCCTCTCGGGAGTGACGTCGTTCGGCGTGAGCATCGCGGTGCTCGGCGACCCAGACGGCGATGGGGTCATGGAGGTCGCCATCGGTGCTCGATCTGCAGACTCGCCCGCTGCCTCACGCAACCCGGGGGCGGTCGTCATCGCCGAGCTGCCCACGAGCGGCGCCGCGACGCTCGAACGCATCATCGACGACACCGACCCGATCGTCGCTGGTCTTGGCCTGCATTCGGGCGATTCATTCGGCCGGTCGGTCGCCGTCGCCGGCGATGTGGACGGCAATGGCATGGTGGACCTCGCGGTTGGCGCATGGGCCGCCGATCGTCAGGGCGTTCGTGGTGTCGGATCGGTGCAGATCCTTCGGCTGAACCCGGACTTCTCGCTGGCGGGCGCGGCGACGTTCGACCCGTTCGACATCGGCGAGACGGTGTATCCGAATACGTCGTTCGGCGACGACGTGGTCGGTGCTGGTGACGTCGACGGTGACGGAGTTCCGGACCTCTACGTCACCGCTCGTGCGACGAACTGGCGCAACACGGTCCATGGCTACGACGGTGAGGTCTGGGAAGTCCTCCTCAACACGGACGGCACGCCAAAGTCGAGCCGCCGCATTCTGTCGACCGACCCCGTCTGGAGCGCATCGGTGTACAACGATGACGCGACCGGCACGGGTATCGAGATCATCCCTGACGTCGATGGCAACGGTGTCGACGACCTCGCCGTCGGGATCTACGCCCACGACACGATGGAAGCCGATGAAGGCGGCGTCATGATCGTGCTCCGCGATGCAACTGGCGTGGCGATTGGCACCCAGACGATCGACCGACGACATCCGATGCTGCACGGTGGACTCGCGCCGGGCGGTCTCGCTCTTCACAGCGGAGTCAACAGCGCCATCGATTTCCACTACTTCTTCGGGCACGACGTCTCGTGGCTGGGTGACCTCGACGGCGACGGCCGTCCGTCGCTCGCGATCGCCAATCACCAGAACAACCGAAATGGGGAGCGCCGCGGCGCCGTGTTCATCGTCGAGATCGGCGAATCAGATCTCGACGGCGATGGAATCCCCGACACCGAAGAAGCCGCCGGCGATAGCGACGGCGATGGCATCCCGGACGTGCTCGACACCGACGATGACGGCGACGGCATCCCGACCTCGGCCGAGGACCCGAACGCCGACTTCGACAACGACGGTGTACCCGATCATCTCGACGACGACGTCCTGCGCGCAGAGGTGATCGTCGAAGTCCTCGATCCGGACGGAAACCCCGTCCCGAACGCGTCCGTCACGCTTGTCGACGCCAATGGCAATCCGGTGACCGTCACGACGGACGCGAACGGCATCGCCGTGTTCTCCTCGATCCTCGGCGACGAGATCGCCTCCGGCGATGCGACCGTGTCATCGAGTGGCACCGCGCCAGCAACGGCCACGGTCGGAGAAGGGGTGCAGCGTGTGACGTTGCGTCAGCAGGCCACTCCAACAGCGACGACCACCACGACCCCACCGACGACAACGTTCCGGCCACCCCCACCAGCGCTTGCCGCTACCGGTGCCGAGAGCAACACGGTCGCCGTGCTCGGCATGGCACTCCTCCTCGCCGGCTTTGCGTTCCTCGCGATGTCTGGCGGGCTGGTGCTGATCCAACGCGAACTCGAAGGCCGCCGCTACTGGTAGCCCTCGTGCTGTCTGGAGTCGCTCACTCGCCGGTGCTGTTGACCGCCGCCCAGACGACCCGTGGGGTGAGCGGCATGTCGAGGTGCCGAACGCCGGGCAGCGCGTCGAGAACGGCGTTGTGGATCGCCGGGGTCGACCCGATCGTTCCGGACTCGCCGATCCCCTTCGCCCCCAACGGGTTTCGGAAGGTCGGTGTCTCGGTGTTCGACGTGTCGAACATCGGGAACTCGGTGGCGGCAGGCATCGAATAATCGGCGAGGTTGGAGGTCACCGGATTGCCGAAGTCGTCGAACTGTACGCCTTCGAACAGCGCCTGGGAGATCCCCTGCGCGATGCCGCCGTGTTGTTGACCGGTTACGAGCATCGGGTTGAGGATCTTGCCCGCGTCGTCGACCGCCACATGGCGCCGGAGCACCACCTCGCCCGTTTGCGTGTCGACTTCGACGACGGCGACATGGGCGCCGAAGGGATACGTCGCATCGTTGCCGTCGAAGTCGAGTTCGAACTCGAGGCCAGGATCGACTCCGTCGGGCAGCTGCTCGGTGTCGTTGGCCGCCGCATAGAGCTCCGCCCAACTCAGCGTGTTGGCGGGAACCCCCGCGACGTGCAGCCCCTCGGTCGACTTCACGATGTCGGCGGGCGCCGCCTCAAGCAGGTGCCCGGCGACGGCCTTGGCCTTGTCGAGGACCGCTTCGCTCGCGACGTGGACGGCCGAACCTGCGGTTTGGAGGCTCCGCGACCCGAGGGTGCCCTTGCCCTTGGGGACCTCGGCGGTGTCGGACTGGAGGATCGTGATGTCGTCCATTGGCACGCCGAGCATGTCGCTGATGATCATCGAGAACGCGGTGATGTGGCCTTGCCCGTGCGAACTCGTGCCGACGCGGGCGATCACCGTGCCCTCGGGTGTGATCTCGACCTTGCCGTACTCGGTGTGCAACCCGGCCGGGGCGGTCACCTCGACGTAGGCCGACACGCCGATCCCGAGCTGGGTGGGGTCGCCTGAAGCGCGCCGCTCGGCCTGTTCGGCCCGGAGCGCGGCGTAGTCGGCCTCGTCGAGTGCGGCAGTAAGCGCCACGTCGTACTCGCCGTTGTCGTAGATCGCGCCGCTGTGGCAGGTGAACGGGAATTGGTCTGGTGCGATGAAGTTCTTCCGGCGGATCTCTGCGGGATCCATACCGAGCTCCTCGGCGGCGACGTCGAGGACACGCTCGAGCATCTGTGTCGCCTCCGGGCGGCCCGCACCTCGGTAGGCCGCGGTGGTCGGCGTGTTGGTGACCACAGAGTCAGCGACGTAGCGAAGCTTCGGGATGTCGTAGACCCCCTGAATCATCGTCTGGGTGAAGGTCGTGAGCACCGCCCCGACACCGGCGTACGCGCCGCAATCGGCGACGACCTCGCAGTTCATCCCGGTAATCCGGCCGTCAGAGGTGAAGCCCATCTTCGTGTCGAGCACCATCGCTCGACCCTGGTTCATCGCCACCATGTTCTCCGACCGCGACTCGGCCCATCGAACGGGGCGGTCCAGCGTCCGGGCCAGCCACGAGACCAGAAGGTGTTCGGTGTAGAGCCCCGACTTGGATCCGAATCCGCCGCCCATCGCCTTCGGGACGACGACCCGCAGCTCAGGCGCATCCATGCCGAGAAGCTTGCCGAGGGGGCCGATCACCGACTGTGGGTTCTGCGACGGAATCCACAAGGTGAGTGCCTGGCCGTCCGGCACAGCGATGGCGCCGTTCGGCTCCATCGGCACGCCGGCGAGACGTTGGCTGACGACCCGAAGTTCGGTGATGTGCTCCGCGCCTTCGAGCGCGTCGACGTCGGCGCCGACCTCGGTGTGGAAGCACACGTTGGTCCCCGCATCGGGGAACAACAGCGTCTCGCTGGACACGGCGTCGACGGGATCGAGGACCACGTCGAGTTCGTCGTAGTCGACATAGACCATCTCGGCTGCGTCGATCGCCTGCTCTTTCGTCTCGGCAACGACGACGGCCACGATGTCGCCGACGAGACGAACGCGGTCTTTGGCGAGCGCTGGCCGCGAGAACGCCGGGTTGCCGAACCCGTAGGCCATGTCGGGCACGTCGGTGTTCTGTGCCGTGTAGATCCCGGTCACCCCCGGCATCGACGCCGCATCGTCGATGTCGAGCTCAGTGATCGTTGCGTGCGCGATCGTCGAGCGCACGAAGTGAACGTGTGCAGCGCCGTCGACCACGAGGTCGTCGACGTAGCGCTCTTCGCCAATGAGGAGCGCCGGGTCCTCCCGGCGAAGAACGGCGTTTCCGAGGATCGATCCTTCGGTGTCGGTGACGGCCATGCGCTGGACTCCTCCGTTGGGTGCAGGGGTGAAGTTTCGCAGAATCTGCGGCTCAGGTTCGAGCCCTGTCGATGTTCGCCTGACCGGATCTCGCCTCCGTTGCGCGAAACACCTCGATCAGTGCGTGAACAACGTCTCGAGAACTCGGTAGTCGGCGAGCGTCAGCGTGCCGTTCAGGTCCATGTCGACCGAGCGGGCGAAGAATATGTCGACGGGCTGGTCGATTGCGATTGCGCCGATGTCGACCCGGGGATCACGCTCGATGTGGGCGACCACGTTGGCGAGGTGCGCTTCGAGAAAGGCCTCGCCGTTGGCGTTCATCGTGGCGGCTTCCATCGGTGCCCCATCCGAGACGACGAGGAGGATCTTGCGGGGTTCGGGTCGATCGAGCAGGCGCCGGTATGCCCAGGTGATCGCTTCGCCGTCGACGCCTTCACGGAAGTGCTGGGTGCGCATCATCGAAGCGACATCAAGCCGGGACCGCTTCCACGGCGTGTCGGCGTCTTTGTAGATGATGTGGCTGAGCTCAGCCAGACGCCCCGGGTCCTCAGGCTCCATCGCTCGACGCCATTCCTTGAGGGCCGCTCCCCCGTTCCAGGCGTTGGTAGTGAAGCCGAGGATCTCGCTCGTCGCCCCGGCGAGGTCTAGTGCGCGCGCCAGCGTGTCGATCAGGACGGTCACCGTCTCGTGGCGCTGGCGTTTCATCGAACCCGAGTTGTCGATCAGAAACGACACGCACGCCGGGCTCGTCACTCGCCAGCGTTCCCGCAAGAAGATCTCTCGCTGCGCCGGGTTGGCGACAATCTGCCCGAGACGAGCGGCATCGAGCAGCCCTTCGTCGTGTCCGTGGCTCCAGCCGTCGCGTTCGGCGCCCAAGAGCAGCCGCTGGAGCCGTCGGGCCACCATGTAGACGCTCACGGCCTGTGCACCGATCTCTCCGTCGAGACGGTCACGCAGCTCGCGACGCTTTGCATCGGGATACAGGCTCGCCCCGGTGTGTTCGACGTCGTGCTCTCGGGTGAACACGTGATATCCCCCAACGACGTCGAGGGCCCGGTCGTCCACCCGGTCGATCGGCGAGGTCCGACCGGGGCCGTCGATGCCGTCGTCGACCGTGTCTTCGGACCAATCTGGGGGGATGAACAACTGCGCCGCAATCGACGACGCCGCTTCGGAGGTCGTTCTCGTCGACGATTCCTCGACCATGTCGGCGATGGCGTCGGCGAGTCGGCGCGCATGGACGGCGTACGCCGCCTGGTCGTCGACCGTCTTTCGAAGACCGGCGAGGTCGGTGCCGATGATCGGCGAGATGTTGGCCCGGGTCGATTCGATCGTGTCTTCGATCAGCTCGTTCTGCAGCGGGTGCACGAGACGGCTCCGCACCACGTGGAGCACGGTGAACACGAGCATGCCGAGTGCCGTGTCGGTGATGCCCTGACGACTGTTCCAGTCCCGGAACGCCCACTCGATGTTGCGCCGGACCCCGTCGAGCGCCTCGGGCACCACTGCTTCGCATCGAATCTGTTCGACGACGTCGTAGACGAGCCGGGCCACGAGGTCGGCTGGCTCGTGGAGCCGATGTATTGCGGGGTCCGAGTACCGGAGGCGTACGGCCATGGCGTCGACGACGCCTCGATAGGAACGGTCGTCGATCGTCTCTGCTGACTCGGCGTCGAGCAGCAACCACGGCGACGCCATACCGACCGGCCGTTCGGCCAGCGTCAGTTGTTGGGCGCGGTACTCGGCGTCGGGTCGAGCTCCGACCGCCCGCAACGCTGCGGCACCCTGACGTTCGCGTGCCCGCACCGGTTGACCTACGCGAACTCGGTGTCGAACGCCCGCTGGAAATACTCGGCCACGAGCGGCTCTTCGGCCTCATCACATTTGTTGACGAACGCCACCCGGAACGCCTTGGCCACGTCGTCGAAGATCGCAGTGTTCTCCGCCCAGCTGATCACCGTGCGGGGCGACATGACCGTCGACAGGTCGCCAGCGGCGAAGCCGTGGCGGGTCAGGTCGGCGACCGCAACCATCTTGGCAACCTGGTCGGCGTCGGCGTCGGGCACCTGCGCAGTGACGACACCGATCTCGTGGTCGGCGTCGAGGTAGTCGAGCCGCGACACGACGTTGAACCGATCGATCTGCGCCTGATTGAGGACCTGGGTGCCGTGGTAGAGCCCGGTGAGATTGCCAAGCCCGACCGTGTTGGCCGTGGCGAAGATCCGGAACGACGGGTGCGGCGTAATCACCCGGTTCTGGTCGAGCAACGTGAGTCGACCGTCCTTCTCGAGGATGCGCTGGATCACGAACATGACGTCCGGCCGCCCCGCATCGAACTCATCGAACACGAGCGCCACCGGGTTCTGGATCGCCCACGGGAGGATGCCCTCAACGAACTCGGTCACCTGGACGCCCTCGCGGACCACAATCATGTCGCGGCCAACGAGGTCCATGCGCGAGATGTGCCCGTCGAGATTCACCCGCACGCACGGCCAGTTGAGCCGCGCTGCCACCTGTTCGATGTGGGTGGACTTGCCAGTGCCATGTGCGCCCTGCACGAGCACCCGCCGGTTGAACGAGAACCCCGCGAGGATCGAGAGCGTGACCTCGGGGTCGAACCGGTAGTTCGGGTCGATCGCCGGAGTCCACTCAGACGGTTCGGCAAATCCGACCACCCCGAATGGAGCCTCGACCCCGAACAGCTCCATCGTGTCGACGGGAGAATCGGCGTTTTGGAATGTGGAGTCCACGCCCGGACTGTACCGCTCAGCCGCCACCCCCAACGAGTGGAGCTCGACCATTCACCACGGCCAGATGCCAAGACTCGCGATCGGACGCCAGGCAGATTGGCAAACGAGAACCGTCGATGCGCAGCGGGCCAACAAAAGCTACGTATGTAGGTGGCGAAAGGGCCGGTCCGTGGTGCCGCGGAGTTCGCCGTTCAGAGGCGAACGGAGCGGGACCACGAACCGGCCCCCAACTACGATCAGAATCAGACGTAATCCTTGTACTTCGCAAGATGACGCACCGGCTTCGAGAGCGCATCCTTGCGGAACGGGTCGCCCAGCTCCTTGGTGCACATGATCTCGATGACCGTGGTCTTGCCCTCGTTCATCTGAGCATCGATGGCGGCCTTGAGTGCGGGGCCGACCTCGTCGATATTGTCAACGCGTACGCCCACGGCGCCCATCGACTCGGCGATCTCGGCGTAGTTCTCGCCACCTTCGAGCTCGCCAGCAACGAAGCGTTCGCCGTAGAAGTCGACCTGGTTCTTCTTCTCTGCGCCCCACTGGCGGTTGTGGAACACGATCGAGGTGACCGGGATGTCGTGGCGAACCGCGGTCATGACTTCGATCATGCTCATCGCCCAGGCGCCATCGCCCGCGTAGGAGATCGCTGGACGGTCGGGGGCGGCGGCCTTGGCACCGATGATCGTCGGAAGGGCATACCCACAGTTGCCCCAGCTCATCGCGGCGAAGAAGCTGCGGGGTTCTTCGAACCGGAGGTAGCTGTTGGCGACCGAGTTGATGTTGCCGATGTCGGTCGAGACCATCACGCGCTCAGGCATGGCCTTTTCGAGCTCGCGGAGCACCTGGCGGGGATGGAGCCAGTTGCCGTCCGCCGCTTCGGCCTCTTCGATCATCCGCATCGAGAAGTCGTCCTTCTCGTGGATCCACTCGTCGAGTTCGGCTTCCCAGGCGTCCTTCTCGGCCTGAATCGTGGCGGCACGTTCGTCGCGAGTCGCGTCGCAAACGAGCTCGCGACCCTCGAGGCGAGACACGAGGGCGGTGGCGGCAGCGCCCGCGTCGCCGTGGATGCCGACCGAAACCGGCTTGACCAGCCCGAGCATGTGGTGATCGGCGTCGACCTGGATGATCTTGGCGTCCTTGGGCCAGTAGTCCATGTCGTGCTGGGGCAGCGTGCCGAACGGGCCGAGGCGGGTGCCCAGCGCGAGCACGACATCGGCCTTGTTGATGAGCTTCATTGCGGCCTTGGAGCCCTGGTAGCCAAGCGGGCCGGTCCAGAGTGGGTGGCTGGCCGGGAACGAGTCATTGTGGAGGTAGCTGTTGACCACGGGGCAGCCGAGGCGCTCGGCGATCGCAACGGCTTCGTCCATCGCATCGCCCATGACCACACCGCCGCCCGACACCATGACGGGGAACTCGGCGTTCGCGAGCATTTCGGCAGCCTCGTCGAGCGACTTCTCGCCGCCCGCACCTCGGTCGAGGCGATTGGGGGTGGGGATCTCGACGTCGATGTCGCCGTAGAAGCGGTCGCGCGGGATGTTGATCTGCGTCGGGCCCATCTCCGAGATCGCCCGATCGAAGGCGCGTGCGGTGAGCTCTGCCATGCGGCTCTCGTTGTCGACCTGCGCCTGGTACTTCGTGAACTCCTCGAACATCGGGAGCTGGTTGGCTTCTTGGAAGCCGCCGAGCCCGATGCCGCCTGATCCGGTCTGCGGCGTGACGATGACGACCGGGCTGTGCGCCCAGAACGCCGCAGCGATGGCGGTCACGCAGTTGGAAATGCCGGGACCGTTCTGGCCGATCACGACACCGTGACGGCCCGACACGCGGGCATAACCATCAGCCATGTGCGCCGCACCCTGTTCGTGCACCACCGGCACGAGGCGAATACCGGCCGGAGCGAAGATGTCCATCGCATCCATGAAGGCCGATCCCATAATGCCGAAAGTCGTGTCGACCTCGTTGGCGACCAGCGTTTCGACGAATGCCTCGCTCGGCGTCATCCGTGTCATGTTTCGTTACTCCCCTGAAGAACCGTGTGAGTGAAGCGTGGTTACGCACTCTCACGGATCGGTGAGAGTGCGTAACGATTCGGTAAGGCGCACGTTAGCGAATCCGGAACCACCATTCCACGTTGTGGAATGGTGGTTTTGGCGAGGATGACGTCGATCAGCGGTCGCCGTTGACGCCAACTGCCGATTGCCGGATCGGCCTTGACGCGTTTCGCCTTCCATGGTGCATTGGAGGGGTCCGGGGCTGGGCGGAGCACCCCGCTGCTTCGCGCAGACCACATCAGAACGAGATACGCCCATGCCGTCGTCCAAACCCGAATCGAAGACCTCGGAGCGAACGGACGCCAGCACGGGGGCGGGGACCAAGGCGATCGACCGGGCGCTGATGGTCTTGTCGAGTTTCGTCGACGCTCCAGAACAGGGCATCACCGACATCGCAAGCAGAGTCGAGATGAGCCCGAGCACGGTCCATCGCATCGTCCGGGCACTCGTCCAGAACGGCTATGTCGAGCAGAGCCCCGAGACCGACCGCTACCACCTCGGCCACGCCGCCCACGTACTCGGCGAACGAGCACGCGAATCCTGGGGTTTCGATCGGGCGCTCCCGATGCTCGAGCGGATCGGATCGATCACCGGAGAGTCGGTCAACATGGGAATCGCCGACGGCAACGAGGTCGTCGTGATCCTCCGTATCGAGTCCGTCCAGCCGCTTCGGTTTGATCAGCCACCCGGATCGCGAATCTCGATGCACTGTTCGTCGATGGGAAAGGCCATGCTTGCTTTTTCCGATTCCCCACTCCCCGATCTCGACTTCATCGGCATCACGGAGACGACGATCACGTCGAAGAAGGCATTCGAAAAGGAGCTCGCCGAGGTCCGAGAGCGCGGCTACTCGGTCGATGACAGCGAATCAATCGAAGGCGTGTCCTGCGTCGGGGCGCCGATCCTCGATTCGAACGGGATCGCCGTCGCCGCAATCGCCGTCCAGGGTCCGAGTGTGCGGATGACTGCCGAGCGCCGAGCCGCAATCGGCGATCAGGCGATCGCGACCGCTACGGAGATCCGCAAGGCCCTCGGCCTCGACAAGTTCACGCCCAACTTCGGCCTCGGATCGGCCACCTGAACCCCTGTGATTCATCCACCCGGCATGTCAACGCCAACCAAACTCACCAGTAGCTGAGCGCCCCCTCGTACATGGTGGTGAGCACCTGCTCATCGATTTCAAGCGGCGCGTTGTCGAGCAAACGGCGCTGGTTGATCGCGCCATTCACGAGGGCTGTCACGTCGTCGGATCCGTACCCGACGCCGTTCAGACCGTTCGGCATCCCCGTCGCCTTCATGAGCTCGATAATGCGTTCAGACAGCGCATCGCCCGCCTCCGACGGAGCAGCATCGGAGACATCGGCGCCGAGGAATCGGGCGCCTTCGAGATGACGGCCGGGCTGGTCGGTAGCGGTCATTCGAAACACCGACGGCGCGTTGACGATCACACTCATGCCGTGGGGCACCATCGACTCGCCGAGCGGGTAGCCGTCGGGTTGAAAGTCGCGCACGAGCCCCGCTACGGAGTACGACATGCCGTGAGGAACGTGGCAACCGGCGTTGCCGAAGGCGATGCCGGCCAGGGTCGACGCCCACATGAGCTGGTGGCGTGCCTCGACATCGTTGGCGTCGGCGACCGCACGTTCGATGTAGAGGCCAGCAAGTCGAAGTGCTTCTGTGCAACCGAGGTCGCTCCACGGATTGGCGCCCTGAGACGACGGTCGAGCCGATGGTGTTGTCGGCGCCGGACGCTGGGTGTACGGACGAGCGGTGTAGCTCTCGAGGGCGTGGCTCAATACGTCAAACGCACTGGCAGCAACAACGTTCGCTGGCAGGGTGAGCGTGGCGTCGGGGTCGACGAGCGCCCGTGTTGGCCGGAGCATTTTCGAGGCGATGCCCGTCTTCGCCTGGATCTCGAGGAGATCGAAGACGGCGATGCCGGTGCATTCGCTGCCGGTGCCTGATGTCGTCGGGCAGGCAATGTGCGGCTTGAGGGCACCGGGGACGGGGACGGCGTTTCCGATGGGTGCGTTCACGTAGTCGAGGAACTCGGCCGGGTACGTGCTGTAGAGGTTTGCCGCCTTGGCGGTGTCGATGACCGAGCCACCACCCACGGAGATGAAGCCGTCGACGTTGGCGTCAGCCGCGAACTTCGTGCCGGCTTTGAATGACTCATCGGTGGGCTCCACCCGGACATCGTCGTAGAGGGCAACGTCGACACCGGCGACCTTGAGCGAGCGGAGAACAGTAGCCACGTGCTCGGTCGCGACGAGTCCCGCGTCGGTAAACACTGCAACGCGAGCCATTCCGAGCGACCTGGCAATGTCGCCGACCTCAGCGAGGCAACCTGCGCCGAACGTGATGTTGGACGCATCGACCGAGAAGGCGCTGTCCGCCCCTTCGTGGATGTGTTCGTAGTGTTGGCAGAGCATGGTTCCCTCAGATCTGCTCCAGGTCCCGTCGGTATCGGAGCTGCGACTGATGCTGCACCGGATTCGCGAAAAGGGAAAGCTGGTCCGGTGACCGCACCCGGCGAGCGCTATCTCGACTCTGACGCCGACCGAACCGTCTACTCGACAGACAATTCGATCTACCAGTTGTTTCCGGCGGGAATCGTTGTTCCGGCAGACGCCGACGAGCTTCACCGCATCGTGGCCGCCAACGCCGCTCACGATGAGCCAGCCACCTTCTCCGCCCGAGGCGGCGGTACGGGCACCAATGGTCAGAGCCTCACGACCGGTCTGATGATCGATTGCAAGCGAGCTATGAATCAGATCGTTGACATCGATGTCGAGAACCGGATCGCCCGCGTGCAGCCCGGTGTGGTCGCCCAGAGGCTGAACGACGAACTCGCTGCACACGGATTGCACTGGGCGCCGCACACCTCCACGGTCAATCGCGCAACGGTTGGGGGCATGATCGCTACCGATGCCGCTGGCAAGGGCTCACTCGTGCACGGCCGCACACACCGACATGTAGAAGCCCTCGAAGTCTGCCTTGCCGACGGCAGCCGCTTTCGGGCCGAACCGGTGACGATCGCCGAGGCCGAACGCCGCGCCACCGCGGCCGACTCCACCGGGCGGATCTGGCGCGAACTCCTTGCGCTCAACATCGACGAACGGGACACGTTCGACCTGCCCGAGCTCGCGCGAGGCTTTAGTGGATACGGCATCGACCGGCTACGCCATGACGGTCTCGTCGATCCTCTGGCCCTGCTCGTCGGCTCCGAAGGCACCCTCGCCATCACGACTGAAGCCACGTTGCACCTGACGCCCCTCGCCTCCAACACGGTCCTGATCGTGGCGGTCTATCCGGACTTCGCGACCGCACTCGAAGATGCGGTCGAGCTCCGTGAGACGAAGCCAACAGCGATCGAGACCTTCGACGAGCAAACACTGGCCGCCGGCCGAATGTCCGAGGCTTGGTCAGCGCTCGGCGCGATCGTCGACGGCCTCGATGGCGATGGCGCAGTTCTCGTCCTCGAGTACGACGCCGAGTCCGAGATCGACGCCAGACCTTTGGAGGCCGCCATCGCTGCGTCGGGCCGATCGCTGTCGACGGGGGTGGTCGTCGATTCCACCGAGCGAGCGAAGGTGTGGAAGGTCCGTGCCGATGCGGTCGGCTTGCTCGGCAAGGTCGAAGTCGGTGGGCCGGAGCTGTCGGCCCGTCCAACGGCGATGGTCGAGGATTGCGCCGTCCCGGTTGCGTCAATGGTCGAGTTCATCGCCGACTTTCGCGCTGTCCTCGATGGTTTCGGCCTGACCTACGGCATGTTCGGCCACGCCGATGTCGGCTGCGTGCACGTTCGCCCGGCGCTCGATGTCACGGATCCCGATCACCAACGTCTCGTCGGTGAGGTGACCGACGCCGTCGTCGAGATCGTCAGCCGCCACGGTGGCATTCTCTGGGGCGAGCACGGCCGTGGGGTTCGCGGCGACGTCGCGTCGGCATTTTTCTCCGAAGACGTCATCACGATGATGCGGCGGGTCAAGACGATCTTCGATCCGGATGACCTCCTCAACCCCGGCAAGCTCTACCGGCCGCTCGGTGTCGACGAGCCGATCCTCGGACTCACCGATGCTCCCATGCGTGGACAACGCAACCGTGCGGTCCCCGTCGAGATCCGCCGAGAGTTCTCCTCGGCGTTCGCCTGCAACGGCAACGGCCTGTGCATGCAGCATCGAACCCATGACGTCATGTGCCCGTCGTACAAGGCGACCCGCGATCCAGCACTCTCACCAAAGGGACGTTCCGATCTCATCCGAGAGGTGCTTCACCGCCAGGAGACCGGCGACGTCGATGCTGCCCTCGAAGATGCAGTCGCCGCCAACCTCGAACAGTGCCTGTCGTGTGCGGCGTGCTCGGGCACCTGCCCCATCGAAGTCGACATCCCCGAGCTGAAGAGCCGATTCTTCGAACGGCATTACGCAGCACGCCGCCGACCCGTTGCGCATACGATCCTCTCGAGGTTCGAACAACTCGCGGCGCTCGCTGGCCGGACACCCGGGCTGGCCGCAATCGGAGCCCGACCTGTCGGACGGCTCCTCGGGCTCGTCGATCTACCAACGCCAACGCGCGCGGCGCGGAAGCTCCAGGCCCCGACGTTCCGGCCGAATCGGAGCACCGAGATCGACATCGTGATCATTCGGGACGTGTTCACCAGCATTCTCGAACCCGATACCCTCGCTGCGGCCGCCGAGGTGCTGAAGGCGGTTGGACTCCAAGTAGAGGTCTCGCGGTTCGTGCCCTCAGGGAAGTTCGACCACGTGAAGGGAATGCGTTCAGGTTTTTCGAAGGCAGCCGTGGCTCAGGGTGAGTTGATCCGAGCAATCCTCGACGCAGGTGCCCAGCCCGTTGTGATCGAGCCCGCGATTGCGGTTCTCCACGACCACGATTACCCGAAGATCTCCCCAGATCACCCAACCGACGTGCGCCATTTCGTCGAAGTCCTCGACGAGCATCGAGACCAACTCGGCGGCAGAAGCGGCGAAGTCACCCTGCTCGGCCACTGCACCGAACGGGCCATGGCTCCGCGGTCCCTCGACGCTTGGCAGCGGGTACTCGAGGCAGCGGGATACGACGTCGAGCGACCGAGTCTCGGCTGTTGCGGGATGGCCGGAATCTTCGGCCACGAAACCGGCAATCAAGACATCTCCCGTGCCTTGTGGTCGATGGATTGGGACGCGCTTGCACGGACGGCGAAGCGCCCGGTCGCCACGGGGTATTCGTGCCGATCGCAGTCGGCGCGACTCGCCAATGCCGCCATCCCCCACCCGGTACACCTTCTCTGATTCACGCCCGACCCGTCCTCGATCGTTCAGCGAGCCGCGGCTACCTCGCCAGATTGCGGATGCCAGCGCAAAGGAGCACGACGATGTGTTCGAAGGTGTCGTCGAGGTCGTGAGGCTGCGGGTGTCCGTCTCCGGCTTCGAGGTGAGCGAATCCGTGGAAGGCGGACCGGAGGGCGCGAGCAGCATGCACCTGGTCGTCGGCTCCGAGGCCATACGAGCTCAGCGATGAGGCGATGACATCGACGATGTCCTCGACTGCCGATTCGAGTTCGGCGTCGCCAGCGCAGGGGTAACGGTCGGTTGCGGCCATCAGACCCGGCCGTTCGGCGACGACCGCACGCCATGCGTGGCCGACCGAACGAACCGCATCATCGCCAGCGACACCGACAGCCGACTGCTGCAGGCGATCCTTGAGGAGCCGACGCCCCTCGAGGCTAAGACTCCGCAAGAGATCTTCGTAGCCATCGACGTGTCGATAGAGCGCCGGCTGGCTGATGCCGAGCTCCTTGGCCACGCGAGTCAGCGTGACTGCGTCGAGTCCCTCGGCGTCCGCAATATCCCCTGCGGTCGCCACCACGAGGGATTGATCGATCTGCGGACGATCCATGCGCCAGGCCTTTCCGTCTCACCATTTGGTTAGACAGTCTCACCGTATCGTTAGACACGTCAGCGCAGCGAGACGCGCCGAGCGGCACTGGATCATCGACGCGATGCTCAGGAGCCCTGCCGCCGCTCGATCGCTTGCACGGCCGCGATCACTGCGACGTTGACGATGTCATCGGCCGAGCAGCCGCGCGAGAGGTCGTGGTAGACCCCATCCAACCCTTGGAGCAATGGCCCGACGGCGAGTGCGCCGCCGAGCCGTTCGGTGATCTTGTATGCGAGGTTGCCCGAGTCGAGATCGGGAAAGACGAACACATTCGCCCGGCCAGCGACTGGCGACTGCGGTGCCTTGCGCTCGGCGACTTCAGGCACCCACGCTGCATCAAACTGGAGTTCGCCGTCGACCTCGAGATCCGGATGGCTGGCGCGGACGAGTTCGGTCGCCTCGACCACTTTGTCGACACGGGCGTGCTTCGCCGAACCCTTCGTCGAGAACGACAGCATCGCCACCCGTGGCGACTCCCCGGAGAGCTGCGCGAACGTTGCCGCGCTCGACGCAGCGACCGAGGCGAGCTGCTGTGGGGTCGGATCGGGAAGCACTCCGCAGTCGCCGTA
Source organism: Acidimicrobiales bacterium (assembly GCA_020629375.1). GTDB lineage: Bacteria > Actinomycetota > Acidimicrobiia > Acidimicrobiales > SHLQ01 > SHLQ01. The sequence continues at coordinate 26,771 of JAHDDK010000055.1, forward strand.
CACGATTGGCCGGCCATCCGGGAGAACGAAAAAGAAGCAGCTGCTCACCGCGTCGACGTCCGGGGCAACACCGAGTATGCGAAGACCCGAACGGATGACGTCGCCGGTCGATCGACTCGCTCCAGCGACGGCGCCTGACGCGCCGCCGCTCGCGACGAGTGCCGTCGCCATGATCAACGGGTCGGCGCGATCGAGCGGACGCCCCGCAAACGGGCGTTCCGGATCCGCTTCGATCTCGTCGAGCAGCTCGATCGCCGCCGCGGCATCGAGATCATCAAGCGAGCCAAAGTCGTCGCCAGCGACGATGACCTCGGCCAAGCCGTCATCGTTCAGCCGGGCAGCTGCCTTGTGCGCACGATCATCTCCTGCGTCGGCCAGAACGATCTGTTGCCGGTCGGCAGCCGCCCGCTCGAACCACGACTCCTGGATCGCCGACCGCTCACTCACCGAATGTCAGCCCTTGCCCTGCCATGGCAGGAGGATCGACTCGAGCTTGCGCAAGATCAGGTCCATCGCGACACCGAGCACGGCAATGATGACGATCCCGACGACGATGACGTCGAGACGCGAGAAGTTCTTGGCGATCGAGATCATTGCGCCCAGGCCCTCCTGCACCCCGGAGAGTTCGGCTGCAACGAGGGTGCCCCAGCTGACGCCGAGCGCCACTCGAAGGCCGGTGAAGATCTCCGGCAGCGCGTTTGGCAGCAGGACCTTGGTGAGGAGTTGCCGCTTCGACGCGCCGAGCGAATAGCCGGCCCGCACCTTGGACAGCTTGGTGTTCCGGATACCCGCGCGTGCGGCGATGATCATGATCCAGATCGAGGCGAACACGAGCAGCGGAACGGCCGACTTCTCGCCAAGACCGAACGTCAGGGTGAACAGCGGCAGGAGTGCCAGTGGTGGGATCGGACGAAACGATTCCACGATCGAGTCGAAGAATCCGCGGGCCCGACTCGAGAGACCCATCGACAGACCGATCGGCACCCCGACGAGCGTTCCCCAGAACATGCCCTTCAGTACTCGCCAGAGACTCGCCCAGGCGTGGGTCCACAGTTCGACGTTGCGGTAGCCGTCGCTGAACAGATCGAGCCCCGCATTCCACGTGTCCCGAACGCTCGGGAAGGTCAGCGGCGAGACGATCTGGGTGTAGCTGCCCGTGTCGCACTCGTCGGCGCGCTGGCATTGTTCGAAGAGCTCTCGATCGCGCAGGCCGCTCTCAAGCGTGGCTTTGAAGTCCTCGGGATACCCCCACGCTCGCGTGACGAACCACCACGCCAGCAGCAGCAGGATCGCCGAGATCGCACTCCACATCGGGAGACTCCGCACGGCGCTCGCATCACCGAACGCGACGGTCTTGTTGTCGCTGCGACGCTTCGGCCCGCCGGGCTTGGCGCCGCGCTGGTTCATCGTCTTCTCGTCGACGACTCCGAGTTCGCTCATCAGCTGGCCTCCCGTCCCATGATCTCTTCTTCCATCTCCCAGATGAACCC
>JAHDDK010000056.1 GCA_020629375.1 Acidimicrobiales bacterium
ACCTCACTCGAAAACGGCCAAATCCTCTGCACCTGCGACAACGGCTGCAAAGGCGACTGCACCGACTGGGATCCGTTCGGGTGAACCGAGCGCGAGTTTCGACCCGTCGAAACTCGGTAAGCGAACGAAGTGAGCGAGTTCCCGTTCGACTGAGCCCAGCGCAAGCGAGCGAGGTGAGCGACGGTGAGCGCTAGCGGCGCAACGGCCTTGGGCGGGAGCCGACACCGGATTGGCCGACGATGACGGCGGCGAGGGCGCCGAGGACGACCGCCATCGCCAGAGCCTGAAACGCCGTGATTCTCTCGCCGAGGAAGATCCACGCTGCTGCGGCCGAAACGAGCGGGACGAAGAGGGTCATGGTCGAGCCGAGCCACAGTGGGATCTGGCGGAGCGACCAGTTCATCGCTTCGTGGCCGAGCACGCCGGCGCCAAGCGCCAGGACGAGCAGCCACAGCCAGTTGGTCGCTGACGGCCACGCCAAGCTCTGGCCGAAGACGAGCGCGATCGGGATGTTGACCAGGCCCGTCCAGAACGCGGCGCCGATCGTGTACTCGTTCGAGCTGATCTTGCCCTTCGACTGCTTGGCGAACACGAAGTACGCCGACCACGACACCAGCGCCCCGACGGCGAGCAGGTCGCCGCGCAGACTCCACCCATCGGTGTCGCGGGCGGCGAGGACCACGGCGAACACGCCGGCGATCGCGATCCCTGCGAGGGCGATGTCGCGCTTGGCCATGCGTTCTCCAAAGAATCGCCACGCAACGGCGGCCACGATGATCGGTTGGAGGGCGCCGATCACGGTGGCGTTGGCGACGGTCGTTTCCTTGACGGCTGAGAAGAAGAACGCGACGTCGGCCCCGAGCGCCAGACCTCCCGGTAGCGCAACCCGAAGCGCTCGCAGCGTGATGGGGGATGACCGCATCGCCATGATCGTGCCGACGATGAGGGCGTACATCAAGAATCGGTAGGCGCCGATGGCCACGCCGCTCATGTCGATGTTCTTGGCGACCACCCCGGACAGTCCCCAGGCGCTCACGGCGATCGCTGCGCCGATGATCCCTGCGGTGATGTTCGAATCGTCGTCGCCGACGTCGGGAGTCAGGACGTGCCGCCGAACTCGCCGGCATGACCGGTCGCCGCGAGCTCACGTTGCAGGCGGGCTTCGTCGTAGCGGCTGAACAATGCGGCTGCGGTCAGGTAGAGGATCGCCCCACCAATGCCGGTGAGCCGAACACCGAGATCGTCGCCGACGTCACGACCGAACTGGAGAAGGAGGGCAAACATCACGACTCCGAGCGTCGTGGCGAGCTTCTGCAGGAACGTGCGGGTTGCGTAGAACATGCCGGCCTGGGCCTCGCCGCCTGTGCGGGCGGCGTGTTCGGCGATGTCGGAGAGGATCCACTGGGGCATGATCGACAAGATCGCAAACGGCAGCGAGAACACGGCGATCGGGATGGCCGCCTGGATGAAGGGCACGGCGTCGAGCAGCCCGAGCCCGGCGATCGCCAAGAACACACAGGCCGCAAGCATGAACGCCCGGATCGTGAGCGTCTTGCCGCCACCGATCGAGCGAGCCCACTTGGCGACGAGCGGGAAGAACACCGCCGACACCACGACCATCAACAGCATCAGGATCGTGCTGACCCACTCCTCGAGTTCGAGCAGCACCGTCACGTAGAACAACACGCCGGTCTGGATGATCGCGAGCCCCCCGAAGTAGGCGAAGTCGGCTGCCGCGTAGAACCGGAAGAACGGGTTGGCGAGCACGGTGCGCACCGACTGGAGGAGCGGTGTGGACGACGGTTCGTGGCGGGCGTAGCGCGGCTCGTCGATCGTGAACAGCGGTACGGCCATGAAGCACAGCGCGATGAAACACACGATGCCCACCGCCACCTGCCATCCCCGGAAGGTGCTGAACGGGCCGTCAAGCAAACTGGCTAGCAGCACCGTGAGTGCCGACAGCACGAGACCGATCGCCCACGCCATCGACGTCCAGGTCGACAGCCGGAGTCGTTCGTCGGGCGTCTTGCCGAGGTCGGCGACCAGCGCAAAGGCCGGGGTCACGTAGGCCGTCAGCGAGATGTACAGCACGACCTGCACGCCGAGCAGCCACACGATGTTCCAGCCGCTCTCCTCGGTGACGGGTGGAACGAACATCAGCGTCGTCGCGATGACGGCGGGGACCATTCCGACGGCCATGAACGGGATCCGTCGACCGCGGCGATGGGTCGAGTTGTCGCTCTTCGACGCGATCAGTGGGTCGGTGATCGCATCGGTGAATCGGCCCGCCGCCGCGATGATCGCGACGACCGTGATGACGCCGAGCACCTTGCGGTCGGTAACGAGCTGAGGGAGTCCGGCGGTGTCTGGCGGCAGGTAGAAGAAGACCAGCAGCGTGTTGAGCAGGTTCGCAAGGATCGACATGCCCAGGTACCCGGCCGCAAGGCCGAGCACGATCTTCTGCGGAAGTGGGGTGGTGTCGTCCGCCGCAACTTCGTCGGCGGTGGGGGAGGCCAGCGGTCAGCCTCGCCGTGCAGCGACAGCCAAGCTGGCAAAGCCAATGACCGCAGCAAACGCCGTGTTTGGACCCCATGCCGAGATCGGATGGCCAGCGAACCCGCAGAGGGTTCCGATCGTCACCATCGAGATGGCGCAGACGCCAGAGACAGCCGCGGTGCGGTCCGAGTTGGTGAGCGCGAGGCCCACGACCGACATCAAGCCGGCGAGTGTTGCGAGAAACATCGCCAGGCCAAGATTGTCGAGCGCCGACAGCTCCGTGGTGATCGTCTCGGGGGCAGGTGAGAACATGCCGATCGCCCACAAAAACCCGATCCATGCGGTGGCGAGGCCAATGTTGAGAACAGGGTTCGGGGCCGCAGCAACCCACTCGATCGGTCGGGATCCGATCGTGCGAAGTGTTGACGTGTCGACCTGTGTGGCGTGCTTGGCATCCATGCACTCGTCCTCTCACTTGTGTGGTCCAGAGTCTGACAGATCGCTGAGCAAGATGTCGGGGCGTCATGTGCAACGGTCGAAACCACCCGGCGTTGCCCCGGTCGCACGGACCATAAAGACCCGCCTCGCACGCGTCGACACCTTTGGCGTGATTCTGCTCGACGAGGCTCTCGCTCGCCTCCACGACGCGGCCCGCCCGTATGGCCATCGACGCTCCCGACTCCGACGGTCGACTCCCCCGTCAGCGATCGAGACGGCGAAGGCAGTCATTCTTCCGCGGCGTGTCCCGGAGCAGCTCCTGGCCTTCTGGTCGCTCACCGAACCGAATCGGCTCGACTCCATGTTCTTGGGCGGGTTCTACAGCGTCGATGCGGTCGCGTTGACGTGGGCACACCGACACCCCTCGGTCCCTGCCGGGCTGCTCCCGATCCTCGAACAAGACGCGCTCGAGCTCTGGGTCGAACTCGAATCTCCTGCCACACTCGGCGGGCGGGTCTATGCCTCCGTGCCCGGATCGACGGTCGTCGAGCTCTGGGCATGGGACATTGCGGGTCTGCTCGATCTGTTGGCCGACGCATGTGAGCGCGACCTCATCGACGACCGACTTGGACAGCTCCATCCGGGGGCGGTTCGCCGTCTCGCTGCGGAACGTCTGGACTCGACCGGGATGCGTCTCCACGATCGGCGCATCGACCTCGGCGATCCAGAGCAGACACCCCATGGGTGGCGCGACCACCGGCCCGTCGAGTCGGTGGCCGACTTCGAACGACGCCGCCACTCCGGCGGAGGCTCCGCATCAGCGACACTCGCCGGTGTGTGGCGCGATGAGATCTCTGGCGGGCCACTCCCGGGCACGGTCGGCACCCTCACGGACGGCAGCGGAAGAGTGCAGGTCTACGTCCCCCGCTGGGTCTGCGACGACGTTGTCGCCCACGACGGCCGGGTCGAGATCGACGTGGCTGCCGTCGAGACAAACGGGATCGGCATCGACGGTCTGAGCGCGCACCTCGACATTCAGCGTCTCGTCGCCAGCGGCGTCATCGACGTGCCTGGTGAGCTCATTCAGCGTCTGGTCGAACAGCTCGCCGACCTCGACACATCGGTCGTGGTCACCGCCGTTCGGTACCGCTAAACCGTCGCCCCGAACGACTCGTACGGCTCGCCGCGGGCCTCTGCCGCCGCCATACCCATCGCCAGCTGCGCCTCGGAGATGCCGCCGGGATCCCATGGGCCGACACTTCCGGCGTTGATCGCAACATCCGCCTTGTCGACGATCCCGAAGAGCTCTCGCAGCTCGTCAACCGGGCGGTCGGCAAGCGCAAACCAGTCCACCGCCATGAAGTCGACGTCGGGAGCGTCCTCCAACCCGTGGCTCAGCGCGCCCCGACGCATAGCGTCGCCGATTCGGTGCAACATTCCGTCCTGAGACAGCTGGCCGGGAAACGCCTCGAACAGGCCGGCGCCATCAGCGAGGTAGCCGGTCTCGAAGAGGGAGACGACCATGGCGAGGAGGCTGAATCCCCGTGGGTCGTCATTGGCACGGGCGATGAAGGCGAACACCTCGAGCTCGGCCTCGACCTTCGTGCCGTAGTCGGCGAGCACGTGTACCCAGTCGTGCTGGGCGAGGAGTGGAGGGGCCGAGCCCGGCGTGCCGGGCACGTTGAATCCGCGCGCTACGTAGAAGTCAGAGATGGATCGTCCAAGAGTCCCTGGCGGAAGCGTTGCGAGTGCTCGCCACTTGTCGGCGAGGGCTGGGTCGTCGTCGGCTTGTTCCCACCCCGAGGCGTCGCTGTGTAACGCTTCGCTTCGGTCGTCGTTCCAGTCCTTTGTGTAGCCGTTGCGTTCGAAGTCGACTGCGGCCAGAGCCCGATCGCTGTTGGCGAACGCTTCGACTGCGCCGAGGAGATCATCGTCGATGCCAAGTTCGTGGCTGTAGGCCGCGACGCGTTCGGCAACCTCCGGCGGAAGCGGCCGAAGGACGAGAGCCGACAGCACCATCATGTGCACCATGCGCATCCGGTAGCCCTCCGCTCGCGCAGCGAGGTTGTGGGCTGCTTCGGACGCGTCGATGATGTCGTCGTTGTCGACGTCGACGGCGTGGCCCGTCAGTGCCTCGACGGTGGCAGCGATCAGGAGCCGCTGCATGTCGGTGTTACCGCCTTCGGGTCGTGTCGCCGACAGCATCGCTGTCGCATTCAGCTGCGACTCCTCGAACGACGGCGGCTGGAGGTTGACAACATCATCGGTGGGAAACGGCACTGGCATACCAGCAGTATCTCATTTCTCCGTAGTCTCGGCAGGATGAATGCACCGGTGACGGCGGTCATTGTCCATTGGCGTCAGCCCGAGTCCTGCATGGACACCGTCGACCGATGCTTGGCCGAGCCAGAAGTCGCCAACGCAATCGTCGTCGACAACGGCTCGCCGGCGGACGTCTTGAGTCGTCTCCAGCGCTTCGCCGACAACGACGAGCGGGTTCACCTGATTGCGGTCGGTTCGAACAGCGGGTTCGGCCCGGCCGCGAATCGCGGATTCGAAGAATGGCTCTCGGCTCGTGAGCCGACCGAGTGGGCAGCCCTCGCCCCTCACGACGTCATCCCCGACGCCGGAATCTTCGGCCGAATGCTCGCCGCGGTCGCAGACCGACCCGATGTCGGGATGATCAGTGCCGACGTCGGAGACGGCATGCGGCCTCGGGTCGATCACGTCTTCGGGCCGATCCTCGAGCCAGCGTTATCGACGGACGAACTCGAGCCGGTCGATTACGCCCACGGCACGCTGTTGCTGGCGCGGCGTCAATGTCTCGTCGAGATCGGCCTGTTCGACGAGCGATACTTCGCCTACGACGAAGAGGCTGATCTCGGACTTCGGGCGAAGTCGGCTGGCTGGATGACCGTCTTGCACCGGGGGGCACGGGTCCGCAACCCCACGGTCAGTACGCCGACACCGCTCATCGACTATCTGAAGGAACGCAACACGATCCTGTTGCAGCGCGTGCACTTCGGCCGGCGCAAAGCCGCGATGCGCTTCGCGCTGATGCTCTGGCAGCTTGGGTGGGGAGCGGTGCGCCCCTCGTCGCGTGTCGAGGAGTGGTCGGCCCGTGCCCGAGTTCTCGCAATCCGGGACGTCATTCGGCGCCGGTGGGGGCCTCCTCCACCGTCGCTCCTGCCATGAGGCCAGGCTCGTCGAGGTCCACGACAATTCGGCTGCCTCGATCCCACGTCAGGTAGTTCCACGCCCAATTCACCAGGACGTTCAGTCGGTTGCGGAAACCGATCAACATCACGAGGTGCAAGAACAGCCACGAGACCCAGCCCGCGAAGCCGCCGAAACGGATCGACCGGGGGAGCTCGACGACCGCAGCGTTCCGGCCGATCGTGGCCATCGAGCCCTTGTCGCGATAGGCGAACGGCGCATTCGCGCTACCGGCAATCTGCTGAGCGACATGTCGGCCGCCCTGCATCGCCGCGGGTGCGACCTGCGGAGCCGGGTTGCGTGTCGCCGCAATGTCGCCGACCACGTACACGTCGTCGTGGCCGGGCAGGCGCAGGTGGTCGTCGACCACGATTCGGCCGCCGCGGGTGCGTTCGGCGCCGAGCGAATCTGCCAGCGGGTTGGCCCGAATACCGGCTGCCCAGATGGTCGTTGCCGCGTCGATCTCCCGTCCGTCGCCGAGAGACACACGATCGGCGTGGACCGCGTCGACCGTCGTTTCGAGCTCGACTCGGACGCCCATGCGTTCGAGTCGTACGCGTGCCCGCTCGCCAAGTTTGGGATGCAAGCTCGAGAGCAGTCGCGGTCCAGCTTCGACGAGCGTCACCGACATGTCGGTGCGGTCAATTTCGGGAAAGTCCTTGGTCAGCACGCGGTCGAAGAGTTCGGCGAAGCCGCCAGCCATCTCGACTCCGGTTGGGCCACCGCCGACGATCACGACGGACGTCGCAGCCCCCGGTGTCGCCGAACCTTTGGAGGCGGTCTCGAACGAGTCGATGACGTGGTCGCGGATGGCTGTGGCTTCGGCGGCGCTCTTGAGCCCGAATGCACAATCAGCGACACCGGGTACCCCGTAGTCGGCGGTAGTGGCGCCGAGCGCAATCACCAGGGCTCGCCATGGCCCGACCGGTCCGCGGTCGGTGTGCACGACGCGTTGGTCGAGGTCGATGCTCGTGACTCGGGCCTGCAACGCGTTCATCGAGTCCTTCTTCGCCGCAATCGCCCTCGTGGTGAAGCAAATGTCGTCGACATCGAGCCCGGCGGTGGCGACTTGGTAGAGCAGTGGCTGGAACGTGTGGTGATTGCGCTGATCGATGAGCGTGGCGTCGATGCCATGCGAGGCGAGTTCGTTGGCGCACGCAAGACCCCCGAACCCTGCGCCGAGGACGAGGACCGGTGTGGATGTCATGTGTTCATCATGACTGGCGGCAGCCTAGGTTTCCTTGTGAAAGTCTTCACAAGCTCGGAAAAGCCGGTTGAGAGGGGGTTAGTCGAGCGGGGGAAGGTCACCGAAGTCGAGGTCGGTCAGCGGCTCCGGCTCGGGGGCTTCCGACACGATCTCGATGTCGTGTCGTACTCGCTCGGGATCGAGTACCTCTGCGATCCCAGTCATCGCCGCCGCAAGGATGCCCCCAGCGATCGTCGCTCCAGCCCGCTCCGCCAACGACAACGATCGTGCAGGATCAGCCGTCGCTTCAACCGGTTGGTCGGCGCCCACCGCTACCCGCACCAACACGCGCTCCTCCGGGAGAGCGGAGGTCGACTCATTCACCCAGACCGCACGAGACGACACGACGATCACGTCACCGGCCTCGAGCCGCAACGTCTGGACGTGATCCGCTCCGGTCGTGTGATCGACGAGGGTCGAACACAAGACATCGACGTCGACACCGTTGACGCCGCTGATCGTAAAGCTCGCCGAGGGGTCGAGTAGCAGCGTCGACCCACCGCTAATTGCATCTCGCGTCACCATCGGTGTCGGCGATGACGCGATGCCGTGACGGATCGACAATCCATCGAGCAACGCTCGGCTTGCACTGTCGAGTCGCTCGAGCGCTCGTGATGTCGACGCGAACTCCATGGTCAGCCCAGTGAGCGGAGCCCGCCGAACGAGGATCACTGTCGCCACGGGCCAACTCCCGCCCGGCGCGTGCCACCCGATTCGGTCCGGAGGCCGGCCCGAGCGACGAACATCGACCGTCGTCGACAGCGTCCCCTGCGAGAACCTCCGTCCGAACGCCGCGAGCTCGTCGTCGGTCACCACCTGAGATCGGATCCTCACGAGGCCATGGGCCCGCCACAGGTCGGTCACCCGATTGAGGTCGTCCGCTGACGCGGACGAGATGTCGTCGATAGACACGTCGATCCCGAAGTGATCGAAGGGCTCGATGTCGTTCATCTCGCCAGGTAGGTCACGTCATCAATGCCGGCGACCGCGGCCGGGTCGATTGGCTCGTCTCCGTTGAAGACCTCGGCGAGAAACGCCACCACAAACGTGTTCGTCAGATCCTGCGCACGATCGATCGCCATGTCGCCTTCTCGGCAGCCCGCATCTCCGAAGTCTGCGATCGTGTCGCCGATGAAGGCCGGCACCTCGCCAAGGGTCGGCAAGAACGTCTCGTAGTCACAGACGTCGGTGAAGGTCTGGTGCTCTGCTGCGAGGAGTTCGACGCGGTAAGCCGGACTCCCCGGAACGAGGGCCCAGGGGCGCTCGACATTCGGGTCGATCGGCGTGGTGACGTCGTCGGTCCCGACGATGATCATCGACGGGATCTCGATGCTCGCCAACCGATCATCCGGAAGCAGCGCCTCCGATGCCGCCGGGGCAAGGGCAACGATCGCATCGACTCGCACGTCCGGAGCGATGGCCTCTGGGCCACCGTCGAATCCTGCTGCCATCGCGAACGCCGTATACCCACCGAAGGAATGGCCCGTCACGGCGATTCGTCCACCATCAACGACGCCGGCGAACGCACCTCCAGCGGCATCGCCGGGATCCGTGAAGGCATCGATCACGCGGGACACATCCTTCGGACGGTTCGTGGCGATCACGACGGGATCGTCCGACGTGTCGCCGAGCAGATTCAAGGTCGTATTGCCCGAGTGATCCGGGGCAACGACGAGATGGCCATGGCTCGCCAACATCTCCGTGTAGTTGGAATGGATGTAGCGCAGCCCACCCGAGCCGTGCGAATAGACGACGAGTGGAAAGACACCGTCAGCCAACTCGTCGGCTGTCGCCGAAACGGCACTCGGCGACTCGTAGTAAATGCCCGGCAAGAACGTGTACTGCTGAGGGTCGCCCGTTGCACCCTCGGCAAGCGGAAACCAGACGTCGACGGTCAGCGGCCGATCCGTGTCCGTGCCCACCTCGACGGTTGCGACCCCCACCGAGTACTCGCCTCGTTGGATGATCTCGAGCTCGGCCGGAGCTTCCGTTGTCGTTGTCGCTGTTGTTGTCGTCGTTGCGGTGGTCGGCGGCGGCTCGATGGTCGGCACCGTCGTCGCGATTGCCGCCTCCGGGTCGGACGACCACTCCGAGCATGCGGCAACCGCAAGAACCACGACGAGAACCCCGCCGACCAGCGCACGGGTCGCCCCCGATCCGGAACGTGAGAGAACCATGCAACAAGTCTGCCAGCGCTCGGCGCTCGTCGACGCCGCTAACGTCGCTCCGTGGCCAGACATCGACTCTCTTCGATAGACGACCCGACAACCGTGGAGATCCGAGACGCGGCCACGGTGCTCGTCCTCCGGGACCAGCCCAACTTCGAAGTCCTCATGGTGCAACGCACCCCAACGGCCGTATTTGCCCCGAGCGTCTGGGTGTTTCCCGGCGGGCGCGTCGAGGCCGACGACGCCGAAGTGCAATCCTGGAACACTCGCATCCGCGGACTCACCGATGCCGCCGCGTCCCGACAGCTCGACGTTCCCGAGCACGGCCTCGCCTGGTGGATTGCCGGCGTGCGCGAGACGATCGAGGAAGCAGGTCTCCTGCTCGGCGCCGACTCAGCCCAGGCCACCGAGGCGACCGAAATCGCCGACGCGATCAGAAACGAACCCTCCGCCTCGCTGGACAAACTTCTCGACGCTGGTGCCCTCACGCTCGCGCTCGGCGACATCGTTGAGGTGGCCCGCTTCATCACTCCGCCAGGACCGCCCCGCCGCTACGACACCCGATTTCTCGTCGCCCCCGCACCCCCCGATCAAGACGTCACCGTCGATGGCGAGGAGATCGTCGACGCCGCATGGATCACTCCGGACGAAGCCCTCACCTTGTGGTCAGCCGACTCGTTCTCCCTCATGGGAGTCACCCACCGGATGCTCGCCTGTCTTCGTCGCTATCGCTCCGTCGCCGACGTCATCGACCTGGCCCGCTCACGGCCCGAACCACGACGGGTCCGAGTCAACGACCCCGACGGCGCCTACGAAGTTCTGCTGCCCGAAGACCCCGGCTACGACACAGCCGAACTCGAAATCGAACACGGCTGGGTCAGGCTGTAATTTCCGCACCGCTGGTTTCTCTCCGGGCCGGTGTCACGTGTCGTGGGCGGTCGGGCGTTCCGCACCGCTGGTTTCTCTCCGGGCCGGTGTCACGTGTCGGCGACCTACCTCAGGCTGCGACTGCTTTGCGGCGAGTTCGGCGGCGTTCGATCGGATCCGACACCACCACCCACGCCTCGGCGTCGTCCCGCAAGACCCCCTCGACCACATCCCCCGCCGAGAGGCGTGGCTGGCGTGCAAGGAAGTCGTCACATTGCCCGATCTCCACCGGGAGCCACCGGCCATCTGGGTCGTCGGCTGGTGCGGCCGCCGATCCATCGGCACCAACGACCAAGAACCGGCGATCATGAGCCGAGCGCCACTGCGCCGACTCAACCTTGATCCGATTCGGATTCGTGTACAGCACCAACGTCGGAGAGGTCGGCGCTGCCGCTCCCGAAACACTCGACGGCCCATCGCCATCGATCACGTCGAATGCGTCACGGTCTCGAGTCACGATCGGCTGGGCGGGCTCGAACAACGGTGTACTCAACCGATGCTCCAGCACGATTCGGCTCACCGCCGATGTCCCCACGAAACGATGTTCTTCGAACGTCGCCGACCGCTGCGGCAGGCACAAGCGGAGCATTCTTCGCGGTGAGTTGAGTCCCCACGTCTTCGGATCAGACGTGGCCAGAACCAGACTTGGTCGATTCGAGGCGACCACGATCGGAATCTCCGGATGATCGGTCGCGATCCGGTAGAGCGTGGCGACCAGCTCCGTGCTGACGACGAGCGGGTCAATCTGGTCGGCTGGCGTGACGATGTGCACGAGCTCGCCGAGTCCGAGTGTGTGGACGATCCGGGCGATGCCCTCGTCCGTCGGAACGGTTCCTGACGCCTCGAACCAGGACGGATCGAAGATCGCCGCGGAACCACTCATCGACGGCAGAACCGCCGTTGTGCCATCGCGCCCCAGAGGTCGATCGAGTGCACTCGAGATGGTCTCGTCGCCGGACACGATGAAGGTGCCTTCGATGCGTGCGTCGATCTCTGGTGACTCGAATCGCTCGACACACGACGAAAGCCACTCATCGCGCAGGGCAATGTGTGCCAACGAATTGTCGACTGCAGTCCCCGCGAGCGCCACAACAGCGCCACGTGCATGCGTGATGGCCGCGGCTGCCGACGGGTCGTTCGACATGATGATCACGAGGTCGTCGAGCGACTCATCCGATCGGCGCAGCGCCGTTGCGACGGTCAGTTCGGCACTCCCGATGGCGTCGTCGCCGAACGCCGACGGAACGAGCGAAACCTCGAGATCAAGATCCGAACGCAGCGCTTCGTCGACCATCCACCAAGCGTTCACGTGTTCGATGCCGGAGACGGGTGTCCCGAACTCTCGAAGACTGTGCTGCGGAGCGACGACCCACACCGCCGACAACGTAATGTCGAGCTGCTCCCACATCGACGACACCGCGCTGAGGTCTGGCATGACCGGCGCGCGTCGACCCGTGATCCGTGCGAGTTCGTGACTCAGCGCAGGCAGATCGATGATCAGTTCGGCGCGCATGACATCCTCCTGGACAGGCGATAGTGCCCAATCGGCGAGCTCGCCCGATCGGTCAAGGCGACCAGGGGAGGGCATCTGGCCCTTTCGGATGGGTCGAATGGTCCGCGCAGTAGTCTCGGCATCGATGAAGCGTGCGGAGAAAGCCGAACGGATCGGGGCCATCCTCGATGAGCTGTACCCCGATCCACCGGTGCCACTGGACCACCGGGACCCCTACACCCTGACCGTCGCCGTCGCGCTCAGTGCACAGACGACCGACAAGAAGGTCAACGAAGTGACACCTGCGCTTTTCGCCCGTGCATCCACGCCAGAGGAGATGGCTGCGCTGCATCCCGACGAGATCCTCGAGCTGATCCGTGAGGTCGGACTGGCCCCGACCAAAGCGAGAAATCTCTCGACGATGGCCCACCAGATCGTCGACGCTGGCGGCGAGATCCTGCCGGACTGGGACTTTCTCGAATCCTTGGCAGGTGTCGGGCACAAGACGGCGAGCGTGGTCATGGCCGGATCGTTCGGTGTCCCGGCCTTTCCGGTCGACACGCACATCCACCGGCTCGCCGCTCGCTGGGGGCTCTCCAACGGCACCAACGTCGAGCGGACCGAACGAGACCTCAAGGCGGTCTTCGATGAGGAAACCTGGAACGACCGCCATCTGCAGATCATCTTCTTCGGGCGCGAATACTGTCCGGCCCGAAATCACGATCTCGCCGAATGTCCGATCTGCTCGTGGGCTGCCACGAAGAAGCGCATCGCTGAAGAGGCCAAGACAACCAAGACGAAGCGCTGAACCCGCTCGATCAGAGGCCGGTCCAGTTGGCTTGAAAGCCGGTGCGTTGCTCAATCGGCACGGCTAGCTGTTCCTCAACGGTTCGGATGAACGCGCCCGACGGCGCAATGAACATCGTGCGAAGGGCTGTTCGTTGCGGCGGCGCGGGCATGTGGCCGCGGACTTCGACATCGACGAACTCGAGGCCCAGTTTGAGGCGTGCGCGAGCGCCGAGAGGGAGCTCGTGTTCGCCGAACAGAAGCAGCAGTGCCCCGTCGACCGACAAATTCTCCGTGGCCACGAACACCCGATGCTGCGACACCTTGCCGAATCGTGATCGTGTCGCCCAGATCAGCTCGCCGTTGGCTTGCACGTCGAAGCGCTGAAAGAACCTCCGCTCCATGGCCTACCTCTTCGGCCGTTCCGGCGGAGACGTGAGCGGGCCGCGACGGGTTTCGCACGATGTTGATTGGGTGGCGGGTGCACAGGTCATGCTGCTGCCGCGATCGAGTTCGACGACTCCGGCGGGGAGAGCACCGTGGCGACATCAGCAACCAGGCGAAGTCGGGTGGCGAGGCCGTTGCGAGGAGCGACGACACGGACCGGAACGCCCCGCGCTCGGCTGCGGTGAGCGAGCTCGGCGAAGATGTGGTCTCCGCTCACAATGTTGAGCTCGCCGAATCGGCGCACGATCACCTCGCCGTCGATCGCTCGGAGCAAGGCCTTGTCGGCACCGTCGGCACCTGACCCGACGACGAGTCTCGCACCGGGGAATGCCGCACGTGCGGCGAATGCGAGTCGCGGATTGCATCCGACCAGCAGATGGTCGCCGGGTCGTTGTCCGTGCGCGGCCGTCAAGATGTCGCGTGCGCGTGCCTCGAGCAGGTCATGGCTCGTCGTCTCGTGTTCGCCGAAGAGGAGGTTCTCGAAATCGACGACCACGAAGGACCGTTGGTCTGTGGTTCGTCGATCGGCCGGGTGGCCTCGACCTTCGGGAAGTTCTACCCACGCCTCGCTCATACCCCCGAATCGGCTGGTTGCGAGATCGACTTGAGCATGCGGAGCCGGTGCCTGAGTCGTTCGACCTGGTCTCGGATTTCGTGAGGAACATCTTCGGTCTGCGTGCGGTTGCCGAGTTGCTCGTCGAGCGGTGAAGGCGCACGGTCTATCGGTACGGACCAGGTGTCGGCGACGTACTGGGCGACGTTGGCGACGAGCGTGCGATCGTCGAAGTCGACTCGCCGGGTCGCCTCCGGATCGACTGCGTCGAGCAGCATTCCCACTTGATGCACCCACGCTCGCCACGGAAGCAACGGATCGGCGGCGAACGCCTCGTGAGGTGGATCTTCATGATCGGCCGCTCGGTTGCGATGTCGATCGATGAGCGATGACACGACTGCAGCAGGGGAGCGGTCGATCACCAAGACACGCAGGGTCGGATCCACATGGCGCCACAGCGGCACGAACAGCAGAACGCGTGGATCCTTGATCGCCCACACGCGGTGATGAGCACGTCGTTCGGCGACGATCCGCGCCATCGTGTCCCAACAGTGATCCGGGACCCAGAGATCGCGGGCGACGTCTGACCACCACGGCAGGTCATTGACGGCGAGGAGGTGATCGTGGAGTTCGACAACGTCGAGGTCTTCGAAGTGCCCGTGGGGGTTGCCGAGGTCGGCATCGAGCAGCCGATCACCGAGATCGACCCCGGCCGCGGCCAGGCGTGCCGCGACGGCGCTCGTTCCGCTCCGGTGAAAGCCGGCGATGAGGATGCCGGTCATCTCGTGGACGAACCGGCGAGGCGTCGGATTGCCACGATCGCGCCGATGGTCTTTGTGGACTCGGTCCCGCCCGGAGCGGTCACGACCGTTTCGGTGATCTGGTGCGAACCCCACGCCGCCTGAATCTGTTGACGAACATCGTCGAAGGCGTTGGCACCCGTCGCATCATCGAAACGGATCGCGATCGTCCCGCCGACTGCGATCGCCGCCGCGACCTCGGGAAGCGCCGCTGAGGCGGCGACGGTGGCGAACGGGCGATCGGGTTCGAGTTGATCGAGCGTGGCGGTCTCGATCCAGCCGTGGGGTGCGCATCGATTCGTGAGCCAATGGTGATCGGCCGGCTGCTCGTCTGCACTCGAAAGAACCCAGGTCATCGGACCGCGCCACTGACGGCCCCCCGTCGTCGTCCGGAGCACGTCCTCCCACATCGACCGCCAACCGAGCCGGATCGCCTTTGCTTGATGTCGCTCAACGATTGTCGGAGATTCGACGCTGTCGTCGGTAGCGTCCAGTCGATCCTCGGGTGTGAGCACTCCGAGAACGGGGTCGAGCGATGTACGGTCACCGTTGTCGCATCTCGACATGTCGAGATCGAACACGGTCGTCACGCCCGAGGCCAGATGCCACGGGAACGACGACGGGTCGTCGATCCGGGCACGCTTCGCTCGGCCGATGAGCGCCATCGTCGTGGGTCCATCGAGATCATCGCCGACGACGCCCCGTGCGTGATCGGTCGGCGCGAAACGGCCCGTGTAGGTGATCGTCTCGGGTGCCGTCTCGCTCACGAACTGCCGCGCCCCGCCCACTGAGCCCGCAACCGACGAAATCCATCGGTTCGGCGAAGGAGCGGTCCGGCCGGGGACTGGTCGAGCCGATCGATTGTCCACCGGAGATCCTGCGCAGCGAGATTCCGTTCGTGGCGCATCGTGTCCGCATCGATGCGTAGCGATTCGGTCCGGTGTTCGAGGTCTCGAACGCGAGCCCGAAGATGCTGGTTCTCCGATCGCAGCAGTTCGAGTTCGAGGGCGGGCTCCATGACTCTCAGCGTAGTTGGGCGTCGGTGCCCGTTTCGATGTCGTCGATGAAGGCCTTCTGCTGCTCGCGTTCGCGCTCGAGCCGGAAACGCCCGGCGTCGCTGCGTGCCGCGGTGGCGAGTCGGTCGAGTCGAGGTCGATCGCGGTCGAGTTCGGCGATCGCCGTCACGACCGCGCCGACGTCGTCGAACGGCACGACAACTCCGTTCCGGTCATCGTCGAGGTACGTGTCGTTGCCGCCGACGACCGGGGAGACGACCGCCGCCCCGGCAGCCATCGCTTCGAGACCCGGGAGATAGAAGCCCTCGAGCGGACCCGGAGTGCAGATGAAGACGTCGAGGTTGGCGTAGAACGACCGGAGGTCGTGCCAGCCGGTCGGGCTGCGCAGAGCGGAGACCACGCATCGATCTCCCAACTCGGCAGCGACCTCATCGCCGATGTCGCCCTTCCAGGTCGTGTAGCCGACGCGAAGCGGCTCGCCCGAAGTGCGGCTCTGCCGCTCGACCGCAGCGAAGAAGTCGACGTCGTGACCTTGCAGGATCATTCGCTCCGGGCATCGATCGTTGGCGACGGGCCGGCACGCATCACGAACAGCCGGAGTGATCCACACTCGACTCATGGGACGCCGGAGCGTGCGACGGTGCCGTCCGTCGTTCCACATCGGATCGGCATGAACGAGTCCCTGAACGAGGTGAACGACTTTCGGAAGGCTCGTAGGTGCCCGCTCGACGTCGACGAGTTCGTGGTGCCCCGGTTCGGTGAACAGGACCCAGCCATTCGTCGGTAGGTCGAGGGAGTCGATCCGGCGCACCACGACGCGGGGTTCGCGAAGAAGCCTGGCGACGACCGGGACCTCGTGGATGGGATCGGCGAGTGGGGGCATCGGTGGGCCCCAGCAGACCACCTGTTCGAACGAGGCCAAGAGGTGCTCGGCGTGATCGAGCAACTTGATGACCCCGCCGCCCGGTGCCCAGAACGGCACCAGGACGTCACATCGCGGTCGACGCTCGCTCATCCCGAGGCCCATCTCGTCCGCAGGTCTGCCGACGCTGCCTCGAGCGCGACTTCAGGTGCGAATCGTTCAGCAGCGAGCCGGCGGGCGCCCTGAGCCTTGCGGGCGAGACACGCACGGTCGGAAGCCTCTTCGGCGGCGTCGCGCCACTGGCTCGAGGTCCGCGGAGTCCACCCCGCGTCGTACTCCTCGATCAGCGGTGCAACTTCGCTGTCGGCTCCATGCATCGCCGGAACACCGTGCGCGAGGGCAACGACGGTCCGGGTGACCATCGCCATCTTGCGCTCGGCGGTCTCGCCGAAGATGTCGACCACGAGATCGACGCGGGCGAGCCAACGGCCGAAGTCGGTCCACGACAGCGGGCCGGGGCGACGCAGCACCTCGTCGGGCCACGACGTGCGCGGCGCGTCGCCGACCTGTCCCCAGTGAGGTGGAACGACAGCCTCGACGTCGATGTCGCGGGCGAGGATGTGTGCCAGGGCGGCGTTTGTTGATCGGTCGACGCTCCAGTCCTGGGCATAGCCACCAATCCCCGCCCGAACTGGTCCGGTGTTCACGTCGGTCGGACGGAACTGTCGGGCTGGGCTGACTGGCATCTCCACGAGTACTGCACTGGTTGGTTGCGATTGGAAAGCGCCGAGCTTGCGTCGACCGTTCACCCAGACGACGTCAGACTGTGCGATCGCGGTCTCGTGCTCTTCGGCGAGTTCGGCGACGCGGTCGGGCGTCGCTCCGGCTGCTTGGGCCTCGAGGTCCTTGGGAGCGAAGTGGTCGTAGATCAGAACCTCCGGCCGGAACGAACCCAGACGTCCGAGAGCGGTCGGTCCCGTCGACACGACGGCATCGGGTCGGTGGGAGGCCAGCCAGGCGGGAATGTTGGAGTCGTCGATGATCGACATGGCGAGGGACTGGCCGTGGGGGATGCGGCTCGCTCGTCCGGCGTCGGCGACCGAGCGGGGTATCAGGACATGGGCGGCCACGTCGTTGCGGCGTAAGCCGTCGGCGAGGCCCGACGCACGAAGGCCGGGAGCCGCAGTGGGCCCACCGAGCTCCGGTGGGCGATCGTTTGCGATGACCACACACCAACGACGGGTGGGTGCGGTCACGGAGTGGGGATGTAGGCGCTCGCCGGACGTTCGCGACGAAGCCACGACATCGCCGCGAGGATCGAGGCGGTCGCGAGCATCGACACGATCGACGGCAGTGGGGCAACGCCGGCCAGCGCGCAGATCGACCCGGTGATGGCCATGCCGACACCGATCAGGACGAGCCGGATGGCGAAGGGGGATGTTCCCGGTTTGGTCTGGGCGCGCACCGCTTCGAGCATGCCACCGATCCCGATCGACAGGACGCCGAGGCCGACGGCGAGTGCTGCGAGATGCGGTCGGTCGAGCAACGTCGTCGGATCGTCGCGCGCCGGAAAGATGCGGTCGTGTAGCGCGTACTGATACCCAAACCACGACGTGGCTCCGCCTCCGGCGGCGCCGATGAGCATCGTCCACATTCGGTTTCCCCACGTCGACACGGCGATCAACCCGCCAGCGACCAAGGTGAGGCCCATCAAGGCGATCAGCGGATTGCGAACTGGGCCGTCGACGATCACTCCGAAGACGGCCGAAGCCCAACCTCCGGCGATCATTCGGAACGGAACCGCAGAGTCCGTCTTGATGATCTGCGGTTGGAACGAGAAGGTCATCGCGTCTCCATCATGAACTCCGCTGGGACTCCAAGCGGGTGATGATGCGTTCGTACGTCTCCACGGGCTGCGCACCCGGAACGGCGAGTGCATTGCCGTCGAGGTCGCCAATGACGACGGTGGGAATCGAGGAAATCCCCGCCTGCACCGCCGCGTTGTGGTCGGCGATGACCTCGGCCGTCACGGATTCGGTGTGTTCGACGGCAAGTTCGCGCAACCGGTCGGCGTCCGCGCCGACGGTCGTGGCGACGTCGAGGATCGTCTCGGCGTCGGCGATGTTGCGGTTGTCCTCGAAGTAGGCCCGCATCAGTTCGTGATGAAACGCATCATCGAGTTCCGGCCATTCGCCACGAACGAGCCGCCACGCGACCTGCATCGGAATGCTCGACGGGGGCTGAGGCTCATCACTGCTCCACACGCGGAACGGTGCGCGGGGTTCTTGTTGGGCGGGGGCGAGCCACGACTTCGTGTACTCGACGAAGCGTTCGTGGTCGCCAGTCTTGGGTTCGACGCGCAGCAGAAAGCTGCGCCGTTCGAAGGTGATCCGATCGGCCATGCGGTCGCGGAGCTCGTCGAGGCGCACGGCCCCGACCCAACACCACGGTCAAAGGAAATCCGACCAAACGGTGACGGGGATCGGCGACATCGCCTCATCGTAGGCCGAACAGCTCATCTCCAGCGGCCGGCCGCCGACTGGCATGACCGGAGCTTTGTGCGTGCACAGGGTGAACGTGACGTGGAGGTCACCGTGGAGAATTCGACTCTTTCAGCTTCGGGGCTAGCGGCGTTGGCCGTCCGCATCATCTTCGGATTGACGGCATTGGCAGCCTTGGGGTGGCTCGTCTTCGGGCTCGACGCGCCGTCATCGACGTCCACGTCCGAAGGTTCGGCTGCGGCAACCGAATCATCGGGCGACGAGATCGACGTGGTCGTTGCTGGCGAGACTTTGGTCGCCGCGGGATCGGAGTCGACAGCGACCGCGGCTGCAGCTGCAGCTGCCGAAACCGATGCCACCGACAACACCAGTTCGGACGAAGCAGGGACCGACCTGATCGGTTCGACGATCGCTCGCCCGACGAGCGCGCTGCAGACCGGGTCGATCTCCGGTGATGCCGAGAGCGTCTTGCCGACCTCGGACCCCGACGTGATACGCATCCCCGATCTCGTCGATGGGCGGATTCAACCGAGCATTCTCACGGCGAATGGCGTCGTGTCCGGGTGGGACATCAAGGACGTGCGGTTCCGTTACGACACGGCCACCGACACGCTGCTCGTCGGCGTGAACTCGTTCGGGATCCTCGGCGATCCCGACGGCAACGGCGACCCGGCACTCTGGGACGATTCGCTGCCGGAGTCAGGCATCGATCGTGCCGAGATGGGGCAGGGCGAGGCGCTCGTGCTCATCTTCGATCTTGATCAGGACGGTGAAGGCGATCTCCTCGCCGGAGTTCACGCACAGATCGAGTGGTCGGAGTTCCGCCTCGCCGAGGCCGGTCTCGGCCACACGATCGCGCCCAATCTCGGTGCCGTTTGGGGTCCGGACCTCGGCGAGCTCGCGGCCTTGTCGCCGTCGCCGTCGGCAACGAGCCCCGATGCCGTCTTCGCGATCGGCGGCTTCAGCGAACTCGTGCCAGGCGACGCGGCGCTCGACTTCGGGGTCAACCTGTTCGCTGGTGGGATCGACGACATCGTTGGCGAGGACACGCTCCTCGGACTCGCGTCGACGGTCCCGGTCGTACTCGAGGCCGAACTCGGTGACCGGGTGTGGGCAGACGACAATCGAAACGGTGTTCAGGACGCTGCCGAATCGGGTATTGGCGGCATCACCGTCGAGCTCCTCGACGGGACGGGCGCCGTCGTCGACACGGTCGTGACCGATGCTGACGGCGAGTACCTCTTCGGTGTGGCTCCGGGGACGTGGCGCATTCGCGTCACTGCGCCGGACGGCCAGTCGTTCACCGTCGCGGACACCGGTTCGGACGACGAGGTCGACTCGGACATCGATCCGGCGACCGGCATCAGCGCCGAGGTCTCGCTGCGATCAGGTGATAGCGATCTCGACCTCGACGCCGGGCTCGTGGCGTTTGTCCCCGATCCGCGCATCGATGTCGAGAAGTCGACCAACGGTCGCGACGCCGACGCGTCGCCCGGTGAGGATCTGGTGGTTGGCAGCACCGTGACGTTCCGCTATGTCGTCACCAACACCGGAAACGTCGACCTCGACGATCTTGTCCTCGACGACTCGGTCCTGGGAGCGATCAGCTGCCCCGTCGATCGACTCGCCCCGTCGCAGTCGACGACGTGTCTCGCCACAGCGGTGGTCGAGGAGGGGCCGTACGTGAACGTCGCCACGGCAACCGCTCAACCGCTCGGCCTGTCCGGCCAACCGATCGGATCCCCGGTGAGCGACGACGATCCGTCGCATCACCGCGGCGTGGTGCCGTTCGTGTCGCAGCCGAGCATTGCGATGGAGAAGTCGACGAACGGACAGGACGCCGACGAAGCTCCCGGCCCGGAGATCCTCGAAGGTAAGCCCGTCACGTGGACCTACGTGATCACCAACACCGGAAACGTCGATCTCGCGTCGGCCCGGGTCATCGATGACCAGATCGGATTCGTGTGTCTCATCGGATCGTTGCCGGTCGGAGATGTGGCCGAATGCGCGGTTGACTCACAAGCGGTCGTCGGCCCGTATCGCAATGTCGCAGACGTCGTCGCAGCGGTGCTCGACGACAATGGCGATCGAACCGACCAAGAGGTCACGGACCAGGACCCGTCTCACTACACGGGCGTTCCGGCTGGCCCCATTTGCGACACGACGATCGAGGGCACACGTCTCTGGCGTGGCGGCACCGTCCGCCACGACACCGGACTCGAGGCCGCCGCCGGATCCACGATTCGGGTCGTCACGACCGAACCCGGCGGGTCGCCGCAGCAACCCAACGAACAGCTCTATGTGATTGTCGGTGAGACCCGCTACGGCCCAACGCCGGTGGGTCTCGGTGAGCTGGAGTTCACCGTCGAGGACGCCGGCCGCGTGGTCATGGAGCACTGGTCGATTCATCATCCCGAGGATCGACCGGCCAACTCGCTCGAGTTCACCTGGTGCGGCACCGACGTCTCGGTGCCGAACGTGCACTCGTGCCCAGACACGGTGACGGGCCCTCGCCTCTATCGCGGGTCGACCACGGTGTGGGACACCGGCCTCGTCGCTGGGTCGGGATCGTCGATCACCGTCGTCACCTCCGAGCCGGGGGGTTCGCCCGATCAGCCGAATGAGCAGGTCTACGTGCTCGTCGGCGACGAAGTTGTCGGCCTCACACCGGCTGGATTGGGGACGATCACGATCGATGTCGACTCGGGCGGACCGCTTCGGATCGAACACTGGAGCGAGCGCAACCCGGACTCGTTGCTACCCAACTCGGTCGAAGTCGAACTCTGCGGAACGGCGCTGTCGACATCGGCCGCTGCTGCTGCGGGGATCGCGGCCGGCATCAACTGAATCACCGCAACTGTTCGGCGAGCGCACGGGCGGCCTTCATCGCCGCACTGTAGAGAAGGCTGCCCGTCGACACGCGTCGAACACCGAGATCTCGAAGGTCGTTGAGCGGCGGCGTCCCCGGGATACCGAGCACGTTGACCGGTGCGTCGACTTCGTCGACGACGAGTTCGATGTCGTCGGCCGCGAGCAGGCCGGGTGCGTACACCACGTCTGCTCCCGCCGCTCGATAGCGGCGTAGTCGTTCGATCGTGTCGTCGAGATCGTCGATGCCGTACAGGTGGTTCTCGGCTCGAGCGGTGAGTACGAGTCCGGTCGACGCACATGACGCGGCCGCAGCGGCGACGGCATCGGCCGCTCGATCGATCGGATCGACGCCGTTGCTCACCGGATTCCAGTCCTCGATGCTGCACCCCGCAGCGCCCGCATCGGCCAGGAGCTGAACCGTACGGGCGACGCCGCCCGGGTCGTCGCCGAACAGGCGCTCCGAATCAACGCTGATCGGCACGTCGACGAATGAGGACAGATCCTCGACGTGAGCGAGAAGCTCGTCGCGGGTCACCTCTTGGTCGTCCTTGCCGATCGCTCGGCCGTGGCCAGCGGAGGTCGTGGCGATCGCGTCGAATCCAAGTTCGGTGAGCAGGCGGGCGGAGCCCCGGTCCCAGGCGTTCGGCAACACGAACAGTCCGTCGTCGTGTAGCTCGCTGAAGCGACCGGTTCGGAGCCGTCTGGTGGCGGTCTCCGGGGTTTCGGCGCCGCTCGAAACGAGGTGCTCCCATCGGTCCTGGCTTTGGCCAGGTTCGCGTCCGATGTTGCGAACGAGGCTCGGATCACGCTCGTGGAGTCGCTGGAGAGCATCGTCGACTTCGTCGATCGACTCGAACGCGTGGATGCGTTCGGTTCGGGTCCGGAGCTCGCCTGCAGTTTGGCGGCCGCGCAGGATCAGAACGGCGAGCACCGCCCGCGAGCCCGGATCGAGGGGAAGTACTTCGTCGAGGACGTGGCGATGCTTCCAGGCTCGCGAACCCGACGGTTTCGACGAGCGCACGGCCCCTCGCTCGCGCAGAGCAAGGACGGCGTCGTCGACCTCTCGCTCCGACAGATCCATGACGGGATCTCGGCTCGTCTTCTGGTTGCAGGCACTTCGGAGCGCATTCGTGCTGAGCGGGTACTGATCTGGAGTCGTCGACTCCTTCTCGATGAGTGCGGCGAGCACACGGGCCTGGACCGGAGGCAGATCGAGTTGCATGCCCCGAGCCTAGGTCGCCGCCATCATCCGAATCGGTGCTCGACGACGCGGTCGTCGAGGCGTCCTGGCGACCACCGTGGCCAGACGTGAGCGATGCCGGCCGCGGTGCGTTCGAGCCAGCTGACCGCCTCTGGTGTCTCGATCCGGCGCACGTGTTGTCGGATGCCCTCCGCCGTGAGTTCGTATGCGGCCCACACGCCCGGGTGGTCACTCGTCGCAGCCACTTCGGTGAACGTGATGTCGTCGCCGAGGTGGTGCGAACGATTGCGGTGTGTGTGGCCTGAAGTGACGAAGAGTGAGGCCGATGCCTCGCGGATTGCGGCGAGCGGACGAGCGCTCGTTCGTGCGGGGATGCCAGGCGGCCAGAACCACGGCACCGTCGTGCGTTGGATGTTGTGGTGGATCCCGAGAAACGTCGGGCGATCGCGGTCGCATCGATCGACGATGCCCTCGAGCCGGCCGGCGAAGGTGCCGTGTCCGCGTTCGACGATGCTGGTGTCGGCGACCACCACGTTCGTGTCGCCCAGCCGGTGGTGGATCGGAGAGGTTGGAGCGGCCACCTCGACGGCATCGCC
The DNA here is from genome assembly GCA_020629375.1 of Acidimicrobiales bacterium. Taxonomy (GTDB): domain Bacteria; phylum Actinomycetota; class Acidimicrobiia; order Acidimicrobiales; family SHLQ01; genus SHLQ01. Next base: position 23,617 of record JAHDDK010000056.1, read on the forward strand.
GAGGTCGATATCGGCGAGCTCGACCTCTCGTTGGCTGTGGACGTCGTGATTGCCGGCGGCGAAGACCACGGGAATCGGGAGATCCTCGAGGAGCGACTTCGCCGCCCGCCATTCATCGGCGAGACCCTCGTTTGTCAGATCGCCCTTCACGATCAGCAGATCGGCGCCCCAATGGATCGCCTCGTCGATTGCTGCGCGCGCACACCGATACGCCGGCGGCTTGTCGAACAGGTTGTCGGGTTCGACGATCCGATGCAGCAGCCCAAAGTCGGGCAGCCCGAGATGCACGTCCGAGATCGTCGCTACCCGGGACAGCACCGGGCCGGGCGGATCGAGGGTTCGTGCCTGGACGGCCTCCAGGTCGCCGACCGTGACGAGTATCGGCGTTGACGGGGGCAGGTCGGTGAGGGTGAATACCGCGGCGCCATTTGTCACCGTGTGCGTGCTTCGACTGGTGTAGCCGCCGGCTTTCGCCTGGACCTCGACATCGTTTCCGCGGAGCCCGCGGGCGCTGAGCTGCACCGATGTCGCGGTCGTGTCGAAGACCGTCACGGGAGCGAGCCGCGAGAACGGCGCGTGGATACCGGTCACGTCAGCTCTCCTCAGTCGCCGTAGAGATCGTGAAGGAGCGAATGGTACCCTCGCCCGCCGGAGCGACTCGGTCGTCAAGGAGTGTCATGTCTGCACAACACACGAGCGCCGTCGTCGGCGTGGGCAACGCAATCGTCGATGTCATCGGTCAGGTCGACGAGTCGGCGATCGACGACTGGAACCTGAACAAGGGCGCGATGACGCTCATCGACGAGCCGCGAGCGGAAGAACTCACGACCCTCATGCTCGGCGGACTGAAGGAATCCGGTGGGTCCGCCGCCAACACGATGGTCGGCGTCGCGTCATTCGGCGAGACCGCCGCCTACATCGGCAAGGTCCGCGACGACACGCTCGGAGCCGTCTTCATCGAAGACCTCCGCGCCGCCGACGTCGCCTACGACGTCGCTCCCGCCCAGGACGGCCCGGCGACCGCCCGATGCCTCATCCAGGTCACCCCCGACGGACAGCGAACCATGAACACGTTCCTCGGCGCATCGTCGGTGCTCACCGTCGACGACATCGACGAAGAACTCGTCGCTGCCGCCACCGTCCTCTACTGCGAGGGCTACCTCTGGGACCTCGAAGAAGCCAAGGCCGCCATCCGCCACGCTATGGACATCGCCCGAGCCAACGGCGTCACCGCGTCACTCACCCTCTCCGACAGCTTCGCCGTCGACCGCCACAAGGCCGAATGGCTCGACCTCATCGCAGACCGAGTCGACCTCGTGTTCGGCAACATCGACGAAGCTCGTTCGCTTCTCGACACCGACGATGACGCCGCCGTCATCAGCGGACTCCAATCGCTCGCCCAAACGGCGTGCATCACCCTCGGACGCCAGGGATCGATGATCGTCACTGCCGACGGCGTGATCGACATCCCGGTCGTCGAAGTCGACGAACGCGTCGACACGACCGGCGCCGGCGACCTCTACGCCGCAGGCGTCCTCGCCGGACTCGCACGCGGCGCCGACCTCGCCACCGCCGGAGCCATGGGCAGCTGCGCCGCCGCCGAGATCATCACCCACGTCGGCGCCCGCCCCCGCCAAAAGCTCTCCACCTTCTGTAGTTAGCCGCGATCACTTGCCGCAATCGCACGTTCGGCTTCGCCTCGGCGTGCTCTGCGGATGGCCGGAGGCTCCTTTCGGCAGCCTGCCGCTGGTTGGCATGCGGCGTCGCGCTTGACGTTTCAGTAATAGTCGTTATTGTGGCCGATGTGACCGTTGGCATACCGAGTCGGGATGAGTTGGGGGATCGGCTCATCCGCGCGGCCACGGAGGTGTTCACCGAACGGGGCTACGACCGGGCGACCGTGGCGGAGATTGCCCGCCGCGCCGGAGTCACGACCGGCGCCATCTACAGCCGGTACCGCGGCAAGGCCGACCTCCTCGCCGATGCGCTTGGCGACGCACTCGTCGAACAGATCGAGGCGGTCCTACCCGAGGCGCCCGACGGCGGAGCAGAGCTGCTTCACCGCCTCGGCACCCGGCTATTCGATATGGATCACTCGAGCGGATGGCTGCTGCTCGAAGGAATCGTCGCCAGCCGCCGCGACACCGAACTCGCCGACGTGATCCGCCGCACCTTCGAGGACGACGAAGCCCGGCTGGCCAAGCTCGTCGACGAAGGAAAAGCCGACGGCACCATCGACCCACAGCTGTCGACCGAAGCCATCGTGCACTTTGCCGCCTCGCTGGGTCTCGGCGTGAAGGTCGGACAACTCATCCAGAGAAGTACCCCACCTGCCGATGAGTGGAAAAACGTGATCGACGTCGTTGTCGGTGCCGCCGCACCCCGACCGGCCGCCCCAGACCTGCACCAGACCGAATCCCGCTGAAGGAGTCCAGCGATGACCATGACCGACGACCCGCACGGAATCGATCTCAACGATCCGGATCGCATCCTCGAAATCGCCAAGGCCAACGTCGATCCCGACGAGGTCGTCCACGCGGTCAAGGACAACGCCGACGCGCTCTTCACCTGGGACTACGGCAAGGGCCAGCGCGCTGCCCTCGACAAGCTCTACGAAAAGGCCAAGCGTTCGCAGTGGAACGGCACCACCGACCTTCCCTGGGAGACCGAGGTCGACCTCGACGCGTTCGAGCCCGTCTCCGATCCGCTCGAGACCGAGTACTTCTTCGACCACGAGAACAGTCCGCTCAAAGGGATGAATGAGGCGCAGCGACACGAAGTCGACCTCGAGTCCTTCAAGTGGAGCCTGAGCCAGTTCATGCACGGCGAGCAGGGAGCCCTGCTCTGCACCGCCAAGATCGTCGAGACGGTCCCGTGGATCGACGCGAAGTACTACGCCGCCACCCAGGTGGTCGACGAAGCCCGCCACGTCGAGGTGTTCGCCCGCTACACACACGAGAAGCTCGGCGGGCCGTACCCAATCAACCCGCACCTTCGATTGCTCCTCGACGACATCATCAACGACAGCCGCTGGGACATGACCTACCTCGGCATGCAGATCATGGTCGAAGGACTCGCGCTGGCCGCGTTCGGGTTCATGCATGGCATGACCAACGAGCCGCTCCTCAAGCAGCTGCTCCGTTACGTGATGTCCGACGAAGCTCGTCACGTCGCCTTCGGCGTGCTCAGCCTCCAAGAGGTGTACGACGGATTCACCGCCGCCGAGATCCGCGAACGCCAAGAGTTCGCCTTCGATGCCGCCCTTCGCATGCGCGACCGGTTCATGCGTCAAGAGGTCTGGCAGAACCTCGGCGTGGACGAGTACGACATGGTCAAGCACATGCTCGACATGCCGTGGGAACTCAAGGCATTTCAACGGCTGCTGTTCGCCAAGATCGTCCCCAATTGCCGCAAGCTCGGTCTTCTCGATGCTGGCGACGGCTGGCTCCGGGATCGCTTCACCGACATCGGCGTGATCGAGTTCGAACATCACGAAGACACGTCCGAGGAGTACATCGACTTCGACATCACGGAGAACCCGGTCGAGGCCGCCTGATGGGGTCGCACTGCTTCGAGGTCGCCGAGACCGACAAGATTGCGCACATCGTCCTTAACCGACCCGACGAGCTCAACACGATGACGCCGGACTTCTGGCGGGAGCTCCCCCAACTCGTCAACGAGATCTCCGACCGCGGCGCCTCCCGAGTGATCGTCGTCTCGTCGACCGGCCGCCACTTCTCGGCAGGCATGGACCTGTCGGTCTTCACCAGCGCCGATCTCGGCAACGACGCCGACATCGAGGTCGGGCGAGCCCGAGCGAACTTCCGGTACAACGTCCTCCATCTCCAGGACACGTTCACCGCGTTCGAACGAGCCCGCATGCCCGTCCTGGTCGCGATGCAGGGCGGCGTCGTCGGGGGAGCCGTCGACATGGTCACCGCTGCCGACTGTCGCTACGCCACCGAAGACGCGTTCTTCAGCATCGAGGAAATCAACATCGGGATGACGGCCGATGTCGGCACGCTCCAACGACTTCCAAAACTCATCCCCGAAGGCATCGCCCGCCAGCTCGCCTACACCGGCGAACGGCTACCCGCCCAGCGAGCAAAAGAGATCGGCCTGGTCAACGAGGTATACGCCGACCACGAGACCATGCTCGGCGCGGTCATGGAGATCGCAGCAATGATCGCCGCCAAGTCGCCG
>JAHDDK010000008.1:0-25444 GCA_020629375.1 Acidimicrobiales bacterium
AGAGCACCTGGCTTCGAACCAGGTGGTCGCAGGTTCGAATCCTGCCGGGGGCTCGCCTGTCTCTTGCCGTCGTAGCTCAGTTGGTCAGAGCAACTCCCTGTCGAGGAGAAGGTCGTGGGTTCGAATCCCATCGATGGCGCCGTGGTGATCGAGGCGACTGTTGGTTCGTCGCTCCAGGTCGTGACCCTGGTGTCCCCCCGGGGCGCATCGGTTCGATTCCGATCGATCACCCTTGCTCAACACACCATCCGCCATTCACCCCAAAGAAAGGAGGCTGCGATGTCCGTGTTACTTCTCAACGCCTCCTACGAGCCGTTGACCGTCGTGTCCTGGAAGCGAGCCATGACCCTGATCCTCACCGGTCGGGCCGAGCTCGTGACCCAGGACGACAACCGTGTGCTGCGGTCGGCCGGCGGTTCGGAGTTTCCATTCCCCGATGTCGTCCGGTTGCTTCGCATGGTCTCGTTCGCCGGTATGCGTGACCCGAGCGGCGTGGCCTTCTCGAAGGCGGCCCTGCGTGCACGCGACGGCGGCCGCTGCCAAGTGGCCGACTGCGCCGATCGTGGCGACACGATCGACCACCTCGTCCCGAGTTCGCGTGGCGGCGACACGTCATGGCACAACTGCGTGCTGATGTGCCGTGCGCACAACGCGGCCAAGGACGACCGCACCCTCGACGAGATGGGTTGGGCGTTGAAGCAGCTCCCGGCCGTGCCGTCGGGACGACTTGTCCTCGCGAACCGCCGCCCCGAATGGGATGCGTGGTTCGCGACCACCGCCGCCTGACCCAACAGGCGGCGGAAACCGTGCCTCTTGGAACACGATCGTCGGTCGGGCCCGCTGCGCAGAGTGGGGCTACTTCTTCCAGACAAACATGTCGCTGCGAGAGCGGCGAGACCCTGGGCCTGGGAATGCGACCTTTGGAGCCGGATGGGGACAATTGACCCGGCATACGGCGTGACACTTCGGTGACACGCCCAGCAGTTTTCCTCGCTCGCCTTGTCCACGGGCCCGACCACGACGATCACCGATCGCATGTCACCCGCTGTGTAGGCCGGGCGTACTTCCCTCTTACGGAACAGGTCGCAGGTTCGAGTCCTGCCGAGCCCGCTCATGGGCTCGTAGCTCAGTTGGCAGAGCAGTTATCCGCTCGACCGAGGACGTTCTCGGGTGACATGCCCAACCCCCCCAACAAACATCAAACAACCCAACAACTCACACGGACTCGGAAGGAGGGTCCTCCAATGGCAAAGTTCTCCAAGCACAACACGATGCAGGTCACGTCGCCGGTTCGTACGAGCCGTCGGCGAGTCGCGACCCACGAAGGTGGGGTCGGTCACGCGCCAGACCTCGAGTCCGAGCTGTTTCTGACCGCCGCCAGCCACATGGCCGACGAGCCGACGTTCTACGAGCTCGCCTCCACGCGAGAGCAGCGGTTCGTCGACCTCGTCCACCGGGCGACGCAGTCGAACCCCGAGTTCGTCGCTCGCCTTGCGCCGTACCTGCGAAACGACCTGAAGATCCGGTCGGCCTCGATCATGCTCGCCGCCGAGTACGTGGCAGCTGGCGGCGAGGGTGGCCGAAAGGTCGTCGACAGCGTGCTCGCACGTGGCGATGAGCCGGCCGAGATGGTCGGCTACTGGCACAGCCGGTACGGCCGAGCGATGAAGATGGCCGTCAAGCGAGGCGTCGCCGATGGTGCATCGCGGCTCTACACCGAGCGTGCCGCGCTGCGGTACGACGACAAGAGCCGTTGTGTCCGGATGGCCGACGTGATCGAGCTGACCCACCCGAAGCCGCGCGATGCCCGTCAGAGCGCGCTCTTCAAGTGGCTGCTCGATCATCGTCACCAGGGTGAGGCGCTCGCCGATCCGGAGGTGCTGCCGATGCTGGCCAAGGCTCGTGAGGTGCAGGACGTTCCGGTCGACGAGCGGCGAGCGAAGCTCATCGCCGACGGTCCGAAGGCGCTGGCTCAGGCCGGCACGTCGTGGGAGCGACTGTCGGGTTGGCTGCCGGGTGGCATGGACGCGGAGGCGTGGGAGACGGTCATCCCGTCGATGGGCGTCATGGCGCTCATCCGCAACCTGCGCAACTTCGATGAGCAGGGCATCGGTTCGGCTGCGGTCGATACCGTGCTCGCCCGGATCACCGATCCCAATGAGGTGGCCAAGGCGCGACTCTTCCCGTATCAGGTGTGGGCGGCGTACTCGCACGCCCCGTCCGACACGTGGAAGCGGGCGCTCGGTACGACCCTTGGACTCACCACAGCCAACGTTCCGGTCCTCGACCGGACGTTGATCGTGGTCGACACCTCGGGGTCGATGCAGGCGGGGGTGTCGGGCCGCTCGAAGATGTCCCGAATCGAAGTCGCTGCGGTCATGGCTGCGGTGACGGCGACCCGGGCAACCCGGTCCGACATCGTGATCTTCGGCCACACCTCCAAGCAGCTCCGGTTGCGACGGGGTGCGTCGACGCTCGGCGTCGTGGCCGACATCGTGGCGACGGTCGGCTCGGTCGGCCATGCCACGTACGGCCACACCGCCATCCGTGACCACTTCGATCCGGATCGTCACGATCGCGTCGTGATGTTCACCGACGACCAGATGACCGACTCGGGCACCGTCCGGGTCGACCATGTGCCGTCGATCGTGACCGTCGATCTCGCCGGTTATCAGCCTCGTTCGCTGCCCAGCGGTGGACGTGGGCGACACACCCTGGCGGGATTCAGCGACGCGACGTTCGCGATCCTGAAGACCCTCGAGGCCGGCCGCCACGGCGACTGGCCGTTCTGAATATCGGGTTCTGTGGACCGCCGGCACCGCGATGCCGGGCTGGTGGCCCACAGAACCCCTTCACAATCCGGACTGAACTCATCAGCCAACCCAACCGAACTTGCTAATGATGCGTGCCTGACCCCAGGTGGCTCGGCACGCAACGCACCTGAGGGGGTGCACCAATGGATACGAACATCAACACTCACAACAGCAACGACCAGAACACCCCGATCGATCACGGCAACGTGCGGAGCTGGGCGACCGATCTCGACGCCAAGACGATGGCGCAGGCACATCGCACGGCTTCGCTCGACTTCGTGCACAAGCCGCTTGCGCTGATGCCCGATGCTCACCTGGGCATGGGCGCCACCGTCGGCTCGGTCGTTGCCACCAAGGACTCGATCATCCCCGCCGCAGTCGGGGTCGACATCGGGTGCGGCATGGTCGCGCAGAAGACGATCTTCACCCGCGACCAGGTCGACGGGCACCTGACCACGATCCACGCCGGTATTGCGAAGGCGGTGCCGTCGGGTCAGCCCAAGGCTGGCCGTCGAGGCAACGGGTCGCACGACCTCGACCGCGGCAAGGGCCACGACACGAAGATCCTCGACCGACTGATCCGCACTGCCCCCAAGGTGCAGTCGGATCGGTTCAACGCAAAGAAGATTGCCTCGCAGTTCGGTACGCTCGGCGGAGGGAACCACTTCGTCGAGCTGACCGTCGACGAGGACGATCGTGTCTGGATCGTGCTGCACTCGGGCTCGCGTGGACCGGGCAACCTGTTTGCTCAGGAGCACATCGGGCGAGCGAAGAACGAGCTGAAGCGGGTGATCGAGCAGCCGCTCGAGGATCCCGATCTTGCGCACTTCGTTCAGGGCACCGACTCGTTCGAGGCCTACATCGACGGGATGCTGTGGGCTCAGGACTACGCGCTCGAGAACCGCGCCGCGATGATGGACGCCATTCTCGCGCTTGTGGCCAAGGTGATGGGCGCCTCGGGGTTCATCACCGAGGGCAAGAAGATCCAGTGCCACCACAACTACGCCTCGTGCGAGACGCACCACGGGCTCGAGATGTGGGTCACCCGAAAGGGAGCGATCGACGCATCCGAGGGCAAGTGGGGCATCATCCCGGGCTCGATGGCGACGGGTTCGTTCATCGTGTCGGGCAAGGGCAACCCGGCCTCGTACCGGTCGGCAAGCCATGGCGCCGGCCGGAAGCTCTCGCGGACTGCGGCCCGCAAGCAGCTCAGTGAGGACACCCTCGTCGAGGCGATGGACGGGATCGCCTGGAACGAGGACGCCCAGGGTCTGCTCGACGAGCACCCCGATGCCTACAAGGACATCGGCGAGGTCATGGACAACCAGACCGACCTGGTGACCATCGAGCATCGCCTCGAGACGATCCTCAACTACAAGGGCACCTGATGCGGGCGGACTCGACAGTCGCGGTGGAGCGAAGGCTCCCCCGACTGATGGGTCCACCCCGTCTGCCTCGACCCGGCGCGTTCGGTCACGTTGGTGTCTGACCCCGAAGTGACCGGGGGTGTTCGAGAGAACGCATCGCCCAAACGCCCACGGCTGGCCCGGGGGCGAGCATCATCATTGCGACTCCCCAACCTGCGGCATCGCGGATGATCGGCACCAAGAAGATCGTGGCCACACTGAGCACGAAACCGCTCGCCAGCTGGAGAGTCAGCGCAGTGCCGACACAGTCGGAGGGCACTGCTTCGGTTACGAGTGTCGAGAACTGGGCTGAGTCAGCCACCACCGCGTAGCCCCAGACGAGCGCGGCGATCAGAACGATGGGCCACGGCGCATCGACGAGAAACCCGACGACCACCGCCATCGCACCCGAGACCGCCAACGCCCGGCGGGCGGCGGTCGCCCGGCTCACTCGGTCGCTGACAAGTCCGGCATGGACCGACCCCGCAGCGCCGATGGCGATGACCGAGAACGCAAACGCGCTTGCACCGGCGCCCGCTCCGCCGAACACATCGGCTGCGAACACGGGGATCCAGGCCCACATCGCGTACAGCTCCCACATGTGTCCGAAGTACCCGACCGTGGCGAGACGGAACTCACGAATTCGGACGACCGACGCAACCCGACCGGGATCGAACGGCGCCGATGCCGCCACGTGCGGACCTGCTTCGGCGAAGCCGAGGACGACCGAGCCTCCTCCGATGGTCATCGCCGACACACCGAGCAACACGAATCGCCAGTCGAGGCCACCGCTCAGGTTCACGGCATGGGGCATGGCCGAGCCGATCGTCAGCGCCCCGACCATCACCCCAAGCGCCAGCCCGCGGCCACGAGTGAACCACGCCGACATCGCCTTCATCGCAGCGGGATAGACGAACGCGAGTGCGGCACCGGTCAGCGATCGGAGCATCAGGGCCGACGAAAGACTGTCGAACACGACCACCAGCGCGTTGGCCGTCGCGGCGCTCAGCGCACCACCGAACAACAAGAGCCGTGGCGGGTACCGCTCGGCGAGACCCGCAAGCGCCGACACGACGGCACCCGCCACGAATCCGAGCTGAACCGTGATGACGAGCATGCTCGACTCGAATGAGGAGATCGACCAGCGTTCGACGAGTTGGGGCAGTACGGCGCTGGTCGAGAACCACGGCGACATCGCCAGGACAACGCCGACCGCAAGGACGGCAAGCTGGCGATTCGGCGTCGAGCCCGGTGATGACACGTTGCCTCAACCCTTGCCCCTGTGGGCACGATTCCGACGGATACCCGTCCGTCGGGCCAGCGAGTGCTTTCAGCCGGCGACGAGTCGCTCGCTGGAGTCGACTTCGACTGGCATCGGATCTTCGTTGCCCGAGAGCTGAGCGATGGCAGCCATGACACGATCGGTCAGGTCGTGTCGATCACGCCTCGTTGGCCGCTTCCCGGAGATCGGTCCGGGTCCGATGAGCGGCCCGACACCGATTGAGATCGACTCGCGATGAATTCGGCGAGATCCGACTGGCATCGCTCGATCTGTTCCTCGGAGTCCAACCGGAACGATCGGGCACCCGGTTGCGAGCGCAAGGTGCGCAACGCCCGAGTGACCGGGCAGTAGCTGTCCGTCTCGCGAGCGGGTGCCTTCCGGGAAGATGCCAAGAAGGTGTCCGTCTTCGAGGCATCGCCGGGCAACGCGGAGTGTCCCGGCAAGACCAGACCCGCTGCGATCGATCGGAATCATTCCCACCGCTGGAAAGAGTGTTCGGGTCAGGACCGAGTCCATGTACTCGGCCTTGCCCAAGAACCGCACGGGCCGTCCGAGCGAATACATGAGAAGAAGGGAGTCGATGAACGACAGATGGTTGGCAGCAATGATGGCGCCGCCGAACTCGGGGACGAACTCCGCGCCGTCGACATCGACGTCGAGCCACCACGACCGCAGGGGCGCCGACGCAACGCGACCAACATGATGGGTCTCGAACGGCATGCGCTCGCTGAGCGAACCTCGCGATGCCGAGTCCCAGACTGGTCGGGTAGAGGTCTGGAACGAGTCGCCGTCGAGCGCCATACAGGAACCGTACGGACGGCCGTTTTCGGCATGATCACTGCGATGTGAACCGCAGGTTTCGCAGCGTGAAAGCGGTCACCTCGCCGACGTCAGAACCAACTGCGAACCGTCTCGTCGCCGCCAGTCATCCACCACCACGCAGTGAGGCCAGCAGCAACCATCAACATGAGGGAGATGATGAGCGTCGTCTTCGGGATGGGCCCTTCTTCTTCGAGGCCGGGGACGCGGCGGCGCAGATTACGGAGCAGGCGGTCGGCCCACTTGACGTCACGGCTCAAGACCACCAGGCCGGATGCGATGGTGATCACCCCGGGCCCGGGCAGCACCATCATCGCCAAACCCGCGAGGATGAGGGCGAAGCCCGCAATCATTCGGCCGATTCGCAGCAGGGCGTGGTACCACGCCTTCTTCGGCGTCTCCTCGGCTCGACCGATGCTCATCTCCGTCTCGATGATCGCGTCGCGAAGATCACGGTCCCCGTCGTTGTCGATGTCGCCGGGGACGCTCTGAAGATGCCGTGCGGGCTCGCTCATAGCTCCACGGTAGACGTCATCGCCGCTCAACAGTCGCCGAGCACGCCGTCGAGAAACCTCGAAGTCAGCTCTGGTCCGAGACCCATCCGTAGACGAGTTCGTCGGTGAGCTCACCGAATCGCCGAACCCGGTTCTTCAGTCGGCCTTCGAGTACGAACCCGAGCTTCTCCAAGACTCGCCCAGACGCCGGGTTCCAGCCGTACACCATCGCCTCTACCCGGCGGACCGGGACCGTCTCGACCAGGCGGTCCAAGAAGGCTCGAGATGCTTCGGTCGCAAAGCCGTGCCCCCAGGCGCCGACGGCCAGCCAATAGCCGAAGGTGACGACGTCCGCGTTCTCGCCCTCGCCAACATGGGCACCGACCATGCCGACCATGCCGGGGGAAAGATCGCCGACTGCGTCCGTCGTGAAGATCGCCAGGCCATCCGACACCGGAATCCATGCCTCCGCCGCTGCGAGGTCATACGGATGCGGGAACAGCGACGTCATGTTGCGGGCGATGCGAATGTCGTTGGCCACCTCCGCCATCCGAGGAGCATCATCGAGGGTCGGGCGACGGAGCAGCAACCGTTCGGTCCGGATGTCTTCGGTCAGCAGCGACATCTCCGCACCGTAATTGGCGCGACCGTCAGAAGTCGTCGGCGACGCGCAAGGTGATGAGCGCGCCAATCAGCATGCAGGCGGCGGTGACCAGCCACATCGTCGGGTATCCCTGATTCTCGATCAACCAGCCCGACGCAAGCGGTGCAACCACAATGCCCACGTACACCCCGGTCTGGGTCACCCCGCTGGCGGCCGCGGCCGCCGCCTGGTTCGCCCGCACGATGCCGAAGTTCGTGAACACCGGCCAGATCCATCCCGCCCCGAAGGCCACCACTGTCGCGCCAACGTGCAGGCCTGGGCTCCGGACGGCGAGCAGCGCAATCCCGATGGCACCGATCAGACACAGCACCGCGGCGATCCGGAACGGTCGCAACGCCATCGTGTCGAGCCGCACGCCCCACGACAAACGAACGATCACTCCGCACAACGCGCCCGCGCTCAGCAACAGCCCCGCCCGACCTTCACCCATCCCGGCATCGACCGCCGAGGCGACGAGCCAGGACACAAGCGACCCCGCACCAGCCGCCAAGAAACCGAAGGCGACTGCAGCGGTGGCGAGCGTTCGCCCGGGGGTCGTCGTGTCGGCACCCGACGATGGCGCGGCCATCGGCCCGACCGGCGCAACGGTGCGTCGCAGCCAGACGATCGATGCCGCCCCGAACACGGCCGACGCGACGTACGCCCAGCGCCAACCGACGGTCAACGCAATCAACGGCACGCCGAGACCGGCGAGCATCGATGCGGTCGGCATGCCCGACTGCTTGAGCGCAATCGCCAACCCAAGACGCGGAAGCTGTGCCCGCGTGAGGAGCAGGTTGATGCCGGTCTGGTTGGCTGCGTTGGTCAGCCCACACACCGACAGGCAGGCGAGCATGACGCCGAAGGAGGAACCGAAGCACGCCAACGCGAGCTGCGCGAGCACCGACACGAACACACTGATCGAAACCTGTTTGCGCGGTCCGATCCGCTGAGCAACCTTGCCAAGAAAGGACGACCCCGCGGTCGCGGCGATGAAGAACGACGCCGTTCCCCATCCGTACGTTGCTTCCGTGATGCCGAAATCGTCCTGGACCTGGACCGACAATGCGCCCACGAGAAAGCCCGGCAACACCGTCGAGATCGTGACCAACGCGGCCGACGCCATCAGCAGGCGATCAGCACGGGTCAATTCCACCAACCCACCCTGCGTTGACCGACCAACGATCACAACCGGCGACTGCACCGCATCGGTCACGTTGGGGTCTGACCCCGACGTGACCGGATCAGGATGGGAGCTGTGGCAGGCCGTCGATCCAGGTGACGGTGAGGCTGCGACGGGCGGGGACGCGGTCGCCGGGCGTGATGACTCCGGTGAGGTTGAGCGGGTCGCAGGCGTTGAGGGTGATCTCCTCGCCTCGCCGAGTCGTTTTCACGACGCGGGTCAACGCGTCGGCAGCCTCATGGGTGGCATATTGCTCGCCGCCGAAGCCGCTCACGAATCGGCCACCGCGAATCAGGCCACGGGCTTCGAGACGACGAAGCGCCCACAACACCTCCCGCCATGGCATTGCCAATGATTCGCGTGCGGCCAGATCGCGGAACACGACCCCCCATCGGGCCAAGAGTTGCTCGGCCACGGCTTCGGCGAGTTCATCGTTGTCGACCTCCACCGGCTCCGCAGGAGCGAGGACCGTCCAGCGTCCCTCTCCCCCGGCCCGGCGCGACGACCCGCTCCGCAGACCCCGCCGCCTCGAACGGCCACCAGCGCTCACCGCATCCGAAGCCGTCGTGTCACGCGCCGCGAACAGAGACCGCAGCGCGTGTGCGCTGTCGGCATGGATCAGACCCCGCCAGACGAGGTCCCACAACGCCGCCTCGACTTCACGCGGTTTGAGACCGCTGTCGGCCACCACTTCGTGGTGGAACCGTGCGCCAGTGTCGATCAGCAAGCCGAGCACTCTGGCCGACGGACCCTCGGGTTCCAAACCCTCCTCGTGGCGTTGCGTCCCATGGGCGGCCATCAACCAGTCGAGATCGTCGCGAAGGGCGAAGGTGACCGGTGTGGTCCGACCGATCGTGGCTCGATCGGGCTGATCTGCCGGCACGGCCAAACGGCCCCACGTGATCTCACCGGCGAGCGATCGCCGATCGACCTCTGCCGCGTCGAAGGTGCCGAGACGGGCCCGCAAGATCTCGGTCTCCCATGCCGCCGCCGCGGTGTGCCACCCCTGGAGCTGGGCGACCGTGTCGGCCAAGGCGTCGGGGCCTTGGCGCTTGAGCCCGGGCGAGACGTGATGCCACTCGAAGAGGAACCGCATGAAGTCTTGTGCCGTCGCAGTTTCGACGCGGGCCCGCTTCGCCTTCTGCGACCGCACGTGCATTCGGGACAGCAGCCGCTTCGCCGCCCACTCCTCGGGCGCACCGTCGGCTCGATTGCGCCATTGGCCCCGGATCGCCGTGCCGTCGTTCTCGAGGCCCACGACGACGAACTCCACCGACGACCGGGGTGCGCTCAATACATACGCCAGCTCGTCGATCGTCCAGATCGCGCGGGTGTCGAGCCGTCCACGAACCGCCTGTTCGAGGTCGTCCATCACCGATCGACGTGTACCGCAGGACCACCACGTGCGGTCGTTCTCTGGCCACTCGACGACGCGCCCTGCCGCGGCGAGCCGGTCGAACAGCGAGCGCCACCGGTCCTCGGCTTCGAGCACGACGTGGTCGTGGAGCAGCTCGTACAGCTCATCGGCTGTCTGAGGATCCGGGATCACCTGCTCATCGACTTCGGCGATCGCATCGAGCGACACCGTGCCGATCTCGGCCAGATCGACCGGCAGCCCTCGGCGCAACGGCACCGACCGAGTGCGGCGATCGATCGCCTCGGCGTCGTCGAGGAACGTGAACGGCTTGCCAACCAACAGTTCGTGACACAAGGGCGACGGCTCGGTGGAGTCGACGCACACGATCTCGACGTTGCCCTCTTCGATCCCTTCGACGAGCGATCGCAATCCATCGACGTCCATCGCCTCCCGCAAGGTGTCGTCCATCGTCTGCTTGACGATCACGTGATCGGGCAGCTCGATCGGCCCCGACACGTTCTCCTGACACGCAGCCGCCACCGGAAACAACGCGGCCATCACGTCATCGGCTTCCATGCGCTGGATCGGTGGAGGGTTCTTGCGGCCGCCCTTCCAGCGCAGCACCAGTAACGACCGGTTGAGGTTCCATCGCCACCGACTCAAGAACATTGGCGATGGCGGCACGAGCGTCGCCTGGGTCAGCGTCTGCTCCACACTCTTCGACTTCAGGAAGCCGCTGACATCGGCCAACGGAAAGCTGTGCTGCGGACCGAGAGACAACACGACCGCATCGTCGGAGGCCGCCGCTTGGAGCTCGAAGTCGAAGTTCTTGCAGAACTTCTTTCGCAGCGCCAGCCCGAACCCGCGGTTGAGTCGCGCCCCGTGCGGCGAGTGGACCACGAGCTGCATGCCCCCGGTCTCGTCGAAGAACCGCTCGATCACCAGCCGCTCGCGAGTCGGTAGCGTGCCGAGGATCGCGAGCGATGCGGCCAGGTAGCGGACGACCTGATCTGCGGCGATCGCATCGACCCCAGCCGCCTCTTCGAGCCACCGCATCGCCGCCGCTGGGTCGCCCGCACGCAGATGCTCCTCGATCGCCCGCCGGATCGAACACACCTCCTCCGAAAGTTCCAGGGTGCGCCCCGGGGCCTCGCCGAACCAGACCGGGATCGTCGGCGGAAGCCCTTCGGCATCGACCACCCGCACCACGCCGGGTTCGATCCGCCGGATGCGCCACGAATGGGTGCCGAGCGTGAAAATGTCGCCCGGCATCGACTCGGTGGCCCAGTCCTCGTTGACGGTCCCGATGAAGGTGTCGTCCGGATCGAGCAACACTCGATAGTCACCGAGCTCGGGGATCGCGCCGCCGCTCGTGAGCGCCGCCATCCGGGCCCCACGCCGCCCCCGCAACAGGTCGTTCGTGTCGTCGAAATGGATCCAGTGCGACCGCACTCCCCGACCGGTCCGAACTCCTTCGGACGCCAGCTCGAGGCATCGATCGAACTCGTCACGCTCCAGCCCGACGTAGGGCCCCGAGCGCCGAACGAGGTCGAACAGCGCGTCGACCTCCCACTCCTCCGCCGACACCTCGGCCACCAACTGCTGCACGAGGATGTCGAGCGGCGCGACTGGGGGCAACAACGCATCGAGCCGCTCGGCATGGACGGCGGACAGCAGCGCGCAACACTCGACGAGGTCGTCGCGGGTGTACGGAAACAGCCGACCCTTCGGGACCCCGTACCGGTTGTGGTTGGCCCGACCCACCCGCTGAAGGAACGTGGCGATGTTGCGGGGCGAACCGAGCTGACACACCAGGTCCACCGGGCCGACGTCGATCCCCAACTCGAGTGACGCGGTCGCCACCAGCGCCTTGAGGTCCCCAGCCCGGAGACGCTGCTCGACCTTCAGCCTCCGCTCCTTTGAAAGGCTGCCATGGTGAGCGACGACATTTGCCTCGGCGTCCTCGTCGTCCCCGGCCAGCCGCTCACCGAGCTGATGGGCCACCCGCTCAGCCATCCGACGTGTGTTGACGAACACCAGCGTCGTCGTGTGCTCGCGCACGAGATCGGCCACTCGATCGAGAATCTCCCCGGACTGCTCGGCCGGCGCCAACGCCTCCAACTCCGATGGCGGCACCTCCAACGACAGATCGAGCTCACGCACGTGCCCGCCATCGATTACCCGACAGCGCGGCGCCTCCTCATGATCCCGACGGCCACCAACCAACAACTGCGCCACGGTCGAAATCGGCTTCTGTGTCGCCGACAACCCCACCCGCACCGGCCGCAGTCCACCCCGGGCCGAGGTACACACGTGCTCGAGTCGCTCCAACGTGAGCGCCAGGTGCGAACCCCGCTTGTCGCGCGCCAGCGCATGGATCTCGTCGACGATCACTGTCCGCACCGTCGACAGCGCGGAGCGCGCCCGACTCGACGTACACATCAAGTACAACGACTCCGGCGTCGTCACGATGAACGCTGGCGGCTTCTTCACCATGTTCGCCCGCTGCTGAGTCGACGTGTCACCCGACCGCACCCCAACCCGCAGATCCGGCGCCGACAAACCCAGCTCCTTCGCCGTCTGCGCAATCTCCGCCAACGGCCGCTCCAAATTCTCCGCGATGTCGACCGCCAGCGCCTTCAGCGGCGACACATACACCACCCGAGCCACCCCGTCGGTCGCCTCGCCCCGCTCGTGCGCCCGATACAGCTGATCGATCGACACGAGAAACGCCGACAACGTCTTGCCCGAACCCGTCGGCGCCGCCACCAACGTGTCGTCCCCCGCCGCGATCGCTGGCCACGCTCCTGCCTGCGGCGGCGTCGGCCCATCCGGAAAACGTCGCGCAAACCACGTTCGAACCGCCGGATGAAACCACTCCAGCCCTGGATGTTCGAACAGCGTCAGCGGCTCCGGCGCCGCCCCAGGAAGATCGATGATGGCCATCCGGCCATCATCGCCGGGGGGTGTGACAGTCCCTTCCGGACTCCTGATTTCTCGCCAGGCCGGCGACACATGACAAAGGCGGCTGTGTCTTCCGGACCCCTGCTTCTCGCCAGGCCGGCGACACATCACAAAGGCGGCTGTGTCTTCCGGACCCCTGCTTCTCGCCAGGCGGGAGGTGATCGGCTAGGAGGTCTTGGCGAGTTCGGAACGGAGGAAGTTGATCGACTCCTGACGAACGATGCGCCACAAGTCCACCGTTTCCGACTCGCTCAACAAACCGCCGACTCGAAGATCGTCGATCACGACGCCGACGAGAAGCGAGGGATAGTGGGGCTCCTCTGCGACCGCATCCATTGCTGCGCTGAGTGCCAGGTGGACACGTTCATCGCCGCGTGCCAAACACCACCGAATCGTGTCCTTTGCGAGTTCGGCATGCTCATCCTCGTCGTTCGCCAACGAACGAATCAGCACCTCAAGCTCGGGGGCAGCAGATCCGGCTCCGGCTCGAAGTATCGCTGCGGAGAAGGCCTCTCCGATCGCCCCGTGCACGAACGCTTCGGTGGCCAAGCGCTCCAGCGAGTCCTCAGCCACCTGACTGGACGGGCGCCACTCGGCGTCGAGGTCACCGATCGGCCCGCCATTCAGCCCTTCGGCAATGGCGGTGCATAGCGTCGCATGACGACGTTCATCATCAGCAGCTCGCCAGCATCGAACAGCGAGGTCCTCGTTCGCGCCGAACGACGTCAAACGATCTGCAAGCACTTCGAACGTGCCGACCGAGCTCGCTTCGTGGCGCGCTGCTTCGCGCCAGTAGGCCACGACGGGAGACAGCGTGGCCGTCGCCCCGGACTGCGCTGGCAAGTCCAGACGTCCATCATCGTGGCGGCACGGGCGACCTTCGATCCAGCTTCCTTGGCTTGCGAGATGTACGAGCGTCGACAGCCACGCCCCACCGGTCACCGTCGCCGCAGTCGCCGCGCCGGCAGCGAGAACAGCTGGCCTCGATCGCTGAAGCAGCCACCCCGCCACGGAGACACCAACGAGCAGTGCACCGACGACCACGCCAGGCCAGAACGGGCTGAAGACTTCGAAGTAGTCCCCTCTGGTCCCCGCCTTGTTGACAACCTCGAGTAAGCCGCGGTCGGGAACGACGACCGATACGGCCGAGACGACCAGGCCGACGAGGATTCCGACGCCCCAGCCCCTCGGGAGCAAGCGACTGTGGACATGATCAAGCGACACGCGTTCCATGCATCTCGGTACGAACGCTCGGCTCGCGGAGTCCCCGACAATTTGGCGATTCGGGGGTCAGACCCAGACCGCAACCATCAGCCAATCGCGAGTGGCACTGTTTGACCCGTCTTGACGGGATCGAGCACAGCCATGGTCGTGAACGTTCGAATGTCGACGTCGTCGAGGAGCAGCCGACGTGTCAGCGACTCGTACTCGGCGAGGTTCGGCGTGAGGGTCACCAGCACGAAATCGGCGTCGCCGGCGACGTAGAAACACTGCTGCACGTGCGGTTCGGACCGAAACACCTCTCGTAGCCGATCGACGACGTCCACGCCGTCACGCTCAAGTCGAACCAGCACCACACACGACACCGCATGGCCGACCTGCATCGGATCGATCACCGCCGTTGTCGAAGAGATGACCCCGTCGGAACGTAGGCGATTGATGCGTCGCTGAGTTGCAGCCGTGGACAAACCGACTTCCTCGCCGAGGACGCGAGCAGGAACTGTCGCGTCAGCCTGAAGTCGTTCGAGAAGGGCGAGGTCGATGTCGTCGAGGGACCGCATCACCCCCAGTGTTCCGCACGCGCAATTTCCGCGCAACGGCGCGCACATTCACGCACACGCCGCTGGATGGTTGGCGCACGATGGACGGATGCCACCCACCGCTCCCCGACTGTCGGCCGACGACGTCGCCACGATGGCCACTCACGTCGACGTCCGATTCCACAACACGCCACTCGTCGAGTTCGACCCGCTCTCCCGGACGGTTGGCGCACGAGTGCTGCTGAAAGTCGAAACCCTCAACCCGATCCGATGCTTCAAGGGGCGAGGCGCAAGCGTCTTCGTCGCGCTCCATGCGCGTCGATCCCCCGACACCCCGATCGTCACCGCAAGCGCCGGAAACTGGGGACAAGCTCTGGCCCTCGCCGGGCGCACGACAAGCACCGACGTGACCGTGTTCGCCGCGCAGAACGCCAACCCATCGAAGCTCGCCCGCATGCGCGACCTTGGCGCCGAGGTTCGATTGGCGGGCGACGACTTCGATGCCGCAAAGCTCGCAGCCCGCGATCATGCCGTAAG
Organism: Acidimicrobiales bacterium; assembly: GCA_020629375.1. GTDB lineage: Bacteria > Actinomycetota > Acidimicrobiia > Acidimicrobiales > SHLQ01 > SHLQ01. Next base: position 15,259 of record JAHDDK010000008.1, read on the forward strand.
CAGCGGGGCACGATTCGCCGAGGACGGCAAGCATCGATCGGTGACCGCAGGACACGGGTCGTGCGCAATGGAACTCGCCGACACCGTTGACATCGACGCGGTGCTCGTCCCGCTCGGCAACGGGGCACTCGTCAACGGCATGGGGACCTGGCTGCAATCGGCCATGCCCCACACCGAGGTCGTTGCGGTGTCCGCCGCCGGAGCGCCTGCGATGCATCAGTCGTTCATGGCCAACGCGTGCGTCGAAACCCCAGCGGTCGACACGATCGCCGACGGACTCGCCGTCCGCACGCCGGTGCCCGAAGCCGTTGACGACATGATCCACGCGGTCGACGCCTCGACACTCGTCACCGACCCGCAGATGGCGGCCGCCCAGGCCCTCATCCTCGACCACGCCGGCCTCGTGACCGAACCATCGGGCGCTGCCGGTCTCGCTGCGCTCCTCGCCGAACCGCAACGCTGGGCCGATCGGACCGTCGTCGTCGTCGTGACCGGATCGAATGTCCCAGTCACCTGAGGAAATCTGTCGAATCGACTCAAGTCGCGAACAGGTGGTCCGACAGTTTGCGTCATGACCCGGCTCCAACTTGTCGACACCGACGACGACCTTCGTGGTGTACTCGCCGACGGCGTGGGCATCGGCATCGAAACGACCCGTGCGTACATCGCCGAAGACGTCCCGAGCGGCTCCGAACGCACCACGATGACCGTCCTCAAAAGCCTGATTGGCCGATCGGATATCGTCCGAATCTGGCTGACCCCACACGGATCGAAACACGCTGTCTGGCAACACCGCGGCGTGCTGTCCTCGCTTCCCGATCTGACGCTGTTCTTCGACGCCGAACAGCCGGCCGAACTCGACGACAGCCAAGACCTCGCCGCGGAAGACATGGCGGCCGCCGCCTGAACCTGTGACGAACGGCCCGAGTACATCATCCTGACGGCCCATCAACTCTGTCATCTCGCGTTCCGACACTCCCGGAGTGACCGTCGTTGCGAACCCCCCGAACGACACCTCACCGAGCGACACGTCAACGACTCGGTGGTCGAGTCGTGTCTCGGCAGGGCGACTGCTTCGACTCGCCATCTTCGCCGCACCGGTACTCGCAGGCCTCGCCACATCGTTGACCGCCTCTCGGCTCTTTCCGCACGACCGCCTGGGCGTGCCACGCCTGGTCTGGTGGCTACTCGTCGCCGGACTCGCCATCGGAATCGTTGTCAGCACGGACCGAATCGTCCGCAGGTTCGTACCGCTTGCGTCGCTCCTGAAGCTCAACCTCGCCTTCCCGGACACTGCGCCCAGCCGATTCAAATCTGCGCTTCGGCGTCCGTCTGCCCGTCAACTCGAACGAGAACTGGACTCGGTTGGGACCGCCGAGTTCTCTCGATCGCAGTGGCTCGTCACGTTGGCGCAACGCCTCAGCGCACACGACCCTCGCACCCGCGGCCACTCCGAACGTGTGCGCGCCTACAGCGTCTTGATCGGCGAGCAGATGAGCCTGTCCGCGGCAGACCTCGACCGATTGCACTGGGCGGCGCTGCTCCACGACATCGGCAAGCTCGACGTGCCCGCAGAGATCCTCAACAAGCCGGGCCGCCCCGATGAGGACGAATGGGCTGTCCTCCAGACCCACCCCGGCGCCGCCGAACGGTATCTTGCGCCGCTCGACGACTGGTTGGGCGAGTGGGCCAACGCCGCAATGGAACACCATTGCCGGTTCGACGGCTCCGGCTATCCGAGCTCGGCCGCGGGGCGCGACATCACCCTCGCCGGGCGCATCGTCGCTGCAGCCGACGCATTCGACGTCATGACGTCGACGCGCTCGTACAAGGAAGCGCTTTCGGCTGAAGTGGCACTGAAAGAGCTCTTGCGCTGCGCTGGCACGCACTTCGATCCGCTCGTCGTGCGGGCCTTTCTCGAAGTCGGCACCGAACGACTCAACAAGGTGATCTCGCCCGTGTCCTGGCTGGGTTTCCTCGCCGGTCTCGAGCGAGGCGGATCGGCCGGCATCTTGACCGAAGCAACGTCGACCGCCGTCGTCGCCGCACAAGCAGCCACCGCCACGGTCGGCCTCGCCACGGTGGTCGCACCCGTGACTGCCGAAGACGCCGCTGACGCGATGGCCTTCTTCGACTCGACCGACGAAGACGAGGCCGAGGTCGGTCCGACCACGACCGAACCGTCCAAGTGGACCACGTCCACGGTCGCCACGACCACAACGACGATCGACTCGCCGACTACAACCACGTCGCCAGCGATCGTGCGGGCGCCCTTCGGCGGAACCATCAATGACGTCGCCGCCTGGATCGAGGCCGAACACTTTGACGAAGGCGGCGCCGAGGCGGCCTACCGCGACGACACGGTCCGCACCGGAAACGCGCCGGAGTTCCGCCCGAACGAAACGGTCGACATCTCCAGCCGACCGGACGCCTCCGGCGGCGACAGCACGACCGCCGGACACGTCATCACCGACACACAGCGTCGCGAATGGCTCGAGTACACGGTTACGAACTTGCCCGCCGGGGACCACGTGCTCCAGCTTCGCTACGCCTACGACGGCGACCGACCCGACGGTGCCTTGCTCGTGATCATCGACGGTCGCGTCGTCGACCGGGTGAGCAACATCGTGCCGACAGCTGGCGCTGACGATTTCGCCCAACACAGTGCCCCCATCTCGATCCCCGGATCCGAAGGCGACGTCCGGACGGTCCGATTCCAGATCGACAGTGACGGCCTCGAACTCGATCGATTCCGATTCGTCCCCACCGAAGGCGCCGCGGTCCGTCGGGTCTGGCTCGAGGGTTCGATCGTCGGGCAGGCCTCGTCGATGCGCACCAACGGATGTGTCGATCTCTACGGCGAACGCGGAGACCCGGATGTGTTCAACCGCACACTGTGCGAAGACACCGAACGTTTCCCCGACCTCGAACCGAACATGAACGACCGCATCACGTCGGTGGCCGGACGCTGCGGAACCGTCGTCACCCTCTATGCCAACACCGAGTACCAGAGCCAACCCGGCGAGTCCGGCCGCTGGACCGGCGAGCAGACGATCGACTTCTGCGACGCCGGCTGACGCACGCAAACCGTTCCCCGTTCGGCGATGCCGAGTTCTCCAACCCCTTCGCCGATGTGACCTAATCTGACAGCGCTCATGTCGACCCTCTACCTGATCCGCCACGCCTCCGCCGGAACTCGCGGCGTGTTCTCCGGAACGGACCTCGACCGCCCCCTCGACGCCGTCGGCATCGATCAGGCAAACAGCATCGCCGAGCGGTTCGGCGATACCGGCATCACCGCCATCTACTCGAGTCGGGCGACCCGATGCGTGCAAACGGTCGAGCCGCTTGCCACCGCCGTGGGAACCGATGTCGAGGTCGACGACTCCCTCGTCGAGGGCCAGTCATCGGCGGCCGCGATTGGCCTCATGCGACGCCTCGTCGCCGAAGGCACCACTGCGGCTCTCTGCAGCCACGGCGACATCATCCCGGACTCAATCGAACGCCTCGCCCGAGAAGGCATGGTGATCAGCGGGGTGCGGGGATGGGCAAAGGGTTCGACCTGGGAACTCGAAACCCGGGGCAATGACATCGTCCTGGCCCGTTTCCTCGGGCCGTTCTGACACGCACGAACGCTTCAGTTGCGTTCAGTACGAGAGCAGTCAGCAACGGCAGATCAGAGCATCGAGCGGAGCGTGTCGATCGTGTCAGACTCGGCCGCGATCTTGTCCGGGCGATGCGCCTTTACGCGGGCAAATCGCAATGCGAGGCCACCGGGGTAGGTCGTCGATCGCTGCACACCGTCGATCGCGATCTCGACGACGAGTTCGGGGCGGGTGAACACGGTGATGGCCGCCCGGTCTTGCGGCACGCCATCGACCGGTTCGGCCTCGAGCTCCTTGAGTGCTGCGGTCTGCCACTCGAGCATCGCGTCGGTCAAGCCCTTGAATGTCTTGCCGACCATCACGAAGTCGTCCCCGTCCCGCGCCCCCAACAGCAGGTTCGACAACCAACCGGTGCGTCGCCCGTGGCCCCATTCGGCCCCAAGCACGACCAGGTCGAAGGTATGTACCGGCTTGACCTTGCGCCACGCCTTGCCGCGGCGACCCGCCGCATACGGCGACGACACGTCCTTGACCATGACCCCTTCGTGACCGCCGTCGAGGATCTCCGCCTCAAACGCCTCCGCCTCTGCGACATCGGCGGTCGTGATCGTCGGCAGGACCACGTGGCCCATCCGTGCCTCGAGCCGAGCGAGACGAGTCTCCAACGGCAGATCGATGAGGTCTTCGCCATCGAGATGCAAGGCATCGAACACCGACAAGACGAGATCGACTCGTCCCGACCCACCGCCGCTGCTGAACGTCGATGCGGTGTCCTGGAAGAGCTCCGGGCTCTCCGATCCGACACCGATCAGTTCGCCGTCGAGGACGAATGGTTCGCCGTCGAGCGACCGAGTCAACGCCACCACGTCCGGAAGTCGTTCGGTGACGTCATTGAGGTTGCGGGTATAGAGGCGAACACCGTCGCCCGAGCGATGCACCTGCAGCCGAATGCCATCGAGCTTCGCTTGCACGACAGCCGTGTCGAATTCGCCCATCGCATCGGCGACCGAGGCCGACGTCGACGCAAGCATCGGCCCGATTGCCCGACCGGGCCGCAGACCGATCGAGTCGAGTGCCGCACGCCCGTCGCCGAGGGCGATCTGCGCCGTCTCGCCGAGATCTCCCGAGAGCATGGTTCCGCGCCTGACGGATGCGACCGGCACACCTGCAGCCTTCGCGACTGCGGTCACCATGACACCCTCCAGCGCCCCCTGGCGCAATCCACCGGTGAGTACTGCACCCAGAAACGCCTGTTCGGCAGCGGTTGATCGTGCCCACAGCGCGGCGAGCACGTCGTGGCGGCGCTGGGCCGATCCGTCCCCAGACGTGAACGCGATCTCGTCGAAGGCGTGGTCGACCTCCGATACCTCGATGGATGCCTCGCCAACGGGTTCGATGTCGAGCGAGCCGACCGTCGACCACCCGACTCCGATCCGCCCTTGGCGAAGATCGCCCACGAGCAAGCCGATCACGATCGACAACTCCCGCCGATCGGCCCGACCCAACAGTTCGGCAAGTGCGGCGACCTTGTCATTACGGGCAGGGGCGTCGGCGACCGCGGCCGCAGTGGCGACCACATCTGCGAGGCCCAGACCCATCGCGATCAGCCTTCGGTCGAGAGTTCGCGCAGGCCGAACCGTTCGATCAGTTCAAGCAGAAGCGCCGGTTGGTCCTCAAGGGCATCGAACGCCGCGAGATCTGCCCGCGCATCGTCGGGGCGATCGACGCGGCGCAACACGAACGAGCGGAACACTCGGGCGTACGGGTCGCTCGGATCCGCGTCGACCGCCTCGTCGAGCCAGAGCAGTGCATCGGCAAACAGCTCCTCGACCCCGGTCTCCGCGGTCAGCGCAAGGGTCCACCCGCGCCAGGCCAGCGCATCGGCTCGGTCGGGCTCGACCCCGAGCACCGCGTCGAAGGTGCGGAGGGCGTCGGCTGGGCGTTCAAGATTGACGAAGGTCTGTCCGGCGAGCTGCGCATCATCGGTGGAGACTCCGGCAGCGACAAGGTCGGGAGCGCCCTGGGTTGCATCGAGCAGCTCGGTCATCTGGGCGACCGCCACCCGTTCTCTGAGTTGCCGCTGGGCAACGAGCTGCAGCGCGACGGCGGTCGGTTCGGCCGCGTCGAACGCGTCGAGCTCGGCAGCGGCGTCGGTGTAGCGGCCGTCGTCGAGTGCCGCGACGGTGCGGAACACACGCACGTCCGCATAGTCGGGGTCGAACGCAACCGCCTCGTCGAAATCGACGGCGGCCTGGTCGACTTCGCCCATCTGATAACGGATCCAGCCTCGATACGTGAGCGCTTCGACGTTGGTCGGCTGAATCTCGAGGACCTCGCCGTAAATCTCGATCGACCGTTGCGGGTCACCGGACCCGAACGCTGCTGCAGCATCGGAGAGCATCGTCGTCGTCGAGAGCCGGATCTCTCCACTCGCGGTGTCGCCCGCGCCGCGAGCGCCGGAGAACTCGATCATCGCCCACACCGACACAGCGGCGACGAGGCACACCCCAGCGAGCCAGGCGAGTCGCCGGGTCCACGGCGTCGACGAGGCCGAACTCGTCCGTCGGATCGTGGCGCCGTCGAGTGCTCGCGTGATGCGGGCAGCACGCGCGGTGTAGTCGTCGCGGAGCGCTCGATGGTCGTCTTCGGTGATGTCACCGGCGTCGAGCTCGGCATCGAGATCCACGATCGACGCCAACAAGTGCTCGCGTTCGTCGAGCAGTCGGGCGCGTTCGTCCCGCGCGAGGGTCGGCGCGTCGGTCACGGGTCGGACCGCTCGCGTAGCAACTCGTCGACGATCGCGGCGTCGGCGTCGGTCGCTTCGAGCGCAGCTTCGTTTCGCCACCTGCGGAACACTTGCGCCAGGCCTGCGAACGCGAAGACCGTGGCGACGATCGGTAGGACCCAGACCAGACCGACGAGGCCCGACGATCGGGGCCGGAGGTCGATCGACTCGTCGTAGGAGGAGATCAACAGCTCGGTGATCTCCTCGTCGGTAGCGCCATTGTCGACCTGTCGGCCAATCTCCCGCTTGATCTCGACGGCGACCACGGCGTTCGACTCCGCGACGCTCTGGCCGTCGCAGGTCGGGCAGGCGAAGTCCTCGGACAAGGAGCGGATGCGGTCCTGATTGGTGCGCGGTGGTCCCTCGAGGGTCGTCGACAAAGCGAGCGCCGAAAGGGCAAGACCAACGAGCAACAACCACGCCCAGCGTTGGCTGGCGATCTGCATCACGTCCTCACGATCCGGTCCCCGGACTGCCCGAGAGCCGCACGATCTCTGCGTCGAGCTGGGCCTCGGTGATCCCGCCGATGAACTTCGATGTCACGATCCCACTCGGCGCAACGAGATACGTCTCCGGCACAGCGGCAACGCCGTAGGACACCGCGTGGCGCCCCGTGTCGGCGGCGAGCACGTCCCAATCACCGCCGTTCTCGTCGAAGAACGCTTCGACGTTGGCCGCCGTGTCGCTAAAGGCGATGCTCACCACTGCGGCATCTCCGACCGGTTGATGTGCCTCGTCGAACGACACGAGCTCGGGGTGCTCGACGATGCAGGGGATGCACGTCGTCGCAAAGAAGTTGACCACCACCCAACGACCGCGGTGGTCGTCGAGAGTGAACGTCTCCCCGGTCGTCGTCGGTCCATCGATCGACGGGGCGGCCTGGCCAATGAGCGGCGATGGGCCGAGACCGCGCTCACCTTCGCTCGTCGCCAGGACGAGAATCAATGCGCCCAGCAAGACGGCAACGCCGAGCGACAACAACAGCCCGAGACGGCGATTACCCGTGGGACTCGGAAGATCGACGACATCGCTCACGTTGCCACCAATTGCTCCCTCGAATCGTCGATAGACGATTCGGCCCGCACGACGGTCGACGGTGCTGTCGGGCGTCGACGACGACCGGGGATCAATGCGAGCAACGTTCCGAACGCCATCAAGATGCCACCAATCCACAACCACACGACGAGCGGTTGAACCGTGACCCGAACCACCACGGGCTCGCCCGGCTCGGTCGGAACGACGGCGAGCTGGACGTCGTCGACGAGCGAGCCTCGGGTGTCTGGCGCTCCGAGCACACGTCCGGCGAACGGGAAGGTCGTGAGCGCCGGCGTTTCGATCACGCCGTCAACCTCGATGAGCAGTTGGTCGTCGATTCGTCCGTCGGGCCACGCAATCGTCTCCGCGCCGCGGTACACGAACTCGTGCCCGGCAACGGTCGCGGAGTCGCCGACCTCGGCAAAGCGAAGTTCGGCCTCACGCAGATAACTGTTGCTTGCCGCGAACGCGACAGCCACGAGGATCACGCCCAGATGCACGACCATGCCGCCGTTGGTCCGCCCGACGAAACCTCGCCAACCGTGTCGCCTCGTCGCCAGCACGAGTTGGCGGACCGCCGCGGCGCCAGCGAAACCGCCAAGCCCGAACGCGAGGACCGGCGCCCACCCGGCTGCCCCGACCAGCAGCGAGGCGAACATCGTGGCGACCCCCGTGACGGCTGGCCAGAAGAGACGAGTGCGCAAGACTTCGCCGTCGGCGATCCGCCACGGAAGCGCCGGAGCGACAGCCATCAAGAAGAGCAGCACGAACCCGATCGGCATCGTCATCCGATCGAAGAACGGGTTGCCAACCGCGATTCGCTCGTCGTTGATCGCCTCGATGATCAACGGCCACACCGTGCCGAGCAGCACCACGAACGCAAAGGCGCCGAACACCAGATTGTTGGCCAAGAACGCGCCTTCTCGCGATACCGGTGAGTCGATCCGACCGACCGACCGCAGCGCATCGGCACGCCAGCCGATCAGCCCGACCGTCAACACGACAATGACCGCAAAGAAGGCCAGCAAGGTCGGGCCGATCCCCGACTCGGAGAACGCATGTACCGACGCGATCACACCGCTGCGGGTCAAGAAGGTGCCAAGGATGGTCAAGGCAAACGTTGCGCACACGAGCGACAGGTTCCACACGCGCAACATGCCTCGGCGCTCCTGCACCATGACCGAGTGGATGTAGGCCGTACCGGTGAGCCACGGCAAGAACGACGCGTTCTCGACCGGGTCCCAGGCCCAGTACCCACCCCAGCCCAGCGTCTCATAGCTCCACCACGCTCCGAGCACGATCCCGAAGGTCAAGAACCCCCACGCAAACACCGTCCAGCGGCGAGTCTCGACGAGCCAGCCCTCCCCCACGCGGCCGGTGACGAGCGCCGCGATCGCGAACGCGAACGGCACGGTGAACCCGACATAGCCGAGGTAGAGCATCGGCGGATGGAACGCCATGAACGCGTTGTTCTGCAACAGCGGATTGAGACCTGGCCCGTCGTCGGGCGGGTCGGCCAACGCAATAAACGGATCCGATGACGTCGCCATCAGCCCGAAGAAGAACACCGTCACCCCGAACATCACCGCCATCGCCCAACTCACCATCGGATCCTCGAGCCGATCACGGAATCGCCACGCAACGATCGCCACATAGCCGACCAGCACCAACGCCCACAGCAGAATCGACCCCTCGAGCGCACCCCACAACGTCGCCACCGTGAACAAAGTGGGCGTGCCGATGCGGCCGTGCTCGGCCACGTATTTCACCGAGAAGTCGTGTGACAGCAGCGCCGATTCCATCGTGATCACCGCAACGACAGCCGCCAACACCACAAGAATCACGGTGGCCGGAACCATTCGCATCAGATGCGGCCGTCGGCCCGCAGCCGCAACAATCGAGATGCCAAAACCGATCAGCGCTCCGGCCAACCCGAGCGAAATCGCGGCATCGCCAACGATGACGTGCACGCTCAGCCCTCCGGCGCGTCTGCGAGCTCAGAGCCGCACGAGGCGGCCTCCTCGACCCGATCGGTGCGGTACTCGTTGTCGTGCTTGACCAGCATGCGGTCGCTTTCGAAGTACCAGCCGTCATTTGCTCCGTCGGTCCACGCCGCGGCACCAAGTGTTGTCGAGTCCTGCCACCGGCCCTCGAGCACGACCGGCACCCCCATCTGGAACGACTCCGCCACGTTGCCCACATGAACAATGTCCACCGCCGTGCCATCACACGCGATCGAGAAACGGACCGCCACATTGCCGTCGACGTCGAATTGCTCATCTTCGGTGAGCGCAACCGGCGAACCGAGGAGCCGGAACCGCCGATCCCCGAGATCGTCTCGATCCGCCACCGCAGCATCGGCTTCCCGCAAGAACAAGGTCGCGCCCGACAACCCCTGGAACAACACGAAACCAATCACGGCCACGACCACACCGATCACGACCATCGGCATCGTCTTCGAGCCGCGGCGCACGTCGTCTCGCCGGCGCGGCGTTAGGTCGAGCTGGTCCGCATCGCCACTCGACGCCTCGAGCGATTCGTCGCCAGTCACGACTCACCCAATCGGTCGGCGTCCTGTGCGGTCATCCATCGAGCCCGTTCGGCCGGCACCCGTGCCGCAACACGTCGAGCGCGTCGCATCACGGAGAACACATAGACCCCACAGGCCACAAAGGTGATTCCCCACCCCGCCACCAGATACCCAACATGCGTCATGACTGGTTCTCCTCGCTGAGGTTCGAACTCGCACCTACGGCCCCAC
>JAHDDK010000008.1:25544-62656 GCA_020629375.1 Acidimicrobiales bacterium
CACCGGTCGCGCCTACGGCGCTCGCCCCACCACCGGTCGCGCCTACGGCGCTCGCCCCACCACCGGTCGCGCCTACGGCGCTCGCGATGGCTTCGACGTCGTCGGCTTCGGCACGGCGAGCGGCAATGAGTTCATCGGTGCCGAATCGGTCGGCCATGCGCTCCAACCACGCCAGCCGGAACCGGTGGATCATCACCCACACATAGGCCGCCGTCGCCACCACGATCGACAAGAACATCGTGAACAACGTGTTCCCCTCGATCGCCGCATCGGCGATCGTCGACTTTTGGTGCAGCGTCTGCGACGCCCACCATTCGACCGAGCGATTCACGATGATCACATTGACGAACAGCAACAGGCCAACGATCGCCGATCGGCGCGCCCGCTCGGTCGCCGACCCTTCGAGCCGCCGAACCGCAAGGTAACCGAGCGCAAGCATGAACAAGACCAGCGTCGTGAGAATCCGCACGTCTCCCCACTCCCACCACGTGTTCCAGATCGGCCGACCCCAGATCGAACCCGTGATGAGCGTCAACGCGGCACAGAGCGCACCAACCTCGGCTGAGGCTCCGGCCACGACGTCCCACCACACGCTGCGCTTCCACAACACCACCGCCGAGCCAATTGTCGTCACCGTGAAGGCGAGATAGGCCACGATCGCCGCCGGAAGATGCACGAACAAGAGCCGTACGGCGTCGTACTGGCCGATCTCCTCCCCCGAGTTCGCGTCGATTCGAATGTCGGGCTCGACGACGAAGAAAGCCAAGCCGACCACCGCGGCAATGCCGACCAACACGGCGGATCCGAGCACCCGCGTCGTCGATGAGCTCGTCGGAGATCCCGACGAGCTGGGAGTGATGGCAGTGGCGATGGCAGTGGTATCAGCCATGAGCAGTCTCCAGGAGGGTGCCGTAGCTGAGTGCTCCGACAACGGTGTACACGGTGGCGAATCCGACGAGCAGCGACAACCACGCCCAGCCGTCAGTGGCAACGGTTCCCATGGCGTCTCCCCACGCTCGTGTCGCTCCGATCAGGACCGGAGCGAGTACGGGCAGGAGCAGCATCGGAAGCACGGTTTCGCGTGCTCGCTGCCCGACGAGCAGCGCGCCGTAGACGGTACCGGTCGCAGCGACGCCGACGACGGCCGCGACCAATGTCACCACGAGCAACCCAACATCATCGATCCCGGCGTCGTAGAGGATCACGACGCCGCCGAGCAAGGCCAGGGCCAGCAGGACGAGCTGAAGGCCCAAGGCGAACATCTTCCCAGCGAAGATCGCCGCCGGACGCAACCCGGCGAGCAGCACGGCGTCACTGACGCCGTCGCCGGTTTCGATCTCAACCGACCGATGGACAGCGAGCACCGTCGACAGCAACAAGGCGAGCCAGAACAAACCAGGGCTGAAGTTGCGTAGCGCGGCCGTGTCCGCATCGAGCGCAAAGCCGAACAAGACAAGGACGAGGAGCGCGAAGGGAACGACCTGATTGAGCGCGATCTTCGAGCGCCACTCGATTCGAAGATCCTTGCGTGCAACGAGCAGCGCTTGGTCGAGCATCGACGCGGAGTGTCGGGCCATCAGCGAACGCTCCCGACAGCCCGCTCCACCGATCCCTCGAGAACACGACCGCCAGCGACGGTCACGGTCCGGACCACCGAGTCGCGCACACGATCCAGTTCGTGCGATGCAACGAGCACGGAGGCGCCGGCTTCGGTGGCATCACCGATCAGCGTGTCGACGACATCACGTCCCGCCTGGTCGAGGCCCGCATGGGGTTCGTCGAGCAGCCACAACGAGGGTCGACGCGCAGCGGTGATAGCGAGCGATGTCCGACGACGCTGACCCGCAGACAATCGAGAAACCGGCACGTCCAGTAGCCGCGGTTCGACGCCGAGCCGATCGGCGGCAAGACGCCGCTCATCATGGCTGACTCCAGCAGCGTCACCCCAGAAGTCGATGTTCTCGGCCACCGAGAGTTCGTCGTAGAGCATCGATCGATGACCGGCGTACCCAACATGGCGCCGAACTCCCTGTCGGTCAGCGCCGAGATCCACCCCGCACACCACGGCGTGTCCGCTCTCGACGCGGAGCAAACCAGCACACAATCGCAACAGCGTCGTCTTGCCTGCCCCGTTCGGGCCTTGCAGCAACACTGCCTCGCCCGCCTCGAGACGAAGATCGGCCCCGGCCAACGCCGGAAATCCCCCGAGCAGCACGACAACCCGCTCGAGATCGACCATCGACGCCATAGGCAAAAGCTACTGGCGGCGACCACGATGGACCTCCCCGAACCGTTGAGATGCATGCGTTCTTGCCCGATTCTCATCCGGTCTTGCCCGAATCTTCGGTGGGGGTGCTCTGCAGCGGCGCCATTCGTGCCGATACGTTCACCATGATGGCATCGCGGATTCTCGGCTCGGTCGGCCGATTCCTCATCACGTCGGGCATCGTCGTCTTGTTGTTCGTCGGCTACCAGCTCTGGGGCACCGGCATCCAAGAGGCCTCGGCCCAGAACTCGCTTGGAGACGACTTCGACGCATTGCTTGAACAAGTCGAAACCCCGACCACAGCGGCGCCCACCACGACAGCTCCGGCCACGACGACCAGCGTCGCCGAGTCCACGACAACGACCACCACGACAACGATTCCCGAAGCTGGCGGCACGATCCCGGTCTTCGACGACGACCTCGCCGATGCCCTTTATCGCCAAGGCGGCGAGGCGATCGCCCGCATCGTCATTCCGAAGATCAGCGTCTCGAAGGTTGTCGTGCAGGGCGTCCAGGTCGAAGACCTGCGCAACGGTCCCGGCCACTACCGAGCGACGGTGTTTCCCGGCCAGGAGGGCAACTCGGGCATCGCCGGACACCGCACCACCTACGGGGCACCGTTCAATCGCATCGACGAACTCGTCCCCGGAGACGAAGTGAACGTCCGGACCGTCCAGGGCTTCCACCGTTACCGCGTCCTCTCCGCAGAAGAGGCCTACGGACCCGACGTGCTCCCCGAAGGCGTCGGCTTCACCATTCCGGATGGAGGCGAAGGACTTGGTCACATCATTGTCGGACCTGAAGCCACCTGGGTGCTCCAGGACTTCGGCGACAACCGAATCACCCTCACCGCCTGCCACCCCAAGTACTCCGCTCGCCAACGCATCATCGTCGCCGCCGAGCTCGTCTCCGTCGCCGTCGATGCGCCACCACCGCCCGATGACTACGACCTCGAGGACGAAGTGCTCGCCTCCGAGTTCGGCGACGACGCCGAGGTGACGGGACTCGACGCCGACGGCAACGCGATCGAGGACGCCAGCCAGACCGTGGGCGAACCCGCAGACAACGCGGGGCGCGCCGTCGGCAGCGAAACCCCGACCGCGGCAGCCTTCGCCGACGAGGTGAGCCTCGACGAAGGACTCGACGGCGACAAGGACGCACTCGTTCCCGGAATCCTGTGGGGCCTCGCCGCAATCGCTGCCTACATCGGGTTCAAAGAACTTGGGCGACGCTGGCGACGTTGGCCAGCCATTGCACTGGGCATCGTGCCGGTCGTGATCCTCATGGGTTTGTCCTTCGAGAAGATCGACCGATTCCTCCCGGCAGGGTGATCCGACTACCGTCGCGAGGGTGATCAGCCCCCGAGTCATCGCCACCTTCGCGCTGCTCGTCGTGCTGATCGCCGGATGCAGCTCCGGCACCGGAGACGAACTCGGGGGATCGGACGAATCGGGAGGCCCCTCCGATGGTCCGGCTGCCGACGACGAGGACCTTCCGGCCGAGCCGGAGTGGACCGGAGCGCCCCTCAACCCGTTCGACCTCGAGGTCGGACAGTGCTTCAACGAGTACTCGTGGGTCGACGTCGATCTTGATCAGCGAATCAACCTGACCACGGTCGTCGGTTGCGCGGAGGCGCACGATCGAGAGGTGTACCACTCGGCGGAGTTCCCCGCTGGTGCCGGCGCCCCCTTCCCGGGCGAAACGACGATGGAGGCGTTCTCCACCGAGCTCTGCTACGACGCCTTCGAGGGATTCATCGGACTCGAATACGAGCTGTCGGAGTATCAGCTCTCCTTTCTTCACCCGACCAAGGAGACCTTCGAACACCCCGTCGGCCGGCATCGCCGGGTCCTGTGTTTCATCCACCCGAGCAACGGCGCACAAACCGAATCATCGGCTGCAGGCCTCGGAGTCTGACCTCACGACACCCCAACTCGCGAGTCGACTATTCCGAGCCGTCGCAGGTTGACCTCGAGCATTCCGCGCTGAACACCTCGCGCGTTCCGCGCGAGTTTCCACCACTCCCCGCGCGTGGATCGCTAGTGTTTCGCCCGTGATGCTCGGGCTGACAGCGCTGGTCATCGGTGCCCTGATCGGCCGCCTACGAGGCGGCCATTGGTCCGCGCTTGTCTTGGCGCCCGTACAGGGGCAGGCGTTCCTGATCGTCGGCGTCGCCGCCACGTTGGTTCTCGCCGTGCTCGAGCCGAGCTTTCCAATGCTGTGGACCACCGTGTCGCTACTCGCCCTGCTCGGATTCGGGTTCTCAAACCTGGCGATGTCCGGCGTGATCGTATTCATGATCGGCCTCGGCTCGAATCTCCTCGCCTTGCTGGTCAACGGCGCCGTCCCCGTCTCCGAGCGGGCGCTGTTGTCGGTCGGCCGACTCGACGACAACGGACTCGCGCTGATCAGCGGCGCCCACGAGTCGACCGCCACCGCGTCGCGGTTGACCTTCTTGGCCGACGTGGTACCAGTACCGCTCTTCGGTGCCGTCGTCAGTCTCGGTGACCTCATCGCACTTGTCGGCGTAGCAGACATCGTGGCGAACCTGCTCCTTCGGGCACGACGCACCGTCGACGCCCCCAAACCCGCGACGAGTGGGCCAGCCCATGCCTCGAGCAGTCGAGCCAGATTCAACCTGCGACTGTTTCGGACCTCCCCCGCCCATGCGGTGGACCCAGAGCTCACCGAGGCCGAACCACAGGTCATCGAACCCACTCGTGAGAAACTCCGTGTCGTCAAAGCTGAGGTCACCAAACCCCGAACCGACGAAGACGCCGAACCCACGCCCGCCGGTGCTTCAGCGTCCACGCTCGGCAACGACTCCGATCGCGTTGCCGCGCCAAACCCGACCGTTCGAGCACCTCACGTCCCATCGAGTCGCCGCACCGAGGACGACACCGTCCAGCTTCAACGACGCCGACCGACCCTGCCAGATCCCGTCGACGACCCAATCGATCTCACCGATCGACGACCGATCATCGACCTCACGGTGTCTCCCTCCGACGAACAGCTCGCCGAGTTCTTGCGGAGACGTCGAGAAGCAGACGACCGGCGCCTTCACCATGACGACGACGACCACGTCAGGCGCCGGCGCCGCCGTCGTCGAATGAGCGGAAGTCGCTGAATCGCGTCTCCCTGCGCCATGATGGCCAGCGATGGCTGAACCGACGAGCCCGACGCCAGATGATCCCGTGCTCGCCGAACGGGCCCGGATGCGCGCCCTCGCCTCGACCGGGCAGCGCATCGGATACCTTGCGTACGCCGTCGCGACCGTCTTGCTGTTCGTGGGTTTGGCCACAAGCTTCAGCGGGACTCTGGTCTGGGCGATTGGCGCGTTGTTGATCGGCGGCAGCATCGTGCTCGCGGTGGCGATTCAGCTCGGCTACGCCGTTCGTGGCGCCGAACGCCACGAAGAGGACGCCATCGCCCAGCGCAAGCGCCGCTGACGGTCGTTCGACGCACGCGGACCGCGTGTCCAACGCCTGACACCGCCCGGAGTACGATGATGTCCGTGGTTGGCACCGATTCGGCACGGGGTGGGGAGCAGTTGCGAGGGAGCGGCGTGAGGATGGAAGCCTCCCAGCGGCGGCGGCAGCTCCTGGACGCTGCCGCCGAAACGTTCGGCCGCGAGGGCTACCTGGCCACCTCGATGAACGACATCGCGGGTGTCGCCGGCGTGACCAAGCCAGTCCTCTACCAGCATTTCGAATCGAAGAAGGACCTCTTCCTCGAAGTACTCACCGACATCGCCGACCTCCTCGAAGCGTCGATCACCAATGCCGTCGAGGCCTCAACGAGTGGGCGAGAAGAGCTCGAACACGCCGTCTCGGCGTACGTCGACTTCTTCGCCGACGAGCCTGGTCGATTTCGGGTGCTCTATGGCGAGGGCGCTCGAAGCGACGTGGACTTCACCGCTGCGATGCACAACCTCGAAACCTCGATGGCGTCGTTCACGGCTGAGCACATCGCAATCGAGAGCCTGTCGCATGACGAACGCCTCGTGATTGCGCGCGCCATCACCGGGGCGCTGGAGAACGGCGTCCGCCGATGGCTCGATCATGGGGGCGAGCCACCCAATCGACTGCTTGGCGACCTCGTGTGGCGAGGGCTCCGAGGCGTGGGCCAACACTGACCGCTACGCTGCGCACCATGACCCACCATGCGATCGACATCACCTACTGCGTCCCTTGAGACTATTCGGCTCGCGCCGTGAGCGCGGTCTCCGATCTGCTCTCCAACTACCAGCACGTCATCTCCTCGTTGACGTTGCACACTGGTGGCAGCGGGGTCTTCGACGTGGTGGTCGATGGCGAAACGCTCTATTCCAAAGCCGAAACCGGGCGACACGCGGAGGACGGCGAAGTTCTCGCGCTGTTCGAATCGCGTTGGGCCGATGGAGTGGCTCGCTACGGCGAGTGACCTGATCCGGGGGGACGACTCCGGAATGTTCGATCGATTGGGCTGATCGACTCGGCGTCGCGTCCTCATTCGATCAGCCACGCGACCCCAGCTGGACAGTACTTTCGACTGCTGTGACACGAATCGTCTTCCTGGGGGTAAGGCGAGTCGATCCGAACAGTGGGCTGAACGATGTCGTCGATCTCGTGGTCGACGACGGGACGGTGATCCATGTGGGTCCTGTCGGCACCGGGAAGCCCTTGTCCGAATCGGCCTCTTGCGCCCACGTCATCGATGAACCCGAGCTCGTCGTGTGCCCTGGCCTCGTCGATATCCACTCCCACGTATTCGGCGCGGCGGGACTCGCCGATGCCGACGCCATCGGCGTACGGGCAGGCGTGCCAACCATTGTCGATGCGGGTGGAGCGGGTACGGCGACCATCGACGATTTCGTGGCCTGTGTCGTCGACCGGTCCGACACCCGGGTCCTGAGCTTCCTATCCATCGAGTCGGGCGGCATCGTCGAACCCGATCCAGCCCACAACACCCGACGCCTCGCCACCGAAATGGTGACCCCTTCCCTCGGCGACTTCTTGCCAGCGATCGAACGTCACACCGATCACATCGTTGGCCTCAAGGTGTGGGCCAGCGGCGCCGCCGGTCTGCCGTGGATCGATCATGCCGTTGCGATGGCCGATCTCACGTCGCTTCCGCTGCTCGTCCACATCGGCGATGTCGATGCGCACGATCAGCCGGACCGAATCGTCGACTTCGGCGACACCGTGTCCAGCGGAGAAATTCTCGACCGCCTCCAGGCCGGCGACATCGTCACTCACTGCTTCACGGGATTGCCAGGTGCGCTGGTCGACGCCGCCGGACGAATCAGCCCCGAAGTTCTTGCCGCCCGCCACCGCGGTGTCCTGTTCGATCCAGCACCCGGATCGATCAACCTTCGGTTGAGCCGGGCCGTCGCAGCGCTGAGACAGGGCTGGATGCCGGACATCATTTCGTCGGATCTCCATCGGTGGTCGTGGGATCAACCTCACCGAAGCATCGTCGATGTGATGAACCTCTTCCTCGCGTTGGGCATGCGTCCAGATGACGTGATCGAACGGGCATCCGTGCGTCCGGCCTCGGCGATCGGCCTCACGACAGGGTCCCCCTCCGTTGGCAGCAGCGGCGACCTCTCGGTGCTCCGTTTCGAACGCGGCAGGGTGGTCCACACCGACGGAGTCGGCGGCTCGATCAGCGGCACCAACCAATTCGTGGCCGTCGGCTGCGTTCGCAATGGCGCGTGGTTCGAGGCATCCACAGATGCGCACGCCGAGGAATCCGCGCCCCTCCGCCTGCTCTCCGATGATGAGCGCGGCTTCCTCGATGCGCTACGGATCGAACTCGTCCATCACCATGCCGTCAACGACCGGTGGTGCGGCGACGACCTCCATCGCCTCGTGCAACGGGCCCGAGCCGCCGCTCGGGTGTCGGTCGCTGGCAGCGTCGATGCGCTGTCGTCAGTGCTCGGAGATGAACGGTTGCCGATCGCCGCAGGGTGGTTGCTTGAGTCGGTCGGGCCAGCCGAGGCCATTGCACGGCTCGAAGCCGTTGCGGAGCCTCGCCTGACGACGTGGTCCTCAGCGTCGGCTAGGTCTTCGCGGCAAACCGCCTGACCATCACCGTTCGCGCCTTCTCCAGGTGCTCGCACACCGCATCTCGGGCGGCGTCGACATCGTCCGCAGCGAGTGCGTCCAGCATCTCGCGGTGACCTCCGACGTCGGCCTGCATCTCCGGAGCGACAACCGACAGCTCCTGCATCACGAGACGTGTCTGGTCGGCGAGCCGCTCCCATGCCACGAGCAGGCGGGAGTGATCGCCGTATTCGACGATCGTGCGATGGAACGCCATGTCGCACTCGCCCACTCGTACTCGATCGCCTTCGTCGAGGGCGTCGCCGAGCTCAGACAGCAAACGGTCGAGGTGGCGGACCTCATCCGGCCCGATGCGGTCGATGGCACGGACCGCAGCGAGGGCTTCGAGAGACGAGCGCAAGGTGTAGAGCTCGTCGACGTCGACCGATGTCATGGAGGCCACGAATGAACCACGACGGTTGACCGCCACGACCAGCCCGGACTTCTCGAGATCGGCCAGCGCATCGCGCACCGGGCCACGGCTCGTTCCGAATCGTTGGGCGAGTTCGGTTTCGACGAGCCGATCCCCGGGAGCGTAGGTGCCGTCGAAGATGAGGTCTCGGAGGGCGTCGGTGACCGCGTCGCCGAGCTCGATGCGTTGTACGGCGCTCATTCGAGAAGTGACCTCCAGTCTCGGGTGATCTTGTTCGTTGTGGCCTCGGAACGAAAAGTACTGTTCCGGTTGACCGTTGACTGTTAACAGTTTACTGTCGAAACATCCGGCCGTCCAGGGAGTACGTCACGTGTCCGAGAATTCATCCACCCGCGTCGAGGCCCACGGCCTCCAGTACGGCGCCCAACTCCATCGATTCTTCGTCGAAGAAGCCCTCCCGGGGTCCGGTGTCGACCCCGATACCTTCTTCGCCGAGATGGCCGCACTCGTGGCGGACTTCGGTCCCCGGAATGCCGAGTTGCTCGAGCTGCGCGAGTCGATGCAGAGCGCCATCGACGGCTGGCACCGGAACAACCCCGACTTCGATGCGACGCAATACCGCATGTTCCTCGAAGAACTCGGCTACCTCGTCCCCGAGGGACCAGCCTTCTCGATCGAGACGGCCAACGTCGACCCCGAGATCGCCACGATCCCGGGCGCGCAGCTCGTCGTGCCGGTGATGAATGCCCGCTACGCCCTCAATGCCGCCAACGCTCGCTGGGGAAGTCTGTACGACGCCTTGTATGGCACCGACGCCCTCGGCGATAGCCCCGAGCCGGGCCCCTACGATCCCGCACGTGGCGCTCGTGTCATCGCCTGGGCACGCCAGCATCTCGACGCGGTCTGCCCGCTTGCAGCCGGAAGTCATGTCGGCTCGACCGGATATGCGATCGCCGACGGTGCGCTCGTCGTGACCTGCGCCGATGGCTCGACCACGGGCCTCGCCAACCCCGACCAATTCGTCGGCTGGCAGGGCGACGCCAATGCGCCCTCTGGTGTGCTCCTCGCCGTCAACGGCTTGCACCTCGACCTGCGATTCGATGCCGACCACCCCGTCGGCGCAGCGGACTCGGCATCGATGAGCGATGTCGTTCTCGAGTCGGCCATGACGGCGATCATGGACTGCGAAGACTCCGTCGCTGCAGTCGACGCCGAAGACAAGGCGCTCGCCTATCGGAACTGGCTTGGGCTCATGGCAGGCACCCTGACCGAGGAGGTCACGAAGGGCGACAAGACGTTCACCCGCCGACTCGCCGACGACCGGGAGTACACCGCCGCCGACGGTTCGTCACTCACCTTGCCGGGACGAGCGGTTCTGCTCGTCCGCAATGTCGGCCACCTGATGACCACTCCCGCCATTATCGACGGCGACGGCAACGAGATCCCCGAGGGTCTGCTCGATGCGATGTCGACAACGCTTGCTGCCATGCACGACCTCGCCCGTGAAGGTGAGGGCAACTCCCGCACCGGATCGGTCTACGTCGTCAAGCCAAAGATGCATGGGCCCGACGAGGTCGCCTTCGCCGACGAGATCTTCACCCGGGTCGAAGCAGCACTCGGCCTCCCGCAGTACACGGTCAAGCTCGGCATCATGGATGAGGAGCGCCGCACGACGGTGAACCTCGCCGAGTGCATCCGGGCAGCATCCGATCGGGTCGCGTTCATCAACACCGGCTTTCTCGATCGCACCGGCGACGAGATCCACACCTCGATGCAGGCTGGCGCCGTCGTGCCCAAGAGCGAGATGAAGGCGCAGGCGTGGATCGGCGCCTACGAGGACTGGAACGTCGATGTCGGCCTCGCCTGCGGGCTTCGGGGCAAGGCCCAGATCGGCAAGGGCATGTGGGCGGCACCCGACCTGATGTCGGCCATGCTCGACCAGAAGATCGGCCATCCGGAATCCGGCGCCAACTGCGCCTGGGTCCCCTCCCCCACGGCGGCGACGCTGCACGCCACGCATTACCACCACGTTGACGTGCTCGCCCGCCAGGACGCGATCGAGAGCGGCGGGCGCCGGGCGACCCTCGACGACATCCTCACGGTTCCGCTTGCGGCCGACACCGGTTGGTCGGCGGAGACGATCCAGAATGAGCTCGACAACAACGCTCAGGGCATTCTCGGCTACGTGGTCCGGTGGGTCGACCAGGGCGTGGGCTGCTCCAAGGTCCCCGACATCCACGATGTCGGTCTCATGGAGGACCGAGCGACGTGCCGAATCTCGTCGCAGCACATGGCCAATTGGCTTCTGCACGGCGTGGTCGACGCCGATCAGGTGATGTCGACGATGAAACGCATGGCCGAGAAGGTCGACGCCCAAAACGCGGGCGATGCCTCCTACACCCCGATGGCGCCGTCATTCGACGGGCCGGCCTTCAAGGCCGCGTGCGACCTGGTCTTGTCTGGCGTCGAGCAACCGAGCGGCTACACCGAACCGATCCTGCACGCTCGTCGCCTCGAGTGGAAGGCGGCCAACGGATGAGCATCATCGAACGTGTTCGCCGGACCATCTCGGGACCCGAGTCGTCCGGCGACCCGCTCCTCGATGAGCTTCGAGCGGCCCTCAGCGAAGACCGCGTCAAGATCGACGGCGCGCAACGCTCTCTGCTCGGCAAGGACGCGTCCGTGTTCGACGGCGGCAACTCCGGCCCGATCTGCTATCCAACAACGACCGACGAAGTGGTGGCGATCATGAAGATCGCGGAGTCGCACGATCGTGCCGTCGTGCCACGCGGTGCGGGCACCGGCCTTGCCGGCGGAGCCATCCCGTTGGGGGCTCCGGTCGTCATCGCCGTCACCAAGATGAACCAGATCCTCGAGATCGACGAAGACAACGGCATCGCCTGGGTCGAACCCGGGGTGATCAATCTCGACCTCACGCGGCACCTCACCCCACTCGGCTACCACTTCGCCCCCGACCCATCGAGTCAGCAGGTGTGCACGATCGGCGGCAACGTCGCCAACAACTCGGGCGGGCCGCATTGCCTCGCCTACGGCGTGACCAACAGTCATGTCGTTGCGCTCGAAGTGGTTACCGCATCGGGTGACGTGTTGATGCTCGGCGGACTCGATGCCGAACCCGACGGTTACGACCTGCGAGGCGTATTCGTCGGTAGCGAAGGCACCCTCGGCATCACGACAAAGGTCGCGGTTCGCCTCACCCGCAACCGCCCGGCCGTTCGGACACTTCTGCTGTCGTTCTCGAACACCCGCGACGCAGCCAACACCGTGAGCGGCGTCGTGGCGGCAGGGATCGTGCCCGCCGCAATGGAGGTCATGGACCAGCGGATCACGGTTGCGGTCGAGAACTACGTCAACGCCGGCTATCCGACCGACGCAGGTGCAGTGCTGCTGGCAGAGGTCGACGGTCCCGAGGCGGGCATCGACATCGACGCCGAGCGGATCCGTCAGATCGGCCTCGACAACAACGCAACCGACGTTCGACTCGCCGGATCGGAAGAAGAGCGCGCTGCGCTGTGGAAGGGCCGCAAGACGGCGTTCGGCGCGGTGGCTCAGATCGCTCCCGACTACTACCTCCACGACACTGTCGTCCCCCGATCGAAGCTCGCCGACGTGCTCGACGAGATCTACGAGATCGCCGACCGCCATGACGTCTTGGTGATGAACGTGTTCCACGCCGGCGACGGCAATCTCCATCCGCTCCTCATCTTCGACGGGCGCGAGCCCGGCGTCCTCGACCGGATCCATGCCGCGGGCGGCGACATCATCACGGCCTCACTCGATGCCGGCGGGGTGCTCTCTGGCGAGCACGGCATTGGCGTCGAGAAACAGAAGTACATGGACCGGCTGTTCACCCCCGACGACCTCGACCACCAGAACCGGTTGCGTCGAGCGTTCGATCCGGTGTGCCGCGCGAACCCCGGGAAGGTGTTGCCGATGGGGCACAGCTGCGCCGACATCCAACAGTTGCGCAGCGTTCCGGCGGAGGTGTGGGGCTGATGACTGCCGTTCTCTATACCGACGACGCCGTGCTGCTCGACTTCGCTGCCGACGTCGGCTCGGAGGGTGCCGTCGCCATCGAGGGCGCACGAACCCGTTGGGGCCTCGGCGGCCCGCTCGAGGAATCGGCCCGCCTACTCGCCGCGCCTTCGGGCATCGTCGAATACGTGCCCGAAGAGATGATCGTGACAGTCCGTGCGGGCACGACCGTCGCCGACCTCCACGCGGAGCTCGCCGAACGCGGCCAGTGGACGGCCCTCCCCGAACGCGGAGGCACCGTCGGCGGGGCGGTCGCCGTCGGCCAGAACGACTTTCGGAAACCGGCCCGCGGAGAACTCCGGAGTGCCGTTCTCCAGGTCCGGTACGTGTCGTCCGAGGGCAAGATCGTGTCGGGCGGAGGCCCGACGGTGAAGAACGTCAGCGGGTTCGACATTCCTCGGCTGATCACCGGCTCGCTCGGAACGCTCGGATGCATCGCCGAGGTGATCCTGCGAACCAACCCGATCCCGGCGGTCGAACGATGGTTCAGGGCCGACGGAGCCGACCCATTCGCCCTCCAACGCGTGCTGCTCGACCCCGGTGCGATCCTCTGGGACGGCACGTCGACCACGATCCAGCTCGCCGGACACGGTGTGGACGTCGAGGCCGACATCGCCCTGCTTGCGGATCACGGGCAGTTCGCCGAAGTCGAGGCGCCGGCCGCTCCCACTGGCCACCGCTGGTCGATGACCCCAGCTGAGCTGCGGAACCTGCCGACAGCAGGACTCGACGCGTTCATCGCCGAGGTCGGCGTCGGCATCGTCCATGCGTCGAGCCCACAACCGAAGCCGCCGCTCAGCGCATCGGTCCAGCTCGTCCACGAACGCATGAAAGCCGAATTCGACCCAACCAATCGACTCAACCCCGGGCGAGTCGTGGGAGTGCGCTGATGGACCTCAAACTCGATGCCGACGATCTGAACACCTGCGTCCAATGCGGACTGTGCCTGCCGCATTGCCCGACCTTTCGGGTGACCGGTGACGAATCGATGTCGCCGCGCGGCCGTATCCACCTCATGCGAGAGGTTCAGGACAACAACGCACCTCTCACCGACGAGGTGCTCGAGTCGTTCGAGACCTGTGTGCAGTGCCGCGGCTGCGAGCCCGCCTGCCCCTCCAGTGTCCCCTACGGATATCTGATGGAGCAGACGCGAGAGACCCTCGCCGATGCCGGGCACATGACCCCGACCTGGCAGAAGCTCGCCTTCAAGCCACTGGCCAACCCCACGATGCTCCAGGCCGGATCATCGGCGCTCGCCGTCGCCCAACGCCTCAAGCTCGTCCCGAAACGCTTGGGCATCAGCGAGGAGCTACCAATCCGTCGCAAGCCCCTCAAGGCGACCGGCGAAGACGTGTACTTCTTCACCGGCTGCGTGATGGATGCCTGGCAGCGAGACGTCCACGCTGCGGGCATGCGGGTGCTCGAGGCTGCGGGCATTGGGTCGATCCCGACAAACGAGCTCGCTCCGTGCTGCGGTGCGCTCCACGCACACGCCGGACTCGCCGACGACACCCGCAACCTCGCCGGCACGATGATGGCCAACCTCGACCCGGACAAGCCGATCCTCGTCGACTCCGCCGGCTGTGGTGCGGCGATGAAGGACTACGGCCACCTGCTGGGCACTGAGGCGGCGAAGGCGTTCTCGGCCCGGGTGTTCGACATCCAGGAGTATCTCGCCGACCACCTCGAGGCTCTCCCGACCGTCCAACCTCTCGACTTGCGGGTCGCGGTCCAGGATCCGTGCCACTTGCGTCATGTGCAGCGGGCCCATCAGGCGACCCGCACGGTCTTGGCCCCGCACGTTCGCGAACTCGTCGAGCTCGACGACGACGGCCTGTGCTGTGGTGCGGGCGGCGCCTATTCGGTGCTCCAGCCCGACCTTTCGGGTGACATCCGCGACCGGAAGGTCGCGGCCATCGACCGGGTCACACCCGATGCGGTGGCGTCAGCCAATCCCGGCTGCTCGATGCATCTCGGCGCGGCTGGTGTACCGACGATTCACCCGATGGAACTGATCGACCGGGCACTCAACGCCTGACGTCTCCGAGCGACCCACGTGGACCGAGCAACGCGAGACCGATCACCGACCCGACAAGGCCGCCCGTACTCGACAGGAACAGATCGAACACGGTGTCTTCGTAGGTGAGCGAGAGATTGCCTGCACCGCCGAAACCGTCTTCGCTCACGGCCCATTCCATGATCTCCCACCAGATGATCAACAACGCCCCGAATCCGTAACCGAGCATCACCGCGTCTCGTCGTTCGTGGACGTTGCGGAATCGGAAGGCGTGGTACGCCATCACCAGCAGAATCCAGTTGAGGGCATGCAGGATGTCGTCGGTCACCGGGTAGTCGTCGTAGAACCCGAACAGATTGCCGAGCGTGTCGAGGAGAAACGGCGCTGCCGCGAGCGCGTCGGCCGCGTGCGGGTAGGGCTCCCAACCACGGAGCTTGGCGATGACCGGAACGAGCACCGCAGATGCCAGAAACAGCGGCGCCCGAAAGCCCATCGCCTTGCCCTCGACGGTGGACGGCTCGATCACGATGGCGACGAAGAACGCGGCGAACAGCGCGACCTTGACCCCGATGTTGATCGCCCGCACCGCAGCTGATCGGTCGAGAGTGAGGACCTTCGTTGGTGAGGCGAACAGGTTGTCACCCATCGGAGGACCCCCGGGTCACGATCGTGGAGAAGCACATCTCGTCGTTGGTGCCATCGGCCCAAAGGATCCATGCGGGTTCGAGATCGGCGCGTCGACGACCTCGGTCCCAGCCACACTCGATCCGGATGGTGTCATCGGCGTCGAGCACGATCATGTCGACCGGCTCGTAGGCGTATTGCCAGTCGAAGTCCCAATCCGGAATGTCGAGCAGAACGAGCTCGTCGGGCGTGTCGGGGTTGAGGGTCATGCGGAACCAGTCCCCGATCTCGTGCATGTGACCGAGCACCGAGATGATCTCGCCTTGGGCCCCGAGAAGCACCGCTGGGATGTCGCAGCTCGACTCGGCGACCCCGTTCGTGAACGCTTCGAAGTCGGCGGGGGTGACGCCGCACAGCCGATTGATGAACTCGGCTTGGACGCCCTCGTCTCCAAATCGATCGAGCGCGTGGGCGAGGGCCGCGTCTCGGTCACACAACGGGCCGGACTCATCAGCGAGACACGGGATCTCGGCTGGTGCGACCGCCGGCGAGATCACGATGGGGTCGAGGTCGGTGTCCCCGTCCACGAATTCGAGGCGGAGTGATGACTCATCGGCGGGCGCTGAGCCTTCGTAGTGGTAGTGGATCTGAATGACCACGAAGTCGTCAGCTGGTACCCGTAGGCCCGTGCCTTCGGGGAGCTGTGTGGCGTCCTGGCCGGGCGCCCACCCGAGGAACATGCCGTCGCGGCCGCCAAGGCCAGAGCTGCCGTAGCACTGCCAGCCGGGTCGCCCGTCTGCACCGTCACGTTCGTCGGCTCGTGCCCGACGGTCGCCTTCGATCAGGTAGGCGATGGCGTGGTGGACGACCGCGGTCTGATCCGGGACGAACTCGTAGCCGGTGATCCACACGTCCTCATCGTTTTGGGGGTCGTAGATCAGGCAGCGATAGTCGTCGACGTTTGATGGGTCGCCCGCATAGGCATCGGGAACGATCTCGAGGTCGGGGTCGGTGATCCCGAGGACCGGCTCAGCGCTGACCAGTGGAGTCGACGGGTCGACGTCGATCGGTGCTCCTGCCGCCGACCAGGCGAGAACGGCTTCGAGCTCGTCGTCGGAGAGGCTACGGTCGTATTTGAAGGGGACGCTGGCTTTCGAGGCGGGCCAGGGAGGCATCCAACCGGCCTCGACGACGCCAGCGATCAGCTGGTGCGTGTCGACGACATCTTGCACCGAGTCGATCTGCCAGTGGAACGCCCCGGGCCCACCAGGCGAATGGCAGTTGGCGCACTTACTCTCGAAGATCGGCTGGATCGAGGCAGCGAAGTTGTCGCCGTCCCAGCCGACAACGGACCCCGCG
The DNA here is from genome assembly GCA_020629375.1 of Acidimicrobiales bacterium. GTDB lineage: Bacteria > Actinomycetota > Acidimicrobiia > Acidimicrobiales > SHLQ01 > SHLQ01. The sequence goes on from JAHDDK010000008.1 coordinate 42,326, forward strand.
TCGTCGACTACGTCGGTTTGAGGCGATTGGTCGTCGTCCGATTCGGTCGCTGTCGTCGTGGTCGGGCTGGACGCCTCGTTCGAGTCCTCCGTCGTCGACACGACCGGAGCCTCGGTGGTGGTGTCGGCGTCCGCTGCTTCCGCCTCGTCCGGCGCCGTCGACGCACTGGATGCCGAATCGCTAGCGGATTGCACCGCTGCGTCGCTCCCGCACGCGGCGAAGGCCATGGCTGCGGCCACGACGCCGAAAAGCAATCGAACGATGGATCTCATTACCGAAGCCATCGGCTCACGCTAGCCACAGTTGACTCGCCCCTTCCGCCGTTTGCGTAATGCGCGATCGGTTGGGGCCTAGAGGGGCGCGACATAGGCGGCCCAGCTCCAGCCCCTTTTGCCGTTGTACTCGACCTCGATCCACGGGCCCGACGTGGCACCGGTCGCCCGGATTTCGGTTCCGCGTTGGAGGGCGAACACGAGTGACGCATTGACGTCCGGTTCGGATCGGACGTTCACACCACCGCCGTTGCCCTTACCGACCACGACGTAGGGCACACCAGATGTCCGGACCGAAACGTCGTTGATACCTTCAGACGGGACGGCATCGGCCGGAGCGTCGACGATGAAGCGATGCTTGACCCAACCTTCAAGCGCGCCGTAGCGGACATGATCCCATTCGCCGGTGCGGCTTCCGGTCGCAACGATCACGGCGTCGGACGGGATGGCGACGAGCAGGTCGTAGCCCTGCCCTGGCCCGGCTCGCATGGTCAGGCCGAGAGGCGATCCGATGATGAGGGCCGTCCGTTCGTCGACCTCCACGAATGCCAGTCCTTCCGGCGCCTCGTCGGGGTCGACGACCTCGCTGGTCGTGGTCGTGGCGACGGTCGACGTCGTCGATTCTGCCTGGGCGCGCTCTGCGGCGGCCCGTCGCGTTTCGAGGCGTTCGGCGAGTGGTCGGTCCGTCGTGGAGATCGGACTCTCCAAGCTGCAGCCGCTGAGCAGCACCAAGAGACCGAGGAGGAACAGGACCGTCGAACGGGCGCGAACAGGAGTCGACGGTTGCGGGCAAGCCATATGGGTCTTTCGGCCCATGATCCGGGGTCTTGAGGACTGTTGGAGGATCATCGGGCGACCGCCCGACTCAAGAAGGGGTCTGCCTCCTCCGACGAGTCGATCATGGTGTTGCGTCGCGTCTCATCGACGATCCTCGAGACCGGCGAGTTCTTCTCGCCAGTGCTCGGCGCCGACGGGCCGTACGAACTCCTCGAACGTCGCGGACGCCAGGTGGCTCCGCACCGGGTCGTGCGGTGTGTCTCCACCGGCACGGAGCATCCACTGGCGGTACTCGAACGACCGACGGCTCGGCGGGTCCGCGAACAGGCGATTGCAGCGAGCCGCGAGATCGGCGCCTGGATGGTGTCGAATGACCCGAACGATTCGCATCGACACACGGCAACGCTGCGATCGGTTCGTCGTCGTCTCCGCGAAAACTACGTGGCCGAGGACTTGGCGAACGATCTGTCGTGGATCGCCACGATCGACCTGGGAGAACGCTTCGCCGTGCTCCACAAATGGGCCGAGCCGCACGTACGCCATGACCTCATCCGGCTCGCGGCGGAGATCGCCACGTCATCGGGCACGACGTCGCCGACCGATGTGTCGTGCATCGAATTGCTCGGAACGGGTCTTGGCGTCTCGGCCGACACGGTGGCCGAGATTGTTCTCGAGACGGCTGATCGATCGAGCCGACTCGCCAGCTGACAGCACTCGCCATTGCTGTCGGCCCGTTCGGCCAACGCAGACGTAGTGCCCGGGGCGGGATTTGAACCCGCACGATCCTTTCGGATCAGGGGGGTTTAAGCCCCCCGCGTCTGCCAATTTCGCCACCCGGGCTGTGGCTGACGAGCGTAGCGATGCCGCGGGCTTTCATCCGAAACACTCAAGATTTATGTTTCATTTCCGTTACAGAAACCCATGATCGTGACTTCGGTAGCGCCCAATCGTCGAGAACGCCGGTCCCGTTCGAAGACCGCGGCTCGGATGCCCGGCGCGATCCTGACCGCTGCATTGTTCCTCAGCGGATGTGGTTCGGCACCGAATGCCCCGGACTCGCTCGCCTTCGACACCGAAGAATCCGGATCGACAACCTCTTCGGGATCCCGAACGGAGCCGCCACCAAGAGAGGGCAGCGGAGGAGCGTTCGACCGCGCCCGGCCGACGACATCCGAGGTCGGCTCGACAACGACCGACGCCGACCCCCTTCCCTCGCCAACCACCCTGCGACAGCCAGGTTCGACCACCTCTGCGAGCCGAGCGACCACGACGATCGACGTGCGAACAACACCATCGACATCGACCGCCACACCCCAACCAACCACCAGCTCGGTGTCCGCTTCGACGATCGACACGCCCTCGTCGACCACCAGTGCTCCACCGCGCACAACAACGACCAGTACTCAACCACGCACCACGGCCACCCGCGCTCCACGCACGACCACGACCACCACCACTGCTCCACCAAGTACGACGGCAGCGCCTCGATCATCGACCGAACCACAACAGGGCGGGCGCCTTGCTCGATCCCAGCAGATCGCCGCCTCCGCACCCACGCGGATACCGGTCTACGACACCGCATGGCAGATGCTGGGGCGAGGGACCCCGGCGCAAGCGGATCAGTACTTCAGCGCTCTCCGGCAACACGGCTTCACCGGAGCATGGGCGGGGATCATTCACCACGCCCCGGCGACATACAACTCGAACTATCCCGGCGGCGGGCAGATCGGATCGCTCATCGACGGCCAACTCGTCCTGTCCGACGGCTACATCGCCCATGTGCGGGCGATGCTCGACGCCGCCGAACGGCACGGAATGAGCGTTGGTCTCGTAGCCGCATGGCAGAACCTGTACCTGCCCGGTGGCGGCGCCGACGCGGGCAACGCAACCAGCGACCGCGTTCGTGGCACCATCACGACGAGCAACGCCTACGCCTATGGACGCCAGATCGCTACGGCGTTCGGAGACCATCCCGCTGTCAGCATGTGGGTGTTCGGGGGCGACGCTGGCACCAACAACACCGAGGCAAACAAAGCCGTCTGGCGGGAGATGGCCCGAGGGGTCCGCGACGCTGGCAACGATCTCGCCATCACCTACCACACGCCGACCAGCGAATTCGATCAACTCAACTACGCCGGCGAACCCTGGCTCGACTTCATCGCCCCCGAGACCGGGCATGCCCAGGATGCCGCGACGACTCAGGCCGAGCTCGCGACGGTCCGACAGCGGTACGGGATTCCGACATGGCAAGGCGAGGCCCGCTACCACCACATCAACTTCGAGTGGGTGCCGGTCGCCTATCGCGTTCCCGGAACGGCAGAGATGCGGGCCGATGCGGTTGCGGCGAGCGATGCAGGCGTGAGCGGCTACGTGTACGGAGACGCTGGACGGTGGACGTGGTGCGCGGGGTTCGGAGATGCATCCCCGTGTTCACCCGACGCCATTGCGGCCTCGTTTGGCGAGGCCGAAGCCGCTGTCATCGACGTCTTCCGTCGCTGAGCACGTCAACCGCCCGACGCGGACCCTACCGACATGACTATGGTTGATTCATGTCGGTTCTCCTCCTGAATGCGACGTACGAGCCCCTCCGAATCATTTCGTGGCAGCGAGCGATCTGTCTCTGGTTCGATGACCGAGTCGACGTGCTCGAAGTGCATCACGACCGGTCGTTGCGTTCGTCGGGAGGCGAGGAGTTCCCTCATCCGGTCGTGGTCCGGCTCCGAAACCGGGTCAACGTGCCGTTCCGTCGCGGCGAAGTCCCCATCACCCGACGGGCGCTCGTCGCCCGAGACGGTGGCGAATGCCAGAAGGTTGGGTGTTCGAATCGCGGGACGACGATCGACCACCTGGTCCCGCGCTCACGTGGTGGCGCCCACGAATGGCACAACGTTGCACTCATGTGCACGGCCCACAACAACGAGAAGGCCGACCGCACGCTCGAGCAACTGGGATGGTCCCTCAAGAAGCGGCCAAGCGTCCCCGACCCTCATGCGTTGCTGCTTGGTCGGGTGTCGGTGCATCCCCTGTGGGCGGCCTGGCTCCCGCAACACGTCGTCGATCGGGTGCCCGCTGCCTGAGCACTGCCGGCAAAAACGTCAACACCCCGGGCCGAAGCCCGGGGCGTTGTCATCGATTGGTTCGGTGTTGACCCGCAAGGGTCAAGACGATCAGATCTCCTGACGGCGACCGATGGCGAGCGATGCAGCACCGAGTAGGAGCATCGCAACACCGACCATCGCGGTCAGCGTCGAGGTGCTCGGACCGGTGAGCGCAAGCTGGGGAGCCGCAGCGGTACCGCCGTTGTTCGTGGTCGTCGTCGCACCGGCGTTGTCGCCACCGTTGTTGTTCGTGGCGCCTGCCGAGACAACAGAGCTGGAATCGCACTTGTCGCTGCCAGCGGCGTCTTCGTCAGCGTCGGTGTGGCCGTCGTTGTCGGAGTCGAACGAAGCAGCGTTGTAGTTCTGGACGTACTCGCCACAGACCAGCGTGGGCGTGCTGTTGGGGTCACAGCCGTTGGTGCCAGTTTGCGTCTCGATGGCGTCACTGACGCCATCGCCGTCGCTGTCGGCAGCGGTCGCGCCGGGGAACGTCGCACCGTTGCAGGGGCCCGTCGATGGGGCATCGCCGGGATCGCACTCGTCGGTTCCGGCGGCGAGCTCGGCGGCGTCGCTTGCGCCGTCGCCATCGCTGTCGGTGGCGGTCGCTCCAGCGTGGGGACCATTCGCACACCCGCCCGACTGGGCTCCGGCGGGAACGGCAAAGAGGACAGAGGCAGCCAGTGCAGCAATGAACATCATTGCGGCACCTGCAAAACGCCTCGGCGCAGCACTGATCATGGTGACTCCTAGGTCGATCGAGGACGGGCTGAGTGCACCGTCCGTATCTAAATCGGCGCATGGAATCAGAATCTGAGTGAGCAACCTCGACCATCGTGGCCGCCAAATGGCCCACCTGCGTCGGAGTCAGACAAGAGGGACGGCGATCGCGACGACGTTGTCGTCATAGCTTCGGAGTTGCGGATTGAACGAACCACCGCACGTGATCATGACGAGCCGTTCGTCGCCGTCCTCTCGGAAGAGATCGTCGATGGGAAGATCGAACTTGCCGTATTGCTCGATCGAGACGATCTCGTAGGTACGCGTCGATCCGTCCGCCTCGACCTCGACACGGTCGCCAACCGCCGAATCTGCGAGGTTTCGGAACACGCCGTCCCGTCCGTTGTATGCGATGTGCGCAGCAAGAACGGCCGATCCGCGTCCGGCATCGACACCGGCACCGAACTGATACCAGCCGACCGCCTCGGCCCCAGGGACCTCGAGTTCACCGTTGAGCTCGAGACCGACCTGTTCGATCGGCGCTCCGTCAACTCCTAACGCAGGGAGAGACACCGAGACCGGTCGAAGACCCAGCGGCTCCGAGAGTGCAGGCAGGACCGCTGACGGCAGCGCGGACTCGATTCGCTCACCGAACTCCGGCAGCGGAACTTCGGCGGTCGTCGACGGGGATAACGACGGGGATTCCGCCGCAGCTTCGGGCTCGGCATCGTTGTCGGCCACGACGACGATGTCCGACGGCGACTCGAGCACTGCTCGAGTCATGGCGTTGTCGGACGCGGCGGGGCCGCCGCACGAAGCGGCGGCCCACACCACAAGGAGGACAGCGACTCCGACCCAGAAGCGTTGGGGGGAGGGTCGATTCACGGCTCGGACGCTGTCGATTCTCAGCGGACGGTTGCGAACGTGCGACGTCCGGCCATCAGTGCCACGCCACCAGCGAGAGCGACGGCGAACACGACGACTGCGGTGTTCGAGGAGTCGGAGACCGGGCTATTGCCGGTGTTGACGACGGTCGGAACCGTGCCCAGGCCTTCGATGACCTCGGTCAGGACGGTCAGCGACTCGCCATCGAGGCTGCCGACGGCGTACACGATGAGCGAGTTGCCCTCGGTGATTGGCAGATCGGCCGGGCCGATGACGACCGGCTCGGTGGCGCCAGCCGGAACGACCTCGGCGCTGATCGTGCCTGCAGCGAGATCGACGGTTCCTTCGGCACCATTCGGGACGCTCGTGAAGGCAGCCGCGCCGTTGGCGAGGATGTCGACCTCGGGAGCGGCAGCCGTGTGGCGGACCACCAGGCGACCTTCGCCAGCGGCGATGGTGCTCGTGTCGTTGGCGAAGATACTCACCGTCGGGGTGCCGTCGGCGTCGAGGTGGGCGATGACCGTGATGTTGCCACTGGTCGGCACGTCGAGGTCCCCGACGTCGATGGCGACGGTGTCGGTACCGGCGAGGAGAACCTGGAGGTCTTCCAGGGTCTGGCCGGCGAAGCCGGAGAGATCCTGCGTGTCACCAAAGCCGAAACCGGGGATGACGACGGCGCCACCGGCAGCGACGTCGACGTCGGTGTCAGGGATGCCATGGATCAGGTGGACGCGCACATCGTCCTGCGCATTGGCTGCGGTGGCTGGCAAAAGGACAGCGAGGATCGCGATGAAGGCGACCAGCACACGCTTGGTCATGGGGGACTCCATTTCTGGGAAGGGGGTAGCTCGGCGCCGGGGATCGGCGCAGTCGTGGGTACTACGACCGGCGACGGGCGCGCGGATGCGCGTTCCTTCGAGAACTTCCTCAGGTCGGGACTCGGACGTCCTCGAACCGGTCGACGTCTCGAAGGCGCGGGAACACCTTCCACCACGTGGCGACGACGGCAAGGGTGCCGATTCCGCCAGTGACGACGGCACCGACCAGCCCGAAGAACTGCGCCGCAACGCCGGACTCCAGGGCACCAAGCTCGTTCGATCCGCCGATGAAAACGTTCTCCACCGCGATGACTCGGCCTCGCATCTCTTCGGGCGTTGCAAGCGGCACGAGCGTCGATCGGATGAAGACGCTCACCGCGTCAGCCGCCGACAATACGACGATCGCGCCGAACGCGACGGCGTACGAAGTCGTGAATCCCAAAACGATGGTCGCGACTCCGAAAACGGCGACCGTCGACAACAGGATCTTGCCGACGCGCCGCTTGATCGCCCATACGGACAGCGTCAGGCTCATCGCGGTCGCACCGATGCCATCGGCAGCGCGCAACCACCCCAGACCGACCTCTCCGACTCCGAGACGCTTTTCCGCGATGGCCGGCAGGAGTGCCGTTGCGCCGCCGAGCAAGACGGCGAACAAGTCGAGCCCAATGGCCGCGAGCACGATGCGGTTGGTGCGGATGTAGCGCAGCCCCTCGACCGCATCGGCAAACGCGCCACGAAACCCTTTGCCACCTTCGAGGCGAGCGGTTGTGGGTTCGGGGACCGCGACGAGGAGGGCGATGGCGATCACGAGCGCGCCGGCGCTGATCACATAGGGCAGCGACGGGTCGATCACGGCCGCGAATCCGGCCAGGACCGGGCCAACGATGATGCCTGCCTGAAAGGCAACCGCCTTGAGCGCGATCACCCGTTGCAGAATCTCCGGTGGGGCGAGGTCGATCGGGAGGGTGCGTCCCGCCGGGGCGGCGAACGAGCGAGCGCCACCGTAGACGGCGATGAGAGCGAAGAACGGTGCTGGCGTTTGCGGATCCGCAGATACGACGAACACCAGAGTGACCGCCACGACCAACATCACCGTGCTGGCGATTCCGTACACAATGCGCTTGTCGAACCGGTCGGCTGTCGTCCCGCCGGCCGGGGCCAGAAAGAAGATGGGCACGAACGCACAAAGCGCGAGCAGGCCGAGGTCGAGCTCGCGGCCGGTGATCCGGAACACCTGATCACCGGCGAAGGTGATCAGTCCGATGTACGCGACGGTGTTGAAGAAGTTCGTCAGCAACAGCGCGACGAGGCCGCGCCCGATCACCGCCGAGACGTGAGTGGTCTGCTCACATCACCACGACAGAGCGAAGGACCTCGCCCGCCTCCATCTTGTGGAACGCGTCCTCGACGCCGTCGATACCGATCGTCTCCGACACGAAGCCATCGAGGTTGAGGCGCCCCTGGAGGTACAGGTCGATCAGCATCGGAAAATCCCGGCTCGGGAGACAGTCGCCGTACCAGCTCGACTTGAGCGAGCCGCCCCGTCCGAAGACCTCGATGAGCGGAAGTTCGATCGTCATCTCGGGGTTCGGCACGCCAACGAGGACGACCGTGCCCGCCAAGTCGCGTGCGTAGAAGGCCTGCTCGTAGGTGACCGGAAGTCCGACCGCCTCAATCGCGACATCCACGCCGTTGCCGTCCGTGAGTTCGCGAATGGCCTCGACGGGGTCGACCTCCGACGAGTTGATCGTGTGCGTGGCGCCGAAGTCCTTCGCCCATTCGAGCTTGGTGGCGTCGATGTCGACAGCGATGATCGTGGACGCTCCGGCGATCCGGGCGCCTTCGATGGCCGCATCGCCGACACCACCGCAGCCAAAGACCGCGACCGAGTCCCCACGTCCCACTCCGCCGGTGTTCAGCGAGGCGCCCAGGCCGGCCATCACCCCGCAACCGATGAGTCCGGCGACCTCCGGCTTGACCGACGGATCGACCTTGGTGGCCTGGCCCGCCGCAACGAGGGTCTTCTCGGCGAAGGCACCGATGCCAAGAGCCGGTGAGAGTTCGACGCCGTCGAGCGTCATCTTCTGGGTCGCGTTGTGGGTGTTGAAGCAGATGTGGGGGTTGCCGCGTTTGCACGATCGGCATTCGCCGCAGACGGCTCGCCAATTGAGGATCACGAAGTCCCCAGGCTCGATGTCGGTGACGTCAGGGCCCACCGCCTCGACGATGCCCGACGCTTCGTGGCCGAGCAGGAACGGGAACTCGTCGTTGATCGCGCCTTCGCGGTAGTGGAGGTCGGTGTGGCACACCCCGCAGGCCTTGATGTCAATCAGCGCTTCGCCCGGCCCGGGGTCCGGGACCTCGATGTCGACCACCTCAACGGGCGCACCTTTCTCGCGTGCGACGACTGCCTTCACTGTTTGTGCCATCGGATGACTCCCCTGCTCGCCAACGACGAGACCGTAGTCCAGCGGGAAAACCACCGCCGATCTGGCAAAGCGCGACAAGGGTTAGACCCCCGCGTCGCGCAACTCACACGTTCAGGTAGCGGCTAACAGCGACAACGGAGCCGATCGTGGCGACCACCGTGCCGATGGCGAGGACCGCGAGCGAGATCAAAAGAAACTCATCGTCGGTGACGCGGAAGCCTTCGAGAAGGCGGAGGTTGTCGGACTCGGAGAACTCTTCGATCACCTGCGTTCGTACCCAGGCGAGGGCAGGCAGCGCCAGCAGCGCACCGACCACCCCCTGAACCATGCCTTCGATCATGAACGGGATACGGATGAACCAATTCGACGCGCCGACGAGCTTCATGATCTCGATCTCGTTGCGACGTCCAGAGATCGCGATGCTCAACGTCGTCAGGATCACGATGACCGACGCCGCGATGAGTACACCGCTCACGCCGAGCAGGATCTGGGTGAGACGACTGGCATTGTTCTGAATCTCGCGGATGACGTCGGCGGCGAAGACCACCGATCGCACGCCCGGGCGCGCCTCGAAGGTTTGGCCGAGCGCTTCGACTGCACCCGCGTTCGTATCGGTCGGGCGAATCCGGTACGACGGCGGCATCGTGTCGACCGAAATCGTCGCGAGCAGCTCTTCGTCTCCCGCAAAGAACTCGGTGAACTCCTCGAAGGTCTGCTCTTTGTCAACGAAAACCCATTCGTCGATCTCTTGACCCTGACTCGACGAGAGAAGCGTCTCGATGGCGTCAAGCTGACTCTGTTCGGCGTCCGACTTCATGAAAACGACGAACTCGATGCCGCCTTCCCAGCGGGCGGTCGCGTTGTCGACGCCACGGGCGAGCAGCTGCGACGCACCGAAGAGTCCGAGCGACACGCCGACCACGAGGATCGAGGCAATCGTGAGGAGGATGTTGCGCCAGATGTTCTGACCAGTCTCGGCCAGAAGGAACCGTGTTTTGCTGATCATCGGTACTGGCCGCCCGACTGGTCGCGGACGATCCGGCCGTCGCTGAGCTCGATCACCCGGCGACGCATCGTGTCGACGATCCCGCGGTCGTGAGTGGCCATGACCACCGTCGTGCCGGTGCGGTTGATGCGGTCCAGAAGCCGCATGATGCCGACAGCCGTATCGGGGTCGAGGTTGCCAGTCGGCTCATCGGCAAGGAGGATCAGCGGCCGGTTGACGAACGCTCGGGCGATCGACACGCGCTGCTGCTCACCACCGGACAACTCGTTCGGCATACGGTGCGTCTTCTCCGACAAACCGACCAGGTCGAGAATGGCCGGAACCTGTTGATCGACCACGTGTTTGGGCCGGCCGATCACTTCGAGTGCGAACGCCACGTTCTCGGCGACCGTGCGCTTGGGCAGCAGGCGAAAGTCCTGGAAGATGCAGCCGATGTTGCGGCGGAGATACGGAACCTTCCAGCTCGACAGCTTCACGATGTCTTTGCCGGCCACGTAGACCTTGCCCTGAGTCGGGCGCTCCTCACGGTTGAGGAGCCGAATGAATGTCGACTTGCCCGAACCGGACGCACCGACGAGAAAGACGAACTCGCCCTTCTCGATCTCGACGTTAGCGTCGATCAGTGCGGGAGAGTCGGGACTGTAGGCCTTCGAGACATTCTCGAGTTTGATCACGAGGCGGATTCACCTTCTGCACGGTTCCATCGCAAGTACGACTCCATGAACGGGTCGAGCGCGCCGCCCAGCACGGAGTCGACATTACCTGTCTCATGCTCGGTGCGGAGGTCTTTCACCATTTGATATGGCTGCAGCACATACGACCGGATCTGCGAGCCAAAGCCGACATTGCTCTGCTCGCCGGTGATGGCCGCGATCTCTTCGGCGCGCTTCTTGCGTTCGAGATCGAGCAGCTTGGCCGCAAGCATCTGCATGGCGCGGTCCTTGTTCTGATGCTGGCTGCGTTCGTTCTGACAGCTCGTGACGACACCGGTCGGCAGGTGGGTAATTCGGACCGCCGAGTCGGTCACGTTGACGTGCTGGCCGCCCGCGCCGGACGATCGATAGGTGTCGATCCGCAGGTCCTTCTCGTCGATGTCGACCTCGTCGGCCATCGCCTCGAAGAACGGAGCGACCTGCACACTGGCGAACGCAGTCTGACGCTTGCCCTCGTTGTTGAACGGCGAGATCCGTACGAGCCGATGCACGCCGTGCTCACCGTGCAACAAGCCGTAGGCGTGTCTGCCCTTCACCATGAACTCGGCTTGAGAGATGCCAGCCTCGGTGCCGTCATTTGCGGAGACAAGCTCGTAGTCCAGGCCACGATTCTTCGCCCATCGCTCGTACATCCGGAGCAGCATCTCGGCCCAGTCCTGGGCATCGGTGCCACCCTCCCCGGACTTCACCTGGCAAACCGCGTCACGTTCATCGAACTCACCGATGAACAACGATCGAAGCTCGAGTGCGTCGAGCTCTGCTTCGGCCGAAGCGATGGTCGTGGAGATCTCCTCGCCAAGGGACTCGTCGCCTTCTTCGGCCGCAAGCTCGGCGAGCACTTCGGCATCGTCGATGCTGCTGGTCAGGCGATCGAACAGGGCCAGATCGTCATTCACCGACGACAATTCGGTCTGCACCTGGCGGGCGGCATCCGCGTCATCCCAGAGATCGGGGCGCGACATCTCCGCCTCGAGCTGGGGCTGTCGGGCCCGCAGCTCGGGGATCTTCAGGTACGTGTTCGCCTCCGCAAGCCGGGCGCGCAGCGCCGCGAAGGCGTCCGAATAATCGTCCATGGGTCCTCAGCGTCCGTGGCAGTGCTTGAACTTCGATCCCGAACCACAGGGGCAGGGTTGGTTGCGACCGACGTTCTCGAAGGCATCGTTGACCTTCGTCACCGGGGCAGCGTCTTGGGATGCCTCGGGTTGTGGCGCAGCTGCATCCGCACCCGAGGATGCCGACGCGGCCTCCTTCGTGGCCGTCGCTTCGATCTTCGGCTCGTCGGGAGCGGCATCAGCCGGTTCCTGCTCCTTCACCTCGACGTGCATGAGGTAGCGAACGAACTCGTTGTCGATCGCCGACATCATCGTGCCGAACATCTCGAAGCCTTCACGCTGCCACTCGGTGGCCGGGTCCTTCTGACCCATCGCCCGCAGGTGAATACCGTCCCGGAGGTGATCCATCTCGTAGAGATGCTCTCGCCAACGTTGGTCGATCAGGCGCAACATGATCTGCCGCTCGACCTGCCGCATCACGTCGTCGCCGACGACGCCTTCACGTTCTTCGAATCGACCGATCGCGTCAGCTGCGAGCGTTTCGTACAACGCCTGTCCGTTGGGCTCGTCCGCGAAGTCGTCGCCGGTGAGCGTTGTCGGCCAATAGCCCTGGACTTCGGTTTCGAGCGAGTCGACGTCCCACTCCTCGGGGTGCTCGGCGCCAGCGTGCGTCTCGATCAGCGAATCGACCAACGACGCGACCGCTTCGACCGCCTCATCTCGCAGATCCTCGCCCTCGAGGATGGCCTTGCGGCGCTGGTAGATGACCTTGCGCTGCTCGTTCATCACCTCGTCGTACTTCAGGACGTTCTTGCGAGCCTCCGCGTTCTTTGCCTCGACCGTGTTCTGGGCCCGCTCGATGGCTTTGGTCACCATCTTCGCCTCGATCGGCACATCGTCCGGGAGCGCCCGATCCATGACGTAGTTCATTGCGCCCGTAGCGAACAGGCGCATGAGGTCGTCTTCGAGCGACAGGTAGAAACGACTGCGTCCCGGGTCGCCCTGACGACCAGACCGTCCACGAAGCTGATTGTCGATGCGGCGGCTCTCGTGGCGTTCGGTGCCGAGCACGTAGAGACCGCCGAGCTCGCGGATGCGATCGCCTTCGGTCTGGCACTGCTCGGTGTACTTGTCGAGCAAGTCCGCAAACCGGGCGTCGTACTCGTCTGTACCCGGTTCGAGTTGATCGCCTCGACAGTCCCGCTCGGCGAGGCCCTCCGGATTGCCGCCGAGCATGATGTCGACGCCGCGGCCCGCCATGTTGGTCGCCACGGTCACTCCGTGGAGCCGTCCGGCCTGCGCGACGACGTGACCTTCGGAGGTGTGCTGCTTCGCGTTGAGGACCGTGTGCTTGATCCCCCGCTTGTCGAGCACACGGGAGAGCTTCTCGGACTTTTCGACCGACACCGTGCCGACAAGTACCGGCTGTCCCGTGCGATGGCACTCCTCGATGTCGTCAGCGACCGCGGAGAACTTGCCGTCCTCGGTCTTGAAGATCAGGTCGGCCATGTCATCGCGAACGACCGGCTTGTTGGTCGGAACCTGCACCACCTGGAGCCCATAGGTGGCAGCGAGTTCGGCGGCCTCGGTCTGCGCTGTACCGGTCATTCCGGCCAACTTGCCGTACTGGCGGTAGTAGTTCTGCAACGTGATCGTGGCGAGCGTGCGGTTCTCGTCCTTGATCTTGACGCCTTCCTTCGCCTCGACAGCCTGATGCAAGCCGTCTGACCAGCGCCGACCCTCAAGGACACGACCGGTGAACTCGTCAACGATCTTCACCTCTCCCCCGTCGACCAGATACTCCTTGTCGCGCTTGTACAACTCCTTCGCCTTCAGCGCGGCGAGTAGTTGATGGACGAGGTTGGCGTTGGCCGACGCCGGGTCGTAGAGGTTGTCGATGCCGAGCGCGGCTTCGACCGAGCGCACACCGTCTTCGGTCGGGGCGACGATGCGTTTCTCTTCGTCGACGTCGTAGTCGACGTCTCGCTGCAATGAGCGAGCGATACTCGCAAACCGGTAATACACCTGCGTGGCGTCGGCGACCCGACCGCTGATGATCAGCGGGGTCCGGGCCTCGTCGATCAGGATCGAATCGATCTCGTCGACGATGCAGTACGTATGACCTCGCTGAACGCGTGCTTCGGCGGACATCGCCATGTTGTCGCGTAGGTAGTCGAAGCCGAACTCGTTGTTCGTGCCATACGTGACGTCGCACGCGTACTGCTCACGCTTGAAGTTGGAATCACCGCCGCCAGGAATGATCAGACCCACCGACAGGCCCATCCACTTGTGGAGACGCCCCATCAGTTCGGCGTCGCGGGCAGCAAGGTAGTCATTGACCGTGACGACGTGAAGGCCATCTCCGGTCAGCCCATTGAGGTACACGGGCAACGTCGACACGAGTGTCTTGCCCTCGCCGGTACGCATCTCGGCCACCCACCCGAGGTGCAAGGCAACGCCGCCCATGAGCTGGACGTCATAGTGCCGCATCCCGAAGGTGCGCACACTCGCCTCGCGCACGACGGCGAACGCCTCGACCAGCAGATCGTCGAGGCTCGCCCCGTTGTCGAGCCGCTGACGGAACTCGGCCGTCTTCGCCTGAAGAGCGTCATCGCTGAGCTTCTGCATCTCGGGCTCGAGCGCGCCGATATCTGGGACGAGGGATTCGAGGGCTCGGAGCTTCTTGCCTTCACCGCTCCGGAGCACTTTCTTGAAGATGCTCATGGCGCACCAAGGCTATCGGCGCACGGGCTTGAGCTGGGGCACGGCACGATCACGTTGCTCATGTCGGCGACCAACCGTCGCGGACAAGCATTTCATCCCGAGGACGTGCGGCGGACTACTCCGCGTCGATCAAGCCGATGTCTCCGTCGTCCCGCAGGTAGACAACGGCAGACCGATTGGTCTCGGCGTTGGTGAAGAGGAAGAAGTCGTGGCCAAGTAGCTCCATCTGGAGCACCGCATCGTCCGGCATCATCGGCTCGATCACGAACTGCTTCTTCTTGACAATCTTCGACGTGTTGTCGTCATCGACCTCGACGGCCGGTTCCGCCGGCGCCGGCGCGGCCGGATCCATCCGAATCGAATGCTCGCCGTTGTGTTCGTGACGATGCATCTTCGTCTTCAGCTTGTGGAGCTGATGCTCGAGCTTGCCGGCCGCAAGGTCGATCGCCGTGTACGGATCGGTGGCCGTCACCTTGGTCCGGACCCGATGGCCGTCGCCCTCGAGCATCACCTCACACGTCTCCTTCTCGGCGATTCGAGGATTTCGCTCTTCCGAAAAGTGAACATCAGCACGTTCGAGACCAGGAACGTATTTCTCCAGGCGGTTGATCTTGGACCGAGTCAGATCCGAGAGCCGGTCACTCACAACCGTTCGCCGAGAGCTGATGTTCACCTGCATGGGCATCCTCCGTTTTGTCGCCGCAGGCTCGCAAAAGGCTCACACTGCGGATTTGTCGCCGATCAACGCTGATCGCCGGGTATGTGACATTCGACACTAACGTACCGAGACTTGATCGGAGAAATACATCACACGGTCGCGATGACCAGAGCGTCGACCGTCTGCGCTCCGGCCGCACGTATCTGCTCGGCGGCTCTCGTGAGGGTTGCCCCGGTGGTCATCACGTCATCGACGATCAGCACATGAGCCGGCATCCGAGACCGGGGGCGAACCGAGAGCTTCGGACCGCGGAGCCGTTCGTCCCGACCAGTGCCGTGCTGCGATCGCCGGTCTCGCCGCACGAGCACTTGCCGCACCGCGGGGCGGGTGGAGAGGTTCCGCGCGATGAGCGCCGCAAGATGCGCAGGCGGGTCCCAACCACGAGTGCGTCGACCGCTTCGACTCGACGGAATCGGCACGATGAGGTCGGGCTCGACGTGAATCCCCGAGGTCAGCGCACGGGCGAGCGGAACCAGCGGAGCGCGACGTCCTCGCAGTTTGATCTCCCGAACAAGATCTCGCCCGCTTCCGTCGTAGCCAGCCAGCGCATGGAGTCGATCGACACCAGGCGGTGCCAGCGCGTTTGGCGGATCCAATCGATCAGCACACACCCGGCACAGTCCCCGGGCCGGCGATCGGCAGAGCACGCATGGGTGATCGACAGCAATCAGCGAATCGAGCGTGGCTCGAACAGTCAGGGAACGCATGCCCGAAACGTACGAAGCCCCTCTGACACCATGCGACCGACAAGAGCGCGACATCGGGGTCAAACCGTCGCGTCGCGCCCGCGAACGAACCTCTTCGAGAAATTTCTGTCGAACGCTGTCGAATAGGGCCGTCTCAGCGAAGCGGGTTGGGCCACGATCGGCTCGCTCGAACTCGCCGCAGTCGCCGTCCTCCTGCTGGCCTTGTTGCCCCGATTCCGCCAACTCGGCGTCGCTGCGGCAGCCGGCCTCGCCGCCCTGTGCGCCTGCGCCGTCGTGTTCCACATCGCCAACGGCGACCCCGGCGGCGACATCGCCCCAGCGATCGTCCAGTTCGCGATCTCGACCGGCTACGTGATCGTCAGCCGCCAACGTGCCGAGCTTCCTTCGACGACCCGGGCCCTCGCCATCTGATCCCCGGACACCGAGCGACAAGAGCCCGTGGCGATCGGCCGTGGGCTCTTGTCGTTTTCGTCGCGTCTCGCATGCGGCGGCCCCGACAACTGCGCCAAAGGCGACCGGTAGGACGACCCGCTGCGCTACGAGACGATCAGGCGAGCGCAATAGCTCCACGGATGAGCAGCGGCAATCCGGCAGCGATGAGCCCGACCGCGAGCAAGCTGAGGACGGTCCGCGGGGTGAGATCTCGAGCCTTGCTCGCTCCGAGCCGGCCACCGACGGCGGCGCCGACGAGGAGCATTGGGAGGTATCCCCATCGGGGGGTGCCGGCGAGCGAGTGCCCCGTTGCGGCTGCCAGTCCCGAGAGAGCACCAGTCGCCGTGGTGGTTGCTGCACTTCGATGGGCAGACAGTCGCTGCAGCCGCGAGAGCAGCGGCACCGTCACCAGTCCCGCCCCAACGCCGAGACCCCCGGAAAGCGTGCCGATCATCGATCCGGATACGACGAGGCTGGCCCGATTCGGTGGAGCGGGCTCGCCAGAATCATCTCCAGGTGATCGAACAGCGACGACGAAGACGGCCAAGGCAACCAGCAGCAGCCCGACGATCAGGTCGAAGCCCCGTTGCGGAATGCGGTCGGCCAACCACGCACCGGTTGCGAATGCCACCGGTACCGACCCGAGCACGAACCATTGGGCTGACGCCCACTCGACCATGCCCTGACGGGTGTACGTGAGCGCACCGGAGGCCTGGATGACGAATGTGGTCACGACGCTGGTACCGACGGCCACGGCACCGTCGAGACCGAAGATCAGCGTGAGTCCGGCCACCATGAGGAAGCCACCGCCTGCGCCGATGATCGCCCCATACACACCGACGCCGAGCGCCAGTGCCAGGAGACCGACGGCCGTCCACACCTCCACTGTGAGGGCAGCATATGCCCGATCAGCGAGGGCGAATCTTCGCCGATCTATTCGCAGTCGACGTCGATCACGCTTCCGTTGATTCGATGTCGGATCACGAAGCTGTGTCCGGTGGTCGTCGTGGCGTAGGTCGTACCCCCGGTGGTGGCGAGCCAACGGCCGTCGCGCCGCACCTGGTACGTGTCGGCACCGGGCACCGGGTCCCAGCGCAGCAGGCCATCGGAAGCGTCGCATCCCCCTGTCGGTTGACCGGCCTGACAGTCGATGTCGACTGTGGCCCCCGCCGAGCGATAGCGGATCACGAACTCATGTCCGGTAGTCGAAGTGGTGTACGTCGTATCGCTCGATGTAGCCAGCCAACGGCCGTCGCGCCGGACCTGATACGTGTCGACTCCGGCGACCGACTCCCACCGGAGTCCGGCGGCGTCGGCGACACATCCGATGACCGGGTCGGGCGGTTGGGCAGTGCCAATCGGTAGGCCGTCGAAGGCCGCAAGAGCTGCGCCCCAAGCGGTCGTGGGCCACGGGCTCGCAACGCCGAGGTATCGAACCGTCGAGTTCGGCGCTGGGGTTGACGCAAGGACGAGGTCGACGGTGCCGGGTCCACCGATCACCTCGACCACGGCGGTGCCGTCGCTGATCGAGAACTCCGTCGTGCCACTCGGGAGAATGCGATCGACGGAGTCGAATCGGACTCGCACGACCGAGTCGGGACCCGTCTGCAGGTTGGCCTCAACCGCAACGGGGCTGTCGATGCCGGAGGGCACGCTGGCCCCGAGAACATCTCGTTCGGTCAACCGAGCGAGTTGCACGCCAAGCGCTCGATACCCGTCGGGGGTGTAGTGGCAGCCGTCATGATCCGGAAGGGCCACCGTGCTCACGAGGTCGACCTCGGCGCGGGCGAGAGAGATCTGTCGCTGAACCTCACGGACGTCGAGGTCGCCGTCCGGTACGTCGCGGGAGCGACAGCCGTTGTGGATTTGCACGAGGTGGATGCGTTCGAGCGATGGAAGGTCGGCGAGCCAGTCGTCGAACAGTGCATTCACCCCTTGCCGGTGAGGCTCGGGATTCAGGTGGTCAGACTCGCCTTGATACCAGCCGATGACCATCGCCGATTGGTCGACGCCAGAGCGTTGGAGACGTTCGAGGAATCGTCCGTAGTTGGTTGCTGGATCAAGAGGGTCGGCAGCGTTTCGCTGGAAGAACGAGGCGGGTTTGCCGCCGTCGGCGCCGTTGATGACGGCGACGGGGACACCCGTTGTCCGCAACAGCTCGGCGCCGAGGGTCAGACCCCACTGGCCGACCTCGCCGACTCCGTATCCGTTGTCCGCGCCCGCCTCGGTCCAACTCATCGAGTCCGGAGCATGAGTCCGCGACGACGAGCCGAACGTCCGAATCCATGGTGATGCGAGCTCGGCCTCGGCCCCGATCCCGCCACCGAAGACTCGTGCGACCGCGTTCGACTGCCCCTGGACGAGGTACACATCGCCACCGGCGACGTCGGCCACCGTGTACACCCGCGCCCACGTGCCGTCGACGCGCGCTTCGATCATGGCCGTGTGGCTCCGTTGCCGGGCGGGCACATCGATCGGAATGACGAAACTTCCATCGGGCGCAACGTCACGGACTCGGGATCGTTTGGTCGCCCCGTCGTAGAACGTGCTGGCGCGCACCTGATCCGCGTTCGGGGCGACGCCCTCGACGAAGGTTCGACCGGCTGTTGCACCGGGCTCTCGCGGAACGATGCCGCCGGTCTGAAGCGCTCCCGGGTCGGTGATGCTGCCAGCCGCCTCGGAGGCAAAAACCCGAAGGCGAGCCGAGGCGTACTGGTCGGCGTTCTGTTCGAACGTCCAGTCCGGATGCACCCCATCGTTGTTGCCGATGCCGAGATCGTCGACGCCGGCAAACGCCCAGCGGTTGTAGGCAAAGACGGTGACCGGCGCTCCGGTCGCTGGGTCGGCGGCGTGGATCTGCATGGCGCCGTGGCGGAGTTGCCCATGAAGGTCGTCTGCGTCATAGACCTCGCCCGACGCGCCCGGAACACCCATCGTTTGGGCGGGTGTGTAGTTGTAGGGATAGAACTCGATGGATCCCGAGAGGTCGTCGCCTGTGGGAACTCCAGCCACGTTCGCCACTACCGTGACGGCGATCCGGCCCTGAGCGTCAGACTCGTCGGTGACCGGCACACCGAGCAGAGCAGGGTTTTGGTCCGGGGCATCGAACGTTGCGGCTGCGAATGTCCCGTCGAGCTCGAGGCAGTACGTGACGCGACCGACGGTGGCGAGTTGGCCGCGACGATCGAGCGAGTAGGTCGGCTCGGTGTCGATGAGTTCGGCATCGGCGCCGATGTCGAGCCGCAGGACCTCGATCATCGTCGGTTCGGCCGCCTGCGCACACGAGGTGGCGGCTGAGGCAGCATCGGGCTCGTCGCTCGCCACGATCGTCACCACCGCTCCGAAGAGCAGTAGTGACGCAAGGGCAGACCAACGGGCCGAACGAAAACGCACCCGTTCATTCTCGCCAATCACAATCCGCAACACCACAGGCCAAATCACTCACCCACTGTGGGTATGGGCTCGACGACGGATCCCGCCGTGCGGCGAACGACGAGCACCGACCTCCGGCAATCCGCAGCGCGGGTCGAGGAGGCGAACCCCGCTGGGTTCGACGACGGATCCCGCCGTGCGGCAAAGAATCAGTAGCGGTAGTGCTCGGGCTTGTAGGGGCCGTCGACAGGAATGCCGAGGTAGTCGGCCTGGTCCTTGCTCATCTCGGTGAGCTTGACGCCAAGCGCATCGAGGTGAAGTCGGGCGACCTTCTCGTCGAGGAGTTTGGGCAGCACGTTGACGCTCAGTCCCATCTCTTCGGCATTGCGGTGCAGCTCAATCTGGGCGAGGACCTGGTTGGTGAAGCTCGCCGACATCACGAAGCTCGGATGTCCGGTGGCGTTGCCGAGGTTCAGCAGGCGACCTTCGGAGAGGATGATCACCGAGTGGCCGTCGGGGAAGACGTACTCGTCGACCTGCGGCTTGATATTGGTGCGCTGGACGTCGCTCATCTTCTCGAGGCCGGCCATGTCGATCTCGTTGTCGAA
>JAHDDK010000008.1:62678-112370 GCA_020629375.1 Acidimicrobiales bacterium
CATGTGGTCGGCGAGGATGATGTCCTTGTTGCCGGTGGCGGTGATGAAGATGTCGGCGGTGTCGACCACGTCTTCGAGGCGGGCCACCTGATAGCCCTGCATGGCTGCTTGCAGTGCGTTGATCGGGTCGACTTCGGTCACGATGACCCGGGCGCCCTGGCCACGGAGTGAATCGGCGCAGCCCTTGCCGACATCTCCGAAGCCGAGGACGACCGCCGTCTTGCCACCGATCATCACATCGGTGCCTCGGTTGATGCCGTCGATGAGGCTGTGGCGAGTGCCGTAGAAGTTGTCGAATTTGGACTTGGTGACCGAGTCGTTGACGTTGATTGCCGGGAAGAGCAATTCGCCGGCTTCGAGCATCTGGTAGAGGCGATGCACGCCGGTGGTGGTCTCTTCGGACACCCCGCGGATGCCGGGAGCGATCCGGTGCCAGACCTCCGGGTCATCTTCGTAGATCTTGGCAAGCGTGCCGAGGAAGACCTTCCACTCTTCGGGGTCGTCCTCATCGGGTTCGGGCACTCCCCCGGCCTTCTCGAACTCGAGACCCTTGTGGACCATCATCGTGGCGTCGCCACCGTCGTCGAGAATGAGGTTGGGGCCTCCGGTCTCGGTGTCCGGCCACATCAGGATCTGGCTGGTCGCCCACCAGTACTCTTCGAGCGTCTCACCCTTCCACGCAAAGCACGGGATGCCCTTGGGGTCGTCTGCAGTGCCCTCCGGGCCGACGACGACGCCGGCGGCGGCATGGTCCTGGGTCGAGAAGATGTTGCACGAGGCCCACCGAACCTTCGCACCGAGCGCGGTGAGGGTCTCGATCAGGACGGCGGTCTGGATCGTCATGTGGAGCGATCCGGTGATGTTGGCGCCGGCGAGCGGTTGCTCGTCGCCGTATTCGGCCCGCAGCGCCATGAGGCCGGGCATCTCGTGCTCGGCGAGGCTGATCTCCTTGCGGCCGAACGCAGCCAGGTCGAGATCGGCGACCTTGAAGTCGGTGAACGTCATAGCAAATACTCCTGGGAGGGCATACCCGGGTTGGGATTCGGTCCGAAGTCGGTGCTTCGGCGAGGAATGGAGCTGGGGCCAGCTGGCCTCGGAAACGTCTGTTCAGCCGTTGATGAGTGTACGGGATCGGCCGACCGAGGCGATGAACACGTCGGCCGCCGCAGTCATCGAGACCTGGTCACCGTGCGCCAACCATGCCGCATCGCCCGGTTGAAGTGTGAGAACCGTGTGCTCGGCGGCGATCGTGGCCGGTGAACCCACCGCAACGACGATCTGTGGGCCGTCCGCGATGTGGTGGATGGCGTCGGCGTTCGCCCATCGGGTGAGCGCGAACTCCGGGGCGGGCGTCGTGTAGCGGCCGTGCTCGTCTGCGGTGAGCACATCGGGTACGAGTGGCTCCGCGACGACGATCGACAGCAGCTCTGGCACATCGATGTACTTGGGGGTGAGACCGCCTCGAAGCACGTTGTCGGAGTTCGCCATGACTTCGACCCCGAACCCGCCGACGTAGGCGTGCAGATGTCCGGCGTCGAGGTACAGGGCTTCGCCCGGATCGAGCATCACCCGATTGAGCAGCGCTGCGGTGACGACGCCGGGATCGCCGGGGTTGGCGTCGGAGAGGCGAGCCAACAGGTCGGCTTCGGCCGCCCATGCGGTAGGCGCGGCCCGGCTACACGCGACCCGAATCGCGTCGACGGCGGCGACCGACACCGCCTTGTCAAGCGTCAGGATCGTCTCGACGGCGGCGTGAATGTCCCCTTGCCGGAGCGTTGCGACGATCGGCGCGAGCGCCGGGGTGACGTCGAGGGCAAGCGCCCGGAACAGCTCTGCCGTCTCCGCTGGGGCCCGAAATCCGATCATGGCCTCGAACGGCGTGATCGCGCAGATGAGTTCGGGTTTGTGGTTGTCGTCGCGGTACGTCCGGTTGAAGGCTCCGCGGTCGATCCCGGCAGCGTCTTCGCGGGCAAACCCGGCGCGTGCCTGTTCGAGGCTCGGGTGCGCCTGGATGCTGAGTGGCTGGTCTGCGGCGAGCAGCTTCAACAAGAAGGGCAGCGCTGACCCGTGCTCACGAAGCACGACATCGCCAAGTTCCCGCTCGGGGTTGGCCTCGATGGCCTCGGCGAGCGTGACCCCCCTGTCGGGGAGGGTGCTCGGAGACTTGGGGTGCGCACCGAGCCAAAGCTCGGCTTCGGGCTCCGAACTGTCGGCTTCGCCTCGCAGAGACGCGAGATGGTGATGCGACCCCCAGGCATAGTTCTGGATGTTGCCAGCGAGTCGTTCCATCCGGGTCCGCCTCTGTCGCCGCTCAGGCCTCGAAGGTCGTGCGGAGGCCCCGCTCCTCGACGAGCGCCATCAATCGGGCATGTTCGGCGTCGTCGACCGTCGTTGCTTCGTCGATCAACATCACCGGAATATCCCCCTCGATGTCGTACCGACGGGTCAGCCTCGGGTTGTACAAGAGGTTCTCGTCCTCCACGTAGTACAGGGGGCCTTTGTCCTCAGGGCAGGCGAGGATGTCGAGCAGAGCTTGAGCGAGCGCCATGTCCGACAGTCTAGAACTCACACCGAGAACTGGCTCTTGACCTCGTTGACACGTTCGGCGACGGCATCGTCGTCGGCGGCTTCGAGGTTGAGACGCAGCAGCGGTTCGGTATTGGACGGACGCAGGTTGAACCACCAGTCGCCATGGTCGACAGTGAGGCCATCGAGGCGATCCTGCTTCACACCGCTGTAGGCGTCGGCGACACGGTCGATCACGGCGTTGGCGTCGGGCACACGGGTGTTGATCTCGCCCGACGCCGAGTAGCGGCGGAGCGGTCCAACGAGGTCAGCGAGCGAGGAGTCGGCGGTCGACATAGCGGCGAGGACAACAACCGCGGTGATCAGGCCAGAGTCGGCCCGGAAGTTGTCGCGGAAGTAGTAGTGACCGGAGTGTTCGCCGCCGAACGCGGCACCGGTCTCGGCCATGACCGCCTTGATGAACGAGTGCCCGACCTTGGTCCGAACGGCGGTGCCCCCACCCTCGGCGATGATCTCGGGGACAACCTTCGAGCAGATCAAGTTGTGGATGATCGTGGCGCCGGGTTCGCGTTCGAGGACCTGCTTGGCGACCATTGCGGTGGTCAGCGATCCCGATACACCCTCGGCGTTTCCGTCGACAAGGAAGACCCGGTCGGCATCGCCGTCGAAGGCCAGTCCGACGTCGGCACCGGTCTCGAGGACGCGGGCTTTCAGATCGACCTGGTTGACCTCCTGGAGCGGATCGGCCGGGTGGTTGGGAAACGTACCGTCGAGTTCGGGATAGAGGATGTCGAGCTCGAACGGGAGCCGATCGAAAACGGCCGGCACGACCAGGCCGCCCATGCCATTCGCGGTGTCAGCGACGACCTTGAGGGGACGACACTCGGCGACGTCGACGAACGACAACACATGGTCGGCGAAGTCGTCGAGCATGTTGCGCTCGGTCATCGACCCGGTCGTCGCCGCCGCAGGCAGGAGCTGTCGGCTGTCGTCGCGGATCGTGTCAAGGCCCGAGTCCGAGCCGAGCGGCGCCGCAGCCGAGCGGCACATCTTGATGCCCTGATACTCGGCCGGGTTGTGTGACGCGGTGAAAACCGCTCCAGGCATGCCCAGGGCGCCCGACGCGAAATAGAGCATGTCGGTCGAGACGAGACCGAGGTGGACGACGTCGAGACCCTGGCTCATGACGCCGTCGGCGAAGGCCGCGGCATATGCCGGTCCGGTGGGCCGCATGTCGTGGCCGAGCACGATGCTCGTAGCCCCCTCGTCGGCCGCAACGAAGCGACCGAACGCGGCGCCGATACTGCGGCAGAGCGGTTCGTCGATCTGGTCCTCGGCGAGGCCGCGGACGTCGTAGGCCTTGAAGATCGCATCGATGTCAGCCATGGGAGTTCACCTGTGTGGAGTCGTCGGCCCGCCGGGGTCGGTCGGTCATCGTGTCACGTGTTCGTCGGCATGCCGAGGCATAGCCATGAGCAGTGCGTTCGTCACGTCATGCAGCCGATCGCAACGAAGATGCCTCGGGCAGGGCGGCAAGACGGCCGTCGTCGGTGTACTCGCCCCTCGCCGACCAGCGTCTGATTCGGCCGATGTCGGCAAGGAGTCGAAGCGTGTCGCGCACCAGATTGACCGTGCTCGACTCGGTCTCGGCGACGGTCATCGGGATCTCGTGGAGCGTCAGCCGCCATCGTTCGACGAGGTGGAAGATCTCGATGTCGAAGGAGAAGCCATTGAGCTTCGTCTTGCTGAAGATCAGGTGAGCGACGTCACGTCGGAAGCCCTTGCATCCAGCCTGGGTGTCTCGATACTGGCCGAGGAGCAGCACGTGGGTAGCGAGGTTGACGAGGCGTCCGCCGACATCTCGAATGAGCCCGGCACTCGAGCGGGTCACCAGACGCGACTCGCGCCGCGAGCCCACGACGACGTCCCACCCGCGTTCGAGCTCCATCATCAAGCGAATGACCTCATCGGGCCCGTAAGCAAGGTCGGCATCGAGAAACACGACGCTGCGCCCTGTCGCGGCGAGCATGCCTTCGCGAACAGCGCCGCCCTTGCCGAGGTTCTTCGGGAGCTCGATCCCGGTGGCGAGACCGGTTGCGGTGGCGGTCGATGCCGTGTCGTCTCCGGAGCCGTCGTCGATGACCAGGATCTCGAACTCGTCCGCGTCGAGGAGCCCGACCAGGTGCTCGTGGAGTGTCTCGATGGTCCCGGCGATTCGGGTTGCTTCCCGGTAGGCCGGGATCACCACGGACAGCCGGAGCGCACCAAGCGGCGGAGTCCGACGGGCCGGTTCGTGCTGTTCGTTGCGGACGACCCGAAACAGGAACCATCGATTCGAGATCGCTCGAACGGCGGCCGCCGCACCGATCGCGATGAGCTTGGCGACCCAGCCACGGTCGGCCGAGATCGACAGCACGGCGAGATCGACGAATCCGGCGATGACGGTGGAAGAAACAAAGGCGATGGGGCGATGGATCCAGCGCAGGTTGGGATCGTTCTGCAAGGTGAATCGTCGATGTGCCGAGATCCCGGCGATCGCCGCGGTCACGAGCGCGGCGATATCGGCGGCCCACCATCGAAAACCGAGCTCTCGCAGAGTCAGGTAGCCGAACAGATCGATCAACGTGGCGGTGAGGGCGACCGCGACGAAGAACCGGAGCCGGCGTCTGCTCATAGCCCTCCGTCGGCAGAACGCGGCACAGGTGGAGGCGCAAGCACCGCGACGGGAGTTGGCACCGGTGGTGGCGTGAGCTCCGCATCATCGGGAGCGTCAGCATCGTCGGCTGCGTCATCGTTCTCGGCTTCGTCATCGTTCTCGGCTGCGCCAACATCGTCGACTTCGTCATCGTCCACGTCGGCTTCGTCGACGGGGTCGAGCAGGCCGGTTCGGCCCTCATTCTCGTCTTCATCGGCGGCACCGAACGGCAGTCTGCCGAGACCCATCAGCCCGGCGAACCCGAGCGCCGTGAGCAGAAGGGACACCCAATCGACGAGTGTTCGGCCGTATCGCAGCTCGACGGTGTTCTCGGTCGGCACGACCACCATCGCGTTCGGGGCAACTCGATATGGCCCCTCCGCACCATCGACTTTCCACGCCGGGAAGTACGACGTTCGAATGAGGATTGGTGTCCCGATCGTGTCGACGGAGAATCGAATGCGATCGGTGTCGAGTTCGATGTCGCCGACCGACGCAGGATCGGCGACGGCCGTCACCGGAAGGAGGCCAGCGAGCGCCTCGTCGTCAGCTCCGACCGAGCCGGCCAACCGGGTGTCGGGCGCCTCGTAGCGTTCGACGATCTCGCTCGCATCGACTCGTTGCCAGGAGGCCGGCCCGCTCGACGCTGGACGAACCTGATCGAGGCCGACGCCAGCCGTGAACCACTCGATGCCGAGGTCGAGCCACTGATCCTGATGATTGCGGACGCCGTCGATCACGACCGGTTCGACGGTGAGCGCTTCGACGACGGGCGCATCGGTCTCGAAGATCACCCACGGTGCGGACGCGGCGATCTCGGTCAACGCTGGATGGTCTCGGGCGGCCTTGATCGACTGCGGTGAGAACGACAGGTAGTACCGAACGCCGAGTTCGTGCATGCGATCGACGCCGACGTCGATGTCGAAGTCCCCGTACGGCAGATCGCGCATCGCCCGCGAAGGGCCGCCGACGCTCTGGGTGTCGCCGATCCGGCGAGATGGCGCCGACAAATCAGACTGCAGCATGAAGTGATACGGCACCGTTGGCGTCGCCTCGAAGTACAGCCCCTCCATCGATCCAATGCAGCCGTTCGTCCAGGTTGGCAACAACATCATCGCCATCGTGGTGCCGTAGCGATTGAGCTCCGGGGCAAACTCCCACATCGCCCGCCCGCAACCGACCTCTTCGCCGACGCCGAGCATCGTGCGCTGGATGTGTCGGTACTCCTCCCAGCCGCCTTGCCCGACGTCACCGGCACCGCCTTCCGCGCCCGGTTTGGCCTGAAGACCGGAGTAGTTCCAGGTCGCCCAGCCGGGCAGGAAGCTGTTGTCGTCGGAGGTGATGTGCAGGCCAGGCATGCTCCACTCGCGGACGCCCGCCTCGTTCTGGCCGATGCCGCCGACGGAGTTCAACGCCAAACCGAACAGGACGAGGCCGACTGCGAGCGCGCCGATCGGTGAGGCCAGGACAACCTCGCGGGCGGCGTCGGCGGCTGGCAGGAGGCTCCGGCGTCCATCGACAGGGTCGTTCGAGGGACCCCCGTCGTCGACGTTCGGGGCGACACCTGCTGCAGCTTGCAATGTCGAAACCGTTCGGGCCGCTGCCATCAACGTGAGGACCAACCCCATGATCGCGACGAAGAGAATTACGCCCCAGATCAGCGGTCCCCCGAAGAAGACGTCGACAATCCACACGAAGACGCTCCGGTCGTTTCGCGGCGGGAACGCCATCGAACCGATGTCGCGGGCCGGCGACATCACGAGAACGGCAAGCGAGCTCAAGGCAACGACGGGCCATCGTGGTCCAGCGAACATCGCGACGAAACGCGAAAGTTCCGTCAGGATCACGATCACGAGAATTGCGGTCGCAAGAACTCGCAGCGTGTACCAGGCGGCGGGAGCGAGGTAGGCACCTTGACCCGGCTCCGGCCAGATCCAGCCGTCACGAACGGCCGGAATCGCGAAGGAGATAAGGGCGGCGGCGGCCAGGAGACCTCGGACCGCCAGCGATGCTCGAGCGATGAGCTGCACGGCGAGCACGACGCCGATCACCGCGACGAGGGCGACGCAGAGGTAGTAGAACGGCAGGATTCGGGCGTTCCAGAGGCGACCGTCAGGAAACCACACGAACCCGATTGCCATCAGTGCGCCGGTGCCCGTGAGGATGAGACCGAGTTCGACACGTCGAACGATCGACAGCACGACGCCAACGGCTGCAAGAACGAGCAGCACCGGCAGCGGCGGATAGTTGCTCAGGATCTCGCTCGGATTGAGGATGCTGCGGGTCACGAGCGGCGAATGGATCAGCTCGATGCGCTCCCACCCCATGTCGTTCAGGTAGTCGGTCCGGACAAAGAACGGCAGAACCCAGAACGCGGACACGAACGCAGACAACCCGCCCGCTGTCAGCAGCCACGGAATCGACGCCCACCGCCGTTGGGCGAGCCGCACCATCATCGTGACGCCGACCGCCGTGAGGACGAAGAACGCCGGCAGGAGGTGGGTCAGGCCGGTCAGCGCGATGAACACCGCTGCGACCCGGCGGTACTGCCCTGTTCGGGTGCCACGGATGACGAGGCCGATCGCCACGAGGCTCAGGGTGAGCGACATCGACGCCGCGAACTCGCCTGCCATGGTCGAGGCAACGTTGCCGCCGTAGATGTTGAACGATCGGTCGAAGGCAAACGCGAGGCTTCCGACCGCCATGAACGCCGGCCCGGGAAAGCGCATGCCCCCGAAGTGGGCGAGTGCCCAGGCACCGAGCGGAAACAGGACGATCCCCGAGACGCTGACGAGCTTGAAGGCCACGTTGTACGGAATCCCGATGAGGAGCGGCGCGGCGACGAGCACCGCGATGGTGAGGCGACGGGCGACCACTCGATCACCCTGAATGGCGCTGACTCCGGCACCGGCAGCGAGCGCAGCAACGACTGGATACGCCACGAAAGGCGTCAATCCGATGTCGAGCAGAACGATCAACAGCGCCGGGATGACCATGTAGAAGTGGAACGCCGGGAACCCCGAGTACCAGTCGGGGGTCCATCCACTCAACCGAAAGCGCGGGAGTAGCTCGTCCCGCAGGAACGAGGGTCCCCACACGTGGGCACCCATGTCTCCCCCGGTCGGGGTGCTGTCGGTCAGCAACAAGTCGGGTTGCATCTGCCAGAACACAAAGCCGCAACTGATTGCGACGACGATTCCGGTGAGCACGCGTTCGAGACGCTCATCCATCGTGATCATTCTCGCACCGCAGGTCGGCGAGTTGGTGGCCGCACCGGCGAAACCGCCGCGGTCGTGAGTCAGTCCTGCGAGGCGGTCAGTTCTTGGAGGACGCCGGCGAGCGACGTCTGCGTTCCGCCCGACATCTCCCACTGGCGCAGATCACAATGCGAACAGGATCGGAGGACCCGATCGTCGCCGTCGACGGTCAGCGTGAGGGCCACCATGTCTCGAGTGCATTTGGGGCACTTCTTCGTCGCGGCCATCGTCACTCCCGTCGTGCTCATCGGGAGAGCTTCTCCCGTCGCCTGGTCCGCTTCGGTCACGGGAGGTGGGCGATGAGCGCTACGTCGGCCAATGAACAGCGCGGCTCATCGATTCGGGTCATTGGACTCACCCGGGGGGGATCGACCTCGCAACCCCGATGTCAGGCGATTGCGACCAGGATCGTGAGCGTCCAGGCGTTGAACACCATGTGGGCAACGACGGCAGGGAGCAGCCGGTCGGCCCGCCAGGCGAGCAGCCCGAGGATCAACCCGACGAGCGTGAGGGCCGGGAGCTCGAAGAGCGAAAAGTGCACGAGGCCGAAGATCAGCGACGCCGCACCGATGCCGATGTACGGCCCGAATCGCTCCACGAGCGAACGCTGCACGAGGCCGCGGTAGAACAGCTCTTCGACGATCGGGGCGCCGACCGCCACGAACGCGTACAACATGATCACGTCGAACGGGCCGCCGATTTGATCGACAAGACCGAGCGCCCGACCCGTCGGCTCGAGCTCGCCGACGATCAGTTGGATCACCACGTAGAGCGCGGGGATGAGCGGGATTTGTAGCAACACACCAGCCACAACACCGATGCCCACGTCAGACCATTCACCCTTCAGCGACCAACCGGGGCGATCACGGCCGAGCACGGCGGCGAACGCCCAACTGACCCCGAGCAACGCAATCCAACCGGGGGCGAGCGTCGCCATTCGCCAGAACAACGGCAACATGTCGTCGCGGAGTTCGTTGCCTGCGGCGAGTTGCCCGACCGCACGACCGAGATGACCGCCCGGTCGCTCGATCAGGCCGAGCGACCACGATCCGGCAATCGCCACGCCGAGCACAGCAAACAGGCCGACGACCTGAGAGGAAAACCAACCGAGGACCGCTTCGGGGATGCCCCACACGCCCGAGGCGGCTGGTGCGGCATCGGCGGGTCTCGCCGACGAACTCACGGGGTCGACGGTCTACGACGCGTGGAGCGCGTAGATGCCCCGAGGTGACCGTTCGTCACGGAGCTCCCACCCGTTGGGCGGCGTCGATCGGTCGGCGTGCGTCACGCAGAGATCGTGCGTCATCGGGTGGGGCTCGGGATGGAGCGGTTCGATCCAGACGATCCGGGCGTCGTAGTCATACGTCATCGTCGCCGCGGCAGAAACGGCGCAGGTCGGGCGGGCGCAACAACGGTTCATCACCGAAAACGGTAGCGGCTCGGGATGATCCGACGGTGGACACGCGTTAACAGAGCAACACCTCGTTCGATTCGGCTCAACACCATCAGCCAGACCTCCGATGGAGAAGTCCAGCAAGTAGGGTGATTTTTCATGGCACAGTCAGCACCGAAGCCACCGTCCGGCCAGGCTCCCGAGCGCTCCAACGCAGCCAAGTGGGGCACGTGGGCACTGTTCGCAGTGGCCGTCCTCACGATGTTCGCGCTGTTCTCGACCGACCGAAGCGTCGGCGAGCCCGCGTCGTACTCCCAGTACGTGCTCTGGCTCGAGGAAGGCATCGTCGACAAGGTCGAACGCAACAACGCGACCGGCGATATCGAGTTCCGCCTCCGGGACGGCGCCGTCTATTCGACGACGGGCCCGATCAACTCGTACGAACGTGAGCTCGAGCTGCTCCAGACCGTCGAGGCCACGGCCGCCGAAGGGTCCGACGGCGGCGTCGACTTCACCACCCCGCAGGACAACGCATTGTTGTCCCTGCTGTTCTTCTTGTTGCCCGTCGGCCTGCTGATCGGCTTCTTCTATTGGATGCAGCGTCGGGCCCAGGGCCAGATGGGCGGCATCATGTCGGTCGGCCGCTCGAAGGCCAAGACGTACACGACAGAGCGCCCCGGAACGACCTTCGACGACGTCGCCGGATACAAGGGCGTCAAGCAGGAGATCACCGAGGTCGTCGACTTCTTGAAGAACCCTGAGCGGTTCGCCGAGATCGGCGCCCGCACGCCCAAGGGCCTGCTCCTGGTCGGCCCTCCCGGAACCGGCAAGACCCTGATCGCCCGAGCGGTCGCCGGTGAGGCCGGCGTGCCCTTTATGTCTGTCACGGGTTCGGACTTCATGGAGATGTTCGTCGGCGTCGGCGCAAGCCGTGTTCGCGACCTCTTCGAATCCGCCCGCAAGATGGGCAGAGCAATCATCTTCATCGACGAGATCGATTCGATCGGCCGCAAACGCGGCGCCGGTCTTGGTGGTGGCCACGACGAGCGTGAGCAAACCCTCAATCAGATGCTCGCGGAGATGGACGGCTTCGAGGCTTCCGAAGGCATCATCATGATGGCCGCCACGAACCGCCCCGACATCCTCGATCCGGCGCTTCTGCGGCCGGGTCGCTTCGACCGCCAGATCGTTGTGCCGCTCCCGGAGCTCGAGGACCGCAAGGAAATCCTGGCCGTCCACCTCAAGGGCAAGCGCACCGATCCGGACGTCGATGTCAACGTGGTCGCCCGGGGCGCTCCGGGTATGAGTGGTGCGGATCTCGCCAATCTCGTCAACGAAGCAGCACTGTTCGCCGTTCGCGCCGGCGAAGAGCGCATTCGCATGCGCCACTTCGAGCAGGCCCGAGACCGTGTGCTGCTCGGTATCGAGCGGTCGTCGATGGTGCAGAGCCCCGAGGACCTCGAGCGCACCGCCTATCACGAAGCTGGCCACGCGCTCTGCGCCGCCGTCCAAGAGGGCCACGACCCCGTCCACAAGGTCACGATCATCCCGACCGGCATGGCTCTCGGCGTCACGATGACCCTCCCGAGCGACGACCGCCACTCGCTCGACAAGAACGAAGCCGAAGCGATGATGGTGATGGCCATGGGTGGGCGTGTCGCCGAGAAGCTCGTCTTCGACCAGGAATCGTCCGGCGCCGCCAACGACCTGCAGCAAGCCACCAACATGGCTCGACGTATGGTCACCGAGTGGGGCATGAGCGACGTCGTCGGACCGATGTCGCTGTCCGATCAGGGACCCGTGTTCCTCGGCGAGGACATGATGCAGTCGAAGTCCTACTCCCCCGACACCGCACGGCTCGTCGACGAAGAGATCCGGAACACGCTCGTCCGAGCGGAGGACAACTGCCGTCAGCTGCTCACCGACTACCGCCAGTCACTGGATCTGATCGCCCGAGCGCTGCTCGAGCACGAGACGATCCAAGGCAGCGAGGTGTACCGGCTCGTCGAACTGGCCGATGGTTTGCCCGAAGGCACCACGACGCCGACGACGGTGTCGTTCACCGATGAGGCGGTTCCGGCCGACACGAGCCCGGCCCAGCCAACCCTGCCTCCGCCGTCGAGCAACATCTCGGCCGAAGCTCCGCTAGCCGGCGACTGAGTCGACGGGGCACATGCCTGATCCCCTCGTGATCGTCGCCCTCGTGGCGGTGATCGCGGCCGTGGTTGGTTGGCTTGCGCAACGACAGCCGTCGGATGTTCCGACTACTCCTCAGACGCACACGGTCCCCGCCCAGGTCGATCGATCGGACTTCGCCCGGCCCGACGCTCCGTGGCTCGTCGCCGTCTTCACGTCGAAGACGTGCGAAACGTGCGCAAAGGTGTGGACCGCTACCCAGCTCGTCGAGAGCGATGCGGTCGCCATCCACAATGTCGAGGTGCACGACGACGCCGAACTCCACGAGCGCTACTCGATCACCGCGGTACCGGCTGTCGCCATCGTCGACACCGACGGGGTCACTCAGGCGTCGTTCCTCGGTCCGCCGACGAGCGCCGACCTCTGGGCCAAGCTCGCCGAGGTCCGTGAAGCTGCCGAGTCCGGAGACATCGTCTGATCCGTGACCACGGAGCCAGACACCCTCATCACGAAACGACTTGGTCTCGCTCTCAGCCCTCCGGGAGCAGCGGAGCCCACGATCGAGACGTGAGACCGGTCACTTCGCGAGCTGCGACAATTTCGCCGGATGCACGCAAGATCAGCGAGTACCGCCCCGTCGCCAACTCAGCAAGCGGCACCCGCAAGGTTCGGCCAGGCCCGACCTCGAGCGGGATGGTCCGGGAGGCTCCATCGATCGCCACGATGGCCTCCATGGTCACAAACGTATCGGTCGCCGGGTTGTGGACATGAAGCGCTGAGCGTTCGTCGTCTTCGACCAGATCGACGGTCGTGTAGAGCGTTGAACCGGCCGTCGGCATGCCCGCGGAGGCGGCGAGTCCTGTGGTTGGCGCTTCGATCTCGTCCAGGAACTGGTCGAGCGGGTCGGGTTCGTCGACCGATGGGCGTTGCTCGAGTCCGGCAACGATGGCCGCTCCGGACCGGGACGTCACGGCGAGCGTGAACGATTCGAGGTCGGCGAGGCGACCCTCGTCGACGAGATCGATGACCGCTTGTTGTCCTGGCCGCAACGTGACTTCGAGCGGTTCGATCTCTCGTTCACCCGCCGACGGCGAGACGTTGACGTCGGCCTCGATGCGGTCGGTCGTCGGATTCACGACGATCAGTCGTGCCGGCCCGATCGCCGGAGAGACTCCCGGGAAGATCCACGTCTCTGCGGCGGCCGGGGCGCCCGCGATCACGGCCAAGCCGATCGGATCGACCGAGCCGTCGAACGACTGAATGCCCTCGGCGACGACCCGACCCGAGCGCGCCCGAACGAATGTCGAGACCGTCTCTGCCGCGGCCACGAACTCGGCAACCTCGATGATGCGGCTCGAGCGGGCGGGAACGTGGAGGGCCGCGAGGTCTTCAGGTGTGCGTTGGCCGACCTCCGACACGAACTCGACATCGACGACGGCATCGTCGGGGAACGGGTTGAACAACACGACCTGTAGCCGAGCTCCAGCGATGGTCGCGCCGCTGGTGATGACCCACTCGGTTGACGCTTCCGTCGCGCACGCGGATCGAGCGACCCCCGTTGGCCCGGAGGCGATCTTGTCGACGATGACTCCTCCGCCGGCGACTTCGACGGCGAGCGACACGACCGGCGCGTCCGGGAGCAGATCGGCGAGCCGCAAATCGACAGCCGAACCCGCGGGCAGCTCCACGACTTGTTCGGCGCCGATGGCACCCGACGTCGGCTGTGCGCTACCGGCGAAGGCGGTGATGACCGCCGACGTCGCCTCGACGGTTGTGTTGGCAAGAAGAATTTCGGCCGACGCGACACCGTCACCGCCGGTCGACGCTGCACAGAACCACGTCGACGCTCGAGCATCCGACGGCTCGACCACCGAGCTGGGGCTCAACGCCGAGTCGACGAACTCCTCGGCGGGTTCTCGTGACTGGTCGAGCGTGAGCCCGCCGACGAGCAGCGAGAGGATCACGATCAGACCGGGAAGACGAAATGCGTTCATGACGCTCGCTCCGCTCGTGCATCGATCATGCGACTTCTACGCCGATCGCGACCGACGATCCAGCGTCGCACGAAGAAGAGCGCGGCCCACCCGAGTGCTTGAAGAATGAGCACCACACGATGGTTGCCCGCCGTCTCGTACGAAAGCACGGCGTCGCGAGTGCCGGCGAGGCTCGACGTGTCGAAACCCAATCCAACTTCGGTGTCGCTGCGTCGGGCCACCACGGTGCCGTCGAGGGTCACGTCCCATCCGGGCAGGGGTGCCCAGGCGATGTAGAGATCACGTTCGGCACGCACCTGTCCGATCCATCGATCGTGGGCCTCTCGCGTGACGAGCGCCGGTGCGGCGTCATCGACAGCGTTTGCGTCGAGTGCGGCGGGAGCCAGGGCCGCATGCATCGGCGCGTGCGCCGTGTTCTCGTAGACGACCACCGCCGGGTTCACGACTCCCGTCCGGACCAAATCGAGCTGGCTCGACAATCCAGCCGCCTCGGTGTCGGCAACGGCGATTCGTCGAGAGACTTCGGGGACCGGCGCCTGCTGGTCCATCACGACCACGTAGCGAACGCCGAATCGAGAAAGCTCACGCCCGAGCCGAGAGGTCCGTCCGCTCAGGCCAGCGTCGACCGCCTCGGCGAGCCCATCGGTCGATGGCGACGAGGCCGAACCCCACAGCGCCCGGAAGTCGGCAGGGCCTTCGATCGAGGTGTACCACGCAAGGTCGTTGACCGTTGGAGATGACGCTGCGGCGAGCACGTGCGGGTGACCGATCCAGAGCACACGGTATGGCCCGGGTTCGACCTCGTCGGTGGTGTCGACGATGGCCCCGAATGAGGTCTCGAGATCGGTCCGGGCGAGCCCCCAACGTCCTGAGGACGCCCCTTCGATCAGCGGGAGCATGGCGATGCAGAACCCGATCACGCCGATGGCCGCCGGGATGGTCCGCCGGAAGCGAGCCTCGGCGACGTCCGCGTCGATCACCTGGGCGCCGATGCCGCCGAGGACGGCGAGCCCGAGCGCAACCGGGACCAGCAATATCTCGGTTACGGGCAGCCC
Organism: Acidimicrobiales bacterium; assembly: GCA_020629375.1. GTDB lineage: Bacteria > Actinomycetota > Acidimicrobiia > Acidimicrobiales > SHLQ01 > SHLQ01. Next base: position 77,735 of record JAHDDK010000008.1, read on the forward strand.
GACCGGGAGTAGGCCGCGAGCTGAGACCCACGCGAGCGCCCACGCAACGAGGGTCCATCCCCACGCACGCATCGCCCAGGTGAAGCGTGCACCCGTGCCCGACAAGACCGGCAGGAACGCAATGCCGAATACCGCCCAGCCGAGGACGCTGGACCCGAACGGGCCGGTCTGCAGTACCAGAAGGTCGGCGAGCGCAACATCGGTGCGAGCCGATGAACTCGCCGTACCGAAACGATGCCAGTCGTCGAACCCGACGAGATACGGCAGGTTGAGCACACCAGCGATCGCGAGCGCGATGGCTCCACCGGGGACGATCGCGGCGACGCCTCGCATGTCGCCGGCCAGAAACGACCCGACGATGTAGCCGCCGACGAGCAACACGAACATCACTGCGGCCCACGGAACGAACGCGACGAGCACGGCGAGCAGTGTGGCCAGGGTGACGATGCTGACGCCTCGTGGACGCGAAAGACCGAAGCTCGGGCTCTGGACCAGCCCGATTACGGAGGCGAGTACCCACGGTGCTGCGGCGTAGAGCACCAGCGCCTGCCACGAACCACCGCTGATGGCGTTGTAGGGCAGCGGGGATGCGGCATACAGCGCCGCACATGCGACGGGGGCTTTGTCGCTCGCTGAACGGTTGAACAGCCGCCATGCGCCGACCACTCCCAGCGGCAAGAGCCCGAGGATCAGCAGCCCGCGGAGCAGCCCAGCTGAGCCGAGCATTGCGATTCCAAGAAGGTCGAGTAGCGGCCACGCAAACGTGGCGAATCCTTCGGATCCCATGCCGCCCGTGCGCAACGAACTCCACCACGAAGAGGTGAAGGTGCCGACGTCGTCGGGGATCGCCCGAAACTCGCCGATGTTGGGGATCCCTCGGGTGAGAAGGTGTCGTCCGCCGAAGGCGATCAGGGCGGCGACGACGCCGCCGCCGGCGACCCGTGTGGCCGAGACGGTTCGTTCACCGCGGGCCGAGGCGTCTTCGCGGTTCGTGATGCGACGATCGAGTGATTCGGAGACTCGGATGCTGCCGCGGCGACGAACGAACGCCAATTCTTCTGCGCCGATTGTGCGTACCGAACGCATCGTTCGCCGGCGTTCGAGGAGGCTCGGAACGTGTCGGATGTTCCACAACCACGCTGCGGGTATCGACACGAGGTCGCCGAGATCGAGACGAACGAGCGCGACCACGGCCTCGAGCACGTGCAACACGGCGAACGAGATGATGAGCCGAAGCGTCTCGAGTCCAGTTGCGGCGGCGAACGCCGAGCGCATCTGATGTCGACGGAGCCGGAAGGTCTCGCCGGGGCCGCGACGGTCGCTCCAGCTTGCCCGGTGGGCCACGACGCTCTCCGAGGCGATGACGACGCGGGCGCCAGCGAGACGCATCCGAAGGCAGATGTCGTGCGCCTCTCCGTGCCAATCGATCGTTGGGTCGAACCCGCCGATCCGTTCAAGACCTTTACGATCGAGGAGCAGCGCTGGTGTACCGGCACCGAAGACTTCGCCGGCACGGTCGTGTTGGCCCTGGTCGAGATCTCCGGGTCGAGACAACGACACGGTGGCACCGAAACGGTCCGCGTCGAACGCTCCGGGCATCAGCTGGGCACGTTCGTTCCAGTCGACAAGCTTGGGGGCGATCACGACCCGGTCCTCGGCCCGCCGGAGCCGTTCCTTGACCAGCGCCGAGATCGCGCCGGGTTCGAATCGCACGTCGTCATGACAGACCAAAACCAAGGGCTCGGTGGCGTCTTCGAGTGCGGCGGTCACCTTCTCGCCGAATCCGGATCCTGCTCGGGCCTCGACCAGGGTCAACTCGGGGAGACGACGGCGATGCGTTTCGAGAATCGGCGCTTCGCCCGGTTCGTGGACGACCGTCACCGACAACTTCGGATAGTCCTGGTCGGCGATCGACGCGATCGTTGCGTCGAACCACGAGCCGGCCTCGTATGTCGGCATGACGATGCGAACCGGCGGTGGTGCCGGCGTCGATGCAGAGGAAGGATCGGAGGCCGATTGCACAGCCCCGCTACGCTACCCCTGAATGTCCACGCATACCCGCCATCTCGCCACCGGGGCTCACCGTCGATGAAGGCATATGTCACCGGCGCGGCCGGATTCGTCGGCAGGATCCTGTGCGAGCACCTCGAAGCAGCTGGCCACGAGGTGCTGGCGAGCGACCGATCAACCGGCGGACCAGATCTGGTCGACCGAATCGGCGTTGCTGCATCGATCGGCGAGGCGCGTCCCGAGGTCATCTTCCACCTGGCCGGACAATCCCACGTACCGACGTCCTGGAGTGACCCGATCGGCACCCTCCGCGCGAACGTCGAGGGCACACAGAACGTCGTTGACGCCGCCTTTACCCACGGCGTCCGACGTGTCCTCGCCGTGACTAGCGCCGAGGTGTACGGCCGGGTCGAGGCCGACCACTTGCCGGTGTCCGAATCGGCGGCCCTGCAACCCACCAACCCCTATGCCGCGTCGAAAGTTGGGGCCGATGCGGTTGCGCAACAAGCGGTCAACGGCCGTGGTCAAGACGTCATTCGCCTTCGAGCGTTCAACCACATGGGCCCGGGTCAATCGACCGGTTTCGTGGCGTCGGGATTGGCGCAACGGATCGTTGCGGCCGAACGCGGGGAAGCGGACCGAATCCCCGTTGGCACGCTCGATGTCCGACGCGATTTCACCGACGTCCGAGATGTCGTACGGGCGTACGCGATGGTCGCCGAAGATGGCGAGCCCGGCGCGGTCTACAACGTGTGCTCCGGCATCGATCGTCCGATCTCCGATCTGGTCGACGGCCTCCTCGCGCACAGCACGTTCGGCGCAGCCGGCCGGAGTGTCCTCTGGCAGGACCCTGACCTCGTCCGCCCGGTCGACGTACCCGTCATGCGGGGCGACAACGCTCGGCTGTGCGATCACACGGGATGGGCGCCCGTGATTGCATTCGATCAGTCGATGGCCGACATCCTCGAGGACGCCCGGGCCCGGTGCTGAACGCCGACACCCCCCGGATTGCGGTGATCTGCGGTGGCGTGGGTGCGGCCCGCTACCTCCGGGGGCTGATCGAGGTCGTCGAGCCGTCGCAGATATCGGCAATCGTGAACGTTGCCGACGACATGGTCCTCCACGGGCTCCACATCTCCCCAGACATCGACACCGTGACCTACACGGTGAGCGACCGCATCGACCCCGAACGCGGATGGGGTGTTCGAAACGAAACCTGGAACGCCATGGAGGCGATCAGCCAGATCGACCCCGGCGCCGACTGGTTCAGCCTCGGCGACCGCGACCTCGGGCTCCATCTCTACCGGACCGGCCGTCTCGCCGATGGCGCCACCCTGACGGAGGTGAGCGCCCACATCGCGCACGTCTTCGGCCTCGAATTCGCCGTCCTCCCCGTCTCAAACCACCGCGTGTCGACGATGCTCACCGTCGCCGGGCCCGACGGACCGACGGAGATCTCGTTCCAGGAGTACTTCGTGGGTCGAGCTCACGACGTCGACATTTCGTCGGTGCGCTTCGACGGTGCTGCGGCTGCCCGCGCCACTCCCGAGGTCTTGCACGCGCTCTCGTCAGCCGACCGAATCGTGATCGCTCCGTCGAATCCGTTCGTGTCGATCGATCCCGTGCTCGCCGTCCCCGGAATCCGGTCGGCAATCGCCGACGCGAACGCCCCCGTGATCGGAGTCTCCCCCATCGTCGGTGGAAGCGCCCTGAAGGGCCCGGCCGCGCGCATGCTCGCCGAGCTCGGGCACCGAGTCGATGCGGTTGGAGTCGCCGGGCATCATCGTGACATCCTCGACGCCATGGTGATCGACGATGTCGACGCCGGCCTCGCAAGCGACGTGGCGACGCTCGGGATCACCCCGGTCGTCACCGACACGATCATGGCCAGGCCCGGACGAGCCGCAGCCCTCGCTGCGGTGACCGTCAACACCTCCGTGCGCCGTCGACGGCGGAGAGGACCATGAGCGACATCGACCCCGACGAGATCCCCCCCGGCGCGCTCAGCGTGCTGCCGGTCGCAGGTATCCCCGAGATCCGTCAAGGTGACGATCTCGCGGGCATCCTCGCCGACGTGTCGCCGGTCGTCGCGTACGACGTGCTCGTCGTCACCCAGAAGGTCGTATCCAAAGCCGAAGGCCAGGTCATCCCGATCGATACCGACGACCCCCGGGGCCACAAAGCCATCGTCGAAGACGAGTCGGTTCGCATCCTGCGCCGACGTGGCGAGCTGATCATCAGCCAAACGCGGCACGGTTTCGTCTGCGCAAACGCCGGAGTCGATTTGTCGAACATCGATGCTGGACACGCGGCGTTGCTGCCGGTCGACAGCGATCGCTCTGCTCGCCGAATTCGCGATGTGATTCGGGCCCGGCGCGGCATCGAAATCGGTGTGGTCATCTCCGATACCTTCGGCCGGCCATGGCGTCGCGGGGTCACCGACGTCGCGATCGGCTCGGCCGGCATCGGGCCGATCCTCGACCTCAAAGGCACCAACGACGCGTTGGGGCGCGAGTTACAGGTCACCGAGGTAGCCGTCATCGACGAGATTGCGGGCGCGGCGGACCTCGTGATGGGTAAGGCGACGGGCATCGCTGCGGCGATCGTTCGCGGAGTGCCACAGGCCTGGTTCCGGAATGGCTCGGTGCGGGAAGAAATTGTCCGGGCGCCGCAGGACGACCTGTTCCGGTGACGGGTCCCCTCAGGCTCGACCCTCGGGCGCCGACATCTACAAAGAACCCGTGCTTCAGGAGACACCATGAGTGATACCACACCCACTGGCATCATCGTGAGCGGCTACTTCAGTCCGCTCCACGCCGGACACCTCGACATGATGGAAGACGCAGCGGAGCGAGGTGACACCCTGATCGTCATCGTCAACAACAATGCCCAACAGGAGATGAAGAAGGGCAAGGTGATCATCGACGAAGCCGATCGCCTCCGGATCGTGCAGGCGATGCGGATCGTCGATCACGCATTTGTCGCGGTCGACGAAGACCGCACCGTGTGTGCATCGCTCGCCAAGATCGCGGCCGATTTCCCCGACCATGATTTGGTCTTTGCCAATGGCGGTGATCGCGTCTCGGGCGCCGTGGTTCCTGAAGAACCGGTGTGTGCCGAGCATGGCATTGAGATGGTCTTCGATATGGGGGGCCAACAGAAGCGTGACTCTTCGAGCCGGATCAACGTCGAGCTTGGCCTTGAAGACGAAATGAGCGCTCCGCCGAGCGAAACCACCTGATGCCCTGAAGCCGGGCCGAGGAGACCGGGCCGTCTGGGTCAGCCGTCGTCGGTCTCGGTCTCCGTCTCCGTCTCGGGGTCTGCGTCGGAGTCGGAGTCCGCATCCGCGTCGTCAGCCTCGGCGATCAGATCGTTCAGATTGATCGGATTACCCTCGTCGTCGAGCAGTGGGTTGCCGTCCTGGTCGAGGATGATTCCCTCTTCGTTCGCACCGACGGCGCCGCTCGTGCCCAGGTCGTTGAGTCCGTCGGTCCGGAGGATGTTCGGCGAAGCGGCAGCGGCGGCATCGATGTTGGCCTGCGGCGGCGCCGGAATGTCGGCGCCGGCGGGTGCGAGTGCGATCACGACCATTTCTTGGTCACGGGTGAAGCGGAAGTCATTGAGGTTTTCGGTGATGACTTCGGATGGTTCGGTTCCGTTCGGGGCGAAGCGAGCGACCTGCAGAATGGCGTCTTCGCCGCCGCACTGCGTGCCCTCTTCGGTCAGGGCCTCGCGGTCGCGGAACGTGAGCTCCGCGTCGTCGCGGATCTCGGTGTTGGTGGCTTCGAGGAATCGAATCAGCTCGGCATTGCGGCCCGTTGCGCTCGACGAGAACGGATGGATGTGGATTACGCCGTCGCTGTGCGTGTGGATACCGGCGTTCGTTGTGGCCGGGTCGACCAGGTTCGGCAAGAAGTCCTCGGTCGTGCAGTCGTAAATGCCGTAGGCGACGTGCCAGTGGTTGTCGAAGGTCGGGGTAAGCGCCTCGACGTCTCGTGCGTTCCACGAGACGGCGACGAGCGCGATGCCAGCGATAATGATGCCAACCATCGCTGCCGGAAAGCCGAGTTGCCGACTCTCACGTCCAGCTGATGCCGATGGTGTCTGACCCGCTTTGGCCGCTTTCGCGACCTTCTTCGAAGAATCCGAGGCGGGGGTTTTGGAGGAATCGTCCGTAGCCACGGTCGATCATGCTACAGACCCCGATGCCCGCTTCCTGACCACCCCGCCCCTCAGCCAAACGGCCAATCAACGGAGGCGTTCGAACGTCTCGTGATAACGCTCTGCGGCACGCGCCGGGCTCACCCACTGCTCCACCCAGCGACGACCCGATTCGCCCATCGCCTCTCGGCGGTCGCGGTCATCGAGGAGCACCCGAAGATGCTCGACGAGCGGCCGGTGATCATCGGGGGCGACGGCGAAGCCAGCGTCCGCCTCGACCACCACGTTGCCGACTTCGGTTCCTTCATCGACGCTCGCGATCACCGGCCGACCAACAGCGAGGATCTTGTACAGCTTCGACGGAACGCTGGACCACGCGAGCCCTTTGCGCAACGGTATGACGTGGATGTCCGCGGCGGCGAGGACCTCCGGGACACGTTCGACCGGCTGGTACGGAATGATCCGGAAGTTGGCGAGTCCCTCGGCGCGCGCCCGCACCTCGGCGATCGCCGACCCCCCACCGTTGACCACGAACACCACGTCGTCGAGGTCGGCGAGTTCCCGAGCGGCATCGGCGAGGAGTTCGATCGACTGGGAGAAGCCGACGTTTCCGCAGTACATCACCACCGTCTTGTTCTCGAGATCGAACTCTCGTCGGTACGAGTTCTCGATCGGCTGGGGAACGAACGTTTCGGTGTCGACGAAGTTCGGGATGATCGTCGTGGCGGTGTCGGACTTGCTGGCGACGTTGCGCTCCATCTCTTCACTCAGGACGGTCACAACGTCTGCGTGGTCGTAGATGAACGCTTCGAGCCGTTTTGCCGTTTCGATCACGCGCTCGTTGGTGATCGTGCCCGTCTCGATGGCTACGTCCGGAAAGACGTCCTGGATGTTGAAGACGAACGGTGCCCGGTGACGTCGCGCTGCCGCCCAGGCGGCAAGTCCAAGCGAAATCGGTGGCGACATGGCAAAGACCACATCTGGCCGGAAGCGATCGACGACTGCTGAGATCAATCCCATCGCCGTGAACCCGGCGAACGCCACGGCCCGGGCGGCGATGTTCGTCTTGTCCGTTGGGAAGGGGTGCAGGCGGATGATCTTGCCCCACGGCCGCTTCTCGGTGCGCACGATGCGACCACCCCAGCCCGCTTCGACGGCGTGCTCTCGGTACCACGGCAGCGCGGTGATCACGTGGAGTTCGTGGCCCATCTCGCCGAGATGTTCGACGATGGCGGTCATGAACTCACCCGTCGGCGCGCTGTCGGGTGCGAAGTGCGGGCAGAGGACCTGGATCTTCACCGGGCGACAACCTTATGCCGTCGACGCGCGAGAACCATCGAGTATCCGTGACCATGCCAGCTGTTGACGGGCTGCGGTCGTGATCGCCGAGTAACGAGCGGCGTTGGCCCGACCACGCGCCCGCTCGTGGGCGGCCTCCGTACCGTCAGGCGGCTCGACGAGGGCCGTGGCCCATCCGGCGACGTCGTCGGGGTCGATCAGGCGTGCTTCGGGGCCGGCGACCTCGGGAAGCGCCGTGGCATCGGCGACCGCGACGAGCACTCCCGATGCCTGCGCCTCGAGCACTGGCAGTCCGAAACCTTCGTACCTCGATGGAAAGACGACCTGCTCGGCTCCGGCGAGGAGGTCGGCGTACACCGTCGACGTCACGTGACCGCGCATCTCGATGCCGCCGATGCGCGATGCGCGGCGCCGAATCTCGTCGTCGAGATCGCCGGTCGTTCCGACACAGATCAGTGTGAGGTCGGGACGGTTTCGGCGGGCGCGGGCGAACGCCGCAAACAACACGGCGTGGTTCTTGTGAGCCGTCGTCATTGCCGGGTACAGCACATACGGGGTCGGGGCGCGACTCGACCGGGCGGTCGAGTCGATCGGGTCGGCCCACACGGGGACCGCGTCGGCGTCGGTCGAGAAGTGGTGGCGGATGCTGTCGGCGACCCACGTCGACGGCGTGCAGATGGCGTCGGCCCGCGACACGGACTCGGGTATGGCACGCCGGAGCCACCTGCGTTTCATGGGTCCGAAGTTGCCGGGTTGATCGAGCGGTTGAAGGTCGTGAATCGTGATCGAAGTCGGGGCGTTGTCGAGCACGAAGGGGACCGTGCCGCCCAGATGATGAACAACATCGACGTCGTGCCCGCGGACGACGCTGGTCAACCGGATGCGCTCGGCGACGATCCGGGTGCCAATGGTCGGACCGGGCTCGAACTCCACGCCGATCACGTTGTGGCCGTCGGCGGGCAAGACCGCCTCGATCGCGCGTTGCGTACCGAACAGGAGGAGCTCGTGTGGAGTGTTCGACGCGATCGACCGGAGCCAGCGACGGGCGTAGGTCTCGGTGCCCCCGACCTCGCCGGGCCGGAGCCACGTGAGGTTGACGGCGACCCGGAGTGGCACGAACTCAGCCATCGATGGCGTCCTCGTACGCCTGGATCGTTGCGGAGGCGGCTCGATCCCAGGTGTACCCGGCAGCGCGGGCTCGGCCGGCCCGTCCGAGGCGTCGGGCGAGGTCCTCGTCGACGAGGATCGCCTCGATCGCCTCGGCCAAGCTCTCCGAGTCGAGTGCCTCGACCGACAGTCCGGCGTTCCCGGCGAGATCGTCGCTCGCCGTCTCCTGAGCGGTGACGACTGGTGTCCCATGCGCCATCGCCTCGAGCACCGGCAGACCGAAACCCTCCATCAGGCTCGGGTAGGCCAGTACGCCAGCGACGTGCAGTAGTGCTGTGAGCTCTCCCTCCCCGACTTCGCCCATCACGACCGCTCCTTCGGGTGGATCGACGTCTCCCCAACCACGGGGCCCCACGACGACCAACCGCCGGTGCGGCAAGCGCTTCATCGCGGCCGCCAGAGTGGCGATGTTCTTGCGTGGTTCGAGGGTTCCGACGTACACGACGGGCGGTTCGTCCAATTCGAGGTGCTCCCGGATCCAGCCAACCATGCGTTCGTCGACGACGGCACGGTCGACCCCCCACGGGATCACACGGACCCGTTCGCTCGCGATCCCGAGATCGACGCAGTCGGCAGCCGTGCGAGACGAGGGTACGAGGCACGGTCCCGCGGCGTCTCGCACCTGATCGAGGAAGCGGGTCAGGTAGCTCACGCCGTTGGGCGTGAACCACTCGGGATGGCGAACAAAGGCCAGGTCGTGAATCGTCGAGACCACCGTCGCGTCGGTTCGTGGCCACAGATACGCCGGCGCATGGACCACATCGGGCACGACGACCGATTCGAGACGGGGCCCAACACCGAGGCTCCAGCTCTGGTTGAGCAAACGGCCCGGAGTTCCGAGGGAACGGCGGTCCGTCAGGGAGCGGGGCAGATCGAGCGTCGGCGGACGACGGTGCCCGCCAGTGACGCCGACGACGTCCACGCCGCCATGATCGATGACGGCGGTTGCGAGGCGATTGATCGATCGAGCCGTCCCGCCCGGAACCGCGTTCCAGTTCTGCTCGAACAGCATCGCCACCAACACCTGTCAGAGACTACGGCGCCAGACGACGACGGCCCGGGAGCGCGCTGATCAGAGCGAAGCGAAATACTCGATGGTTCGTTCGAGGCCCTCTTTGAGCTGAATCTCGGGGGTCCACCCAAGAAGCTCCGTGGCCTTGGTGATGTCGGGCTTGCGCTGCATCGGATCGTCCGTCGGGAGGTCGTGGTACGTGACTTCTGATGACGAATTGATCATCTCGACCACCAGCTCTGCGAGCTGCGCGATCGTGAACTCTCCCGGGTTGCCGATATTCACCGGATGGTTGATGTCGGAGTCCAAGAGTGCCAGGAACCCACGAACCTCATCCTCGACATAACAGAAACTCCGGGTCTGGGTGCCGTCTCCGTAGATGGTGATCGGGTCGCCGGCGAGCGCTTGCACGATGAAGTTCGACACCACTCGCCCGTCGTTGGGGCGCATTCGGGGCCCGTAGGTGTTGAAGATGCGGACGATTCGGGTGTCGAGACCGTGGTGCGTGTGGTACGCCATCGTCATGGCCTCGGCGAAGCGTTTCGCCTCGTCGTACACCCCTCGCGGTCCGACCGGGTTCACGTTCCCCCAGTACTCCTCGGTCTGCGGATGGACGAGCGGGTCGCCGTAGACCTCGGAGGTGGAAGCCATGAAGAACTTCGCGTCCTTCGCCTTCGCCAGACCAAGGCTGTTGTGGGTACCGAGCGAACCGACCTTGAGGGTCTGGATCGGCATCTCGAGGTAATCGATCGGAGACGCGGGCGACGCAAAGTGCATCACCGCGTCGACCTCACCGGGCACCCACAGGTAGTTCGACACGTCGGCTTGATGGAACGAGAAACCGGCATTGCCGAAGTTGTGCTCGATGTTGCGGGTATCGCCGGTGACGAGATTGTCGACAGCGACCACTTCGTCGCCGCGAGCCAGGAGGGCGTCTCCGAGATGCGAGCCGAGGAATCCGGCTCCGCCGGTGATGACGATGCGGGCCATGTCAGCTGCGACCGATTCCCTGATAGGTGAATCCCCGGCGACGCACGGCGCCGCGATCGAGGAGGTTGCGTCCATCGACGATGTGCTTGTTGGCCATCGTCTCCGACAACTTGTCGAGGTCGAGGAACTTGAACTCTTCCCACTCGGTGAGGATCGCCAGAACCTCGACGCCTTCGGCAGCCGCATAGGCATCGCCGCACACGGTCACGCCCTCGATCGGGCATTCGGTTGCAACGGGGTCGTAGGCGCTGACCTGGGCACCGGCCTCGACGAGACGTTGCGTGATCTCGATCGATGGAGAGTCGCGGAGGTCGTCGGTGCCCGCCTTGAACGTGAGTCCGAGGACGCCGATCTTGACGCCCTCGAGCGTGTCGCCCGCCGCCAAGCGAATCTTGTCGACCACACGATCGAACTGCTGCTCGTTGACCTCGATCACGCCCTTCAGGAACGCGAAGTCGTAGCCGACGTCTTCGGCGATGCCGATCATCGCTTTGGTGTCCTTCGGGAAGCACGAACCGCCCCAGCCGGGCCCTGGGCGCAGGAAGTGATGGCCGATACGGGAGTCGTAGCCGATGCCCATCAAGACGTCGGCGACGTCAGCGCCTGCCGCTTCGCAGACTGCAGCAACGGCGTTGGCGAAGGAGATCTTGGTGGCCAAGAACGCGTTTGCGGCGTACTTGCACGTCTCGGCGCTGGCCGGATCGGTGATCAGGATCGGAGCCCGCACGCCCAGGTAGAGGGCGGCGACACGCGAGGCGGCGCCTCGGTCGTCGGCGCCGATCACGACACGGTCGGGCTGCAGGAAGTCGCCGACAGCGGACCCTTCTCGCAAGAACTCGGGGTTCGACACAACGTGCACGTCGGGACGTTCCATCGCCCGCTCGACGAGGAGCGTCGAGCCGACGGGAACGGTCGACTTGTTGACGACGACGGCGCCGCGCTGAAGATGCGGGGCGATCTCCCGGGCAGCCGCCTCGATGTAGGAGAGGTCGGCGCGTCCATCGGCACCTTGCGGCGTCGGCACGCACAAGTAGATGAACTCCCGGCCTTTGACCGCGTTTTCGGCACCGAGCACGAAATCGAGGCGTCCGGCCTTCATGTTCTCCTGGACGATCGCTTCGAGCCCGTCCTCGTGGATCGGGATCCCGCCGCCCTTCAGCATCTCGACCTTCGCTGGGTCGATGTCGGCACAGAGCACATCGTGGCCCAATTCGGCGAAGCACGCGCCTGTGGTGAGTCCGACGTAGCCGGTGCCGACGACAGCAATGCGTGACGTCGACGTGATCTCGGTGACTGCCATGTGGGTTTCTCCTTGTTTCAGCCGCCCACGGGCACGCAGCGTGCGCCTTCAGGGGGCCGACCAGGTTGAACGATACTGCTGGTCGGTATTGGCGTCGCTGGGCCATTGTTCACATCGGTCGGTTCGGGGGGCACAGTTGAGGAGGTCGTTTGACCGATGTCCCCGCTTTCGATCGTCGTCGTGGGTTCGGTCGTCGTCGACGGATCGGGGGCGATGCTCGTCGCTGCCGGATCCTGCTCTGCGGCATCAGCGGGTTGGACCGCAGATCGGGCAGGCATCGCATCGATCGCTTCACGAAAGGCGGCCTCGAGATCGGCGACCGGCCGGGGCGTCGTCCGAATACCAGCGAAGTCCGGGCCGATCGCGACGTCGAGCTGCGCATCGATCGCCGGCTCGAAGATCGGCGGAGCGGATAGATACCGGGCGACAAGAAGTGCACTTGCGGCCTCGGAAGGGTCGAATCGCAATGTGGTGACCTCGGCTGTCGTCTCGGCACCGCTGACGGCCGCAAACCCCCGCTCGCCAAACTGCTCCGCTACTCGATTCGCCTGATCCGCAGAGGCGGCGAAGACGTTCAGAGCGATGTCGTTCGGCCGGACCCCATCGCCTTGTCCCCGCAGCGTGGCGAGCAACGGCGTTGCCTCGAGAACCACGAGTGACTCGCCCAGATAGGTGCCGTCGTCGGCAAAGCGGGGTTCGCGCGGCAAGGTGTCGACGCGGAGCACGTCGGTATCGAACTCGCGGAAGGCCTCAGCGAGTTCGAGCATCTCGCCGGCGGTCAGGTCCTGATCAACCGTCACCGCCTGTGTTGCCGCCTCGACGACCTCGCGAATCCGGCCGACATCCGAGCCGATCGTCGCGAGAAGCTTCTCGAGGGCCAGGACAAGAAACAGCTGTTGGCGTTCGATGCGGGCGATGTCCGGGGCGGCGGCGGCCACCCGCACCCACTCGCCGTCGATCTGCTGCTCGAGGGATCGAGAGCGGACGTATGCGAGGGCCTGCGGACCGTCGAGCGCCCAGCATCCCGCAGCGGGTACGGAGAGCCCAGAACCGGTGTCGCGGGCCGGGTGCGGAAAGTCGATCGGGACACCATCGACGAGGTCGACGAGATCGGTGAACCCTGCGAAGTCGACCATCACGAAGTGATTGATCGGAATTTGCCAGTTCTCGTCGATCGTCGAGATAAGCCCTTCGACACCGGCGATGGCCTGGACACCGTTGATCCGGATCTCGTCGCCGGATGGGCCGATCACGATCAGGTCACGAGGGACCGAAACGATCGCCGCTTCTCCGGTCGCCGGGTCGGCTCGGACGACAAGGATCGTGTCGGGCCGGACGATGCCTCGAGCTTCGTCATCGAGCTCACGTCCGGTTCGGATCGGATCGTCTTCGTCGAGGCCGACAGCGGAGTCGACGCCGATCATCAGGAAGTTGACGGGATCGCCGGGACCTCCCGATACGGCGAGGGCGTCAGCGCCGACGGAGATCCGTGGAAGCGTGGAGAGGACGGTGCTGGCATTCCAGACGACGGCTGCGGCGGCAAGGCATCCGCCGGACACGACAAGGCCGGCGACGATCAGCAGTCGTTGAGGCCACGACCGCCGTGACCGCCGGGCACGGGGTGCGTGGCCGCCGAGATCTGCGTCTTCGTCGGAGCCGGGCATCGACGTGCGACGCTACCGGCCCGACTCACTCTGGCGGGGGCGCAGGTGAACGACATCGCCGACATCGATGCGTTGTTGTCGTCCATCGATGTCGACGACGAGTGCGCCGCTTTCGTCGATATCGGTCGCGACCCCCTCGAGGACCGCCGATGTCGACTCGATCCGCACCAGTCGGCCAATCGTGGCGCTACGACGCCGCTGCTGGTCCACGAGGTTCCGTTGTCCGAGTCGGGTCAGCTGTTGCAACTTCTGTTCCATCTCGGCCACGACGCCCGTCGCCAGAGAGGACCGGTCGACCGGTGTTCCAGCGATTTCGTCGAGGCACGAGGCAGACGGGGGCGCATCGTCGTCGACGGCGGTCGGCCACGACACGTTGAGCCCCAACCCACACACCACGGCCCCGGGTCGGCGGCCATCGAGCACAACTTCGCTGAGCATGCCCCCGACCTTGCGGTCCGATGCGTCGACAAGGTCGTTCGGCCACTTGAGCCGCACGGCAGCGCCGCTGGCGTCGATCGCGGCGCACGCGGCCAGGCCGAGGGCCATCGGCACGCCCGGCACGTTCGTCGGATCGGTCCATGGAACGAGAAAGGACACGGCGAGTCCGCTTGCGGGTGGGGCGACCCATGTCCGGTCGCGGCGGCCTCGACCGGCGGTCTGGTACTCGGCGAATCGGACCATCGGTGTCGCCGGATCCGACCGGGCGCGTTCGACGAGGTCGACGTTTGTCGAGCCGGTCTCCTCGACGATCTCGATCATTTCGAAACGGCCGGAAGGGTGTACATCGAGCGTGGGCATCGTTGCCAGTCTGTCCGTCGACGGGGTGTGCGTGACAGTTCCCCGAACTGAACTCGCCCCGAGGGGGTCGTGCCGACTAACACAGTGGGATGTTCTCGAAGGTGTTGGTGGCCAATCGTGGAGAGATCGCCGTCCGGGTGATCCGAGCGTGTCGCGAGCTCGGCGTCACGACCGTCGCGGTCTATTCCGAGCTGGACCGTGAAGCGCTCCACGTGCGCCTCGCCGACGAGGCGTATGCCCTCGGCGGGCAGACGGCGGCGGAGAGCTACATCAATCTCGATCGAATGCTCGAGGTGATCTCCGAGTCGGGCGCCGACGCGGTACATCCCGGGTATGGCTTCTTCTCCGAAAACGCCGATTTCGCCCGGGCGATCACCGAACTCGGCGTGACGTTCATCGGGCCGCCTCCCGAGGCGATCGAGGTGATGGGTGACAAGATCTCGGCACGCGAGGCAGCCGAACGTGTTGGCGTGTTCGGAGTGCCCGGCACCACCGAACTCATCACGAATCCCCAGCAAGTGTTGGATTTCGGTTCCGAGCACGGCTGGCCTGTGGCGATCAAGGCGGCTTACGGCGGAGGGGGTCGGGGAATGAAAGTCGTCGCCGACGCCGACGCTGTCGAGGCCGCTATCGAGTCGGCCCAGCGCGAGGCGCTCGCCTATTTCGGCCGTGACGAAATCTATATGGAGCGCTATCTGTCCAATCCCCGTCACGTCGAGGTGCAGGTGCTCGCCGACGCCCATGGCACGTGCCTTTCGCTTGGCACGCGGGACTGTTCGGCACAGCGACGTCATCAGAAGCTGATCGAGGAGGCTCCGGCTCCGGGCATCGACCAGTCGATCCTCGATGCGATGGGCCAAGCAGCGATCGACGTGGCGATCGGCTGCGGATACACGAACGCCGGCACCGTCGAGTTTCTCTACGAAGACGGCGCGTTCTACTACCTCGAGATGAACACGCGCCTCCAGGTCGAACACCCGGTGACCGAACTCGTCACCGGCATCGACCTCGTCGAGCAGCAGTTACGGGTCGCCTCGGGCGAAGCGTTGTCCTTCGGTGCCGACGACATCGAGATGCGTGGCCACGCCATCGAGATCCGGATCAACGCCGAAGATCCGGCCGAGGGCGCCTTCCTTCCCTCCCCCGGCCCGATCAACAAGCTCGTCGCTGCCGATGGGTTTGGCACGCGGTTCGACACCGGCTACGAATCCGGCGACGAGATCAGCCAGTTCTATGACAATCTCGTCGGCAAGCTCTGCGTCTGGGGCTCGGACCGTGACACCGCCATCCGCCGGGCTGTCCGGGCCCTCGACGAAATGGTGATCGAGGGGGTCGCAACGACAATCCCGGCTGATCGAGCGATCCTCACGGCCGATGCCTTCGTCGCGAACGAGCACTCCACCAACTGGGTCGAGAACACGCTCGACCTGACGGGTGTTCGGTCGGCGGCATCAGCAGCTCCGGAATCCGAGGAGCCGCTGGTCGAACGAACTGTTCCGGTGGAGGTCGACGGTCGACGGTTCGACGTGAAGATGTGGGTGCCCGAGCAGGCGGCCGCAGCAGCCGCTCCGGCACCACAGCGACGCTCGGCGGCAGCGTCGTCGAGCAGCGCCTCCGGTGGCGGATCCGGCGCGGTCACCGCTCCCATGCAGGGCACGATTGTGGGCCTGAAGGTCGAGGTCGGCGACACCGTCAGCGCGGGAGACGCCGTGGTCGTGCTGGAAGCAATGAAGATGGAGAACTCCATCGACGCCGACATCGACGGCACGGTCGTCGAGATCGCCGTGGCCGAAGGCGACTCGGTCGGCGCAGGCGATCTTTTGGTGAAGATCGAGGCCTGACCCTCGCCAGATCGTCGAGCCGTGTCAGCAGACGGATCGTCGAGACGTTGCGACGAAGAGGAGACCTGCGCCGAGGAGAAGCAAGGCCAGCAACACGAGGTTTCCGAACGACCCTCCGGTGAATGGAAGCGATCCGCCGGTCCTCGTCGGCGGCGACGCCGACGATGCGGCGGACGCAGTCAACGCTTCATCTGTCGTGATGCCGTTAGCACTCACCGAGACGACGTTCGTGAACGCTCCCTCTCGATCGGCGGTCGTCGTGAGGGTGAGCGTCTCGGCACTCCCCTGCTCGAGCGACGCGACCGCACATGTGACCGTGCCGGTGTGCTCGTCACATTCGAGGCCAGCGGCGCTGTGGGAGACATGGGTCAAGCCAGCAGGTAAATCGTCGACGATCGTGATCGGAACGGTCACGTCGTCTGGGCCCTCGTTGGTGACCGTGATGACCCATTCGATCGAATCGCCGACCGTCACATTGCCCTGATCCGTTGTCTTGGTGATCACGAGCCGGGCGTCGTTGCCTCGGACCGGCACGGTGACATCGGTTTCGGTGTCCTCGTCGGTCTCGTTCGACCGGGCGATGGCGATGTTCGTCGCCTCCCCGATCTCGATGTCGGTGGCCACTTCGCTCACGATGGTGACGACGATTGTCTCGCCGGGGGCGATCGCCTCGATCGAGCAGGTCACCGAGATGTCACCAAAGCACCCGTCCGGTGAGCTCGCGAACGACATCCCGGCCGGCAGATCGTCGATCACGAGGACGTCGGTGGCCGTCGACGGGCCATCGTTGGTGACGGTGAGCTCCCACGTCGCCTCGACGCCCGGCGTGACCGCATCTCCGACGAGCTGCTTGTCGAGGGTCAACGTGACCTCCCGATCGGCCGGGACGGTTGCCTCGCCGCCGTTGTCGGTCGGATCAGGATCCGGTGTGTCCGAGTCCACGGTCGCCGTGTTCGTGATTGTCGACCCGGACTCGACATCACTGGCGATGTCGAACGAAACGACGAAGGTGACCTCAGCCGCAGCATCGAGCGACGAGGCGGTGCAAATCACTGAGGTTCCGCCCGCGTCGAGTGCGCAGGAGGGGTCGGAACCGGCCGGGTCGAAGCTGAGCCCTGCCGGTACGACGTCGGTGATCGCCACGTTTGCCGCCGTCGATGGCCCGGCGTTGGTGACGATGAGCTCGTAGGCGATGGACTCGCCCGCGACGACATCATCGGACAGCGAGCGCTTCTCGAGCGCGAGGTTGGCCTCGGGTTCGGTGGTCTCGGTCACCTCGTCCTCATTGTCGGATGGGTCTGGGTCAGGGACGTCCGAGCTCGCTACTGCGCCGTTGCCAAGGTCGCCAGTGAAGGCTTCGTCGAGGAACGTCGCGATGGTAAAGGTGACAGACTCTCCGTTGGCGAGCAGCGCCTCGGTACACGTGATCGTCTGCGGATCGACCGGATCGGGGACACATGCCGTAGACGACGCTGCGGCATCGAAGTCGAGAGCAGGGTCGAGCGTGTCGACGACGGCGATGTTTGGTGCTTGTGATGGCCCGTCGTTGACGACGGTGATCTCCCAGATCGCCGTCGTGCCGGGCACGAGCGGGCCGTTGGCGAGCGTCTTCGTGACGCCGATGTCGGCCTCGGGCCGAACCTCTGTCTCGTCATCGTCGGTGTCATTGTCCGGGTCAGGGTCGGGACTGTCGGAGGTCACGGTCACGTTGTTGCGACTCGGACTTGCGGCCGTGTCGTCGACGTCGGCGACGAGTTCGAACCCAACCGTCTCCGACGCGCCCACCGTGCCGAGGCTGCAGGTGACGATCGGGCCGGTGGCGGTGCAGGTGGCACCGGTTGCGGAGTTGAAGGTGAACCCGGCAGGCAAGCTGTCGGTGACGACGACGTTGGCGGCATCGGATGGACCGTTGTTGACCACCGTGATCGTGTAGGACTGCGAGGTCCCGGCGACGACGTCGCCGTCGGACTGCTTGGTGATCTGAAGGTCACTCTCGCGGCGGATGTCGGTCGTTTCGGTGTCGGACACCGGGTCGCTCGAATCCGAGTCCGTCGTCGCCGTGTTGGCGATCGTCGTTCCGTCGGCGACGGAGGGGTCGACCTCGGCGACGACCGTGACGGTGACGGAGTTGTCGAGTGCGAGGGTGGCAAACGCACAGCTCACGGTGCCGGCGGCTTCGGAGCACGATGGGTTGTCGACGGACACGAAAGACACCTCTGGTGGGAGCACGTCGTCGATCGTGACGTTGGCGGCGTCGCTCGGCCCGAGGTTCTCGACCGTGATCGCCCAGGTGATGTTCTCTCCGGCGACGACCGGATCGGTGACGTCGTCCTTGACGATGTCGAGCAGGCTGTCGCGGGCGACGGTTGCGGTGTCTTGTCCGTCGTTGTCACCGGGGTCCGGATCGTCGGTGTCGGAGCTGACCGTGACGGTGTTCGGAAGGTCGGTCGCCGCCGTGACTCCGGGGTCGACGTCGACGACCATGATGATCTGGTCGGTCCCGCCGTTTGCGAGGTCGCCGAGCGGGCACGTGACGATTGCCCCTGCGGCGGTGCAGCGGGGATCGGAGGCGGCGTTGAAGGTCGTGCCGCCAGGCAGGGTGTCGGTGACGACGACGGCGATGGCGTCGGATGGACCGTCGTTGCGGACGTCGATGACCCAGGAGTAGGTCTCGCCGGCCGTGGCGTTGCCGTCGCCATCCTTGGTGATGGACAGATCGGCCTGGTTGTCGACCGGCACGTCGTGGTCGTCGTCGTTGTTCGTCGGGTCGGGGTCGGGCTGGTCTGCGCTCACGGTTGCGGTGTTGGTGATGGATCTGCCGTCTGCGAAGTCGCTCGGAATGTCGATGAACACCGCAATGCTCACCGACGCCTGATCGGCCAGTGTGCCGATCGTGCAGGTCACCGTTGTCGCCACGGCGCTGCAGGACGCATCGGACAGGGATGCGTTGAACGTGGTCCCCGCAGGGATCGTGTCGGTGATGACCACGCCGGTGGCGTCAGAGGGTCCGTCGTTGGTCACGGTGAGCGTCCACGGATGGGGCTCTCCGGCGACCGCCGTGGTCTTGGAGCTCGTCTTCACGAGGGCGAGATCGCTCTCGGCATCGATCGTGGTGGTGTCGCTGTCGGAGTTGTCGTCGGGATCGGGATCGTCGGTGTCGCTCGAGACGGAGGCCGTGTTGACCACGGAGGAACCGGCGGGGAGAGCCGAGTCAAGCGTTGCGGTGATCGTGATCGTTGCCGAGGTCTCATCGGCCACGGTCGCCGCAGTACACGTGACGACCTGGCCCACAACGGTGCAGCCCATCTCGGCGGACGTGGCGACGATGCTGGAGAGCGCTGGCGGTAGAGCGTCGGAGACGACGACGTTCTGTGCGTCTGAGGGCCCGTCGTTGGTGACGGTGAGGGTGTAGGTGATCGTCTCGCCGGCGATGGGCGCTGCTGGCGTGCTGGTCTTGGTCAGCGCGAGATCGGCTGAGGCCTCGAGCACGACGTCGTCTTCGGCGTTGTTGTTGTCGGGGTCGGGGTCATCTTCGGTGGCCGACACGTCGACTCGGTTGATGACCGTCGATCCGTCGGGGGCATCGGCGGCGATGGCCGAGTCGACGGTGACCGTCGCCGATTCTCCCGGTGCGAGTGTCGGGATCGAGCAACCGAACGAGGTCCCTGCGTTGGAGCACGCCCCGTGGGTCGTCGTGACGGCGGTCGCCGTGATCGCCGAGGGCATCGTGTCGGCGATCAGCACGTTGGTGGCAACCGAAGGTCCGTCGTTGGTGACGACGATCGTCCAGCCGATGGTGCTTCCAGCGGTTGCCGAGGCCGCTCCTGCGGTCTTCGTGACGCGCACGTCGGCCTGGCGGTCGATGTCGGTGTCGACCGAGTCGTCGTTGTTCGACCCGTCCGGATCGTCGGTGTCCGAGCTGACCGAGGCGTCGTTGGTGAGCGTTGCGCCATCAGCAACGTCGGCTGCAATGTCGACGACGACGGTGAGATTGACGACGGCACCTGGGGCCATGGTCCCGATCGTGCAGGTGACTCCGGCGGCGCAGATGGGTGAGGAACCGGTCGTCACGAAGGTCATTCCGGCGGGCAGCACGTCGGTGACGTCGACATTGGTCGCCGTCGAGGGGCCGTTGTTCTCGACCGTGAGTGTGTAGGTGATTTGCTCACCTGCGAGCGCAGCCGCTGGTCCACTCTTCGTGAGGACGAGATCCGCGAGTGGTGTCGCCGACGTCGTGTCGGTCGAGGAGTTGTTTGCCGGGGTCGGGTCGGGTGAGTCACTGCCGACGACGGCGGTGTTCACGAGATCGCCGGTGTGGTCGCTCGCGACGTCGACAGCGATGGTGAGCACGATCTGTTGGCCGGGGGGCATCGTGCCGAGCGAACACGTCACTCCGGCCACACACGCTGCCGAACTGCCGGCGGCGTTGAAGGTCAATCCGGCCGGAAGTGTGTCGGTGACAACGACGTTCACGGCATCGGACGCGCCGTTGTTGCGAACGGTGAGTGTGTAGCTCTCGGTGGTGCCGGGAACGAACGTCGGATCATCGGCGAGCTTGACGATCTGCAGGTCGGCTTGCTCCTCGACGTCGATTTCTGCGGTGTCGTCGTTGTTGTCGGGGTCGGGGTCGACCTGATCGGCGGTGGCCGACGCAGCGTTGATGTAGGTGCCCTCCGACTGGGCACTCGAGACATCGGCCACGACGACGAACGTTGCGCTCTCACCGGGCAGCAACGTCCCTGCGGTACAGGTCACTCCCGTCACGCATCCAGCGGTGCTCGACCCGGCGTCGAACGCAAAGCCGGCTGGCAGCGAATCGGTGACCGTGACGGACGTGGCGGTCGACGGACCGTCGTTGCGAACAACGATCTGGAAGCTCGCAGGTGTGCCCGCAACGATCGGGCTGGTGAGCGTCGTCTTCGTGGTGACGAGATCTGCTCTGGCCGAGACGTCGGTCTCGACGTCGTCACGGTCGTTGGACGGGTCCGTGTCGATCGTCGTGGTGGTCGCCGACGCGGAGTTCGTCAGCGTCGTGCCGTCAGCGACGGATGGATCGACATCGCCGTCGATCCGGATCGACACGTTGGCCCCGGGGGCCATGTTGCCGAGCGAACAGGAAACGACCCCAGCGGCGTGCGCGCAGCTCACCGTGCCGACGAGCACGGTGACCGAGCTGAAGGAGACCCCTGGGGGAAGCGTGTCGGTCACCTCCACGACGTTCGCCTGCGACGGTCCCGCGTTCGCAACGTCGAGCGTCCAGGAGATCGCATTGCCAGCGAGCACCTCGGTGGGGCCACTCTTGTCGAGCGATACATCGGCCCGTGCCGAAGCTGTCGTTTCTTCGGAGTCGTCCACCGGGTCGCTGGAATCACCGTCGCCGATGACTCGATTGGTGAGAATCGTTCCGTCCGGCAAGGCCGGGTCGACCGCTGCGGTGACGGTCGTCGTGAAGACGTCACCCGGCATCATGGTCCCGATCGTGCAGGTGACGACGTTGCCGACGTTGGCACACGTGGCGGCGTCGGCAACCGACACGAAGGTGAGCCCTGCCGGGAGCGGGTCGGTCAGCACGGCGTTCGTCTCGATGGATGGGCCGAGGTTTTCGAGCCGCAGCGTGTACGTGACGTTGGTCCCGGCGACCACGGGGTCGGCCAAGTCGCTCTTCTCGACGTTGAGCTGCACGGTCCGGTTGACGTCGGTGGTCACCTGCGAGGTGTCGTTGGTCGGGACGGGGTCGTTCTCGTTGCCGGAGATCGTTGCGGTGTTGAGCAGACTCGTGTCCTGGGCGAGTCCGGGATCGACGTCGACGACGATGGTCACGCTGCCGGTGGCCGACGGTGCGAGCGTGCCGATGGTGCACGTGACCGTGGCACCACCTGCTGAGCAGGCGGCGCTCGACGAGCCGGCGTCGAAGGTGCCATCGGCTGGGAGCGTGTCGACGATGGTGACGCCGGTGGCGGTGGACGGGCCGTTGTTGGCGTAGTCGAGGCTGTAGGAGATCTGACCGCCGGCGTCGACGGTCGTGGTGTTGTCGTCCTTGATGACCGACAGGTCGGCGGCGCGTTGGATAGTGGTCGAGTCCGTGTCGGCGTTGTTCGACGGGTCGGGGTCGGTCGTGTCGGAGGACACGTTTGCGGTGTTCGTGAGCGCAGCACCATCGAGCGCGGTCGACGGCACATCGAACGTGACCGTGAAGGTGCTCGACGACGTGGGCGCCAGGAGCGCCGTCGTGCACGTGATCGTGCCGGCAGCGACCGAGCAGGCCGCTGAAGAGGCTCCGGCATCGAACGTGAGACCAGCCGGAACGCCGTCGGTCACCACGACGTTGACCGCATCGGACGGCCCATCGTTCACGACGACGAGATCGTAGGACACGGGTTGTCCGGCGATCACGGCAGTGGCCGTTCGCTGTTTGTCGATGCGCAGGTCGGCGACTTTGGCGACGTCGGTGTCGGTCTGCCCCTGGTCGTTGGTCGGGTCACTGTCGGGGTCGTCGCTCGACGCCACTGCTGTGTTGGTGAGCGTCGTGCCGTCCGCCGTGGAGGGTGGAACCGTGGCGACGATCGTCACCGTTTGAGAGCCACCCGCGATGATCTCGGGCCACGAGCATGTCGTGCCCGCGCACGTTCCTCCGCCGGTGGCGCTCGTAGAGACGAGTACGACACCGGCTGGGACGCTGTCGACGAGGTCGACGTTCTGTGCGTCGGATGGCCCGTCGTTGGCGACGACGATCGTCCAGGTGATCTGATCGCCGGCGTCGACCGAGGTCGGCCCCGACTTGTCGACCGACAGGTCGACCTCACGGCGGATCGCCGTCGGCTCGGTGTCGGCGTTGTTCGTCGTGTCGTGTTCGTGGGTGTCGGACGAGATGGTGACCGTGTTGGTGACCGAGGCAACTCCGAGATCGCCGTCGACGTCGACGACCACGGTGAAGGTCTGCGTGCCGGGAGCCAGCGTGGCCGCCGTACAGGTGACGGTCGCTCCTGCTGCCGAACACCCGGGGCTCGAACCCGCCGCCGAGAACGACACTCCGGCCGGAAGCGTGTCGGTGACCACGACATTCTGCGCAGGAGAGGGCCCGTCATTGATTGCGTTGATCGAGTAGACGATCTGGTCGCCCGCGAAGACCGGGTCTGGGGCATCGCTCTTGGTGACCCGGAGATCGACCAGCGGGTCGACGGGATGGTCGACGGGTGCGGTCTGTGCCGAGTAGTCCTCGCCGATGAACTTCGCCGTGTAGTCGATCTGTCCGCGATTGGTGATCGTGGAGCCCTCGGTTCCGGGGTCGACGGTGACCTGGAAGCGAACGTCGTAGGTGATGCCGCCCTGGGACGAGGGAATGACTTCGCCGCCCGACGTGCCGGTGGCGCCGGCGCCGATGTTGAAGTGCACCGATGTGCCATCGAACCACGCCGTGTCGCCGTCGGCCGCATCGGTTCGTGGCCCGGCCGGGTTGTCGTCGAGAACCACCTCGAGGCTTCCGGGGACATAGGTCGTCCCCGCCGGGATCGCGTCGCTCACGACCGTGTCGATCGACGGGTCATCTCCGGTGTTGTCGAACGTGATCGAGTACTCGATCACATCGCCGGGATGAACCTCTCCCCCGTTGAGGTCGGTGCCGGTCTTGTCGAGATTGGCGACGAGGTTGGGCACGTAAATGTCGATTGCTGTGGTCACGACGGAAGGGAAGAACCACTCGCCGCCCGTACCGAGCCGCACCGTTGCCGATGTGTCACCGGGCGCCACGAGACCGGACGTCGAGATGATGTCGGCGTCGTAGCCGAACGTGTTCGACGCCTGTGCCGGGTTCGTACCGGGGTTGTAGGCGCCGTTCGTGGAGATGGACGAATTGAAAAAGTTGGTGGACGGGTTCAGCCCGTTGGTGAGGCGCGTGCCGTTGAACTCGGCGTAGTCGCCCGTGTAGGGCAGATCGCCTTCGGAGGTGATCATGCCGATCTCGGCATTGACCGGACCGACGGGCGGGGCGGTGAAGCCGCTCACGGTGATGTCGATCTGGGGGATCGAAGACGTCACTCCGGAGAACCCGTGATTGACCGTCAGGTTCTTCCAATCGGCAGCCGGGTCTTCCTGGACGACGACGATCGTCCATCCGCCGTGTGTGTTGCCCGACCCCGTCGTGATGGCGACGTCTGCGACGCCGTACGTGCCAGATCCGGCCGCCTGCACCATCGAGGTGACGTCGACGAAGCCGGTGTAGAAGTCGTCGTTGCCGTTCCAGTCGTCGAAGAACGTTGCCGTGAGCGGCACGTAGCCGCCAGAGGCGGGAGTGGAGAACTTGACGTCGTCTTTGTCGGCGTTGTTGCCCTGGTAGTACGCAGTCCAATAGAGACCGGCCCACAACACATTCCCTCCTGCCGGAAGCGTGTAGGTGGCCGTACTCGAGTTCGTCGTCGTCGGATCGCCATCGACGTCGACGACGGTCATGTTCCCGCCGAACTGGTTGTTCGCGTAGTTGCCCCCGGCTTGGGCGGCGGCACAGTTGTTCGATCCCGTCGCACACGTGGCCAACGTGTTGGACACATAGACGATGTCGCCCGGTGCGTTGGTCGAGAACACCGGGCCGAAGGGTGTGTCGGCCGCAGCGGGAAGTGCGGTCGGCACAGTCACGAGCAGTTGCGCCATGAGCATGACTGACACGACAAGGGCGCTGGCTCGGATTGTGCGGTGGTCCCACGGCCTCATGTCACGGAACGTCGGTTCGAATGACAGTCGGCTGAACCGAATAGGATCAACGACCCAGACAGGAACCGCAGCAAGGGTCGGTTGGCGCCAGACATCGGGAGTTCGTTCAGTCAGCTGCTGCGGCGCCGAGCGAATCGCTCTGCTGCCAGAATGAGGAAACCCATCCAGAGCAGTGCCACGCCGAGCCCGAGTCCCGTGTTGCTCTCGCGACCGGTGAACGCGATCGCCGAAGGAGGCGCGGGCGGGTTGACCGCGGTGAGCGAGGCGACATCATGATCGTCTTCGTCTCCGCCGTCGGCGTTGCTGTTGGTGACCCCGTCGGACAAGACATCGGTGTTGTCGGTGTCTGGGGTGGAGTCGATGTCGTCGATGACAGAGCCATCGGGTTCGACAAGGGGCTCGCCGTCAGGGCCGATCGGTGTCGAACCGGCGATCTCGGCATGATTCTCGAGGGACCCAGCCGCAGTGATCGTCATCGTCACATCGACCGTCATCGCCGCACCCGGATCGATGGGGCCGGCCACGATGATCGTTGCGGTGCCATCACCGTTGTCGGTCCAGTCTGAGTCGTTGAGGGTCATGCCGGTCGGGACGTAGTCGATGACCTCTACGTCGGTCAGGGCGACGTTGCCCTGGTTGAAGATCTCGATCGTGAAATCGACATCGTCGCCAACGGTGACATTCGTCGACTGGCCATCAGCGAGGCGTTTCTCGAGAGCTGCGTCATATGTCGGCTTCCAGAACCCGAAATCGACCGTCGTGTTCGACAAGACGTCTGGATTGTTCGGATCGTTGGCCAAGCCGGTTTCGCCGGTCGGTTCGGTGTCGTCGAGCGTGACCGTCGACGAGTACACGTAGCCATCGGCGCAACCACACGGCGTCCCGTCATCGTTGTCGTCGATGTCGTCGTTCGCGTCGGTCGATGTCGGGTCCGAAGAGACCCAGTCATCGAGCGGGCCGCCTTCGTCGAAGTTCTCGGGAGCGATTCCGATGATGTAGTCGCCGGCTGGGAGGTCTTCGAAGAGATAGCCCCCATCGGCATCGGTCGTGGTCGTCGCAATGGCATCGTTCTCGTCGATGACACCGTCGTTGTTGAGATCGTCTGGCTGGCCATCGCCATCGGCATCGCCGAACAGGTGGACGACGACGCCCTCGATTGGATCTTCACCGGGGTCGACCATGCCGTTGTTGTCGGCGTCGTCCCAGACCTGGTTGCCGACCGAGTACGTCGGTGGCTCGACGAGGGCGACGTCGTGGTCGTCCTCGTCACCGTCGGTGCCGTCGACGATGTCGTCCGTCACCGGATCGTCGTTCGTGTCGTCCGCCGTCGAGTCGACATCGACGACGGTGCTGCCGTCGGGGTTGGTGATCTCGGTGCCGTCGGCATCCGATGCGGTCGAGCCGGCGATCTCGGCGCTGTTGGACAGCGTCTCGAGGTCGGCACTGAGCGCAATCGTCAGTGTGACGGGAACCGTGACGGTTTCGCCGGGGGCGAGAACGCCGGTGATGGAGACGTCTCCGTCCTGGCCGTTGGCATTCGCAGCCCACGTATAGGTGAGTGCCGCATCACCGCCGGTCGTTCCGGCAGGGTTGTCTGCAGCATCGAACGCGTCCCACATGGCCAGATCGACGTAGTCGATGAGACTCATGTTGGTGACGTGGGTGTTGCCCTGATTGATGATCTCGAGCAGGAAGGTCACGTCGCCGCCGGGGACGACCGGGAAGACCGTCGAGGGGTCGACGCTCTTGCGCATGGCGAGGTCCATGATCGGGATGCCCACGATGTCGTGGTCGTCTTCGTCGCCCGATGTCGTGTTGCCGTCACCACCGTCGCCGTTTCCGTCGATGTCGTCGTCGACGAGGTCGTCACCTTCACCGGTGCCGTTGCCGTTCTCGTCGTCGGGGGTCGAATCGACATCGGTCAGCGGACCCGAGGCCGGATTGTCTGGATTGTCCGGATCCGAATCGCCGTTCGTGGCGTCGCCGTCATCGTCGAATCGGGAGATCTCGGCGCCGTTGACGAGCGGCTGGCTCGTATCGAACGGATCGGCGATCCGGGCGGTGATCGTGATCACGATCGTCTCACCGAACCCGAGCTTGTCGCCCGCGGTGACCGGTGCGAGCTGAGCGATCGGGTTCTGCGGATCGGTGGCGTCCCAGGTGACCATGAATGGCGCTGCAACTGTTGATGCCGCATCGACCGGGCCGTCCGGGTTGAGCCCAGCTTCGAACGCAGACCACATGGCCGGATCCAGATAATCGACGACGTCGATGTTCTCGACCGCCGGCCCCTGGTTGGTCACGGTGATGTGCATGGTCACCGTGCCGTTCGGGACGAGCGGTGAATCTGCGGACACGAAGGTTTTTGCGAGCGCAAGGTCCCACGGCAACACGAATGCTTCGGTGTCGTGGTCGTCTTCGTCTTGACCGTCGGCGTTGTGTAGGTTGCCGTCGCCGTCGGGATCGTTGTCCAACGTGTTGTGCGAATCGGCGGCGTCTGTTGTGCCGTCAGCCGTGATGGCATCGTTGGTTGGGTCGGTGTCGGGAGTTGAGTCGATGTCGGCAACCGGGTAGATGCCGGATTCGAGCGGCCCGAAGGGCCCGTCGGGATCCCATTCGGCTTCCATGCCCGAGATCTCGGCAGTGTTGACCGACGGCAGGGCCGCAGTGGCGAGGTCCAGGTCGTAGATGACGGTGAAGGTCACCTGCCCCTCAGCGGTCAGCTGGCTGATCGTCATCTCGTTGGGGGCAGAGGACGTCACCGTCGCCGCACCATCTGCAGCATCGGTGAACACTGCGCCGGTCACCGAATTGAAGGTCAGCCCAGCCGGCGGCGTGTCGAGCACGGTGATGTTCACCGCGTCCTCGGGACCCTGGTTGTTGACGGTGATGTCGAACGACACCTGCAGCGGCGAGGCGCTCGGGTCGACAACATAGGGTTGCGTGGACGAACGCTCTTTGATCAGTTCGAGATCCCACCATCGGGTGAACGCCTGGTCGTGATCGTCCTCGTCGACGATCCCGTCGCCCGACGTGTCACCGGTGACGGCGTTCTCGTCGACCTCGTCATCGGTCATCGGATCGTCGTTGTCCTGATCGGGTTCCGAATCGATGTCGGCCAGCGGTCCAGATGCCGGGTTGTTCGGGTTGTCCGGATCGGAGTCACCGTTGCTCGGGTCGCCATCGTCGTCGAAGTAGGAGATCTCGGCGTAGTTGTAGAGACCGTCGGCGACATCGGAGATGTCGACAACGAGCACGACCGGGATGACGACCGACTCGAACGTGTCCAGCGCACCATCGACCATCGCCACGGGCGCCGTCGGGTCGGTGACATCCCACGTGAACGGCAACATCTGATCACCGGTCGTCGTTCCGGGAAGGTTGAGTGCCGGGTCGAACACCCACGACGCCGACACGTAGTCAGTGACATGGAAGTCCTCGACCGGACCGGCCTGATTGAACACCTCGATGAAGAACGTGAGCTCGTCGCCCTGCGTGACACCATCGAGCAGGTCGGGGTCCGTGGGGTCGATGCGCTTCTGCAAGGCAAGGTCGATCGGCAACGCCAGCTCAGCGATGTCGTGGTCGTCCTCGTCGCCGGGCGTCGCTTCGTGGACGTCGCCATCGTCGTCGGGGTCGTAGTTCGGGTCGGTGTGATCGATCACATCGCCGTCGTCGTCGATGCCATCACCGTCAGCGTCCACATAGTCGTTGGTCGTGTCCGGGGTCGAGTCGACATCCTGCGCAAACGGGTCTGCCGGGTTGCCGGGATCAGCGTCGGTGTCGAACGCCGCGATCTCTGCCGCATTGACGTAGGGCGCCGCAGTCAGATCGACGATGTCGAACACCACAGGGAACGTGACCGAGGTCCCGCCAACAATTGGGCCGGCGATCGTGAACGTCGATCCGCTGTTGGTGATGCCGGTCAAACCTTCGGCGGTCCACAGTGCGGAGGTCGCGGCGGCGTCGAGGGTCAACCCCGCTGGCGGGTATTCGATGACGTCGACGAGGTACACGTCGCCGTCGCCTTGGTTCGTCACCGTGATGTCGAAGGTGGCGTGCCAGGGCGTGGTTGTGACGTCAACACCGGGGTCGCGGGCGACCTTGATCAGCTCGAGGTCGTAGACCGGGACAATGGCCGAGTCATGGTCGTCTTCGTCGCCGCCGTCGGTGCCGTCGCCACTCGTGTCGTCATCGACCATGTCGCCGTCGGGGTCTTCGCCGTCGACCCCACCGTCGGTGTCGTCGGGCGTGGAATCCTCGTCGGTCAACGGCCCCGACGTCGGGTTGTTCGGATTGTCGGGGTCGGAATCTCCGTTGCTCGGGTCGCCGTCGAAGTCGAAGTACGAGATCTCGGCAGTGTTGACCATTGCTCCGGCGACGATGTCCTCGATGGTGAGAACGACCGGTATCTGGAGTGTGTCCCCATCATCGAAACGACCATCGATCGAGGCGACAGGCTTCGCCGGGTCGGTGGGATCCCAGGTGAAGGGCAAACCTGCCCCGGTACCTGTGCCGGTCGTCGCACCGTTCGGGTTGTCTCCCGGGGCGAACGACCACACGTTTGTGTCGACGTAGTCGGTGATGTCGAAGTCCTCGACGGGGTCACCCTGGTTGGTCACTTCGATCACGAAGGGCACCGTCGTCGAACCTTCGGTGATCCAGTCAGCTCCTGGGGTGAATGCCGGATCGATGGTTTTGGTGAGGGCGAGGTCGAACTCGCATTCGACCATGACGGTCACGTCGTTGGAGCGAATCGGAAGCAGAATCTGATCGACTCGAGCACCAAAGGTGTTGGTCCAATGGTCATCGCACGTTGAGTCCTCGGGGTCGAGGGTGAGGCGGAGTTGCATCGTTCGAGCCGGATTGAGCGGACCATCAACCACCGAGTAGGTCGCAGTCACGTCTGCAGGCGTTGCGGGACAGCTTCCAGCGCCTGATTGCACCGTGCCGCCCGGCGCATCGCACCAGGTGTTGACGCCTTGGCCAACCGTGACCGCGGGGTCGCGGCTGATCGTGGTCGGATCGTCGCCGGTCACCCACGTCGTGACACCGGCAGCGTTCGCAACTGGGGTCACCGAGACAAATCCGAGCGTCCCGTCGTAGTCGGATCCGGGTGTGCGACCGTCGCCGAGCGTTGTCGGCGAACCGCCCTGCACGTTGGTACCCGACGCTGGCTCGGTTCCATCGGCGTTGTGCGGGAACACGTCGACGATCTCGATGTTCGTGAACTGCGTGTTGCCCTCGTTCGTCAAGGAGAGCACGAACGACATGTTCTCGTCGTGACCGATTGTCGAACATGCACCTTCCCAACCAGCAGGCATCGGATCCTGGGTCGGGTGACGGTCGCAGGCGCCGTCGAGGGTGTCGACGGCCTTGACGATCGCGCCCTGGTCTGCGGGCAGGGGCATGTAGGAGGCTGCCGAGTTGGAGCGTGACTTGTTCGCAGCACCGATCGTGCCGGTGAACTCGCCCGCCGTCTCGTCCCACGGACCGAGGCCACTGCTGCGGATCGTCGCCGTGTTGGTGATCTGCGTTGGGTAATCGGGGTTGGCGATGGCGCCGACCACACGGACCTCGATGATCAGCTCGTCTTCCCAGCCGCCGGCGAGGCCCGCCGGAAGTGCCGGGTCGGAATCGACCGTTGGGTTCGGCTCGGAGAATTGGCAGTTGATGCTCCCACCGGAGAACGCACACCCGGTCCCGGTCGCCGGCTGTTGCACGACACGGACGAACTGGTAGTTCGACGGCAACGGATCTTCGAGCCGCACGTCGGTGAGCGCTTCGAGGGACGACCCAACGATCGACGGACGAATACGGAACTGGACGAGTTCGCCGTTGTCCTTCACATCGGTGAGACCGTCCAGGTTGTCTTTGACGAGACCCAACTCGGCGCCAACGATGTACACCATCGTGCCGGACGCATCGTAGGTGCCGTCGAACTGCCGGGGGTCGGGACCGGGCCGCGACGTGGCAAACGTCCAGGACGAGTTGTCCCAGTCGACGAGGTCCGTCTCGTCGAACGAGTCGACACCGTCGTCGCGGTAAGCATGGTTGCACCATCCAGTTGTGGTCTGAATGTCATTGTGTGCCGAGGGATCCGTCACGGGTGTGGGATCGGGAATTCGGGTCCAGGATCGCTGTGAGTACGGCGAGCAGTGGGTCGGCGATGCGCCGATGTACGGGACGAAATCCGAAGCGCCGGTCGCTGGATCGACGTCACCGAAAGCATGCGAAGCGAGCGCCATGAGCTCGGAGTTGTTGTTGTTGACAGCGATATCGGACTTGACCCGAGCGTTGAAGAACACGTGGAAGCCATGCTTGGACTGTTCGGTTCCGGCGCCCGCAGGACGTGACCAGCTGAACCGCTCAGTGATTCGGACTCGTGCTTTGGTCACTCCCTGATAGTTGCCATCACCATCGGGATCGAATGCCGACGCAAGCGTTGCGAAATCTTCTGCGTCGACCCACCCCGACGGGCCAGCGTCGGCGTTGTCGCACGTGAGGGCGTCATTTTCGACCCCGAACGAGGATCCCGAGTGGTAGTGGACGGGTGCATCGGTGAACTCGACCGTGAACGCGTATGGGCCGGCATCGCCGCCGAGAGCGGAGTGCTGTCCGCGCCACGCAGCATGGCTTCCGTGACCTTCGCCAGTGACCACGTGCGCCAGAGGACCGGCGTTGGGGGCGGTTCCGTAGGCGCCGGTAACGGTGTTGTTGTTCCCCCAGGTCTGATCGCCAGCAACCTGGGTGACCGGGATACTCGTCGGGAGTTCGGTGATCTCATAGTGGGCTGGATCAAAGGCGAAACACCCGGAGATCGGCGCATCCCAAAGGCTGTTGTCCACCGATGAATTAGTGATCACGTCGCCATGAATCGTCAAGACGGCGCCACGAGGTGTGCGACCGGTCCGATCGAGCATCGGAACGCCGTCATAGGAATAGGCTTGATGCGAGGGATGCGACCCGGGAAGGTCAGCCATGCCGCCAACGGCGACGGAGCGAAGATCGGGGCCGACTCGGGGTGCGCCGTAGCGAGCGGTCTCGAGCAGTTGCAGCGGGCCGGGCCGGAACCGAATGTTGTGGTTGATCGTCGAGCCTGGACTTCCGCCGCCGACCGCAACACCAAAGCCTGCCTTGCGGGTGTTGTTGTTCGGGTTCAGCGGATCGTTGGTGACCGAGTACTCGGGAGTGGTACCGGTCGAACCGGCGATCTGGTCAGGGGCCACGTCGTCTTCGTCGTCGATGTTCGTGGACGCTTCTTGGGGCGCCAGCGAGTTGTAGAACGCAGCCGCACCGACCGACTCGTTGTCGGCTGATGCAACCTCGGCGTCGACCTCGCTCTTCGGGAGGAAGAACGAGGCCTGACCAGTCACGACGTAGGCGCCGGTGCGCTTCACACCATCGGCGAAGAGTCGCTCCATCGCCTCATTCGGTGTGACGCCATCGGCCATGGTGGCCGGTGCTGGAACCGTCGCATGACCAGTGACCGTGAGCGGAATGACCGGGTAGCCATTGGGCGAGGTGACGGCGCCGCACGTCCACGTGCCGGGTGTGATCGGGAAGTCTGCCGATGCTGCATCGTCGAATGCGCCACAGGCGTTGCGGGCCACGCCGGCCGAGGTGAAGTGTGCTGCGGTTGCGGCCACCGTGTTGTCGGTGAACCCCCAGGCGTGATCGAAGAGATCCAGTGGCACCGTGTCGTTGATCGGACCCATGCCGGTCATGGGTGCACCGTTCTGGGAATAGTCGATGAGCGCAATCGGGAACACCATGAGGTAGCCCTCGACCCCTGCGTGCGTGAATGGGCCGTACTGCGTCGGTGCGCCCTTGACCCAGTCGGCGAGCGGTGCTTCCGAAACGGTGAGTGCTTGATCGAGCTGATCGGTCACACCCGTGGCATCGTCTGCGGTGGTAAGCGTTGTAGTGACGTTGAAGGTCTCGGAGTCGTTCTCGAATCCGATCGAGGCCACCGGCCGGATGGTGCCGTTGCTGCCCTCGGGTTGATCACCGAGATGGCAAATCAACGTCTGCGGATCGGGGAACGATGAAAGCGTCGGGTCGCATCCGGAGATCATGCCGGTGTCGTCGGGTTCCCATTGCGAATGGGCCGGAAGGACGACGGTCAGCACGACGTCTTGCGCCGCGTCTTCGTTGACGTTCCAGTCCACGCGCATGGCATACGTGTCGTATGTCTTGATCACCCCGTTCTGCGGTCCTGCGTCCTTGCCAGGTGTGTGAGGCTCGGGGACCGATCCGGTCATCGTGGCGGAGCCGCCAGGATCGGTGTCGTAGGCGCCGGTTGTACCGACCTCGGTACCGTCGTAGAGGACCGTGATCAGTACTTCGTTCTGCGAGGCGCCAGCTGCGAGAGAGAGCGGTGCGAGCGCAGTCGCCACGAGGGCCATGACGAGAAACGCAGCAAGCCGTCGGTACCGGGGCGCCCGATCGGCGGACACACTGTCGACGGCAGTGGGATCGTTGCGGGACAACATGTGAGAGGCTCCTCAGGGGGGGGTCCCTCTCGTATTCGGCAAAATTTGCTCGACCGTGAGCCATTCGGCACCGGGTCGATCTGCCCACGCCGTCTATCGAGGGTGATCGTCCTTCGAGCTCCGCAGGTCGCACGCATCGTCGGCGAGCCCCTGGCCCGCTTCGCCGTAGAGGTTCCTGGCGACATCGACTCCCGCGTGCTCCAGTTGGTCAACCTCGTCGTCTTGAGTTGCGGTGGCGGCGATCTGCACGGTGAGCAGAAACTCGCGAACCCATTTGACCGCAACGAGGTTCGCTTCGTGGTCACTCATGGCGAGCACGACGAGATCGATTCGAGGGTCGAGGCACAGCCGGCCCCAGAACTCGACGTCGAGCGCGTCGCCTCGAACCACCCGTCGTCCGGCTTCGACGTTGGCCTCGACCGTCACCGTGCTGCGGTCGACGCCAAGGACGACGTCGCCTCGCCGGATCACCAGCTCGTCGTAGGCGCCCGCTCCGATCCGTCCCATCCCGAAGACGATCACCTGGGCGTCGTCGTGGGGTTCGATGAGGGCATCATCGGGTTGGATGACCGGCCGCTCGAATCGGGCCAACAGAGGTTGGACGCGGGCGTACAACTCGTATCGCTTGGTGTTGAGCGGTGAGGCGACGACGAATGACGCAGCGACCGCAACGGCGATCGACGATGTCCATTGCTCGTCGATCATCGAGCGTTCGACTCCGATCAAGGCGACGATCAGGCCGAATTCGCTGTACGACGCAAGGCTGAGCGACGTGTGCCATGCCGTACGCGCCCGAAACCCGAACGTCGTGATCAACGCCACGAAGCCAGCCGTCTTCAGCGGTAGGAGTGCGAGCACGACGAGCGCCAGAACGAGGTCCGGTCCAGCAGGCGGACCGCCCAAGCCGATCGACAAGAAGAAGCCGATCAACAACACGTCCTTCAGGTCGAGCAGTGTCTTCGCGAGCTCTGGAGCTCGAGAGTGATTGGCGAGAGTGAAGCCGATGACCAGCGCGCCGAGGTCGGCTTTGACCCCGACACGATCGAATGCCTCCGCCCCCACCCCGACGGCGAGGGCAAGACCGAGCAGCAAGCGTCGTCTGCTTCGGCAACCTCGAGGTGCTGCGAACCCTCGTGCCGAAACGGAAGCGACGCGAACGGCTGCCGGAGATCAAGCCGCTCGAGACAGATCTCGAA
>JAHDDK010000057.1:0-583 GCA_020629375.1 Acidimicrobiales bacterium
GTGCCGCACTGTATCGACGGTGATTAGGGTCGGACCCATGCCGGTTGCTGTCTTCGACATGAACGAAACCACCCTCGACCTTGCGCCGGTCCGGACATTGGTCGACGACCTGCTTGCCCCGAGCAGTGGATTCACCGTCTGGTTCCAGAAGCTGCTCCAGCTGTCGATGTCAGTCACCGCCGCCGGCCAGCCCTTCGTCGACTTCGCCACGCTCGCTCGACACGCCTTCGTGGCCGTCGACGACACGAACCCGGCCGGGCTTGCCGACGACGCGTTCGCGCCGGTTGGTGCGGCGATGCGAGCACTCGAGACTTACCCCGAGGTCCACGCGGCCATCGATCGACTCAACGACGCGGGCTGGACCACGATGGCGCTGACCAACTCGGCCCAAGCCATGGTCGAAGCGCAATGCGAGCACGCCGGCCTCAGCGAACGGTTCGACCACATCGTGTCGGTCGAACAAGTCGGCGCCTACAAGCCGGCGCCCGCCGGCTACCGCCACGCCGCCGACGTGACCGGCGCCGCACTCTCCGACATGTGGATGGTCGCCACCCACGACTGGGACCTCGCCGGGGCGAGGGCC
>JAHDDK010000057.1:730-27598 GCA_020629375.1 Acidimicrobiales bacterium
GAGCTCGTCGGCGATTCGGCTGCGCATCGTCTCGAGCAACCACACGCCGATCGCCCCCTGCAGCATGAGGTAGAAGGCCGATGGGTCGACCGCGCCTGCGGCGACGAACTGGAGATTGAGAAACAGGCCCAGTCCGACCGCCAGGCCACGAAGGCGTCCCGTCAGAAACAGCGTGGCCAAGAAGATCTGGAGCCACAGGACGGCGCCGGACACGAGCACCGTGTTGGGCTCGACGAAGACGTCGATGAAGCCGTCGTACCAGCCGACCTCTTGTCCCTGGTGTTCGTCGAGGAACTCCTGGAGGTACTCGCCACTCCACCAGTCCGGGGAGATCAACTTCTCGGTGGCGGCGCGTGCCCAACCGAGGCCGAGGAAGACCTCGATCATGAGCACCCAGACGGGGGTGCGGCCGATTAGCGTGCGCCGATGGTTCGAGAGGAGCCTCGGCTCACCCACCTCCAGGGCGCGTTGCTCGTGCTCGGTACGGGCGTGTTCTTCTCGTTCGGTGGCCTGGCGTTTCGGAGTACCGCCGAGATCGACGCGTGGGAGTACCTCGTCTACCGAGGGCTCGGAATGTTGGCCGTCGCCTGCGCGGTTCTCCTCGTCCGGTACCGGTCGAAGCTGCTGGACGTAGCCCGTGGCCTACAGGCACAACACGTCGTCGCCGGCGTGATCCTCGGCGGCATGAACATCTTGTTCATCGTGTCGCTCGAGTTCGCCACGGTGGCGTTCGTGCTCGTCTGCCAGACGCTCGCACCCGTGTTCGCCGCCTACTTCAGCTGGCTCGCCATGCGCGAAGAGCCGTCGCGGTCGGTCATGGTTGCCACAGTGCTCTCGCTGGTCGGCGTCGTCATCATGGTCGCCGGATCGTTCTTCGACGACCTTTCGGTGGTCGGGTTCATCGCGTTGTTGATCCCGGTCGGCTTCGGTATCTACACGACGATCATCCGGTCGGTCGAGCGAGTCGATCCGTCGGTGCCGCTCGTCGTCGCTGGTCTCACTCTCGTCGTTGTCGCAGGTGGCGTTGTGTTGTCGACCGACGGGTTCGACGCTCCTGGCCGAGACGTGTTGATCGGACTCTTCGCCGGCAGTGTCCTGCTCGCCATGCCGCTCGCCGTCTTCAACATCGCCCAGCGGGTCGTGCCGGCAGCCGAAACCTCGATCCTCATCATGAGCGAAGTCGTCCTCGCCCCGATCTGGGTCTGGGTATTCGTGGGCGAACGAGTCTCGACGAGCACGATCGTCGGCGGAGCGATCATCGTGATCGCCGTGGTGCAGCTCACGCTCAACCGAGCGCCCCGCCGCGGCAGGCGCCCCATCACTTCCCGAGGCTGAAGCGTCCCGGCAGTGCTGGCCGAGCGCCTACTGTCGTCGCCATGGCCCACCCACTCGACGAGTACCACGCAGCCTCGGGGACGCTCGACCCGGTCTGGACAATTGAGATCCAGACGGTCGTTCGATTCGTCGATCGCCTGCTCGATGCCGTCGTGCAGGTGCATCCGCTTCGCTACGGGATCTACGAACGGAACGCGAGCGTGTCGGCCGTCGGTCTCGAGACGGCTCGGCCGATGCCGGGATCCACCACCGAGACCCACCTCGACGGCTTCGTGGTGGGCGCCACCGAGACGTACCCGATGGTCGAGGTGAAGATCTCGATCGAACGTGACCCGACGGTCCTCGCGTCCGTGATGGACGCCCTGCTCGCTGCTCACCACTACGAACAACCGGTGATCTTCGTCCGGGAGGACTGGGTCAGTCGCTCCGCCTACGAGCCGACGCGGGCCAACCCGAATCGTTGGTGGAACGACGGCCTCGGCCTACCCGACAAGGTTGGCGACATCGCCGAGTTCTACGACGAACGCTGAGGCCGCGGTTGGCTCTCCTCGCCATGGCTGTGCTCCGCACGCCCGTCGGAGGTCCGCCGTGAACGCACGACAGAGGTGACGAAGGAGACGGCGTGTGCGGTCGCGAGCCTCCCTTCGGGGGTGAGCCGGTTGAGAAGAGTGAAGTCATGAATGGCACCCTCCACCTCGAGCACGTCGATGTTGCCACCGGCCGCACGCACGTTTGCCACGAACTCCCGGCAGTCGGGCCAGAGCAGATCGTGGGTGCCGATGTGGAGACAGATGGGCGGAAGAGTCGCCGGGTCGGCATGGATGGGAGACAGGCGCGGGTCGTCGGTCGGATGAAGAACCGCGTACATTCGGCCCGCCTCGCGCACGCCGGCGACCGCGAGAAGGTGGTCGTCGATCGTCTCGCTGTCGGGATCGTCGAGGTCGGCGTTGAGAAATGGGCTCAGCAGCACCAGACCAGCGGGAGCGCTTGCACCGCGTTGGGCCCGATCGACGGCCACCCCGATACTCAAACCGCCCCCGGCCGAGTCGCCTGCCAATACGTACGGCCGTCCGATCGTGTCGACGACCTGGTTGACGTCATCGAGTGCGGCGGGGAACGGATGCTCAGGAGTGCGCCGATAGCGAACCATCGACACGTCGCAACCCACCGCCCGGGCGAACTCCATCGTCCACCGCCAATGCGCGAGCAGCGGACCCTGAACGAAGGCGCCACCGTGGAGGTAGACGACATGGGGAACTGACGGGTCGAACGACGTCGGCCGGTAACGCCACACGTCGATCGACCCGATTGGTTCGTGTATCCAGCGCCGCCGGTCCGCTCCGGGCGGCGGCCGCAGCATGTCTTCGCGGCGCATTCGCTCGATGTTGAGGCGCGGATGGAAGTTCGGATGATGTGTCCGCTTGACGATCCGTTCCGCCAGGCGCATGCGTCGACTCACGCCCGCCAGTGTCGACCGCGGCGACCTACCTGTTCAACCCGACCGTGCCGCGGCTCGGGTTCGCCATCACGGCGGTGTCTGACCCCCAAGTTACTGGTGGTCACGTTGGTGTCTGACCCCGAAGTGACTGGACCGGGCTCTTAGGCGCCGAGGGTGGTGAGCACGCGGTCGACGAGGTCGTGGCCGCCAAAGGCCCAGGTGCAGAACACGCTCGACACGCCGAGGACGGTGCGACGCGACGGGCGCGGTACGTCGACCCACCCATCGAGTGCCCAACGAACGTCTTCGCCGAGATGACGGATGGCGCGAGCCCACGTCGGCCGGGCGCGAATGGTCACGAGTGCTGTAGAGGTACGCACGGGACTCGCCTCCTTTCCAGAAATCGTGTGCGGGCAGGCGTGCGAAACCGCCACCGCACAGCAGCGGCGACGGATGATGAGGTGGCGCCGGGGTTCGGCGCGACGACGAGCAGCCCGAAACTCGGGCGCGTCGAATGAGCGGGTTGGCTAACCGATTCGGAAGGGCGTTCGAAGCACTCGCATAGGGGTTCCTCGCCTCAGTAGGCGATCAGATGACGGTAGCGATTCGTCAGCGGCGTGCAAGCCGAATCGGTCACACGCCTGCCGGTTGCGTTCCCTCGCTTGGGGCGAAGCGCGTGGTGGTCACGTCCCACGGCAGCGGGCCGATATCGGGCTCGAGCCAGCCTCGGCGGGCCTCGATCGAGAACAGCTGATATCTGCTCCAGAAGTCGAGCGGCGCCGTGCGGCGACACGTCGGAACCTCGTTGAGGGCGTCGGGGTCGGGAGCGTCAGCTGCCGCCACCGCGGTCACGTAGTAGACGGTGAGCGTCTCGTGGTATCCCTCGGTGTCGGTGTTGCGGATCCCGATCCCGCAGTTGTGCGTCTGGATCGCCTCTCGGAGGAACGCCAACGCTTCGGCGGGCGTCCGTGTCTGGAGGGCGACCCAGCACGTGATCAGGTGCGCTTCGTGCGTCCACGCATCGAGCGGTAGTCGGCCGTTGATGAAGTCGTCGAAGGTCACGTCCCACGAGGTCGCCATGTCGACCAGGGTACGAGAGACTGCCAACGGTGGAACCCAGCCCTTCGCTCGTGACTCCTCGGTTCGCGACGATCACCGCGTCGGCGCTGCTGTACTTCGTTTCGCTCGGCATGTTGTTGCCGACTCTGCCGCGCTACGTCGAGAACGAACTCGCCGGGAGCGGCACCGAAGTGGGCTTGGTTGT
Source organism: Acidimicrobiales bacterium (assembly GCA_020629375.1). Lineage (GTDB taxonomy): Bacteria > Actinomycetota > Acidimicrobiia > Acidimicrobiales > SHLQ01 > SHLQ01. The sequence goes on from JAHDDK010000057.1 coordinate 4,768, forward strand.
CGGGGCATTCGGGGTGTCGGCGGCGATCATCCGCCCATGGCTCGGACGGATCGGCGACCGCTACGGCCGACGGATTCTGATCGTCGGCGGCATCGCGATCACCGGCCTCAGCGTGATCGTGTACCCCGTGTGGGCGTCGATCCCTGCGTTGATCTTTCTGCGCGTCGTGAGCGGTGTGGGCGAGGCTGGTGCCTTCGTCGGGGCGGCCACTGCCACGCAAGACCTCGCGACCGACGATCGCCGGGGAGAAGCGTCGAACTACTTCAGCCTGTCGATCTACACGGGACTCGGGATCGGGCCCTTCCTTGGCGAATGGGTCGACGAGCTGAGCGGCTTTCGGGCAGTCACCCTCGTCTGCTTCGGTTTGGCGGTCCTCGGCGTCGCCCTCGGCTTCGCCGTGCCGCTGCGTCCACCCGACCTGGGGCCACGCCCGGCCGTCGAGCGGCGAGGCATCCTGCACCCCGCGACGATCGTGCCCGGCATCCTTCTCACGCTGTCTCTCGTCGGTTTCGTGGGGTACACGACGTTCCTCGCGCTGTACCTCGACGACCTCACCGACGGATCCGCATCGGCTGGTCCCGTATTCATCGTGTACTCGGCCGTCGTGATCACGATCCGGCTCGTCTTCGCACAGCTCACTGATCGACTCGGTGCCAAACGTGCGTCGACTCTCGCCTTCACGCTGATCTTCGTCGGGCTCGCCATCGTCGCCGGGTGGGGGACCATCACTGGCGTGTACGTCGGCACCGTCGTGCTCGCCATGGGGGTCTCGTTCAACTACCCGTCGCTCTTCTTGTTCGTGATGGCCGACACCGAACCGCACGAACGATCCCATGCCGTGGCCAGCTTCGGCTTCTTCTTCGACATTGCTGGCGCGCTCGGTGCACCCCTCCTCGGGTTGATCATCGATCTCACCGGAAGCGAACAGCCCGCTTTTGCGGTCGGCGCGGCTGCTGCGATGATCGGACTCGTGATCGTTCGGAGGATGCGCCCGGTCCCGGCATCCCAGTCGGTCAACGCCTGACGATCACTCGGCCGGGAAAGACTCCGCCGACCCAAGGATCTCGTCCAGCTCATCGCAGCACCGAGGTCACGCGAATTGCCTTGACATTGACGCGACGTCAAGGTGTTCGCTGGGGATTGTCATGTTCACTATCGGAGAGTTCGCCCGCTTGGGCGAGGTCACAGCTCGCACGCTGCGGCACTACGACGACATCGGCATTCTGCATCCGGCAGAGGTCGATCGCTCGTCGGGTTACCGGCGGTATCGCGCATCGCAACTGCCTGCGCTGAACCGCATCGCTGCCCTTCAGCGACTCGGATTCTCACTCATCGAGATCCGCGAGATGATCTCAACGGTCACGGCTGATCAGCTGCGGGAGATGCTTGCGCTTCGCCAATTGCAGCTAGCCACGGAGATCGACGAGCATCAGGCTGCGCTTCGCGACGTTGAGTCTCGTCTCCGAGCAATTGACAGAGAAGGTCACATGCCTGCCGTCGACATCACCATCAAACGCCTACCTGCGGTCCGATTCGCGGCTGTCACGACGCCGGTGCCGGGCTTCGGACCGGCCAATACGCAGACACCGCTGACGTGGGCGGCCGAACAACTCACCGAAGCGATGACGGCAAGCCGCGTTGAGCCTGCTGGGCCCTGGTTCATTTGCTTCGACCGACCCGACGAAGACTCAATTCGGGGGTACTTCTGTGTCCCGGTACTCGACGAGGTCACACTGATTGGTGCGCCCGCAGCGCTGTATGAGCTGGACGCGATCGAGCGAGCTGCCTCTGTGACGCAAGCATTCGACGACATCAACGACTATCGCCCCGTCTACACGGATCTCGCGATCTGGGCCGAGGCCAATGGTTACCAACTGGTTGGCGATGGTCGAGACGTCTCGCTCGACGGTCATGGGCCCGAGTCCGGCTTTGTGCTCGAGGCACAATGGCCCCTCGGGAAATCATCGGAGGACCGTCTTCTTACGCCACGGCCGCTCTGACCTCATGAACCGCCCGGTCCCGGCACCCCCAGCCGGTCGACGCCTGACGATCACACGGCTGGGAACGACTCTGACGACCCAAGGATCTCGTCGCGCACACACTCGAGAATGTCGTGGTAGCGCCGGTCATCGCGATCACTGCGCCAGCAGAAATGGTGTCCGCCATTGCGTCGTTGCACGACAGGTCCCACCGGCACGAGCAACCCGCGCTCCACGAGATCGCTGAGGAGATGCTGCCATCCCAACGCAATGCCGTTGCCTGCCAGCGCCTCCTGAATCACGGTTGGATACGCGTTGTACTTCAACCGAGGCTGCGGGAGCGTCGCCGGCTCGCCCGTTTCGCCGAACCACTCCGCCCACGTCATGTTGGGCCGACCCACCTCATCGATGTGAAGCAGGTTGGCGCCGATCAGCGAACTCGGTCTGGTCAACGCATCGAAGCCGAGCTCCCGAGCCAGAGCGGGTGAGGCGAATGGCCGTACGGCTTCGCCGAACAGCAGCGTCGACGTCCAGTCGGCCCAATCGCCGGTGCCGGGCACGATCGCGAGGTCCCACTCGCGATCGTCGAGCTCGGCGCGTCGGTCGAAGATGCGGAGTCGGATCTCGGTCTGCGCTGCGGCCTCGAGCTGATCGAGTAGCGGCACAATCCAGGTGGTCGCCATGGCTGGCTGTACAGCGAACACGATTGCCGGGTCGTCGAGGTCGGCGAGCGCTCGTTCGAGTACCGCGAACGAGCCGTCGGTTGCATCGGCGAGTGTTCGGCCCTGCGGGGTCAGCGACAGGGTGCGGCCGTGGCGTTCGAATAGTTCGAGCCCGAGCTCTCGGGCCAAAGCGGCCATGTGTCGTGACACCGCAGGTTGGCTGATCTCGAGTTCGCGAGCCGCGGAGGTGAAGTCGCCTGCCCGTGCGACGGCGTCGAACACGGCGAGTCGATTGAGCTGCGGTACTCGACGAAGCAGGGGGCGCATCTCGGCACCGTAGCGTGCATCCATAACGTGTGGTTATCGATGCCGTGCAGGTTTGGGTCTTGTGCATACCACGAGGGCCCGAGAGCATGGGGCCATGAATGCCACGACTCACGAGAACTTTCCGACACGGGCACGGGTCGTCGTCATCGGCGGTGGCGTCGGCGGTGCCAGCACCTTCTACCACCTCACAACGCATGGATGGTCCGACGTCGTTCTCATCGAGCGAGATGAGTGGGCGTCCGGCACGACCTGGCATTCGGCCGGGCAGGTGACCCAGTTCGGCACCGTGCAGACGATGGTCGGACTCAAGAAGTACTCGTGTGAGCTCTACACCCGTTTGGCGGCCGATCCCGACCGGCCCATCACGTACCGCAGCCACGACGGCGGCATTCGCCTCGGGTACAGCCAACAGGACCTTGATGGGTATGAGCACTTTGTCGGCATGGCCGCCGGCATGGGCGTCGACTTCGAAGTCATCGGCCCGTCGGAGATGGCCGAGCGCCACCCACTCATCGACGTGACCGGTCTGACATGCGGGCTCTGGGATCCGGTCGACGGCGACATCGACCCGACCGGGCTCACCGTCGGGCTCGTGCACGCCGGACGCAAGAACGGCGGTCAAGCCTTCCGCTTCACCGACTGCGAAGGACTCACGCAAACAGCTGACGGCTGGATTGTGCACACCAATCAGGGCGACATCGAATGCGAGAAGATCGTCAACGCTGGCGGCTATCGCGTGCACCAGGTCGGCAACTTCTACAGCCTCGAACATGCCGTCTCGTCAATGGAGCATCAGTTCTTCCTCACCGAAGAGCTGCCCGAACTCGCTGAGCTCGGCCATCGGGTGCCGCTGATTCGGGACCCGGGCGACGACTTCTACAGCCGCCAGGAACACCACGGCCTTCTGGTTGGCATCTATGAGCAGCGCTGCAAGACGTGGGGCCGAGAGCACATTCCCGTCGACTTCGCCAACAAGCTCGAACCCCCAGACCTCGACCGTCTCGAGGACAACATGATGCGGGTCTTCGATCGGCTCCCCGTTCTGCAGACGGCAGGGATCTCCTCGGTCGTCAACGGTCCGATCACCTACTCCGGTGACGGCGTTCCGTTGGTCGGACGGGTTCCGGGCCGTCGCGGCGCGTACTGCATGCTCGGCTTGCGGGCTGGCGTCGGCGAAGGCGGCGGCCTCGGCAAGGTCCTCGCCGAGATCATCGTCGACGGCGAGTCCGAGTGGGACAGCTGGGTACTCGACCCTCGCCGGTTCACCGCGTATGCAGGCGAGGAGTACGCGTCGAAGAAGGCCGTGGAGGAATACCAGCGAGAGTTCGTCTTCGATCACCCAGACGAGCACCGCCCGGCCGGACGCAACGCCAAAGTGACGCCGCTGACCGAGGTGCTGCGAGACGCGGGCGCGGAGTTCGGGGTGATCAACGGCTGGGAACGAAGCCTCTACTTCCACCCCGGCTCCGATGATGGCGTCGACGACTTCGAGCACGTGCCGGCGTTCCGATACTCGACGTATCACGACCAGGTCGGCCGCGAAGCCAACGCGGTTCGGGCCAACGTCGGGGTAGTCGAGATCAGCGGGTTCACCCGCTTCCTCGTGGAGGGCGAAGGCGCCATCGACTGGTTCGATGGCCTCACCGCCGGTCGTATTCCGGCCGTCGGCCGAAGCTCGCTTGCCTACGTGAGCGACGAAGCGGGCCGATTCCTGTCGGAGTTCACGATGTCGCGCCTCACCGACGACAGCTTCTGGCTGACGAGTGCCGCCGCGGCCGAATGGCACGACCTCGACGTCTTGACCGACGCCAACCCTCCCGAGACCGTGCACATCACGAACCTCACCCATGATCACAACGCGGTCATGGTGGCCGGGCCCAACGCTCGGGCCGTGCTCGCCAAGGTCACCGATGCCCCCCTCGACAACGCGTCGTTTCCATGGCTCGGCGTCCGGACGATCCAGATCGCCGGGCATGACGTCGTTGCGCTCCGAGTCAGCTTCACCGGCGAACTCGGCTGGGAGCTCCACCTTCCTATGGCGGCATCGGTGCCCGTGTGGGAGGCGATCCACGAGGCGGGCGCTGAGCTCGGGATCGTGAACTTTGGCCTTCTCGCTACGGAGTCGATGCGGATCGAGAAGAACTATCCGGCCTGGAAGAGCGACCTCCACACGGAGTTCACGGTCCTCGAGGCTGGGCTCGACCGGTTCGTGAATCTCGACAAGGACTTCCGGGGTCGCGACGCAATCGTCGCCCAGCGCGATGCCGGGTACCGGCGGGTCTTCACCGTGCTCGACGTCGAGAACGACTTCGCCGCAGCGCACATCGGCGATCCGATCATGACCGGCGACAACATCGTCGGTGTCGTCACCAGCGGCGCTTACGGACATCACACTGGACGCAACATCGCCATGGGATACCTCGATCCCCACTACGCCTCCGCAGGTACTGCCCTGGAGATTCGCATCATTGGCCACCGATCTCCCGCAGTCGTGAGCGCGGAGCCGATGTTCGACGAACCGCACGCCCGGCCTCGGGCGGACGCCTAGCGTGCGACCAGAGTCATCGACATTGGGGGATTGATGGGAGACGAACTCGAAGCGCGAATCGCCGAACGGGCCCTCGCGTATGTCGTCGATCCGCCCCGAGGCGACGACCCCGTGATCGAGCTCGCGAGCCCCGCCGAACTTCGCAAGGTGTTCGACGCGTCCGTGCCGCTCGAATTCGACTCCGTCGCCACCGCCCACCACGACGACGCAATCGTCGAGGCGGTCGATTCGGTCATCCGGTACTCGGTGCACACCTCGCACCCAAGATTCGTCAACCAGAACTTCGCTGGACCAGATCCGGTCTCCGTTGCCGGCGACTTTCTCGGAGCGGCGCTCAACACCACTGGAGCGACATTCGAAGCTGCGCCGGTCTTCACGCTGATGGAGAGCGCCGTTCTGGCCAAGCTCGGTCGGATTGCCGGGTACGTCGCCGCCGACTCAGATCCGTTGCCGACGGTGCCGCCCGGGTTGTTCTGCCCCGGCGGTTCGACGGCGACGCTCTACGCGCTGCAGCTCGCTCGTCAGCGACTTCGGCCCGACGTCAACACGACCGGCGCAACCGGCGAGAAGCTCACCGTTTTCGTGTCCGACTCAGGGCATTACGCCGCGTCGAAGTCGGCGGCGTTGCTTGGCCTCGGCACCGATGCGGTGATCAAGGTGGAGAGTGATGACGCCGGCGCCATGATCCCCGACGCGCTTGGTGACGCGCTGACGGCGTCGAAGGCTGCCGGACAGGTGCCCTTAGCGATCATCGCGACGTCGGGCACCACAGTGACCTCGGCATTCGACGACCTCCATGCCCTCGCCGACCACGCCGAGGCGCACGGCGTGTGGCTGCACGTCGACGGGTGCTACGGCGGCTCGGCGCTCTTCTCGCCGACTGAACGTCATCGACTCGATGGTGTCGAGCGGTCCGACTCGTTCGTCTGGAATCTCCACAAGATGATGGGCATGACCCAGCAGTGCACGGCGCTGCTCGTCAAAGAGCCATCGCGCCTCGCAGAGTGCTTCGCCCTCCGAGCCGACTACCTGTTCCAGCCAGACAAGCTCCACGCCGAATACGACTCGGGCGACCGGACCTTTCAATGCGCCCGGCGTGTCGACGTGCTCAAGCTCTGGCTCGCGTGGAAACACCACGGTGACACGGGCTTCGCTGCCCGAATCGACCATGCCGTCGCGATGGCGCAGCGGGGCGCCGCCCGGGTGGCGTCGTCGGATGGCGAGTTCGCTCACGTGACGGGCACGTTCACGAACGTCGTTTTCGGGTGGATCCCACCCGAGCTCCGCCCGACCAATCTCACACCGCTGTCGATTCCGACGCTGTCGGCCGAGACCCATGCGACACTCCACGCGATCCCACCGAGGATCAAACGACGGATGCAACAAGAGGGATCCGCCATGATGGGCTTCCAGCCGATCGCCGGCCTCAACACGTTCCGTTTGCTCGTGATGAGTCCCACTGTCGGACCCGATGACATCGACTCGCTGTTCGACCAGATCAGTGAGTACGGCATGTCGATATCCGCGATCACGTCATGACCACGCACTGGGTCAAGTCGAGCTCGCCGACCGATGTGGCCACGGACTCGGGCGTGGCCGAGACCGTCCGGACGACGCTCGAGTCGCTCCGAGCCGGGGGCGAAGAGCGAGCCCAAGAGCTCGCTCGCGAGTTCGACGGTTGGGTCGGGCCGATCGTCGTCACCCAAGATGCGGTTGCCGAGGCGCGTCGAGCGCTCGCGCCGACGGTGCTCGACGACATCGCAGCCGCGCACCGCCACATCGCCGCCTTCGCTGAGGCGCAGCGTGCGTCGCTCCAGCCGTTCGAGGTAGAGGTCAGTCCGGGCCTTCGGGCTGGTCATCGGCTCGTGCCGGTCAATGTGGCTGGCTGTTACGTCCCTGCCGGACGTTTCGCCCACATCGCGTCGGCGCTCATGAGCATCACGACCTCGAAGGTCGCCGGTGTCGGAACCGTGGTCGTGTCGTCGCCTGCACGGGCCGACCGCGGCGGGGTCCACCCGGCGATCCTTGCGGCGGCGGACATCGCCGGAGCCGACATCGTCCTCGGGCTCGGTGGCATCCAGGGAGTGGCCGCGCTCGCCCTCGGGCTCTTCTCCGACCGGCCAGCCGACATCATTGTCGGCCCGGGCAACGCCTACGTCGCCGAAGCCAAGCGACAGCTGTTTGGCGAGGTCGGTATCGACGTCATCGCCGGACCGACCGAATCGATGATCGCGGCAGACCACACCGCCGACGCGCATCGGGTCGCCGTCGACCTCGTGGGCCAAGCCGAACACGGGCCGGACTCGCCGGTGTGGCTCGTGACGACGTCGCAGGTGCTCGCAGAGGAGGTCAACACACGGGTCCCGGAGCTGGCGCGAGCGTTGCCTGACGGCGCACGCGAGTCGGCGATCGCCGCCTGGGAACACCACGGCGAGATCATCGTGACCGAGACACGCGAGGCCGCCGCACAGATGTGCGACGAGTATGCACCCGAACATCTCCAGGTGATGGCCACCGATCTCTCGTGGTGGCATGACCGGCTGTCCAACTACGGGTCGTTGTTCCTCGGGGCCGAGGCCACGGTCACCTTTGGCGACAAGTCGGCCGGCCCCAATCACATCCTCCCGACGCGGCGTGCGGCCCGATACACCGGCGGGCTCAACGTGTTGAAGTTCATCAAGCAGCTCACGTGGCAAGAGCTCACGCCCGACGCCGCGAAGGCGCAGGGCGAGCTCGCTGCCCGGATCTCCCGCTACGAAGGCATGGAAGGTCATGCCCGGTCGGCAGACCTTCGGGCGGAGACGGCCGACGACGAGCTCCGGGCTGGCCCGGAGGCCATCGACGATCACAGCCTCGACGATCGCAGGCGCGGCGAACCCGGCGACGTCACGGCGGTCAACATCGATTTCATTGCGCAAGAACCGCTTCCGCCGGCCGCCAGACAGCGGGTCGACGAGTTGCTCGAGAGCGGCAAGCTCTTCCGCTACGGGGAGGCAGGCGCCGATCAGGCCGACGCGGCGCTGCTCGAAGCGGAGTTCGCCGCGCTCGTCGGCCGTCGTTATTGCGTGGCCTTCAACAGCTGCGGTGCATCGCTTGCGGCAGCGCTGATCGCCGCTGGGGCCCAACACGGCGATCAGGTCCTGATGAACGCCTTCACGCTCGCCCCGGTGCCCGGCGCGATCGCTCATGCAGGAGCAACACCGGTGTTTGTCGACATCACCGACCGCTATCACATCGACCTCGACGATCTCCGACGCCAGCACGCTTCCACTGGTGCCCGTTGGCTCCTGGTGTCGTACATGCGCGGCCACGTGCCCGACGTCGACGCGTTGATGTCGGTCTGCGACGAGCTCGAAATCCGCGTGATCGAGGACTGCGCCCACACGATGGGCGCATCATGGGACGGCCGAGCGACCGGAACGTTCGGCATCGCCGGCTGCTTCAGCACCCAGACCTTCAAGCACGCCAACTCCGGTGAGGGCGGGTTGCTCGTCACCGACGACGAGGACGTTGCCGCACGGGCCACGCTGCTGTCGGGTTCGTACATGCTGTACGGCCAGCACGGTGCTCGCCCTGCGGACGAGGTGTTCGAGCGGCATCGATTGACCACGCCCAACTTCTCGATGCGAATGAGCGCATTGGCCGCCGCGTTGGTTCGCCCACAGTTGTCGATGCTCGAGGAGCGCGCGGCGACATGGAACGCCCGCTATCGCCAGCTGGCCGACGGACTCTCGACGATCGAGGGCGTGCGGGTACCCGAGCGAGACAGGCGCGAGCAGTTCGTGGCGAGCTCGATTCAGTTCAACGTCGACCATCCCGATATCGCGGGCTTTGTGGAGCGAGCGGGTGCCCTCGGCGTGGCGTTGAAGTGGTTTGGGGCTGACCAACCGGTCGGATTCACGAGCCGTTTCGACCACTGGCGCTATGCCCCGGAGGGTTCGGTCCCACGCGCCGCCGAAATCCTGTCGACGATGCTCGACATGCGGATTCCGCTCTCGATGACGACCGATCAGGCCGACCACATCGTCGCCATCCTCGCCCACGTGGGGTCAGGCACGCAGCATTAACAACTTGTGGTGCGGCGGGGTGCGAGCAACCTGTTAATGATGCGTGCCTGACCCCAGGTCACCCACCTTGTTGGAGTCGGCGAGGACGAAGAGGGTGATCATCGCGGGGACGACGAGGACGGCGGCGACGCCCGTTGCGACCAGAAGACCGATGAGCGTGGCTCGTCCGCCGGCGGCATCGGCGATGGTCACGTGATCCACGAGCACCCACGGGTACTGGCCGATGCCCCATCCGGCGACGATCGACGCCACGGCGACGGCGGCGAACCAACGCGCCCGGCGGTAACCGCCACGGCGAACCAGCTCGACCGACACCGCTCCAGCGATCGCCGAGACCACGACCACGACGGCAGCTCGCCCGGCGAGCTCGTCCGCCAACGTGGGCGCGTCGGCCCGCAGCGGGAACACGCCAGCGAGTGCGATCGCTCCGGTCACCACACCGGCGATCAGCACGCGCGGTCGGAATCCGTCCGTGAACTCGGTGTCGCCGAGGCGATGGGCCTCGGACAACAACAGGACGCCCGCGAGGTACGTGCACGTGCATACCGCCAGGACCCCACCTAGCAGAGATGCCGGAGCGAAGGCCGAACTCAGTCCGAGCGGTTCGGTGTCGAGCCCCACCCGGCCCGAGGCGATTGTGCCGGCGATCGACCCGAGGAAGAACGGGGTGACGACCGATGCTGCGGCGAACACGACTCCGGCCACGCGTGCCGCGCCCAAGGTGGGTGAGTACTTCCGCAGCGCAAACCCCGCCCCTCGCAACACGATGCCCAACCCGACGAGCCAGAACGGGATCGCGAGGGTTCGCATCAGTGCGGCGAACGGCTCGGGGAACGCCGACCACAGATAGACCAGGACGAAGATCAGCCACACGTGGTTGGCCTCCCATACCGGGCCGATCGCGTGGTCGATGAGGCGCCGGGTGGGTGCGCCTCGTCGAGTGCCCCCGGCGAGCAGGTCCCAGACGCCCGAGCCGAAGTCGGCGCCACCCAACACCGCATAGGCGATGACGGCGACGAACATGATCAGCGCGACGGCTTCGGCCACGCTCATGCGTCCACCGTTTCCCGGTCGAGCGCATCGATCGCTGCTGGGCCGTAGGGCGATGGAAGATCCTTCTCGCCGTCTCGCCAGCGTTGGCTCATCGATCGCAGGATCATTGCCGCCGCAGCGAACATGCCGACGTACACCACGACCAGAACGCTGAGCGTCAGCCACACCCACCCGGCGTCGGTGACGGCGTCTTCGGTGCGCATGATGCCGTGAACGATCCACGGCTGACGGCCGACCTCCGTCGTGATCCAACCGGTCTCCATGGCGACGATCGCTGCGGGGCCCGAGACGGCGATTGCGCGGAGGAACCACGTCGCCTCGTCGAAGGACTCGCGCCGTTTCCACCAGCGCCAGCCGGCCCACGCGGCAAGCCCCATGAGTGCCGTCCCGATGCCGACCATGATCTGGAACGAGAACCGCACGATGTTCACCGGCGGACGTTCGTCGACGGGCACTTCGTCGAGCCCCACGATCTCTGCGTCGAAGCTGTTCTGGGCGAGGAACGATGCGAGCCCCGGGATGGGCACCTCGATCTCGCCGACGAGCTCGCCCTCGCCGTCAGGGCCTTCTTGGTAGACGCCACCGATCACCGTTGGTACCCGCGCTTCGGTCTCGGTGAGCCCTTCGATGGCGGCGAGCTTGATCGGCTGGTCGTCGGCGATGCGCTGCCCGGCGAAGTGCCCGACTGTGGGCTGGAGCAAGGAGATCGGTAGGGCGAATGCGAGCGGCACGAGCAGGCCGAGTCGGTGGTGCCGATCGCGTCGGCCCTTCAGGATCCCGACGGCGTAGACGCCGGCGATGCAGAAGCCGGCGACCATGTATGCGGCGAAGAACATGTGCAAGAACTGGAGCCACACGGCGCTGTTGAAGATCGCGGCGACGGGGTCGATGTTGACGACCTCACCGTCGACGATGTCGAACCCGGTCGGGGCGTTCATCCAAGCGTTGACCGACACCACGAAGAACGACCCGGCGATCCCCGAGATGATCATCGGCACCACCATCAGCGAGTGGACCCGGCCTGGTAGCCGCCCCCAGCCGTAGACGTAGATGCCGAGAAAGATCGCTTCAGTGAAGAACGAGATCCCCTCGAACGCGAACGCCAGGCCGATCACGTCGCCGAACTGCTCCATGAGCCCGGGCCAGAGCAGACCCATCTCGAACGACAGGATCGTGCCCGACACGGCACCGATGGCGAACAGGACACCAGCCACCTTGCTCCAGCGTTTGGCGAGCTCGAGGGCCACGTCGTCGCCACGCAACCCCATGCGATGGAGCACGAAGATCATCGCGGGCATGGCCATGCCAAAGCAGGCGAGGATGATGTGCGCGCCGAGGGACAGGGCCATCTGGTTACGAGCCGGGAGCAGCGCATCCGATGCCGCCTGCTGGGCCAATACCAGTGCCGTGCTCATGTGTCGCTCCTGATGCGTTGTCGGCTTCCCGCTGGAGCCGGTCCGCTTCGGAGCCACCACCAGCGGCTTCCACTTCTCACTGTAGGGACACGGTCGAACACTGTTGCCGTGTCAGTGGGCACGCCCGTCTCGGGCGCAGTCCTTTTCGGCACGACGATCTTTGCCATCGCCATGGATGCTACGTATGTAGTGGTGACGATCTCTGTACTCGGTGTCCCCTATGACGCGACGTCGTCGTTCTTGCGTGGCCCGGCGGCGGCGCCCGAGGTGATTCGGCGAGCGTTGCACTGCGGCTCGGCGAACTGGTTCACCGAACTCGGCGACGAGGTCGACCCGGCCGACGGGGTGTGGGTCGATCATGGCGATCTCGACGGTCTGCCCTCCTCACCCGAGTTCGCCTTCGTGAAGATTCGAGAGCGCGCTGCAGCTCTCGCAGCCGACGGCCCGGCGATCTTTCTCGGTGGCGATCACTACGTCACGTATCCGTTGGTCGCGGGCGTGGCGCAGCATCACGGCGACCTCACCATCCTGCACGTCGACGCCCACCCCGACCTCTACGACGAGCTCGACGGCGAGCGGCACAGTCACGCCACCCCGTTCGCTCGGATCATGGAGGAAGGCGTCGCACGTCGCCTCGTGCAGTTCGGGATACGGACGGCGACCGCCCACCAACGAGACCAGATCGAACGTTTCGGGGTCGAGGTTCACACCGCCGCCGAGTGGGATGGCGGACTACCCGACGTCTCCGGCAACGTCTACGTGACGATCGACGTCGACGGCCTCGATCCGGCGTTTGCGCCAGGCGTCTCCCATCACGAACCAGGCGGTCTCACGACTCGGGACGTCCTCGGGCTGATCCACCAGGTTGCACGTCGAGACGACGTGCGGCTCGTCGGCGCCGACATCGTCGAGATCAATCCGGAGCGCGACATTCACGACATGACGGCCATGCTCGGCGCGAAGCTTCTCAGGGAGCTTCTGGGAGCTGCGGGTCGACGCCCGTGAGCTCGACCGAGACGTCCCAGAGGCGCTGAGCGAGCGTTCGGTCTCGCGCGCGGTTTGTCGACCGTGCGAGTCCAGCGGGCCCGGACGTCTCGCCGCGCTTGGTCGGACCGAGATACTCGCCTCCCGTGAGGCCGGGATCGGTCGCGGCCATCAGCGTCGGCCATGCACCCTGGGCGGCCGAGTTGAAGAACGGGCGGAGTAGCGGCGCCAGGTTGTTGATGAAGCCTATGTCGCGGCCGAGGTCGGTCGTGGCGATCCCGGGATGGCAGGCGACGGCGATCGTCGATGATCCCGTCTCCTTGAGCCGCCGATCCAGCTCGTACATGTGGAGCAGGTTGGCGAGCTTGGTTTGGCCGTAGCGAGCTTGCTTATCGTACGACTCGAACGCCTCGAGATCGTCGAAGAAGATCTCGGCGCCACGATGGGCGATGCTCGCGGTGATGACCACCCGGCCGGCGTCACCCTCGGCGAGCTTCGGGAGGAGGAGACCGGTCAGGGCGAACGTGCCGAGGTGGTTCACCCCGAACTGCGATTCGAAACCATCGGCGGTGTGTCGCAGCGGCGGCATCATGATCCCCGCGTTGTTGACGAGCACGTCGAGGCAATTCTCCTCCTCCAGCGTGGCCGCCGCGGCCCTCACCGATCGGAGGTCCGCCTGATCGAGAGGAACGAAACCGAGGTCGGCGTCGGGAACCGTGGCGACGATCTTCGCCATCGCGTCGCGCGCCCGGTCCTCCGAGCGACAGGCGAGGAGTACTCGTGCGCCGCGATCGGCGAGAACCCGGCTGGTTTCGAAACCGAGTCCGGTGTTGGCTCCAGTCACCGCAATGGTCTTGCCGGACTGGTCGGCTACGTCGTTTGCTCTGAACCCGCTCATTGTGCATGGCTACCACGGGTGTTTCGCCGGTGGTAGGCGATTGGGTGCCTCCATCGTCGTCGCGACGGTGAGCTCGTCGTGCGCGACGCGCATGTACGATCCGCGGGGATGCTTCGCAACATCTACCGCCGTCTTCCGGCTGATCGGCGAGTCAAGGGCCTCGGTGGGTTGGACGGACGCAACCGGCTCGTCGCCCGCACGGTCCTACAGCCGTTGTTGGATGATGATGTCGAACTCGTCGATCCGCACGGTGTGAAGTTCATCGTCACGACCGACCCGGTCGACGCGCACGTCGTCGACGATCTGACCGGTCGTCGCCGGTCGATGTGGTTTCCCGATGACGTGACCGATGGGGTCGAGCTCGTGCTCGACGTCGGCGGCCACCACGGCCACTACGTTGCGGCGGCGGCACAGCGGTGGCCCGATGCGCACATCATCACCGTCGAGCCGTCGGCGTCCGGCGTCCGCCTCATCCGTCGTCACGTGGTGCGCAACGGACTGACGCAACGGGTGGAGATCGTCGACGCGGCCATCGGCGGCGCGGAAGGTTCGGCCACGCTTCACCACGACCCCGACGGATCGTGGGGCTCCTCGCTTCACGACATGGGCGGCACCGAATCCGAGACGGTTCGGGTCGCGACTCTCGACGCAATCCTCGACGGGCGTCAGCCCGATGTCATCAAGTGCAATGCCGAAGGTGGCGAGTTCGCTCTCGTGTCGGCGATCCTCGCAGCCGGACTGCGGCCTCGGCTTCTCACGGTGATGTTGCACCCCGAGTTCGGGGATGCCGATGCGTTGACTCGATCGATCGAAGAGGCAGGCTTCGCGGTCAGCCAGATCGGTACATCGCATCGCCCGGCGATCGAGGCTCGTCCCCGAGGTCGATGACCGGCCCTTCGGCCGTGGTGGGGCGAGCGATTTCGGGACGAGGACGGGCTCGGGAGCGAACCCGGTGGTCGTCGATCACGACACCATCGCCCATCAGCACGACCCGATCGCACACGTCGAGCGTGCGTGGTCGGTGCGCGATGACGACGGCGAGCACCGACCCGCGAAGACGGTCGAGTGTGTCGGCGACGATCGCCTCGCTTGCGTCGTCGAGGGCGCTGGTGGGCTCGTCGAGGATGATGACGTTCGGCCCACCGGCGAGCGCGCGGGCGATGCCGAGGCGCTGCACCTGTCCTCCCGACAACGCCCGAGTGCTCGGACCAATACGTGTTTCGTAGCCGTCGGGAAGTGCAACAATCTGTTCGTGCACGCCCGCGGCCTTGGCTGCTCGGATGACGGTGTCTCGATCGACCCCGCTGCGGTGATAGGCGATGTTGTCGGCAACGGTCGCTTCGATGATTCGGGTTGTCTGGGGAACCATGGCGATGGCCGAGGTCCACGCGGCCTCGGTGTAGGCCGATCGTGGCTTTCCGTTGAGGCGCACTTCGCCGTGCGTTGGTTCTCGCCGGCCGCCGAGCAGCGAAGCGAGGGTCGACTTTCCGCTCCCGGATGGTCCCGCGATGCCGATCATGTCGCCCCCTGCGAGTCGAAGGGAGATCTCGTGGAGCGCCGCGTCGTCGGACCCGGGGTACCGGTAGGTCACGCCGTCGAGTTCGATGGTGTCGACCGTGTCGATTTCGTCGGTACCCCATGTCGTGACGGAGCGGTCGTAGGTCGCGAGCGCCGCGTCGAGCTGTTCGATCGCCCCGGAGGCGTCGGCGATGCTGGTCAGGTCGGTCTGAATTCGTTGCCCCACAGCGAGGCTTCGGTAGAGCAGGATCGCAGCCGCGCCGAAGGTCGTTGTATCGACATTCGTTGCTCGGCTCGACACGAGAACTGCGCCAATGACCACGAGCATTCCGACGCCACGATAAAGCGGCCCGACACTGCCCAACATGGCGCGGGTCCGGCGGATCAGCGAGAGCGCATGGCGGTCGCGGTCGTGGAAGGTGCCGAGCACGTGTTCGGCCACGCCATGTCGCCCGATGTCGTCGAGGTTGTCGACAAGTTGCCCAACCGCCTCGGTCAGCTCGACGTTGAGCGCGGCACGTTCTCGGCTCAGTCGTTGTTGTCGGCGGCGGACGGGGATGAGCGCTGCAGCGAGCAACCCACCGACCACGACGATCGCGCCGGCTGCCGCAGGGTCGACCACGAGCGCGGTGACCACGAAGACCAGCATCGAGCCAACGGCTCCTGCGAGCGAGGCCAGGCTCGTGAGGGCGAGTGCCCGCTGACTGACAAAGCCGAGAAGCTCCATGAGCCGACCCGGTAGCTCGACGTGTGTGACGTCGGCGTCGGCCGACGCCCACGCCTTCATGAGTCGTCGTCGACTCGCATCGAGATGACCGGTGTGGGCTCGGGCTCGTAGCCACGACGACCCAATGTGGAGGAGGGTCATCATCACGATCGCCACCACCACCACCTGGGCGAGCGCCATCGTGTCGAGCCCGATGCGAATCGGCCCGAACGGCAGCTCGAGATCTCCGCGATCGCTGGCTGCTGCTTCGATCAGGGGGAGCAGGCTGGCGAGGACAAGGGCCTCGAGGAGCGCAGCGACAAAAGCCAACCCCACCGATGGGATGAACGGCATGGCGTCGCGGCTGAGCCGGGGGAGGGTCGGCTTCATCGGCGGCAGTACGATCTCGCACGCATGGGAGCGCAGGTCGTCGATTGGGGAACTGAAGAGCGGTGGCTGACCGATCGGGTCAGCGTGCTGCAAGGCGCGGGGCGCGGCGGATATCCGAGTGGGAACTCGGTGCTGGTCCGCGGAGAGGCCGAATCGCTCATCATTGATCCATCGGTCACGGTGGTCGAAATGGGAGGTGCGCCGGTCGAGGTCGATCTGGTTGTCAACTCGCACTCACACGAGGATCACCTGCCCGGCAACGGCTTGTTCACCGAAGCGTCGGTGCACATCCACGACGAGGATCTACCCGGAGCGCAAAGCCTCGACGGGTTGCTCGACGTGTTCGGGTTCGATGACGCCACACGCGCCGAGCAGGCCGTGTCGTTCGTCGAAGAGATGCACTACACGCCGCGTCCGGATGCGAACGGTTTCGGTGACGGGCACGTCTTCGATCTCGGGTCGATGACGGTCGAAGCGATGCACTTGCCTGGCCACACGCGGGGCCACTCGGGATTTGCCATCGACGGCGGGGTCTTCTTCCTTTCCGATATCGACCTCACCGGATTCGGCCCGTACTACGGCGATGTGTGGAGCGACCTCGATCAGTTCGAGGAGAGCCTGATCAAGGTCCGCGACGTCGAGGCGGAGTGGTATGTGACGTTCCATCAGAAGGGCGTGATCGAAGGACGGGTGTTGTTCTTGGAGATGCTCGACGCGTTCCACGGCGTCATCGCCCGGCGCCATGGCGAGATGCTCGACTTCTTGGCCGAACCGCGCACGATCGCCGACATGGTGGCGCGGCGATTCGTGTACCGGCCGCACGTCGACATTCCGTTCGTCGAAACGGTCGAGGGTCGCACTGCTGATCTTCATGTCGCTCGCATGCTCGCCCGCAACGAAGCCGTCGAGCTCGAACCCGGCCTCTACCGCGCCCTGTAATCGTTGGGGTCTGACCCTCTCATTACATCGATCAGCGTTCCGTAAGGCGCGAGGCCGGCCCGGGCCGTCCGTCGAGCTACTCGACCCAGCGGGCGATGATGCGTTGCACGTGACCCGACGCCTGGAGATCGGCGAGTGCCTTGTTGACTGGCTCCCGCCAAGGCGAGTCCTGCCGAAGGCCGAACGTTTCGAACTCTTCATAGAGGACATCGCCGACCGGATGAAGCCCGAAGTCGCTGCCGATCGTGGCCAAGGCGTACGGATTGGCGACGACCACGTCGATCTCGCCGACGTCGACAGCTTCGAACAAGGCCTGCTGTGACTCGTAACTCCGCACCTTCGCCCCTTCGGCGATCACGAACGCTTCGAAACTCGAGCCAGCCACGGTTCCGATCTCTTGCCCGTCGAGATCGGACAGGGACGAGACTTCGAGTTCCTCACGACTCTCGTTCAGATCGGAGGTCACCTGCGAGACGAACGCACCGACCAGGAACAGGCTTGCGAGCATCGCCACGATGGCAACCGCTCGACCCCTCCAGGACTTGGGCGACATGTCGCCGTAGCCCACCGTCGTGACCGTGACGGCGGCCCACCACATTCCGTCGAAGACGCCTCCTGGGTAGCTCGTGTCGAAGTCGCTGATGTCGGGGTGGCGCCGCTCCACCAGCCAAATGAGATGGCCAAGGAGAACCAACCCGATCGCAGCGATCACGAGTACCCGGAGCGCGCCAGATCCGAGCAAGACCCGAACGAGCGATCGCGTCGTCGTCGTCCGATCGTGTGCAGCGAGTTGCGGGCCGGACGACACGACTGCCGACGTGAAGTCGAATCGTCCTTCGCGCTCGGCGGTGGGAGCAAGGGGCGCAACAGCGATGTCGGCCTCACCGGACTCGAGCATGTCGAGCATCTCAGTATACGAGTCGGCCCAGACCTCCTCCCAGGTGATGTCGAGCTCGTGCGCGACGTCTTCCCAAATCTCGATGTAGAAGCCGTCGGCTCGATCGCCGTTGCGTTCGACAAAGGGTTCGATCGGGGTTGTGACCACTACGATCGAATCTGCGAGTGTCTCGTCGGCTGTGCTCTGCGCTGCCAGATCTCGCGAACCGGTCAGCGCGATCGTGGCGATGATCGCGACGAGGAGGATCAGCCGGCGCATGGTGCGTCTCCTCGGTAGATCCCCAGCGGACGTCCGGCGGTGGGGATCTCTTCGACGAGGTGAACGTCGAAGCCCACGAAATCGAGACTGGCCGCATCGTCGGCCGGGAATCCGAGCAGCAAGTGGTCCCCGTAGGTCGCCCACTGCTCAGCCAGCCTCCGGAGGAGATCAGGTGAGGTGTAGCGATGATCGCCGTCTCCGATCTCATAGGGCGGGTTCGCGATGACGAGGTCGACTCGTTCATGGATACCGAGTGGTTCGAACAGATCCCCGAGCCGGACTTCGACGTCCAACCCAGCAAGGTTCTCCGCCGCGCATCGCACCGCACGAGGGTCGATGTCGGTGGCGATCACGTGTTGGGCGATCGGTGCGACCACCGCAGCGAGGACGCCCGAGCCGGTACCGACATCGACGACCGTGCCCAGCTCGATCTGCTGTGTTTCGATCACGTGCGGAAGTGCTTCGGCGAAGGCGACGCCGGAAAGGTGCCGTGCCGGGTCGAAGACGCCTCGCCGGAGATGGAACCGCTGCCCGCACGCCTCGAACGTTCGACGCCAGGGTGCGATCTGGCGTGGGGAGAGCACAGCGATGAGGACTCGACGATCAGTCGTCGAAGCTGACGAGAACAATCGCGTTGGCCGTGACCAGATGACCGTTGCTGTTGGCCGAGGGCGCGTCGAGTCCGCCGTGCATCACCTTCACCTCGACGTTGCCGTACGGCAGTTCGGCGGCGACCGCGTCGCGATCGACTTGGTCGGGTTGCTGCACGCCGATCAGGACCTCGATCTGCATTTGCTCCTTCGTCTTCCCTGCCGCCTCGAAGAAGTTCAGGCTGCTGTGGTGGATGGCGTCGAAGACCGCTCGGCAGGCGGCCTTCGTGTAGTCGTCGCCTCGGACGTCGACGCCCATTCCCATCTCGGTGACCCAGCGAGTTCGTGACATGCCCCGAAAGCTACCGCGGACACGCCACAGATTCTGCGGCTGCCGAGCGATGAACTTCGAGACTCAGGAAAGGTCGAGGGCTGTTGTGTCGGCGACCGTGCGGATCGCGAAGCTGCTGCGTACGCGGGTCACGCCAGGCAGGACGGCGATGTGCTCGCGGTGGATCGATTCGTAGTCGGCGACATCGGCGCAGGTCACGTGCACGAGGTAGTCGGCGTTGCCGGCCATGAGGTGACAACTCATCACGTGCGGCACTTTGCTGATCGATTCCTCGAACGCATCGAGGAGGTCCTCGCGTTGCGACTCGAGCGAGATCTCGACGAACACCGAGACTCCGCGGCCGACGACGTCCCGGTTGATCAGTGCGGCGTACCGGTCGATCACTCCGTCGGATTCGAGGCGGCGAACACGTCGATGACACGCGGAGGCCGAAAGCCCGATTTGCTCGGCGAGGTCGGCGTTGGTGGTGCGACCATCACGCTGAAGGACCGTCAGGATCGCATGATCAACGTCATCGAGCTCGATCATTCGAAGATTCTACGCCATGAAATCGCTTGTATCGAATCTACTCAGCGGTCACTTCTGATTCTGAGTAGAGATTTGCATACACCTTCGGTTGGATCCTTCGTACGGTGTGGTCACTGTCACACGACGAGAGGAGTGCACCCATGAAGATCGGTCTGCCCAAAGAGATCAAGAACCACGAGCAGCGGGTCGGACTCACTCCGCAAAGCGTCTCCGAGCTGACCCGCCGCGGTCACGCCGTCGTCGTCGAGGCCAACGCCGGCGTCGGAATCGGCGCATCAGATGACGACTACCGAGCGGCAGGCGCCGACATCGCTGGCGCCGCTGCGGACGTGTTCGACGTGGCCGAGATGATCGTCAAGGTCAAGGAACCACAAGCGATCGAACGAGCGATGCTCAAGCCCCACCAGACGCTCTTCACGTACCTCCACCTCGCTCCTCTTGGCACCCATGTCGAAGGTCGCCGGACGCATGTCGGTCCAGGCGGCAGCGAACTTTCTCCAGCAGCCGAATGGTGGAGCCGGACTTCTCATCGGTGGTGTCCCGGGCGTTCCGCCGGCCAAGGTCGTGATCATCGGTGGTGGCGTCGTCGGTCAGCACGCAGCCGAGATGGCGATCGGCCTCGGTGGCAACGTGACGATCCTCGACCGCAACAACACGGTTCTCGACGAGTGCGAAGCCCGATGGGGCGCCGCAGTCACGACGGTCTACTCGACGTCGTCAGCGCTCGAAGATCTGGTCACCGACGCCGACGTTGTGATCGGCGCAGTGCTCGTCAAGGGCGACACGGCACCCAAGCTCGTGACCGCCGAGATGGTCAAAGCAATGCGCCCCGGCTCGGTGCTCGTCGACGTGGCTATCGACCAGGGGGGTGCATTCGAGACTTCGCATGCGACCACTCACCAGGATCCGGTCTACATGGTCGATGAAGTCGTGCACTACGCGGTCGCCAACATGCCGGGCGCCGTGCCTCGCACGAGCACCTACGCGCTGAACAACGCAACGTTGCCGTTCACCTTGGCGCTCGCCGATCGCGGCGCGAAGGAGGCCATGCTCGGCGACGCGCACCTGAAGAACGGTCTCAACGTCACGGGCGGCAAGGTCACCGAGCCGTCGGTCGCTGATGCCCTCGGCTACGACTTCACCGACCCCGACGCGGCGATCGCCGACCTCGCCAGCTGATCTCATGGTACCGAGGCTGTGACCCTGCCTAACGCGCGTTCGGTTGGGGTCAGACCCCTGGCTTGAGACGGAGTTGTTGGAGCCGGTACTGGAACCAGCTCTGCAACACCACGGCGCCTGCCGCGGCCATGCCGATGAACGACAAGATGTGGAATCCGGCCATGCTGAGTACGACGCCCGACGTCAGCGCTCCCGTGCCACTCGCAATGTTCGTGGCGAGGTCGGCGGCGCCCTGCACGGCGACCCGTTCGTCCTCGGCGACAGACTCGGTGAGAAGAGCCGAGCCCGCCACAATCCCGAAGCTCCAGCCGAGGCCCAGTAGGTAGAGGCCGGGGAACATGAGCATCCGCGGTGCTTCGCCCGCCAGGGATGTGAAGGTCGTGGCGATGATCAACGTCACCCCTGCCAACACAATCGTGGGGATCCGGCCATAGCGGTCGGAGAGCCATCCGGCGATCGGCGCAAAAGCGAACATGCCGGCAGTGTGTGCCGAGATCACGGCACCGATGACGCCTTTGTCGTGGCCGTGCTCCTCCATGTGAAGCGGTGTCATCGCCATGACCATCACCATCACGGCCTGGGAGATCACGAGCGTGACGAAGGCGAGACGAGCGAGGGGATGAGCCCACGCAATGGCCACAGCGCGTCGAAACGGGGTGGTCTCTGTTCGTGTTGCGTCCGGGTCGACTCCGCCGGCGACGACGAGCGGGTCCGGTCTCATGAAGAACCACACGGTGGCGCCAGCAAAGAAGAACAGGGCGATCGACATGGCGAATCCGCCGGAGTTCTCGTCGAGACCGGCGGCGGCCGCAACGTCTCCGGCGACGCCGATGAGCAGGGGGAAGAAGACGGCTCCGAAGGTCGACGCGAAGATGACCGTCGAAATGTCTCGGCTTCGACGCTCGGGCTCGGCGAGGTCGGCTGCCGCGTATCGAGACAGGTTGGCGGTACCGGATCCGATGCCGACAATGATCATCGCCGGAAGGAAGATGGCGAGGGACTCCGCCTCGATCGCGACGATGGCGAGTGCGCCTCCGGCAGCGGCGACGACGAAACCGAGCGACAAGCCTGGCGTCCGCCCCCGGCGCTGCATGAAGGCTGCCAAGGCGGCTGCACTGGCGGCAGACCCGACGGTTGACGCGCCCGTGGAGAGCCCGGCCCAGGTTTCGGATCCGAGCAGCTCCTTGATGGCCAGGACCGAGACCGGGAACATGGCCGACACGGCGCCTCGGCTCATGATCGCGGCGACCCACAGGGTGCCGAGCGTTCTGCGTTGAACGGCGGATCGATCGACCGCCGCGGCGGCGTCGCTCACCCGAGTACCTGTCCGAGCGTGGTCTGACCGATCCGGCGCATTGTGGGGTCGTCTTCGGAGAACGCGACGCAGGCGAGCCCGATGCTCAACGCCCACCCGCGGGAGCGGTTCCATGTGTGGACACCAATGGTCTTGTCGTCGATGCGGAGCGCCTTTCGGAATGCGTTGCGACCCTCGGGGTCGAAACACATCCAGGCGATCGCGAGGTCGGTTGCGGGATCGCCC
>JAHDDK010000128.1 GCA_020629375.1 Acidimicrobiales bacterium
GCGAGAGTTCGACCCCAACGGCATCATGAACCTCGGCTGCATCTACCCCGTCGAAGAGGGCTGACTCTGGCTCTGGTCAGCGGGAGTGGCGGCGCGCCCGAAAGACTCGATCGGTGTCGTGATGGTGGTGGCTGACCGATCCCGGCGGGCGGTCGCGAACCTCATCGACCTCGACCGTCCATCCCGATGCAGATCGAACAGCGCGGCCGACGTCGTCGACGCCCACGAAGGCGTGCCGGTCCCACGGGGTCGTGTGGGGCTCTGACTCGGGGCTGTCTGATTGGTGGTGGCTCGCAGGGGCATGCCCCACCACCAGCAGCACTCCACCTGGGGCGACGGCGTCGAGCAAGTTCGTGATCGCTCGATCGTCGCCGGATCGAGGGATCGCCGAATAACAGAGCGAGACCAGGTCGAACGTGTCCGGACCAAAGGCCTGCAACGCGTTCGCGTCGGTCAGGATGGTATCGACGTGGAGGTCGCGTTCGGCGGCAACCAAGCGGAGTCGATCGAGGGCACTCGATGCCACATCGGTTGCGGTGACGGACCAGCCTCGTTCGGCCAACCAGATCGCGTCTCCGCCCTCGCCGGCGGCGACATCGAGCGCTCGGCCCGGGGCGAGTTGGTCGACTTCGGCAACGAGAGCCCCATTCGGTGAGCCGGACCAGATCGCGTCACCGGCATATCGCTCGTTCCACTCGGTGGCGTTGGCGGTCGCTGTCTCGCCCGCGTCCGACAAGGCGGCGAGATCGAACGCGACCATCGCTCCCACCCGGCTCCCCTCTGCGGCCGCCGGCAGGACCTGTGCACTCGGATCAGTGATGTTGCCGGCGGCGAAGAGCCCCGGCACGGCGGTCTCGCCGGTGGGACCGGTTGCAACGATGTCGGCGATGCCCGAGGGGTGGGCCTGCGTCGTCAGCCCGAGCTCGGCGAAGGGCTCAACGCGCAGCTGCAGAGCGGTGGTCACGACCACAGTCTCGGCGGGGAGCACCCGCCCGTCGGTCAGCTCCACGGCGACCAATGCGCCGAAGTCGTCTTCAACCACCCTGGCAGGAGAGCCCGTCGTGTGGATGGCGCCCGCCCGTTCGAGTGCGGCGAGTTCTTCCGGGTCGACCTCGAGGTCGGGGTCGACCACGAGCGTGAGCTCCGAAGCCAAGTTGACGAAGAGTCGGGCGGGATGGAGCCCGATGGCCCGGTCGACGACCTGGACGAGACGTCGATCCCGAACCTCGTACCCGTGGCAGAACGGACAGTGGATCACCGTGTCGCCCCAGTGCGTGGACAACCCCTCGATCGGTGGGAGTTGATCGACGACGCCCGTGGCTGCGATGACCCGCTTCGCCCGAACGACGACGTTTCCCGCGTCGACCTCGAACTCGTCGCCGTTGCGCCGGACCGCGCCCACCCGGCCGTCGAGGATCTCACCTGCGTAGCTGCGCACCTCGTCGCGGCCGATCGAGGTGAGGTGGGGAGGCGGCGCACCGTCGTGGCCGAGGTACCCGTGCATGTGCGCAGCGGGCGCGTTGCGAGGCTCGCCCGCATCGATCACGATCACGGATCGGTTCTGCCGAACGAGCTGAAGCGCCGCAGCAAGTCCGGCAGCGGACCCGCCGACGATGGCGACGTCGCAGCGTCGGATGAGGGGTTGATCGCTCATGCAGCCGAACCTACGGTGGCTTCGGAGGCCAGCAAAGGTTCTTGCAGAATTCGCAAGACGGGCATCGTCATCCCGCTGGAAGCGCAACGTGTCGACCACGACCGATATCGAAACCCTGGTTCGGAGCCGCCTCCGGGCGCTTCGGCAAAGCCTCAACCTCTCGCTGGACGAGCTGGCATCCCGAGCCGGGGTCAGCGCCTCCACGATCAGCAGGGTCGAAACCGGAAACCGAACGATCAGCCTCGACGTGCTCGTTCCCTTGGCGTCGGCCCTCCAGATCGACCTCGACACACTCTTCGAAGCCGGCCACGACGAGGATGTGGTGATCCGACCGACCGCGCAATACGGCATGGGACACACGACGTGGCGACTCAGCCGGCCAACCAGCCCGATGATGCTGCTCCGCATGCACATGGAGCCCGGATCCCGGCGACCCGAGCAACGGGTACACCCCGGTCACGACTGGTTCTACGTGCTCGACGGACGTGTTCGGCTCTACCTCGGAGACCGAACGATCGACGTCGAGACCGGCGAAGCCGCCGAGTTCGCCACCATGACTCCCCACGCACTGGAGGCCCTCGACGGCCCGGCCGACCTGATGATGGTGTTCAGCCACGAGGCCCAGCGCGCCCACGCGGACACCCTCTCAACCGAGCCCTGATCCGGAGCGCCGACCGCACGCCGCCCGGTCAGAGCGTTCACCCTCCAGCGCTGGTGAGCTCGTCGGCGATGTCGATGCGATAGACCTCGGCGTCGATCCCGCAGCTCCCACCATCGGAGTTGAACCACACGCGGCTCAGGTCGCGATTCGTTGCGGCGTGCGTTTCGGTCCAGTAGCTGTCACCGCAGTTGTGGGTGTGCGCCACGGGCACGACTTCGGCTGTTTCGATGTCGAGCAAAAACACCTTCTCGCAGCTCCAGGCTCCCGGCTCCTTGCAGTTGTACGTGGAGGCGACGACCCATCCGGGGGTGTCGTACGCCGTGCCCGAAAAGTGGATGGAGGTATTCGCATCGTCGTACAGGTCGACCAATCGCGTTGCCTGACCGGTCACGAGGTCGACCGCCATCACCCAGCCGCCATTCGGGCCTGCCGAGAAGTCGATGAACACGTATACGTCCTTGCCGTTGCGACCGAGCGCCATGTCGGAGTGCTCGGCGTCATCGTGGATCTGCCTCGGGTTGGTGAGATCGGCGTCGAAGACCCACGTGCCGTCCCACCACGCCGCCATGACAAACGACCCGGTCGGCGATGCCGACACCCAGTCGAGGGTGTCCGATCGGCTCACGTCGAGCGGCATCAGGCCGAGCACCACATCGGAGGCCACGTCGTAGCTGACGATGGCGATCGCCGTTTCGTTGTGGTCGTAGATGATCCAGGCCCACCGGTTTCCGTCGATCGATGGCGCGCCCTCTGCACGGTCCTTCAGGTATCGGGCCGTCGGAAAGACCGTTTGGATCCGATCGGTCAGATCCGCAATGACGTGTGACTCGCCTGTCCGAACATCGACCTCGAACAACCGCAGCTCGCCGACGCTCGAGTTCGGCCCGGCGATGTGACGCATGAGCTGCGGGTCGCTCGGATGCCATTGGGGCTCGGCGTCGGGATGAATGCCCAGCGTCTGCACCAGCGAGCCATCGGCGACCGATCGAACCGTGTAGGCGGCATCGCCGTGGTACGTGAAGAACAACGAGCCATCGGCATTCTCTGGGTTGCGTCGGCTGTACGTATTGCGGTCGAAACGTGTTCCTTCGGCCGACGTCATCCGGGTGATCGTCGTCCCGAACGACTCGTCGACATAGGAGCCGCCGAGGTCGGGCTTGCGCCATGTCCCGTCTGCTGCTTCGTCAATCGTGGCTGGCAGGGTCGCGCCCGGTTCGAGCGGTGCAACCGTCGGTTGGATCGACGTGGCCGGCGCCTCGGTCGTCGTCGACGTGACGGCCGGGGCTTTGGTCACGCCAATCGATCCGAGCGATGGCGCAAGCTCCGCCGGCGCATTCGACTCGATCGCTGTCTCCGCCCCGCCGGCCCTGTCGGTCAGCAACAGTCCCGCCAGAGCGGCGCCGACAAACGCACCAAGTGCCGCACACACTGCGGCAGCCATGCCGAGGCGTCGTGATGAGGTGATGTCCATGGTTGTGTTGTTCCATTCGTTCGGACCCGCGGTCGTTACACGCACGACGAGTCCGCCCAGGGGGACAACCGGTTGCTGAAATCTCTTACCGGGGCGTCCAGGGCCCGCCGGCGGCGTCGATGTCGGCGGTGAGCGCCGCGAGGTCGGCGAGGGTCGCAATCAGCTCGGCGCTGACGGGCTCGAATTCGGCTTGACCTCGCTCGATGGCGTCACGTTGCGTTGTGGTCGGTGGCGCAGTGGTCGACCAGTCGAACCAGGCGACTCGCCCGACGAGACCCGAGATCGACTGCGTCGGTTCTTCGAGCGCGAGGTTCACCGGGTCGCCCAGCAACTCGGTGGCCACGGATTCGATTCGGCGCGACACCGTGTCCAGGCGGCCCCGGAGAACGCCATCTCCGTCGTCGGCCGCAGTGATGGCGACACGGAGATGTTCGATCCGCGACCGCGCCGCTTTCACGTCCTCGACGGCGCCGGACACCTGTCGGACGATCGCAGCTGTTGCTGTCGCGAAGTCGGGATCGCCCGCGCCGACGCCGGGGACGTCGACGACCTCGATCGGCTCCGGTCCGGCCAGAACCTCGATCACACCACCGTCGCGGACCAAGACGAGCTCGACGGTGTAGTCGCCTGCCGGCATCAGTGGTCCACGTGGTTCGCTCGCCCACGGCTCGGGAAACTCGGGTTTGGTCAACCGCACCGGGTCCGGCGCGGGGCCACGCAGGTCCCAGGCCACACGATGCAGCCCCGCAGTCGCTGGC
>JAHDDK010000058.1 GCA_020629375.1 Acidimicrobiales bacterium
ACTTTTTCGTCCTCTTCTCCGTTTTCAAGAAGCGCCTGACACGCAGCTGGATGACCAACCCGAGTGGCGAAGCCGTTTGGGCCGATCGTGTTGCACCAGCTGGTGGTGCCGCTCGCTCCAGTTCGAATGTCTCGACCAGAGCGGAGCACAACATTAGTGCTGATCGGGTGTTCCGACAACCTGATCCGAAAGAATTTCTTCGGCATTCGACGCGTCCATCGGCACGCCCCCGCGAAGGTTGAGCCGCGCGGCCCAGAAACTAAGCGTTCTTCGAGCCGACACGCGCCGTCGCAGGCTCAGATGAAGCGCGCGAGATGACGTCGTTTTTTGCCCTTCTGCACCATCGCCAGGTCTCCCGCGACGATCGCGCCGTCCGGTAGCTCGCCCACCTTCGCCCCGTTCCACCGGATTGCGCCGTCGGCGATCGCCTGCCGGGCATCTCGCTTGGACGTGGCGAGACCCGTTCCGAGCAACACCGTCACCAACGGCTCAGATTGGAGATCGTGATCGGCGATCGAGATGTCCGCCTCAGGCACGATTCCGCGAAGGGCTTCGAGGTCGTCTCGAGTCGGAGGTTCACCGGCAAAGAGCACCGCGGCGGCCCGACGCGCTCGCTCGACCTCGTCGATTCCGTGAATCAACCCGGTCACCGTGTCGGCGAGCAGCGACTGTGCCTCGCGCCGCTCGGGGTGCTGCCGATGGGCAGCCATGACGGCGTCGATGTCCGAGATCGGCAGCAAGGTCAACTGCAACAAGAAACGTTCGACATCGGCGTCGGCGACTTGCAGCCAGTACTGGTGGAAGGCGTACGGACTGGTCCGACTCGGGTCTAGCCACACGGCGCCGTCGACGCTCTTGCCGAACTTCTGCCCATCCGAACGAGTGATCAGCGGCCAGGTCAGCGCATGGACGTGCGCTCCGGACCGACGCCGAATCAGATCGACGCCCTGCGCGATGTTCCCCCACTGATCGCTTCCGCCGACCTGGAGCGTCACCTGGTGATTTTCGTGTAGCCACCAGTAGTCGAACGCCTGGAGCAGCATGTAGCTGAACTCGGTGTAGCTGATCCCGTGGGTCGACTCCATCCGCGATCGAACCGAGTCTCGAGCGACCATCTGGTTCACGGTTACGTGCTTTCCGACATCTCGAAGGAAGTCGAGGACTCCGACGCCCTTAGTCCAGTCGTAGTTCGAGACGAGCGTTGCCCGATCCATGTCGACGAGACGTTCGAGCTGTCCTCGCAGGCCAGAAATGTTGGCCGACAAGGTGTCTTCGTCAAGCAAGTTTCGCTCTTCGGAACGTCCTCCCGGGTCGCCGATCATTCCGGTCGAGCCCCCAACGAGCACGTACGGGTGGTGACCTGCATCCTGAAAGCGACGCAGCGCCAACACCCCGACGTAGTTGCCGATGTGCATCGAGGACGCCGTCGGATCGATCCCGTGATAGAGCCGAACAGAACCGGCATCGAGGTCACGTCGCAGCGCGCCGATGTCGGTGGTGTCGTGGATGAGGCCGCGGGCGGTCAGGTCGTCGAGCACCATGCGTCCACGCTACGGGGCGGCGTGCATGCTCCCGCACCAGGGCGCACGCCGGCCCATCGGAGGAACCACGCTCTTTCTGTGGGGCGCGGGCCCCGATGACGTGCCATCGTCGTGAGGATCGGCGACAATGTCACCATGCGTACGGTTGAGCGTCGCGGGCGCTCACTGCTCGTTGGTCTGGTCCTCGCCCTGATTGCCACGGCGTGCTCCTGGGAGTCCCAGAACCTCGTACCGCCCGTTCCGGAGACGGCGCAGACCTCGCAGATCCTGGCCCGGGACAGTCGCCTGATCATCGAGCCGCCGTCCGACGAGAATCGAACTTCGGTCCAGATCCAGGACATACCCTTAGTCATGCAGAACGCGGTCATCGCCATCGAGGACGAACGCTTCTACCTCCACGACGGCGTCGACCTCAAGGCTCTCGTGCGATCGGCGTCCCGAGGAGTCACCAGCGGAGGCATCTCCGGAGGCGGCTCGACGATCACGATGCAGTACGTCGGCAACGTCTTCCTCGACCGCTCGCAACAGACTGCCGACCGCAAGCTCGACGAGATCGTCCTCGCCCGACAGTTCGAGAACCTGTACTCGAAGGAATTCATCCTGCAGGAGTACCTGAACTGGATCTATTTCGGCGCCCGGTCCTACGGCGTCGAAGCGGCAGCACAGCAGTACTTCGACAAGTCCGTGAGCGCCGTGACACTGCCCGAGGCCGCGTTGCTCGCAGGCCTCATTCAGGCGCCCAGCCGTCTCAACCCGTACGACAACCGCGACGGCGCACTCGCCCGCCGCGAAGAAGTCCTCAACGCGATGCTCCGCAATGAGTACATCACCGAAGACGAACACCTCGACGCGCTGAACGACCCAATGGAGCTGGCCCCCGAGTTCGACGATGTCGACGACCGCTACCCCGCCGGCCACTTCGTCGAGGAGGTGAAGGCGTGGATCCTCAACGGCGAGTTCATGACCGAGGCATGGATCGCCGACAACCCCGAGCGGGCGGCGTCGCTGTCGACGTACCAGGCCCGAGAAGACTTGCTCTTCCGTGGCGGGATCCGCGTCCGAACCACGATCGACCTCGACCTCCAGGCCGATGCGGAGGCCGCTGTCCAAGCGATCCTGCCAAACGGACCGGCGATCCCCGACGCCTCGGCCGTCGTCATCGACCCCCAGACCGGCGAAGTCCTCGCCATGGTGGGTGGCCGCGACTTCTTCGGCGAGTCGACCTTCGCCAACGTGAACTTGGCAATGGGCACTGGACGCCAAGCAGGTTCGGCCATGAAGCCCCTGGCACTCGCCGCGGCGCTCGACCGTGGCATCGCCGTCACCCAGGCCTACGACGCGCCCCCAACGATCGAGCTGCAACCACCCGATCTCCGCGAACCGTGGAAGGTGCGAGGGGGCTCACGAACCGGGGTATCCGATCTCGTCGATGGGACGATCTGGTCACGCAACACCGTCTACGCCCAGCTCGCCGTCCAGCTCGGCGCCGACGCGGTCGGCGACATGGCCACCCAACTTGGCATGCAATCGCCAATCGCTCCGGTGTACGCCAGCGTGCTCGGTACCGAGAACGTGACGACTCTGGATCTCGCCGCCGCCTACGCGACGTTCGCCAACCGAGGTGTGCAACACGACCCCGTGTTCGTCACCGAGATCCTCAACCCCGATGGCACCACGCTCTGGCGACACGAGCCCGTCGGCGAACGGGTCCTTGACGCCGCAGACGTCGACCAGCTCACGTGGGTTCTCGAACAGGTCATCTCCCGCGGGACTGGGCGAGATGCCGACATCGGCCGGCCCGCCGCGGGCAAGACCGGCACGGCCCAGAACTACGCCGACGCCACCTTCGCCGGCTACACGCCGAACTACGCCGCCGCTGTCTGGGTCGGCTTTCCGCAAGGACAGATCTCGATGGTTCCGTGCAACGAGAAAGCCTGCACCGAAGACGACCCCGGAACCGACATCCAGGTCGCGGGCGGCACCTACCCGGCCCGTATCTGGCGCGAAGTCATGCTCGCGGCCCATCGCGACGTCGCGTCGACCGAGTTCGCTGAGCCCCCGGTGTCGGCTCCGCCGACCACCGTCGAGATCCTCCCCGACTCCGTTCAGGTCCCCGATCTGTTCGGACTCACCGTCGACGCGGCCCAACCGCAACTTGAGGAGCTCTCGCTGATCCTCAACGCCGTGGAGATCGAGGACGCCACGTTCGAACCCGGAACCATCATCAATCAGGCGCCCCCACCGGGTACCAGCCATCCGGGAGGTGGCGTCGTCATCGTCGAGGTGGCCATCCGGCCCGCCGTACCGACCATCCCAAACGTCGTCGGCAACGACGCGAACACCGCCCGCCGTACAATCCGCCGGCAAGGCTTCGTCGTTCGTCGGACCTTTGTCGACGCTGACGGCAACGAGATCGAATCGGCGGTGAACGAAGGAACCGTCATCAGTCAGGACCCAGCTCCAGGGACCGAGGCGACGGCGGGTACCCGAGTCCGTATCGTCATTCAGCAGGGCTGACCGCCGCCGTACGGTACGGCGAAGCACGACGGGAACACCGGTGAACGAACTCGACAACGAACAACTCGACCACCACGCAGGTCGAGTCGAAGCCATGCCCTCGCCAATGAGCAAATGGACCCGCGCCGCAGCGACGGTGTTCGTCATCGGCTGCGTCGCGTTCTGGATCTTTGCCTTCAGCCCGTTGGCCCGAAATTTGTTCCAAGCGCCCGATGGTCTGCAGGACGACATCTACGCCGAACGCATCGAACGCCGATGTGCGACTGCACGCGCCGCGCTTGACGACCTGCCCTCAGTCCGTTCGGCCACCTCCCCCGAGGACCGAGCCGTGAATCTCATCGACGCCAACACCGTCCTCGATGAGATGGTCACCGAGATCGCCGTCTTTGACTCGACCGTGGCAGCCGACCAGGACCTCATCAGAAAATGGCTCGCCGACTGGCAGGTCTACCTCGACGACCGCACCGCACACGTCGAACGACTCGCGAACGGCGATGACGAACGCTTTCTGAACAGCGAATCCGACGGCGTGTTCATCGCCGAACGCATGAACGGGTTCGCTCGCCGCAACGATCTCGATTCGTGCGAAACACCCGGCGATCTGTAGAACCGGCGCGCTTGCTCAGTGGAGGAGTTCGGCTTCGGCAAGGGTCTGCCGGGCGATCGACGCGCCGTTCTCGATCATTCGGTGAGTCGCCGGGTCCAGGTCGTAGCTGTGCACCTCATCGAGAGCCACCCATCGGATGTCGGTCGACTCGTGGTTGCCCTGCGG
The DNA here is from genome assembly GCA_020629375.1 of Acidimicrobiales bacterium. Lineage (GTDB taxonomy): Bacteria > Actinomycetota > Acidimicrobiia > Acidimicrobiales > SHLQ01 > SHLQ01. Next base: position 4,831 of record JAHDDK010000058.1, read on the forward strand.
CTCCGCCCCTGCTGGAGCGATCACGGCGAACCGGACATCGAAGTGGAGAATCTCTGGCGTCTCCGCTGGCGCCACGTTGTGGATGTCGAGATCGATCGCTGGGTCGATGATCTGGAGTCCGTCGATACCGGTTTCTTCGGTTGCTTCGGTCAACGCCACACGAGCGAGGTTCGCCTCGCCATCTGCGTGGCCACCCGGTTGGAGCCAGCGACGGAGCTTCGTGTGGTGCAACAGGATGATTCGCTCGATATCCGCGTCGAATACGCACGCCGAACCCGTGAGATGCCCGGGTGTTGCGGTCCGCAAAAGGGCATCCGGCTCCAACGCCGTCAACTGGAAGAAGCGTCGCTTCGTGTCCTCGAGCTCGGGGACCCGGATCGGCGACACGTGGTGCCAGGCCGCTCGTGCTTCGCTCGATCCGACCATCGCCGGATCATCAGCAGACAACAAACGGTATTCGCGCACCGGTTCTCCTCCTCGGTCAACCGCGACCGACCGTACCAAGCATGCGCAACGATGGACAGGAGGAGCTGTTGACTCGATGGCTGAATACGTGGGATCTATGTCATTGACGCCCTCATGGGGGCGTGATCGGATGAGCGGGTGCGACCAATCGCCATCCTCTTGTATCCCGGGCTACAGCCGCTCGACGTCGTCGGGCCGAACGAGGTCTTCGCTGGAGCGAACGACGCCATGGAGTCCCTCGGACAACGCAGCGAGCGGTACCAGATCGACCTGTTCGCCCGAACCGTCGAGCCGGTCAGAGGCACCAGCGGACTCTCGCTGCTACCCACCAAAACCTTCGAACAGCTCGACGCCGAGCACATCGACACGCTGATCGTCCCCGGCGGAATCGGAGGTCGGACCAATGCGGATCCTGAGCTTCTCGACTCGCTCACTGGCTGGGCCGCTCGGAGCCGACGGATTGCCTCGGTCTGCACCGGCACATTCCTCCTCGCATCCGCCGGACTCTGCGACGACCACCGGGTCACGACCCACTGGGCCCACGCCGGCACACTCGCCAGGCGGTTTCCGGCGGTAACCGTCGACCCGGATCCCATCTTCATCAACGATGGCCAGTTGTGGACATCGGCTGGAGTCACCGCCGGAATCGATCTCTCCCTCGCGCTCGTCGAGGCCGATTGTGGAGCACGCGTCGCCCAGATGGTCGCACGACACCTCGTGGTGTACCTGCGCCGTCCCGGCGGCCAGTCACAGTTCGCTACCCCTGTTTGGGCCGAGCCGACCGAGGTCCCCGCCGTGCGCACCGCTTGCGATCTGGTGCATCAACATCCAGAGCGACCGTGGACCGTCGCCTCTCTCGCCTCCCGAGTCGGTCTCTCCGAACGCCACTTCACCCGCGTCTTCCGCGCCGAAGTCGGCGAAAGTCCGGGCCGCTACCTCGACCGCGTTCGGGTGGAGGCGGCTCGATCGATTCTCGAGTCCGAATCGACTGGGCTCGACGCGATTGCCGATCGCACCGGTTTCGGTTCGGCCGAAACGTTGCGCCGCGCCTTTCATCGGCGACTCGGAATCTCCCCCGCCGCGTACCGCCGTCAACTTGGAGCACAACCATGACCACACCAAACCTGTCCATTGCAATCCCGCTATTCGAGCGAGTGACTGCACTCGATGCCATCGGCCCCTACGAGACGCTGCAACGGCTCCCTGGGGCGACGGTGACCTTCGTGGGCGAACGCACGGGCGAATTCCGAAGCGACAACGGATTCCTCGGACTCATCGCCGACGCCGAGTACGACGATGTCCCACATCCCGACGTCATCGTCGTCCCCGGCGGGGTTGGTACGCGAGCGCTCGTAGGCGAGCCCCATCCCATCCACGATTGGTTGACGCGTGCGCACGAGACCACGAGGTTCACGACCTCGGTTTGCACGGGATCACTCGTCCTTGCTGCCGTCGGACTGCTCGATGGACTCACGGCGACGACGCACTGGGGTGCCTACGACCGGCTCGCGGGCCTCGGCGCCGAGCCGACGAGTGATCGTGTCGTCGAACACCTCGACCATCGAGTCATCACCGCTGCTGGTGTCTCATCGGGTATCGACATGGCGCTTCGGCTGAGCGAACTACTCGTCGACGATGTCGCAGCGAAAGCGATGCAGCTCATGATCGAATACGACCCGCAACCACCGTTCGATGCCGGCAACGTCGAGGCAGCAGGTGACGACGTGATGACCCGCTTGATCGAGTACTCCCAGGACAAGTCCTGACAGACACACTCAGCGAGCGAGCTTCGAGACGTACGGGTTAGCGTCGAGATACCAGCGCCACGGGCGGTCGATTGCTTTCGAGATTCCGATCCGAACGTCCGCCACGATCGACGACGCAGGCGCGGGCGCCTGCCGTTCGAGGTGTACGGCGCCCGCGTCGAAGAGATCGGCTCCATTGTGCTTCCGGTCGATTCCGAGCGCCTGACAGAGCTTCCCGGGACCGTTCGTGAGGTCGATGTCCCGGCGTGCTTTCGGGCGGGCCGTTCGCATCGCCGGCGTCACGACCACCGGCTCCAACGCACGGATCAGGACCGCTTGTCCGTCGCCCACCGGACCCGTCACCACGTTGGCACAGTGGTGCATGCCGTAAATCAGATACACGTACAGCCTTCCGCACGGGCCGAACATGACCTCGTTTCGAGCGGTCGGGCCCGCGAAGCTGTGACTCGCCGAATCGTCCTGTCGGTAGGCCTCAACCTCGACGATGCGGCCGGACCCGTTGGGGCCATGCAGCACACTCCCGAGCAGTCGCGGCGCGAGCTCGACGCTGTCGCCGTCGAGGTCGACGGTCACATCCGCAGCGACGCTGCGCGTTGGCGGTCGAGCTCGAGCCGGCCCCGAAATCTCTCCAGCTGGCTCTCGACCGCCGTCGGCCCACCGGCGCCATGCGTGGCGCGCCTTGCGAACGAGACTCCAGGTTCGAGCAACGCCGCCGCTTCGGGCCCAAGGCGCTCGTCTGCCGCGACGAGCGCCGGCAGCGAGCCCTCTCCCCCAAGGGCACGTCGCACGAGTTCGCCAACCACCGCGTGTGCCTCCCGGAACGGGGTCCCCTGGGCGACCATCCACTCGGCCAGATCGGTCGCAGCCGCGTACGGCGACGACGCCTGCTTGGCCATGCGATCGGTGCGGAAGGTGAGCGTGGACACCATGCCTTCCATCGCAAGGAGCGTGAGGCGGACCGTGTCGACCGCATCGAAGAGCGGTTCTTTGTCCTCCTGCATGTCCTTGTTGTAGGTCAGCGGGAGCCCTTTCACACTTGCGAGGAACCCCGTGAGATTGCCGAGGAGTCGACCGGCTTTTCCACGAGCAAGTTCGGCGATGTCGGGGTTCTTCTTCTGCGGCATCATGGACGAGCCTGTCGAGAACGCATCGTCGAGTTCGACGAACCCGAACTCGGTCGACGCCCAGAGGATGAGCTCCTCGCCGAGTCGAGACAGATGCACACCGGTCATCGTCAGGGCATACAGCGTGTCTGCCACGAAGTCCCGATCGGCAACGCCGTCAAGGCTGTTGTCGAAGACGGCCGGATAATCCAGCAGAGCGGCGGTGGCATGCGGGTTCAAGGGCAACGACGACCCGGCCAACGCTCCGGCGCCAAGCACCGACACGTCGGTTCGACGCCGGGCATCCAGAAGACGGTCGACATCCCGGCTCAGCATCCAGCAGTGCGCCAGCAGGTGATGCGCCAGCGAAACGGGCTGCGCTTGCTGCAGATGGGTGTAGCCGGGCAGAAACGCGTCACCGGCCTGCTCGGCCTGCGCGAGGAGCGCCTCCTGCATCCTGAAGAGCACATCGAGAACCTCGTCGATTGCTCGCCGCGTCCACAGACGCACGTCGGAAGCGACCTGGTCGTTGCGGCTGCGCCCCGTGTGCATCTTTGCGCCTGCCGGCTCCAACTCGGTGACACGCCGTTCGACGGCGGTGTGAATGTCTTCGTCGGAGGAGGCGGCGACGAAGCTACCGTCCGCCATTTCCGCTTCGACGGCGTCGAGCGCAACGAGGATCCCGTCTCGTTCGGCATCAGAGAGCAGACCGACCTGAGCGAGCATCGTGACGTGAGCCCGCGACCCATCGATGTCTTCGCGGTACATCCGCCGATCGAATGGAAAACTGTCGTTGAGCTGTTGCAGGGCCTCGGCGGGCCCCTCAGCGAATCGCCCGTGCCACAGTTGGCCGCGGATTTCGTTCACCTGATCGGTCCTCGTTTGCTCGCGAGGGTGCGGAGACGCAACGCGTTCAGCTTGATAAAGCCCTCGGCGTCCGACTGGTCGTATGCACCGTCATCTTCTTCGAAGGTGACGACCTTCTCGTCGAACAAGCTGTCGTCGCTGCGACGTCCGACGCAGGTGATCGAGCCCTTGTAGAGCTTGAGACGAACGTCGCCGTTGACCGCCGCTTGGCTCTGGTCGATCGCCGCTTGCAGCATCAGCCGTTCGGGGCTCCACCAGTACCCGTTGTAGATGATCTTCGCATAGCGCGGCATCAGCTCGTCCTTGAGATGCGCGACCTCACGGTCGAGCGTCAGCGACTCGATCGCTCGATGCGCGCGCATCATGATGGTGCCGCCCGGCGTCTCGTAGGCACCGCGGCTCTTCATGCCGACATAGCGGTTCTCGACAATGTCGAGACGGCCGATGCCGTTCTCGCCGCCGATGCGATTGAGCTCGGTGAGCACGGTCGCCGGGGTCATCTCGACACCGTCGATGGCGACGATGTCACCGTGCTTGTAGGTCAGCTCGAGATAGGTCGGCTCGTCGGGGGCTTCCTCGGGGCTCGTCGACCACCGCCACATTTCTTCGGGCGGCTCGAACCACGGATCTTCGAGCGGGCCTCCCTCGTATGAGATGTGCAAGAGGTTGGCGTCCATCGAGAAGGGCGACTTGGTGCCCCGCTTCATCTCGATCGGAATGTCGTGCTCGGCGGCGTAGGCCATCAACGACTCCCGCGATCCCAGGTCCCAGTCACGCCACGGCGCAATCACGGCGATACCGGGCTTGAGCGCATAGGCACCGAGTTCGAACCGCACCTGGTCGTTGCCCTTGCCGGTCGCACCATGACTGATCGCGTCGGCACCCGTGTCGTCAGCGATCTCGACGAGACGCTTCGCGATCAGCGGCCGGGCGATCGAGGTCCCGAGCAGGTACTCGCCCTCGTAGATCGCGTTCGCGCGGAACATCGGAAAGACGAAGTCTCGGACGAACTCCTCGCGCACGTCCTCGATGTAGATCTCATCCGGGGCCACACCCATGTCGAGTGCCTTGGCTCTCGCCGGCTCGACTTCTTCGCCCTGGCCGAGATCAGCGGTGAAGGTGACGACCGTGCACTCATAGGTCTCTTGCAGCCAGCGGAGGATGATCGACGTGTCGAGGCCGCCCGAATAGGCGAGCACGACCTTGTCGATCGACGACGGATCCGGCATGTGGGTCTCCCTGATGATGGATGCAGGTCAGATGCCTGCGAGCGAACGGATCGTATCGGCGAGGTCGGCGCCGGTGGTCGTCTCCGACGCGACAACCAGGATGCTGTCGTCGCCGGCGACCGTGCCGAGCACTCCCGGCATTCCGGAACGGTCGATCGCCGATGCAACGACATGGGCGGACCCGGGCGGCGTACGAATCACGACCAGATTGTGCGCGTGCTCAACCGACGCGACCCAGTCGCCGAGCACACGCCGCAGATGGTCGGGGGCGGCGAGTGCCTCGTTGGGGTGTTCGGGCAGCGCATAAACAAGCTCGCCGCCAGGAACTCGTACCTTGATCGCCCCGAGCTCCTCGAGGTCACGGGACACCGTGGCCTGTGTTGCCTCGATGTCCGCGCGAGCCAAGAGATCGACAAGCTGTCCTTGCGACGTGACCGGCTCATCTCCGAGGATTCGCACGATCGCGTGCTGGCGAGACGTCTTGGTCATCACGACTCTCCGAGGGCGAAGGCCAGGTAGCCACGTGCGGCGTGCATGCGATTCTCCGCCAGTTTCCACACACGACTCGCCGGAGAATCCACCACCTCGTCGGTGACCTCCTCGCCACGGTGAGCTGGAAGACAATGCAGGAAGACCGCTCCACCGCTCGCATGCATCAGTCGGCCATCGACGCAGTAGTCCGCAAACACTTCCAACCGAAGCGCCGACTCGGCCTCCTGCCCCATCGACGTGAACACGTCGCTGTAGACCACGTCAGCCCCGTCGACGGCCTCGTACGGATCGACCATCGTGTGAACCTCACCGCCCGTCGCCCGGAGCCGTGCAAGATCGTCTTCCCCGAAGCAGTAGTCGACTGGGGACGCAATCCGCATGACCCCACCCAACATGCCGACGGCCAACCCCAAGGATCGGGTGACGTTGTTCGAGTCTCCGACGTAGGCGATCGTCCGCCCCTCAACCGATCCGAACTCCTCGATGATGGTCAGAACGTCCGCCAGCGCCTGCATGGGATGGGCGGCATCGCTCAACAGATTCACGACCGGCACCCGATCGACCGCAGCCATTCGCTCGACCTTCGAGTGCTCGAAGACCCGCGCACCTATTGCGGCATGAAACCCGGCGAGCGTATTCGTGACATCCTCGACGGACTCCCGGGTGTCGAGGCCGACCTCCGACCCCTGGATGTACACGGGATGACCGCCCAACTGGAAGACGGCCATCTCCATCGAGTTGCGGGTCCGCAGGCTCGGCTTCTCGAACACGAGCGCCATGCCCTTGCCCGCAAGGACCTGCGGCGGCTCATCCGCTTGCGCCAACGACAGCACGTGGCGCAACTCGTCGACGGTCAAGTCGTCAATTTCGAGGAGGTGGCGCATCACGACGACTCCCCGGCCAGCACGCCGGCGATCACGCCGACCGCTTCGGCGATCTCTTCGGACGACACGGTGATCGGCGGCGCCAACCGCAATGTCGTTGGGGTGACGCCGTTGATCAGAACGCCGGCGTCCGCACACGCCTTGGCGATCTCCCCACCCGTCCGTCCGTTGAGACCCTCGGAGTTGAGCTCGGCACCGAGAAGAAGACCGGCACCACGAACCGACGCGACGCCGGGAAGAGCCTCGAGAGCCGCTGAGAGCTCCGCGCCGCGAGCCGAGGCGACCGCCGGGGCGTCCATCTCCTCCATCACCGACAGGGTCGCCAGCGCCGCGGACGCAGCCAGCGGTTGACCGGCAAATGTCGAACCGTGGTCGCCCGGCTTGAGGCACTGCGCGACTTCCCGCTTCGCCCACACCGCGCCGATCGGCATGCCATTCCCCAACCCCTTGGCCATCGTGACAATGTCGGGAAGAACGCCCGCGTGCTGGAATCCGAACCACATCCCCGTACGGGCTATGCCCGTCTGGATCTCGTCGAGGATCAAGAGCAGGCTGCGGTCGTCACACAGGGCACGAAGATCACGCAGATATTCCGGATTGGGAGTGTTGACGCCGCCCTCGCCCTGAATCGGCTCGACGAGAATTGCGCCGACGCTCGGGTCGAGCGCCGCTTCCATCGCCTCTACATCGTCGTACGCGGCGTGGCGAAAGCCCTCGGGCAACGGGTGGAACGTCTCGTGCTTCTCGGGCTGGCCCGTGGCGTGCAGCGTCGCCAACGTTCGGCCATGGAACGAACGCAAGGCCGACAACACGACATGACGTCCGCGTCCGTTGTACTTACGCGCCAACTTGATGGCCGCCTCGTTCGCCTCGGCACCCGAGTTCTGGAACAAGACCTGGCCTCTTTGTCTGCTCGTCGCCATCGGCGACGAGCAGACAAGACGGTCCAGCGTCATCGCCACCGCAGGGCCAGGGATCGTGTTGTAGAGATTGCTCACATGGGTCAACGTCATCGCCTGGTCGGCGATGGCCTTGGCCACAACGGGATGACTGTGGCCCAGACTCGTCACCGCAAGACCGCACAAGAAGTCGAGATAGCGCGTCCCGTTCGTGTCCCACAGTTCGGTGCCGCTCCCGCGTTCGAAGGTGATCGTCGGCGCCCCGTAGTTGGGCATCATCGGACAGTGGTCGGTACCTGACGGGACCGCCGAAGTATGGGCGCTCATGGAAGTTCCTTGGTGATCATGGTGCCGGTTCCGGCGTCGGTGAAGAGTTCGAGCAAGAGCACGTGGGGCACACGGCCATCGAGCATGTGCGACGCATTCGCCCCCGCCTCGACCGCACCGATGCAGGCTTCGACCTTCGGGATCATGCCTCCCGAAATCGTCCCATCGGCGACGAGTCCACGAAGTTCGGTGATGGTGGCTTTGGCCACGACGCTCGACGGGTCGTCCACATCGGCCAGCAAACCGGGGACGTCGGTCAAGTAAATCGCCTTCTCGGCGCCGATCGCTCCGGCGAGCGCGCCCGCCACCGTGTCGGCATTGATGTTGTACGCCTGCCCCTCGCCGTCCGACCCGATCGTCGAGATGACCGGAATCATCTCCTCGGCGAGGAGGCGCTCGACGATCGATGGGTTGACGTCGGTGATCTCGCCGACGAACCCGAGTTCGGGGTCTCGTGCGCTTGCCGTGATGAGGCCGCCGTCTTCGCCGCTCAGGCCGACCGCGTAGGCGCCGTGCACATTGATCGCTCCGACGATGTCGCGTCCGACCTTTCCGACGAGCACCATTCGTGCGACGTCGAGCGTCTCGGCATCCGTCACCCGTAGTCCATTCTTGAACTCGGTCTCCTTGCCGAGACGTGCGAGGAGGTCACCGATCTGTGGGCCACCACCGTGGACGACGACGGGCTTCATGCCGACGGAGCGAAGCAGCACGATGTCCTCGGCGAACGTTCGACTGAGGTCGGCGTCGACCATCGCGTTCCCGCCGAACTTCACGACGATGATGGCCCCTCGAAACCGCTCGATGTAGGGCAACGCTTCGATGAGGGCTTGCGCTCGACGTTCGGGTTGAAATCCACGATCTTGGGTGACACTCACGAGCGATACCCCGCGTTGATCTCGATGTAGCCATGGGTCAGGTCACAGGTCCAGATCGTCGCTTCGGCGTCGCCCACACCGACGTCCACGGTCAGCGTTACCTCGTCGTGGTGAAGGTGTTCAGTCGCCCGTTCTTCCGAGTACGACTCGGCGACCAGCCCGGCTTCGGTCACGAGTTCATCACCGATGTGGATTCGCAGGGCATCACGGTCGGCGCGTTCGCCGGCTTTACCAACCGCCATCACGATCCTTCCCCAGTTGGCGTCCTCGGCGGCCAGCGCCGTCTTCACCAGCGGCGAGTTGCCGATGCTGAGTGCGATCCGGCTCGCCGCAGCTTCGGTTTCTGCGCCCGTCACATGAACGGTCACGAACTTCGTCGCTCCCTCGCCATCCCGAACGATCTGGTGGGCCAGATCCAGGGTGACGTGGTCGACCGCGGCGCCGAGAGCCAGGCAGCGGGGGTCGTCGACGGAGGTGATCTCCTCGTTGCCAAGGGCGCCGGTCGCGAACAGGAGGACAGTGTCGCTGGTCGAGGTGTCCGAATCGACGGTGATGCGGTTGAAACTCTTCGCCACCGACGAGGACAAGATCTGCTGGAGGACCTGTGCCGACACGGCTGCGTCCGTGAAGACGAAGCCGAGCATCGTCGCCATGTCGGGGGCGATCATGCCGCTCCCCTTGGCAATGCCGACGACGGTTGCCTCGGCGCCGTCGATCGTGGCCGATGCCGAGGACCCCTTCGCGAAGGTGTCCGTCGTCCGAATCGCATCGGCGGCCTCACGCCAGGTGGCGGTCATGTCGGTCATGGCCTCGAGGCCCTCGATCAGCGCCTCGTCGGGAAGCGTCTCGCCGATGACACCCGTAGATGCCAAGAAAATGTGGTCCGGCGCAAGACCATGGGCACGTGCGACGACCTCTGCGGTCAGTTTCGCCGACGTCTCCCCGGCGCGCCCGGTGAACGCATTGGCGTTTCCGGCGTTGCACACCACCGCTCGCGCGACTCCGCGCGGAAGGATCCAACGGCACCAGTCCACCGGTGCCGACGGACAGAGTGACCTGGTGAAAACCCCGGCCACGCTCGTCGATTCGGGAAGCAGGGCCATGAAGAGATCCGCACGGGCGGTGTATCGCAGTCCGGCAGCGTGGACGGCCAGGGCCACTCCCCCAACGGGGGGCAAGTCGGGAAACGACGAGGGAGCGAGTGGCGAGACCGTCATGGGTAGACGCCGATCGTCGACAGCCCAGCGGTCTCGTCGAGACCGAGCGCCAGGTTCGCGTTCTGGATAGCCATGCCGGAGGCGCCCTTCATCAAGTTGTCGAGCGCAGCAATCACCATGACGAGTCCGGTGCGGGGATCGACTCGGGCGGTGAGGTGAACCGTGTTCGCTCCAAGTGTCGCTTTGGTCGATGGGCTGGTCTCGCCAACGACGATGAATGGCTCATCGGCGTAGAAGTTTCGCAGAACCTCGAGGATCTCTTCGGTCGAGGTCGCCGAGGTTGGGCGGCCGTAGCAGGTGGCGAGAATCCCACGATTCATCGGCGCCAGGTGCGGGGTGAACAACACCGAAACCGACGATCCGGTCCGTTCCTCGATCGCCTGCTCGATCTCCGGCGTGTGTCGATGAGACAACAACCCATAGGCCGTGACGTTCTCGTCGACGGTGCAGAACGTGGTGTTCTCCTTCGGGGGCCGACCAGCTCCGCTGACCCCAGTGATCAAATCGACGATCAGCCCGTCCGGTTCGACCACCCCGGCATCGACCATCGGAGCCAACGCGAAGACGGCTGTGGCGACATTGCAGCCGGTCGCGGCGATGAGCTCGGCTCCGGCGATCTTGTCGCGGAAGAGTTCGGGCAGCCCGTACACGAACTCCCCAAGCAGGTCGGGTGCGGGGTGCTCGTTCCCGTACCACTGCGGATACAGCTTCGGGTCGTGAAGCCGAAAGTCTGAGCCGAGGTCGACGATGTGTCCGACGGTGCCGCGGATCTCGGGGACGACTGTTTGGCTGACGCCGTGCGGTAAGGCCACGAAGACCACGTCGAGGCCGTCCACTCGCTTGGGACTGAACGAATCGAATGTCCGGTCCCGATAGTGCGCAGCGAGGCTCGGATACAGGTCGGCGACACGCATTCCGGCTTTCGAGTCGCCGGTGGCGAGGCGCAGATCGAGCGACGGGTGGCCGGCGATGAGACGGAGCAGTTCGACGCCGGTGTAGCCGGATGCGCCGACGATTCCGGCGGAGGGTGTGGAGTGGGGCACGGCGGAGCAGCGTAGCCGATATTCAGAAGCGTGCATACTCATTCATGGGCATGGGCAGATAGTCCTGCCGAGCCATGACTCTTCGCTCCCCGCGTGGTACCACAGGGACATACAGACAACGGTGCGTGACCATTTTGGAGGATCCTCATGACCGTACGACGTCCACGATTCGCGTTGGGCATTGCCCTGGCGGCTGCGCTCGTGGCAGCGCTAGCGGCGCCAGTGAACGCGCAAAACCAGGAGCTCGACGATCCGTGCACCGCAGCTGGCACGACGCCGTCGGCCTCGATGATCGGCACACCCGGTGATGACATCATCGTTGGCACGCAGGGCCGCGACGTGATCGAAGGCCTCGGCGGCAACGACATCTTGTGCGGCCTCGGCGGCGACGACCTCATCCTCGCCGGGCCCGGCGATGACCATGTCAGCGGCGGCTTCGGCGACGACAAGATCCGCGGCGGCGGCGGCAAGGACCGCCTCTTCGGCGACAACGGCCGGGACAAGATCTTCGGCATGACCGGCGCCGACGAAGTGGTCGGTGGCCAAGGCAAGGATCGCCTCAACGGCGGCCCCGGAAACGACTTCATCTTCGGTGGGCCAGGCACGGACAAGCTCGTCGGCGACGACGGCGCCGATGGGCTCTTCGGCGATCTCGGCCGCGACCGTTACATCCCGGGCGGCGGACCCGACTGGTGCGTATTCGATCTCGAGGACCCGTTCAAGACGTGCGAGTTCTACAACTTCGAATACGAGGCGCTCCCGGCCGGTCTGCTCAAGCCGCTGACGCGAGGCGCAACCGACGGAGTTGCCGACGCCGGCCTCTTGCTCGGCAACCCCTATCCGTACGAAATGACGGTGACCGTTGCGCAGAATGCACCGATCGTCATTCCCGCCGGCACCGCCGCATGTGTGCCCAACGGTGAGGTTCGGGTGCCTGCGGGAGAAGTCGACGTGACCGTCGGCCTCGACTCGCCCACCCCGCAATCCATCTCCGGTACGTGGATTCTGCTCGAAGGTTTGCTCCACACGGACTGCCTCGACGTCTTCGGCTGACCACACGCCGCCGGGCAACACTGCCCGAACCTTCTGAGCGAGGATGGGTCATCTGACCGATGACCCATCCTCGACGCGTCTGGTATCCACGGTGTATACCCCGTTTTCACGACCTCGGGATCATCACCACATGCACCTCATTCGACAACGAATCGCTCCATTCCTGGCCTTCTCGCTCGCCGCAGCGCTCGCGGTCGTCGCCGCACCTGGCGTCGCCAACGGCCAAACCGACCACGACAACCAAGATCTGCTCGACGTCTGTTCGGACCCGTTCGCGACGCCCTCGGCCTCGATGACCGGAACCGAAGGTGACGACATCATCATTGGCACCCCCGGCCGCGACATCATTGAGGGCCTTGGCGGCGACGACATTCTTTGCGGAATGGGCGGTGACGACCTGATCCTCTCGGGTCCGGGCAACGACGCCGCAGACGGTGGCTTCGGCGACGACAAGATCCGTGGGGGTGGCGGCCGCGACCTTCTGTGGGGAGGCAACGGCCGGGACAAGCTCTTTGGCATGACCGGCGCCGACGAACTCGACGGCGGCCAGGGCAAGGACCGAGTCAACGGCGGGCCCGGCAAAGATGTGCTGTTCGGCGGGCCCGGCACCGACAAGATCGTCGGCGACGACGGCAGCGACGAGCTCATGGGCAACGATGGCCGCGACCGTCTCCTGGCTGGTACAGGTAACGACCTGTGCGTCTTCGACGACATGGACTCGTTCAAGCCCTGCGAAGAGTTCTTCTACGACCTCGACGACGAGCCCGTCGGCGGAGTCATCCCGCCGCTCATCGGCGGGTTCTACATCGGACACGCCGACACCGAAGTTCTCATCTTCAATGGTTCCGGCGCAACGATGACCATTTTCGTTGCGGGTCAGACCGTCACCATTCCGGCCGGGGTCGACACCTGCGATGGCGACATCGCTCCCCCGTTCGGGTCGGTCGTTCTTCCTGCTGGCACGCACTCCGTGCGGGTCAGCGTCGATTCTCCTGGCGTCGACGATGGTTTCGGAACGTGGACAACGCACGAGGGTGCGACCCATTTCGACTGCTACGGCATCGTCTGACCCGTAAGCACGAGGAGTTCCCAGCAAGCCCCTCCGCTCAGCGGCCCCTCGGCCCACATACGCCCGACCTCGTCGAGGCTGCTAGAAGAGCCGTGACGAGAGCCGATGTCCGGCTCGAGAGGGGCTACACGCATGTTCGCATCAGGTGCTCGACGGGCGACGGCGGGCTGCCTAATCATCGCCATGTCGTCCACCGCAATGGCCACACCAGCCGCCGGGCAGGTCGATCCAACCGACCCGCGGATGGCGCTGATCGAGCAACACTGTCTCGACCCGAACGCCACGCCATCCGAATCGATGACGGGGACCGAGGGCAACGACATCATCATCGGTACGCCAGGCCGCGACATCATCATGGGCCTTGGCGGAAACGACGTGCTCTGCGGCATGGGCGGCGACGACCTGATCTTGTCCGGTGGCGGCAGCGATGCGGCACACGGCGGGTTCGGAAACGACAAGATCCGTGGAGGCGGTGGACAGGATCTCCTCCTCGGCGGCAACGGCAGAGACAAGCTCTTTGGGATGAACGGCGTCGACACCCTCGACGGCGGTCAGGGAAAGGACCGTGTCAACGGCGGCGGCGGAAATGACCTGCTCTTTGGGGGGCCGGGCACAGACAAGCTCGTCGGCGACGAGGGCAGTGATGAACTGATCGGGAACGACGGCAGAGACCGGCTCCTCGCGGGTCCCGGTGACGACGTCTGCATCTTTGATGTCGACGATGCGCTTCGCCCGTGCGAGTTGTTCCTGATCGATGGGCTCGATGCGCCAACAGGGGTGGTGAACGGTCCGACGGCTGGCACCTACGACGGACTGCCAGGATCCGAAGTCTTGCTCTTCAACGGCACAACGAGTCAGATGACCGCGACGGTCGACGGCATTCCGTTCGTGATCGCCCCAGGAGATGGAACCTGCGAAAGCGCGGACGTTCCATTCGTCGCAATCGAGCTGAATGCCGGGGTGCACACCGTTCGACTCACCAGTGCCTCCCCGACAATCGAGCCCGCAACCGGCACGTGGACCGTGCTCGACGGGTATCAATACTTCAGCTGCTACGTTCGCGAGTAACTGGCGGACGATACACGCACGTCCTGATTGGCGAGAACCCGTGTTCAGCCAGCCCGAAGCTCACCCGAGTGGTGTTTGGCCACCGCCGTGACAACGGCGTTGCGCGTCGACGTGAGATCGTCGTCGGTCAAGGTCCGATCGGACGCCTGCAGGCGGAGACGAAAGGCCAAGCTCCTCGCCGATTCGCCGATTGCGGTCCCGCGATACACGTCCACCAACTGCAGGTCGACCAGCAGGTCTCCGGCGGCTTTCGTGATCGTGTTTCGAACGCGGTCGGCGCCGATGTCATCGGCGACGACGAAGGCGAGGTCGGTGTCTGATGACGGGAACTTTGCAACCGGGCGATAGCTGCGCTTTCCGTGCGGACCATTCAGGATCTCGCCGAGGTCGAGTTGGAGCCACGCCACTCGACCGTCGACGTCAAATGCCTCGAGAACGGACGGGGCGACTTCGCCCACCACTCCACGAGGTCGTCCGGCGATGACGACCTCTGCGGCGCGCGTCGGGTGCATGCCGGCAAGCTCGGACGAGTTGCGAACCTGAACGTTCGGAAACGCCAGAGCGTCCCCGAGTACGTTGAGCACGGCAACGGCATCGGGCGCCTCCGCACCTTCCAATGCGACAGCGAGGTATTCGCGTTCGTCGGGCAAGAGATCGCCTTGGGCAGGCGGCAAGAAAACGTGCCCGATCTCGAAGAACCGCACCGCCGGATTGCGATGGGACTGGTTGTAGGCAATGGCCTTCAGCTGTCCGGGCAGTAGCGACGTCCGCAGAATCGATTCCGACGCGTCGAGCGGATTAGACAGCAAGACACCATCACCGTCAAGACCACTCTTCTCGAGGTCGCCGGGAGCCAGGAACGGCATCGGTTGGGTCTCGTCGCAGCCCGCACCGGTGAGCACAGACCGCACCAGACGACGCTCAGCCTGATACTCGGTGAGGTGCCCAGCCTGCTCGCCCTTCGGCACCGTATAGGGCACGTCTTCGTAGCCATACATGCGGCCGACTTCCTCGGCGATGTTTGCCTCGAACTCGTGGGCGTTCTCCCCGATTGAGTCCCAGCGCCAGGTCGGGACTTCGACCGTCAGAACCGATCCGTCGACGGTTGTGTCGAAGCCGATCGCGCTCAGGTGTTCGGCCATGGCATCAGCAGTCAGCTGTGTGCCGAGCAGCGTGTTGATCTTGCCGACACGTGCGGTCGTGAATTCCTGAACGGGGCTATTGCCCGGCACATCAACCTGCCCGGGACACGTTGTCGCTCCCGTTTCAGCGATCAGCTCGCAGAAGCGGTCCATCGCGCGGTCGATATTGTCGCCCCAGTCGGCGCCACGACGAAAGCGGGTCGATGCCTCACTCGGCAGGTTGAGTCGCTTGACCGTGCGCGAGATCGACGGTGGGTCCCACCAGGCCATCTCGAGCAGAACCGATGTGGTTTCGTCGGTCACCTCGGTGGTGAAACCGCCCATGACGCCTGCGAGACTGATTGCGGCGTCTTTCTGATCAGCGATCACTCCGTCGCTCGGCACGAGCGTCCGTTCTGCTTCGTCGAGCGTCTTGAGGATCTCGCCCTCATGAGCGCGACGCACGCGGAGGTGGCCGTTAGGGACCGTGTCGAGATCGAACACGTGGTTGGGTTGTCCGAGTTCGAGCATCACATAGTTCGAGATATCGACGACCGAATTGATGGGGCGCATCCCCAGGGCGATCAATCGGTTCTGGATCCATTGCGGGGATTCACCAACGGTCACGTTGTGGAGCACTCGAGCCGCAAAGCGGCCGCACAGATCAGGGTCGACGATGTCGACCGAGACTTGGGAACTGGCGTCATCACCGGTTCGTTCGACGACGCGCTCGGGATAGGAGAATCCAACGCCGAGTGCGGCGGCGAGGTCGCGGGCGACACCAGCGACAGACATCGCGTCGGGACGGTTGGCGTTGACCTCGAGGTCGTACAGAACGTCGGTCTCGATGCCGAGGGCGTCGGTGATCGGCGCGCCAAGCGCCGCCTCATCGACCTTGTCAGTCAAAATCATGATGCCGTCGTGGTCGTCGCCCATCCCCATCTCTGCCGCTGAGCAACACATGCCGTTACTCACCTGGCCACGCATCTTGCGTTGGGCGATCTCCATGCCGTTGGGCATGATCGTGCCGATCGTGGCGAACGGGATCAGGTCCCCTTCGGTCATGTTGAACGCCCCGCAGCACACCTGAAGCGGCTGGCCGTCACCGGCGTCGACCTGGACGAGTTGGATCTTGTCGGCGTCCGGGTGCGGTGAGAGACCGAGCACCTTGGCAAGCACGATGCCATCGAGCCCCTCGCCG
This sequence comes from Acidimicrobiales bacterium, assembly GCA_020629375.1. GTDB lineage: Bacteria > Actinomycetota > Acidimicrobiia > Acidimicrobiales > SHLQ01 > SHLQ01. The sequence continues at coordinate 21,513 of JAHDDK010000058.1, forward strand.
GTGATCGTCATTTCCTCGACCGCGAGGCCGAGCGCGCTCAGGGTTTCGCCGAGCTCGACCGGGTCACCGTCGATGTCGGGAGCGAATTCACGGAGCCAGGACAGCAGAACCTTCATTGGTGACAAACCTTGGACGTTGGATGAGGAGCGAGGGACGAGCGACGGACAGGCGCCTCTGGCGCAGCCGCATCGCGAGTCGAGGAGCAAAGCGACGGATCGAGCATGCGGATCAAAACTGCCGGAGGAAGCGGACGTCGTTGTTGACGAGCTCGCGGATGTCGTCGAGTTGATAGCGCATCACCGCCAGGCGGTCGATGCCGAAGCCGAACGCAAAGCCCGACCACTCCTCGGGGTCGATCCCGCAGTTCGACAACACATTCGGATGGACGACGCCGCAGCCGCCGAGTTCGAGCCAGTCGCCCGATGGCGTGGAGATGTCGAACTCTGCCGATGGTTCGGTGAACGGAAAGTACGACGGACGTAGCCGGGTCTTTACTTCGCGACCGAAGAACGCTTTCACGAACGAGTCGATCGTGCCGGCGAGGTCGCCGAGGCCGATCCCGCGATCGACGACGAGACCTTCGATCTGGTTGAAGGCCGGCAGGTGGGTGGCGTCTGCCGTGTCGGTACGGAAGGTGCGACCCGGCGCAACGATGTAGATCGGCGGTTCGGCGTCCTCCATGGTGCGGATCTGCACAGGCGACGTGTGCGAGCGCAACATGACCTCTTCGGGCTCACCCAAGTCGACGAAGATCGTGTCGAAGCTCCCTCGCGCAGGGTGCCATTCGGGGATGTTGAGCGCTTCGAAGTTGTACCAGGCGGACTCGACCTCGGGGCCTTCAGCCACGGTGAAGCCCATCCCGACGAAGACGTCCTCGAGCCGGTCTCGGGCTTGGGTGACGAGATGCAGGTGCCCTCGCTGGAGCTCGGTGAGGCTCTCGGTCAGATCGAGTCGCTCACCGGCGAGGCGCAGCGCTTCGGCGTCGGCGGCGAGCACACCCCGACGCGCCTCAACAGCAGCGGACACGGTCCCGATGGCATCGTTGAGCGCCTGACCGGCCGCTTTGCGTTCGGAAGGATCGAGCGCACCTAGCTGCTTCTTGCGCGCAGCGAACTCGCCCTTCTTGCCCAAAAATCGGCGATCGATCTCCACCAGTGCGTCGAGGTCCGCAGCTGCCGCTGCGGCATCGGAGGCCTCGTCGATCAGTTCCTGGACGTCCATCCGCCCAGTCTGCCGCGCGCATCGCACGGCGACTCGCATCGGACCCGTCAACTCGAAGAATCTGCACCCCGGTGGTGCGGAATGGCGTCAGGTTTCGTACACGCGCCGAAGCTCCTCGGCCCCTGCGGCGAGCGCAGCCCTTGGCGTCATCAACCCGCTCCCGACGGCATTGAACATGTTCACGATCGAGGCATTTTGGTACACGAGGCCCGCTTCCAAGCTGGGAGGCAATGGCCAACCGGGCATACGGCCTTCGGCCGATCCTGACGACAATCCGGCAAGGCTGGGGGCGGTCCGCCATGGCATCTCTGGATCGTCATCCAGACCGATCACGAGTGGAGCATGAAAGGCGAGGGACTTTTTGGCGCGATCGACGAGAACGGAACGGCGCATGACGAACTCGATGAAGTCGCTCGCAGCTGCCGGGTCAGGCGAGTGACGGAAGACGCCGAGACTGTTGATCTCGGGCAGCTGGAAGCGACCCGCTGGCCCTTGCGGAAGCGGCACATGTCGCATCTCCTGAGCGAGAGCTTCATCCTGCTCGAGCGCCTTGACATAGATCGATGACGGATTCTGGGTGGCGGAGATCGCCCCTTCGAGAAACGCGTTGTTGTTGTCCGGGTGACCCCAGGCCAGCGCGCCATCTGCGTTTACCTCTGAAAGCTCACCGAAGTACGTCAGCGCAGCGAGCGTCTCGGCGCTCTCGATCGCGACGCGGCCGTTCTCGGCCAGCTCCTGTCCACCAAACGCCCAGATCATGCTGTAGGCGAGTGCCGACGAGTCGCTCGGACCCACATCGGACATCGTGAGACCGACGGGCGGAAGCCCATCATCGTGTAGAGACTCAGCCGCCTCGAGCAGGTCCTCATACGTGTCGGGAACCGCCAAGCCCACGGTGTCGAACATGTCAGCCCGGAGCACAAGACAGTGCCGAGTCGCCGACCATGGCACGGCTCGCCACACGCCGTCGACCAGACAGGTGTCACGAGCGACGGAGGTCCAACCTCCCATCGACTCGCCGATCTGTTCGGCCAGCTCGGAGACGTCGACCAACCGGTCGCTCAGCACGTGAGGTTGGTTGTTGTGGACCTCGACAAGGTCCGCTCCCTGACGACGCTCCGCGATCTGTACCGCCGAGGCCTTCCAGTCGAGGCTGAGCTCGACATCGAGCGATGCGTTCCTCTGCGCCTGCCAGTCCTCGACCAGGCCAAGCGTGAGTTCATCGAACTCGGGAATGAGCTCACCCCGAAGCGACCCTTCGAGGGCTGCACCGTCGAGATCGTCCACCATCGCGAGCGCATCGGGCTCGTCCGAGCACGAACTGAGGGTGCCGGTCACACCCAACGCGGTGGTGGCGCCCAAGCCCTTCAACGCGAACCGCCGTGAACAGTGCCATGGAGAGGAGTCAACCGATCTCATTGCAGGTCAATCGGCATGTCGACGCGGAATTTCAGCGGGCCTGCTGATGGATGTAGCTACTAGGAAGTTTCACCGATTATCGGTCGCCTGTTGCCTGGTAAAGGCCACCAAGTATTGGCCGATTGACTGTCATGGTGTTCGGTGTGCGCGCCCGCGTTGCGGTGTGGCTGTTGTTGATGGTCGGCGCCCTTGCCGTGTCTGGTTCGCTTCTCGTCGATCTCACCGAGGGGCAGCTGCGCACCTCGGCCGAAGACTCCCTCGGTCAGCTCGTCGAGCTCGAGCGCAATCGCCTGTCGGTCGAGATCGACGAACAACGCGCAGCGATCGAACGGATTGCCGCCGACGACGATCTGCGAGCCACGTTTGACGACAGCTCGGATGTGTTTCGCCGAGCGTCCGCCTTGCAAGCGCTCCTTGCCCGCACCCAATCCGCAGGGCAGACCGTCAACGCCATGAGGCTGTACGACCGAAGCGGCACCCTCCTCGCCACCGTCGGCCCGACCAATCGGGCAGCAGATGCGATTACTGAACGCGCAATGGAGGACCGCCAGACGATCGTCGGCAGATCCTCGTCTGCGTCAGGAATCGCCATGGCGTCACCGATCGTCTCCGAGGTTGGCGAAGTCCTGGGCGCGCTGGGAGTCGAGATCGAGCTCCGGCCAGTGGTCGGCCTCAGCGAACGCTTCGAAGAGTACGCCGAAACGAGCGAAGCATTCGTCTATCAGTTGTCGGCGGACGGCAGCTGCGAACTGCTCACCAATCTTCGCTTTGATCGGTCTGCCGCATTTTCGACGCTCGACGGCGCCTTCGCCCGGGACTGCGGCGACTTGGCAGATCTCCAGATGGTGAGTGCGACGGACTATCGAGGCGTCGACACGCTGACCGCATGGTCGACCGTCCTCGAAGCAGATTGGGGCGTCGCCGTGAAGATGGACGAGGCCGAGATCTTTGCGCTGCTCGACACCGTGCGGCGAACGGCATGGATCACTGGTCTTGTGGTTGCGACCCTCTTGCTCATCGGATGGTTTGCACTCGTTCGTCCGATCGGGACTCGTCTGGCTCGGGCAGCCGACGCGGCAGAGGAGCTGGCGTCTGGCAACTTCAACCGGCTAATCGAGGACTCGAGATCGGACGAGATCGGCCGGATGTCGGAGAGCATGGACCGTCTCGCTCTCGACCTCGACGAAGACATCAAGCGCCGCGAAGCCGCCGAAACCCGTCTGCGGATCCGTGCCGAGACCGACATCCTCACCGGATTGATGAACCGTCACCGGACCACCGCCCTTCTCGAAGAGCTCCACGAGGCCGATGACGACTACGCCGTCGTCTTTCTCGACCTGGACGGCTTCAAGGAGATCAACGACACCTACGGGCACGCGATCGGTGACGACGTGCTCCGGCTGGTCGCCACACGCATCCAGCAGGCGCTCGGAACGACCGATCCGCACACGCACCTCGGTCGGTGGGGCGGTGACGAGTTCGTCGTCGTCTGTCCGGGGATCGGGGGGACGGAGGCCGGGCCGATCGCCGAGCTCATCGACAAGCAGTTCGACTGGACGTTCACGACCGAAGCCGGCGAACATCGGGTCGGCGTCAGTCGAGGGGTCGCGGATCGAGGTGATGGACCAACGATCGACGACGTCATGTCCACCGCTGACGCGTCGATGTACCAGATGAAGGGACAACGTGACGGGCGGACGCCACGTCTGTCGAGTAGAGCACTCAAGCTCGTCGAGAGCGCACTGCGCGACGATCGGATCGAGGCCTACCTACAACCGTTCGTCTCCCCCGCTGGCGAGAACGCTCCTCGATTGTCCGGAGCGGAGGCTCTCGTCCGTCTTCGCAACGAGGACGGTTCCCTCGAGAGCCCGGCCTCATTCTTGCCAGGAATCGGTGCCAGCGAGCAGGCGTACGCACTCGACCTACGGGTGCTGCACAAGGCTGCCAACGCGGTTGCCCGTTGGCGAAGGGAAGGCCGGCTCGCAACCGATTTCTACCTCTCGGCAAACTTCGGCGCAGCATCCATGGCCGACCGCCAACTCGCGGACCACATCGGCGAAGTTCTCGATGCCGCCGGCCTCGAAGCGACCGACCTGGTCGTCGAGGTGCCCGAGACTGCCCACCAGGTCGACCACGCGTTGATCCATCACCTCCGCCAGGCCGGCATTCGGGTGGCGATCGACGATGTGGGCTGTCAGTACTCGAACCTCGAACGGCTGGTCGACATCGCTGCGGACGTCGCGAAGATCGACCGGCGATGGGTTCCGGCCGACCGCGACGACTCCCACACCTACGAATTGTTGACCGGGCTGATCATGCAATGCCGAATGCTGGACCTGGACGTCACCGTCGAAGGCATCGAGACCGCCGAACAGTACGAGCTGCTCTGCGAACTCGACATCACCCGCTTCCAAGGGTTCCACTTCGGGGCCCCTGTCGACCCGCTCGCGTTCGAAGAGACTTGGCTCCTCGTCAACACAGCGGACGGTCAGCTACCCCACGCCGCCTGAACGTCGCCTGCCGATGAGCGCGCGTGGAGATAGGCGACGATCTCGTCGAATGCCTGTCGCGTCGGGTGGCCGGCCTCATCGACGAAGTCGTGCGTGAACACCGCATGACCGTCCCCGGGCAGGGTGTTCATCTCGATGCGTTGACGGCCGTCGTCATTGAAGGCGACGTCGATCGCGTCGAACCGACGGGCGCTGCACAGGCGGTCGCCCTCGAAGCGATAGGCCTTC
>JAHDDK010000129.1 GCA_020629375.1 Acidimicrobiales bacterium
GGTGGGTCGACAGACAGTGGCAGGGGCAGCGTTTCTTCTTGCGCTGATCGCTGCAATGACGGTTTGAAGCTCCCCGGGAAACGAGCAGGCTCTCGTTCTTGAGAGGATGAGGCCATGGCAGTGCAACGACGGCCGGGCAGGTATCCAGCAGAGATGCGCGAGCGAGCGGTTCGGATGGTGTTCAAAGCCGAGCAACACACCGGGTTGCGGTGGGAAGCGATTTGTTCGGTCGCCGAGAAGCTCGGGCCGACATCGGAGACAGTTCGCAAGTGGATGCAGCGTGCCGAGATCGACGAAGGTTGCCGGGCCGCAGCTGACAACCGATGAGCGTGAGCGGTTGAAAGCGTTGGAACGTGAGAATCGTGAGCTGCGACGAGCGAACGAGATCTTGAAGTCGGCGTCAGCTTTCTTCGCGGCCGAGCTTGACGGCCCTCGACGATGATTGCCTACATCGATGCTCACTGGAGTGTGTTCGGGGTCGAACCGATCTGCAAAGCGCTACAGTCCGCCCCGTCGGCCTCTTGGCTAGCGAAACGACGGCCACGGTCACAGCGCCCGTTGCGTGGTGAAGAGCTCAGCGCCGAGATTGTGCGGGTGCACGCCGAGGACTTCGGGTCGATAGGGCCCATGGCAAGGCCTCGATGAGGTCGAACTCGCCACCATCGAACGGGTGGACAGGTTCAACCACCGCCGCCTCTTCCATAGACCGGTCGCATCCCGCCGGCAGAGTTCAAGGACCAGCACTACCGCTACATCAACTCAGACCGTCAGGTCGAAACTCAGACCAACACGCCCGGGTGAAACCGGGGGCTTCACCAGCGTTGTCGGCGTTGCTGATGGTTCGTGGGAGGTGTTGGCGCCGGATTTGGATGATGTCGGCAATGTTGCTGGTTGGGTGGACACGATCAGCATCAAATCCTTCGCTGCGAGCGGCGCGGAGTATCGCAGCGTTCCACGGTGAATGCAAGTGGTGCTTTGGGGCTTCAACTACGCTCGTCATGGGCCGATAGGGCCACGAGCGGGCCTGAAGGCCCTAGTGAATCGAGCTTGTGAGGGCTGACGATGATTGACCGCCAAGACTACGAATCGAAGCGCGTGCTGGTTACGGGCGGAACGGGCTCCTTCGGCAAAACGGTGGCCCGCCACTTGCTCGATCGTGGGGTGGAAGAGGTTCGGATCCTCTCGCGCGACGAGGCCAAGCAGCACGACATGCGGATCCTGTTTGATGATCCGCGCTTGAACTTCTACGTGGGCGATGTCCGAGACAGGCGTTCGGTCGAACGTGCTGTTCGTGGCACCGATCTAGTTTTTCACGCTGCGGCGTTGAAACAGGTGCCGTCGTGCGAGTTCTTCCCTGTGGAGGCGGTGATGACAAACGTGATCGGCAGTCACAATGTCGTTGATGCGGCGGAACGCGCCGGTGTCACTTCCGTCGTGTGTCTTTCAACTGACAAGGCGGTGATGCCAGTAAACGCGATGGGAATGACAAAGGCGCTAATGGAGAAGGTGGCGCAGGCGGCAGCACGGGCGGCGGAGAGCGGTACCACAGTGTCCACCGTGCGCTACGGCAACGTCCTCTATTCAAGGGGTTCGGTCGTGCCCCTCTTCGTTCAGAAGATCTTTGAAGGCAACCCGCTAACGATCACCAACCCGGACATGACCAGGTTTCTGATGCCGCTTGCTCAGGCCGTCGACCTCGTTGAGTTTGCGTTCTTCAATGCACAGCCTGGTGATACGTTCGTGCGCAAGGCTGCCGCAGCAACGATTCAGAACCTGGCTGATGGGGTGAACGAGCTCTTCGGTAGTCCAGTTTCAACAAAGCTCATCGGCGTTCGTCACGGTGAGAAGCTCTACGAGACCCTCGCCACGGCTGAGGAATTGCGTTCTGCCGAGGACATGGGTGACTACTGGCGCCTGCGAATGGACTCGCGCGATTTGAACTACGCCGACTACTTCGAGCGTGGTGAGGAAGACTTGTCTGGAGACGACTATCATTCGCACAACACCGAGTTGCTCGATGTTGCTGGGGTTAAGGACCTGCTCATGACGATTCCGGAGGTCCGCCAGGATCTCGAACGCTGGAAGTCGATGTGAGCCAGCGCATCGGAATCACCGGGGCTGCGGGCTTCTTCGGTTGGCATCTGCGGTGCCGGCTCGTCACTTTCGGGATCGACTTCGTCGCGGCTGATCGGACCACGTTTGCCGACGTGGCCAAGCTGGATGAGTTCGTCTCGTCTGTCGACGTGATCGTGCATCTGGCAGGAGTCAACCGCTCCCAAGACGATGCGGAAATCCGCGACGGCAACATCGGTATGGCCGACGCTCTCGTTGCTGCGTTCTCTCGGAACGCCAATTGGTGCGACGTCATCTATGCGAACACGGTGAAGGCTGCCGATCCCGGTCCGTACGGGGAGTCGAAGGCGGGAGCCGCCGAGCGACTTGAGGCGTTTGCCAATGAACGGGGCACCAGATTTGCAGACGTGCTGTTTCCTCACCTGTACGGTGAGTTCGGTCGTCCGCACTACAACTCCGGCGTCACGACCTTCGCCCACCAGCTCGTCCGCGGCGAAGAATCGACCGTCAACGAAGGCGAGCTCGAGCTGCTGCACATCCAGGATGCATGTGCCCTGATCGTGGAACTCGTCGAGTCGATGCCCGCCGGTGTCAGCCAGCACCGTCCGGCCGGCCGGAAGATCTCGGTCCCCGATGTGTACGCGCTCATGGAGCGTCTTGCGGACTACGCCGTCCGGGGCACGATCCCTGAGATTCACGATGACGAGTTCGAACTTCGACTCTTCAACACGATCCGGTCGCAGATGTGGCCCGACGCATACCCGTTTGCGCTGACGAAGCATGCGGATCGTCGCGGAGCGTTTTTCGAAGTTGTCCGTGCATGGGGACGGGGACAGACGTCGATCTCCACGACGGTTCCGGGCGTCATCCGGGGGGAGCACTACCACTTCGATAAGGTCGAACGGTTCGCTGTGATCTCGGGTGAGGCGATGATTCGCGTCCGTCGGCTCTTCACTGACGAGGTCGTCGAGTTCCCTGTGAGCGGTGATGAGCCGTGCTTCATCGACATGCCCCCACTCTGCACCCACGACATCACCAACACAGGTACGTCCGAGCTGGTGACGATGTTCTGGAGCCACGATCACTTCGACCCCGACAAGGCCGACACCTGGCCGATGCCGGTCGTTGGAGAGGAGGTTGCAGCATGAAGGTCCTGACGATTCTCGGGACACGTCCGGAGATCATTCGACTCAGTCGGGTGATGGCCCGTCTCGAAGCGACGCCAAGCGTCGACCACGTCCTGGTCCACACCGGCCAGAACTACGACTACGAACTCAATCAGGTCTTCTTCGACGATCTCGACGTCCGAAAGCCGGATCACTTCCTCGAGTGTGACACGAGTTCGATCGGCCGGGTCTACGGCGACATCCTCATCAAGTCCGAAGATGTACTGCGGAGCGAGCAGCCCGACGCCGTCCTCATCCTTGGTGATACGAATTCGGCGATCGCTGCGATTATTGCGCGCAGACTGCACATCCCTGTCTTTCATATGGAAGCCGGCAACCGGAGTTTCGACTGGCGGGTGCCGGAGGAGACGAACCGCCGACTGGTCGATCACATCTCCGATGTGAACCTCGTGTACACCGAACACGCCCGCCAGAACCTCATGCGAGAGGGGCTGCATCCGCAGCGGGTGTACCTGACCGGAAGCCCAATGTTCGAGGTGCTAGAGCACTATCGCCAGCAGATCGATGAGTCCGACGTGCTGGAGCGCGAGGGCCTCGCTGCAGGAGAGTTCGTCATCGTGAGCTTGCACCGTGAAGAGAACGTGGACGATCCTGCACGCCTCGGCCAGCTCATCGAGGGCCTTGAGCGCCTGTCCCACGAACGCGACTTGGGCGTGATCGTCTCGACGCATCCTCGTACCCGAAAGCGCTTGGAAGCATTCGGATTGCTTGAGCAGGCGGGCGAAAGGGTCACCTTGTCGAAGCCGTTCGGTTTCCACGATTACAACAAGCTGCAGATGGCAGCCGCATGTGCAGTTAGTGACTCGGGCACGATCTCGGAGGAGTCTTCAATCTTAGGCTTCCCTGCGGTGACGCCACGCGACTGGATCGAACGCCCCGAAGCGCTCGATGCCGGCGCGATCCTGATGACTGGCCTCGAGGCTGAGTCGATCCTCCGTTCGGTCGAATATGCGATCGACTACGGTGCGCCGACAGGCGTGCCTGGCGAGTACCAGATCCCGAACTGTGCCGATCGGGTCGTTCGCTTGCTGCTCGGGCGTAGTCGTGCATTGCAGGAAACGCAGCGCTGATGGCCCGCCCTAGCTGGATTGTGTCGCTATCGGAAGCGCGCCCGCAACGGTTCCGGGTGTTCGCGTTCTCGGCCGGAGTCGGATTGGCATGAAGGGTCTGATTCTCTCTGGTGGTGCGGGCACGCGGTTGCGTCCGATCACGCACACGTCGGCCAAGCAGCTGG
>JAHDDK010000059.1 GCA_020629375.1 Acidimicrobiales bacterium
GACCGCAGCGGGTGAACTGCTGTGCGAAATACGTGACGAAATGTCGGCTGCGGGGGCCGATTCCAAAGAAATGAAGGACGAAGGCGATCGTCGATCCCACATTTTCTTGATGGAGGAGCTCGGGAACATTCGCCCAGACGACGCGATCCTCTCCGAAGAGGGAAAAGACGATCTGGCGCGCCTCGACGCCGAACGCGTGTGGATCATCGATCCCGTCGACGGCACCCGCGAGTTCTCCGAACCGCCCCGGACGGACTGGGCGGTGCACGTGGCGCTCGTCGTCGGCGGCCAGCCGGTCGTTGGCGCTGTTGCGCTGCCCGGGCTCGGGCTGACGTTGTCGACGGCGGAGCCGCCGACGCTCGCGGAGACCGTCGCCTCTCCCCCACGGATGATCGTGAGCCGCACCCGGCCGCCAGCCGCCGCAACCGTCGTCGCCGAGCAGCTCGGCGCCGAACTCGTCGAGATGGGGTCTGCTGGCGCGAAGGCAATGTCGGTCGTGCGCGGTGAGTCCGAGATGTACGCACACTCGGGCGGCCAGTACGAGTGGGATTCGTGTGCTCCCGTCGCCGTCGCTCGGGCCGCGGGACTTCACTGCTCACGTGCGGACGGTTCGCCGATGATCTACAACAACGAGGACCCATATCTCCCCGATCTGCTCATCTGCCGACCAGAGTTCGCCGATGCTGCACTAGAGGCGCTCGCATCCGCCGAGACCTGACCGAACACTTGGGCTACTGCTGCGGCTAGGGTCGCGGCCGTTCGTGATCAACGATGCTCACGAATGAGGCCCATGGCGATCAATGGCGATCGCCAGGAGGTGAATAACATGCCCACCCGACGTTCCAGCGATTCGTCCGCTGGCGACCTGCTGTTCGAGACCGCAGTCGACCAGTTCGAAGCCGCCGCCGATCTGATCGAACTCGACGATCCGCTTCGGAGAGTCCTCCGGGCTCCGAAGAACGAGATCATCGTCAGCTTCCCGGTCGAGATGGACGACGGCGAGCTCCGAATGTTTCGGGGCTACCGCGTCCAGCACAACGACATCCTCGGCCCGTTCAAGGGCGGACTTCGATTCTCTCCGGAGGTCGAACTCGGCGAGGTGAAGGCCTTGTCGATGTGGATGACGTGGAAGACGTCGCTCGCAAACGTGCCGTTTGGCGGCGCCAAGGGTGGTCTGGCGATCGATCCACGTTCGATGTCGACCGCCGAACTCGAACGCGCTGTCCGACGCTTCACCCATGCCCTCGGCAGCAACATCGGCCCCGAGTACGACATCCCCGCTCCCGACGTTGGCTCCAACAGTCAGGCCATGGTCTGGATGATGGACACCTACCAGCACACCCGAGGCACGATCGACCGCCAGAACGTGAAGCGGGTTGTCACGGGCAAGACGATCGAAACGGGTGGCTCGCTCGGCCGCGACAAGGCGACCGGTCAGGGCATGGCGTTCGTGCTCGCCCATCACTACGACCAGATCAACCAGGACCTGCGCGGCCGCACCGCAGCGATCCAGGGGTTCGGCAACGTCGGCGAGCACGCCGCACGCGCCATGGCGCGGATGGGCGTGACGATGACCCACGTCGCCGATCACACCGGCGCGACGATGCACCCCAACGGCATCGACCCCGAAGCACTGTGGCGCCACACGAGCGAGGCCGGCGGGGTTGCCGGATTCGCCGGTGGGACCGACATCGACGTCGAGGATTTCTTCGCCGCCGACGTAGACATCCTCGTTCCTGCCGCAATCGAGAACCAGATCACCGAAGACCGCGCCCCCAACGTGAGGGCATCGGTGGTGCTCGAGGGAGCGAACGGCCCGACGAGCACCGAAGGCGAGCACATCCTGATCGACCGCGGGATCGAGATCTTGCCTGACGTCCTCGCGAACGCTGGAGGCGTGGTCGTGTCGTACTTCGAGTGGCTCCAGAACAAGATGAGCAATCGCTGGCAGCTGTCTCAGGTCGACGATGAGCTACGTCGCTACCTGTGGGAAGCGGCCGACGCCGTCGAGTACGAGAAGAAGCACCTCGCCTGCTCGCGACGCGAAGCCGCCTACGCGGTGGCGCTACGACGCATCGCCACGGTGTACGAACAGCGCGGGATCTGGCCCTAGTTCATCGAGGCACCGGACCGCGCGAGTCGACTTTCACACCCGATCGACCCCGCACTAGCCAGCCGCAATGCCCAGACTGGGATGGTGAGTGCCGTGCCAGATCTCGTAACCCCCGCCGACGACGTGAGTCCTGACCTCGTCCATGGCGCCTTTTCCGACCACGGGCCGTGGCAGGTCGATCCCGACGCGATGCCTTGGCGCAGTGTGGTTCCAACGATCCGCCAGACGATTGCCGCTCAAGTCCCCGAGTTGATTGCGCCCGGGCGCATCCCGGCCGGAAGCCGATTCGTCGAGGTCGTCGGACGCGTCGGTGGCGCGCTGGCGCTCTGGACAGCGACCGGGCGCCGGAAGGGCGGCTCGGCGTCGACGGCCGACCTGAGCCGTCGACTCCGCCTCGCCGCCGAGATTCTCGGCCCGACCTTCATCAAGCTCGGACAGATCATTTCGTCCGGTCAAGGTGTCTTCCCGAAGGAGCTCGTCGACGAGTTCGTAAAATGCCGGGATCAGGTGCCGGCCGAACCCTTCGATGTCGTGCGACAAGTGGTCGAGCGCGACCTCGGGCGGCGGCTCGAAGACGTCTTCGTCGAGTTCGATCGTAAGCCCCTGGCTGCAGCGTCGATCGCACAAGTCCATCGTGCCGTACTCGCCGACGACCTGGCGGGCGGCGGCCGAGAGGTCGTCGTCAAGGTCCAGCGGCCACGTGTCTCCGAGCTCGTCCACCAAGACATTCGGGTCATGGCGTGGGTGGCGCCCTACCTGATCGGCCGTATCCCCGTGAGCTCGCTCGCGAACCCGCCCGCACTCGTCGAGGTCTTCGCCGAGACAATCACCGAAGAACTCGACTTCCGGCTCGAAGCCCAGAACATGCTCGACGTCGCCCGATCGCTTCGAGAGCTGAATCAGACCGCATACGTGATCCCTCGGCCCCATCCGACCCTCGTCACCCGCCGAGTACTCGTGATGGAACGGCTCAGTGGATTCTCGTTCGACGATGTCGACGGCATCACCGAGGCAGGTGTCGACACCCACGCGATCGTGCGGACGTCGATGATCGGCTTTCTCGAGGGTGCGATGATCCATGGCGTTTTCCACGGAGATCTGCACGGCGGCAACCTGTTCGTTCAGCCGGACGGCCGCACGGCACTGTTCGACTTCGGAATCACGGGTCGCCTGACCGAGCCGAAGCGCCAGGCATTTCTCCGGTTGCTCATGTCGGGGATGATGAGCGACGTGAAGGGGCAACTCGCGGCGATTCGCGATCTCGGCGCCTTGCCCCCAGACACCGACCTCGACCAGGTGTTCGACGATCTCGGTCTGAGCGAGGCGCCGCTCGACCCAACCCAGCTCACCCCAGACGAGCTCATCACCGAGCTCCAGAAGTTCGTCAAACAGCTCCTCGGGTACGGCGCACGACTCCCCAAGGAGCTCATGCTGTTCGTCAAGAACCTGATGTTCGTCGATGCGGCAATCGGCGCCTTGGCCCCAGACCTCGATCTCTTCGGCGAAGTCACCCATATCGCCACACACTTCGCCACCAACCACGGCCAGCGTCTCGTCAACGAGATGGGAGTCGCCAGCGGTTCGTTCGAAGTGGACCTGACGTCGTTCAAGGACAGCTTGGGCGTGGATCGGTCGCTCGATCAGGTCACCTACGCCGACCTGCAGGCGCGTCGCGAGCTGATCGGGCGCCGGATGAGCGACCACCATTCCGAACAGAAGCGGCGCTTTCCCTTCAGCCGTCGCCGCTGACTCTCGACCGCTTCCCGGCCGCGCTCAGCCCATCGGCAGGTCATCGGTGGACGTCTGATCCAGCGGCACGAACGCGATCTGACCTTCTGAGCATCGGCTTGTACTCTCGGGCCGGTGCGTCTCGTGCTGGCTCGATGCACCGTCGATTATGACGGTCGTCTCACTGCCCATCTCCCTGAAGCGACCCGGCTGATCATGGTCAAGGCCGACGGCTGCGTGGCCGTCCATGCCGACGGGGGCGCCTACAAGCCGCTCAACTGGATGAACGCCCCGAACCGCCTCGTCGAAGAGGGTTCGGAATGGCGAGTGACGTCACCGAAGGGCGAGACGCTGACGATCACGATGCACGAGGTCCTCTCGGACTCGTCGTGGGACCTCGGCGTCGACCCTGGCCTGCAGAAGGACGGTGTCGAAGCACACCTGCAAGAGCTGCTCGCCGCGGATCCGACATCGATCAGCGACGGCCTTCGTTTGGTACGCCGGGAGTACCCGACAGAGATCGGCCCTGTTGATCTGCTGTGCCGCGATGAGGACGGAGCGGCGATCGCCGTGGAGGTCAAGCGTCGTGGCGAGATCGACGGCGTCGAGCAACTGACGCGCTACCTCGAGTTCCTCAACCGCGACCCGGGCCTCTCCCCGGTGCGCGGTGTATTTGTGGCTCAAGAGATCAAGCCGCAGGCGAAAGTTCTCGCCAGCGAACGTTCGATCGCGTGTGTCGAAGTCGACTACAACGAACTGCGGGGCATCGAGTCTCCGCAGCTGAGGTTGCTCTGATGCGAAGAGCACGGCGGGGATTGGCGGTGGCCATCGTGCTACTCGCTCTCGGTGGCTGCGGCCTGTTCGGCGATGACGACAGCGAAGCCTCCGCGCCGACGACCACGACCGAGGCTGCGCCCGCGGTGGTCCGCATTGCACTCGGCGATCAATGGGTCGACATCGATCCGGAGTCCGTGAGCTTCGTCGACGCCCCCACGGAATCGACCTTCGAGACGCTCGATGGTTTCGTCCGAAGCGTCGGCGGGGAGACGACCGAACCGATCGCGGGGTCGGTCGTGTATGAAAACGGAACCGGATTCGTCGTCCGGACCGGCACCGACGGCGAGACTCCGGACCTCGAGTCGTTGGCGTACGCGATTCGTGACTCTGGCGTCAACCTGATTGAGCTTCCCTACCGCCAGCTCGGCCCACAGCCGAGCAATGAAGAACTCCAGCTCATTGCGACCGAGCTCAACGCATCCACCCAAGACGGACTCGAGGTCGCGGTGGCCGGCCAGCGACGGACACTGGCGGCCGATGCGCTCGGACCGGCTATCCGCATCGCCCCGGCCGATGACGGTACGTGGTCGCTCGATCTCGAATGGAGCGACCTGGCCGATTCGCTTCGGGACTTGTTCGACGACATCGAGACGGTCGCTGAACCCGCAACGTTCGTGGTCGAACCCTCCGAAGACGACGATGCCGAGCCGGCGATCATCATCGAGTCCGGTGGCGCCGCAACGTTCTGCTGTGATGCCGCATCGAAGCGTCGCATCCTGCGAGCAATCGAAGACGAGATCGAGGTCGCGACCTTGCTCATCGCATCGGATGGCGGCGAAACGAGTATCGCCGCGGCTGAAGAACTCGGCATCAACGAACTCGTCGGTTCGTTTACGACGCGCTATACGCCGGGCCAGAACCGCGTGATCAACATCCGCCGCATCGCGGAACTCACTCAAGGTGTGGTCATTCCTCCCGGCGAGACGTTCTCTCTGAACGATTTCGTGGGCCGGCGAACCCGAGAGAACGGCTTCGTGGCGGCCGGCACCATCGTCAACGGGCACCTTGTCGATTCGGTTGGTGGGGGAATCTCGCAGTACGCCACGACGATCTTCAATGCTGCGTTCTTCGCTGGCCTCGAGTTCGAGGAGTACCAGGCACATTCGATCTACTTCAGCCGCTACCCGTACGGACGAGAGGCCACGATCTCGTGGCCTCGCCCCCACCTCAAGATCCACAATCCCACGCCCTACGGGATACTGATCTGGCCCACCAGCACGGCCAACTCGGTCACGGTCGACATCTATTCGACGAAGTGGGTCGAGGCCGAACAGACCGGCCAATGGGAGACTGCTGTCCAGGCAGCGTGCACGCGAGTGACCACCGAACGTACCCGGACATGGGTCGACGAAGACCGAGTCGAAGTCGACACCGTGTTCGCAACGTACCGACCGGAAGGTATTGCTTGCGACGGTACCGAGACGCAGAATCCCGACGAAGAACAGGTCGAGGCGCTCGAGAACGGCGAGGACCCCAACTTCGAGAACGGTGGTGACGCCGACCCGAATCCTGACGACCCCACTACGGGGGATGGAACCGACCCGGACGCGGGAGACAACACCGACTCGGATCCCGGCGATGCAGGCGAAGGCGACGGTGCGGGAGGCGATGGGGCCGGGGGCGACGGAACCGACCCAGACGCCGATCCCGACGCCGGGACCGATACCGGTACGGATGACGGCGACGGAACCGATACCGGTGCGGGTAACGATCCCGTCGACGGTGATCCCGATGGGGGCGCTGAAGGAGACGGAGCGGACGGCGCGAATGACCCGGATCCGGCGAATCCCGACGATCCTGTCGAAGACGACTGATCTCGCATTCTGCCCGCCGAGAGGCTCTCGTCAGCTTCCGCACTCGACCATCATGGTGGGGTGAATCCGCAACACGTAGACGTCGTCATCGTGGGCGCTGGGCCAGCCGGGTCGGCGGCCGCTCACGCACTTGCGACGGCTGGGCGATCAACGCTACTCGTCGACAAGGCGACCTTTCCGAGAGACAAGTTCTGTGGCGACGGCCTGACAACCCTCGCCCTTCGTCAGCTCGAGGAGATCGGCATCGAGCCCGAGCGGATCACGAGCTTCACCGCTGTCGACGGTGCGTGGCTCCGATCGCCCAGCGGCAAGGTCCACGCCGCGCCGCTCCCCGATGGGCCAGGCATCCACGCCGCAGTCGCCCGACGAATCGACCTCGATCAGGTGCTGGTCGAGCACGCCATCGCCGCCGGAGCACAGACCCGTTTCGGGTCCGCGATCACCTCGATCGACCCAGCGGCCGACCATGTCGGCTTCACCACAGCGGACGGCGGCGCCTTCACGGCCGATCTGTGCATTGCCGCCGACGGCATGTGGTCCCCAACCCGCAAGATGCTCGGTCTTGACATCGACGGCTATCGCGGCGAATGGCATGCCTTCCGTCAGTACTGGAAGAACGTCGGACCCCTCGCCGCACGCGAGCTCTGGGTCTGGTTCGAACCGGATCTTCTCCCCGGCTACATGTGGTCATTCCCCGTTGGCGATGGTCGGGCCAACGTCGGTTTCGGCGTGTTGCGGGGTGGCGAGATCAAGACACAGCAGATGAAGACGCTCTGGCCAGACCTTCTCGAACGTGACCACATTCGGTCGGTACTCGGCGCCGAAGCCGAACCCGAGTCACCGCATCGAGCGTGGCCGATCCCTGCACGGGTTGACGCTGCCCCACTCGTTGGCCCCCGCACGATGTTCGTCGGCGACGCCGCAACGGCATGCGATGCGCTCACGGGTGAGGGCATCGGACAAGCGTTGCTGACCGGGCGCCTTGCCGCCGCGGCGTTTGTCGAGCACTCCGACGTCGACACGGCACTCGCCAACTACGAGGACGAAGTCCGAAGCGAACTGGTGGCGGACCACCGGATGGCCTCCACCCTCGGGAAGTGGATGTCGAACCGGATGATTGCCGAACTCGCCCTGACCGCCGTCGGCACGAATGGTTGGACTCGACGGAACTTCGCCCGGTGGATGTTCGAGGACTACCCACGGGCCATCCTCGCCACGCCTCGTCGCTGGAGCAAAGGCGTGTTCACCGGCGACGGGGCCTACGCCGACCGCCCGGACGTCCGCGTGTAGTTTCGGGGTCTGACCCTCTCATTACACGCGGGCGCGTCAGGACTTGGCGGCTTCTTCTTCGGCCAGACGAGCATGCTTGAGGCGCTTGAGCTCGCGGGCCCGCATGCCGGCGTCGAGATGGACCTTGCGCAGCCGGACGTGGTCGGGCGTCACCTCGACGCATTCGTCGTCAGCGATCGTCTCCAACGCTCCCTCGAGGGACAGAATCCGAGGCGGCGTGAGCCGAATCGTGTCGTCGGAGGACTGCGTACGAATGTTGTTGAGCTTCTTCTCTTTGCAGATATTGACGTCCATGTCCTCGGCACGAGGGTTCTCGCCCACGATCATGCCTTCGTAGACGTCGACGCCTGGGCCGATGTAGAGCGCGGTGCGCTCTTGTAGCTGCTCGATCGCATACGTGGTCGACGGGCCCTTGCGGTCGGCCACGATCGATCCGGTGGTGCGGGTTCGGATCTGGCCGGTCCACGGCATCCAGCCCTCGAAGATGTGGTTGGCCAGCCCCGTACCGCGAGTCTCGGTGAGGAACTGCGTTCGGAACCCGATCAGAGCACGCGCCGGGACGACGTACTCGAGACGCACCCAACCGTCGCCGTGGTTGGTCATGTTCTCCATCTTCGCCTTGCGCTCGCCAAGCATCTGGGTGACACCACCGACGTGCTCCTCGGGAACGTCGACGGTCAAACGCTCGGTCGGCTCATGCAAGGTGCCGTCGATGTCCTTGGTCAGCACCGCCGGCTTGCCCACCGTCAGCTCGAACCCCTCGCGGCGCATCGTCTCGACCAGTACCGCGAGCTGAAGTTCTCCGCGGCCTTGGACTTCCCACGCATCGGGGCGCTCGGTCGGCAGAACACGGATCGACACGTTGCCGATGAGTTCCTTGTCGAGCCGCGCTTTGATGAGGCGTGCCGTGAGCTTGTCGCCTTCGGTTCCGGCGAGGGGCGAGGTGTTGGTGCCGATGGTCATGGAGAGCGTCGGCTCGTCGACCGTGATCACTGGCAGCGGCTGCGGGTCGGTGGGGTCGGCGAGCGTTTCGCCAATCATGAGATCGTCGATGCCCGACACCTGAATGATCTCGCCGGGGCCAGCCTCGTCGACGTCGACGTTCTCGATCCCTTCAGTGACGGTCAGCGTGACGACTTTGGCCTGATCGACCTCGCCATCGATCCGGCATCGAGCGAACGTCTTTCCCTTGGTGATCGTGCCTTGCATGACCCGGCAGATGCCGAGTCGCCCGACGTAGGGCGAGGCGTCGAGGTTCGTCACCCACACCTGTGTCGGGTGAGAATCGTCGAACTCCGGGGCGGGGACCGTGTCGAGGATGGTCTCGAGCAGCGGGGTCATGTCGGTGCCGGGCTCGTCGGGGTCGAGCTGGGCGACGCCATCGCGAGCGACGGTGTACACGATCGGAAATTCGATCTGCGTGTCGTCGGCGCCAAGTTCGATGAAGAGTTCGTACACCTCGTCGACAACCTCAGCCACCCGCGCATCGGGGCGGTCGATCTTGTTGACGACGAGCACGACCGGAAGGCCGCGCGCCATTGCCTTTCCGAGCACGAAGCGGGTCTGGGGAAGCGGCCCCTCGCTTGCGTCGACCAACAGGATCACGCCGTCGACCATGGTCAGTCCGCGTTCGACCTCACCGCCGAAATCGGCGTGCCCGGGCGTGTCGACGATATTGACCTTCACGCCGTTCCAGCGAACGGCGGCGTTGTTTGCGAGGATCGTGATCCCCTTCTCCCGCTCCAGGTCGGTGTTGTCCATCACCCGCTCGACAACCTCGCCGTGGTCGCCGAAGACACCGCTTTGCCGAAGCAAGGCGTCGACGAGCGTCGTCTTGCCGTGATCGACGTGGGCGATCATTGCGATGTTTCGGAGGTCGTCTCTACGGGGCACCCCGAAAAGGTACTGGGTTGGGTGTCCCGAACCGTTCGAACCCCGCTGTGACGTTCGCTGCCATCGAGAGAGGTCTCAAGATCCTCGGGAACTCACCGACGGGCGGAGACGTATGACTTCATGACGATCGAACGCCTACGAGCGTGCCGAACTGACGGGGGCAATGATGACCAGAACACGACTGCAGATGTTGGCCATGATCGCCACGATGTTGCTGCTCGCCGGAGCGTGCGGCGTCGGCGCGGAGACGGCGGCCGACACGGCCTCCGACGCAGCAGAGTCGGTCACGGACGCTGGATTCGATGATTCTGGTGATGCTGGTGAGTTGGCCACCGATGCGATGGCAGACAGCGACACCAGTGCCGAGGCTACTGACGTGCCGGCCGAGGCACGATCGGATGCGCTCGGGTCGGGCGGAGCCACACCTACGGGTCTCACCGCCGCCCAGCAGGGGCGGCAGATCATCTTCGTCGCCGACGTGGCGGTCGAGGTTGACGACGTCGTCGCAGCGGGCGACGAAGCGTCCCGGGTCATCGCCGACGTCGGCGGGTTCGTGTCCGGCCTGGAGACCGTGACCGACCCCATGCCTCAATCGATCATCACCTTCAAGGTGCTTCCGGAGAACTTCGCCGACGCGCTCGAACAGGTGAGTGATATCGGCGAGCTCCAGAACCAACGTGTCACCACCGACGATGTCACCGAGCGCGTCGTCGATCTCGAATCGCGGATCGAGGTTGCCCAACTCGGCGTCGAACGGCTACGGACCGCGATGGAGAACGCTCCTGACCTCGACGAGTTCGCGTCGCTCGAAGCGCTCCTTCTCGAACGCGAGTCGACGCTCGAAGTGATGCGAGGCCAACTCCGGACCCTCCGAGACCAGATCGACCTGGCGACGATCACGTTGCGGCTACAGCAGGCCCGCATCGACAACGCGATCGAGATCGTCGTGACGGCATACCCGGGTCACGACGGCGGCGTCTCCTGCCCCGGCGGTCGAGACCAGTCCGTCGAACGAGGTACCGAGGTGACCCTCTGCCTCGAGGTCGCGAACGTCGGCGATCAAGCCGTCCAGAACGTCTCCATCACCGACACCGTGCTCGGCATCACGTCCTCGACCGATCTGATCGCAGTGTTTGGCTCTCTCGAGGACATTCCGGCCGGGCAGACCGCTGACGTGGCCTTCGAGTTCGTGCCCGAGCGCGACCTGCAGCTTCGGACCCGCGCCTCCGCGACGCCGATCGGCGAGGACCGGTCGACAAGCCCAGCCGTGAGCGCCGAATCCAACGCACGTCTGAGCACTTTCGAACCCGAGAGCGACCCCGGGTTCTCCGACGGATTCGATGCCGCACTCGATCTTCTCCGGTCACTGTGGACGGTGTTCGTCGTGGCCCTCGGCTTCGTGCTTCCGCTCTTGGTCTTCGCTCCATTGGTGCTGGCAGCCCTGTGGTGGTGGCGTCGTCGACGCACCCGCAAAGCCAGCGAAACTGCGGCGACGATCGCCGCTGCTCGACACGCTCCCGCCGCAGGCGACAGCGTCAGCACCCGCACGCCTCCGCCACCGAACGCTCCCGGCCGGACCTCTCGAGTCGATCCGGCGACGAACGACACCCCCGAGGAAGAGTGAGCGGGATCTAGCCTGGGACCGTGGCACGGTTCACGGTCCCGAACACGTTCGACTCGGTCGACGAGGCGATCGACGACGCCTGGGACACGATCCGGGCGATCCCGGGCGCGGACCGGGTGTTCTACACGGCCTCCGAGTCGGCGAACTTCTCGCGGGTGTGGCACGCCCTGGCCATACTCATAGCCATGGTGCGACGTGATCCACGGATCGCGCTACGCACGAGCGCGGCGCTCGGCGCCGAAGCGGCGCTGGTAAACGGCCCGATCAAGTCACTCTTCGAACGAGATCGCCCGGCGGTCGAGGACCGACCGCTCAAGCTGCGCCAACCCAAGACATCAAGTTTCCCAAGCGGCCACGCCAGCGCCGCAACCGTCGCAGCGGGCATGCTGGCGCCGTACCTACCGTCGCCTCTCCGATTGGCGCTGCGAGTGTTCGCCGGCATCGTCTCGACGAGCCGGATCCACGTTCAGATCCACCATGCGACCGATGTCGCTGCGGGGGCGATCACGGGGTGGGCGCTTCTGCGGGCGCTGAGACCACTGCTCCGTCGACTGGTTGGCTGAACGCGACGCGGGGTCTGACCCCATGTCGCGCCGGGTCAGGCGCTAACGGTCTCGGGCTCGGCGGCGTCCTCGTCCGCGTCTGCGGCTGCTGGGGCCGCAGCGAGAATCGTTCGAACGTCGAGGAGGAGATCGGCGACCTCGCCCGCGCTCATGAGTTCGCGCGACATCGTGAGTCCGAGGCCTTCGTCGATCAGTGCGAGCGCTTCGGTGATGTTGAGTTCGGTGGTCTCGGTCATGGTGCGCTCCTTGGGTCGGTCGCTGAATCGAAACAACGCCCGAGGGGCACGCCCGATTCCCTCCACAAACGGTATCGCTCCAACCCGCCGTGTGGAGATCGGATCGAGGATCTTCATCTGGAGGAAATCCGTCGAATCGAACGTCGACCGTCCAACTGAGTCGGTCGCAAGCGGTTTGCCGCAGAGCAATCGGCGCAGTTGACTTCGATGCACCCGACGGCCGAAGGACTGCCATGAAACTCGAAGACTCCGTATGTGTGGTGACCGGCGGCGCAGCCGGGATCGGCCGGGCGCTCGCCGAACGCTTCGTCACCGAGGGAGCGCGAGCCGTCGTCATTTCGGATGTATCGCCGGCACTCGACGTGACCGCCGCCCAGATCGGCGCGCACCCGATCGCCTGCGACGTCTCGAACGAAGACGACATCGCCGCCCTGATCGCCGAAACCGAAGAACGCTTCGGCGCGATCGATCTCTTCGTCGCAAACGCCGGCATCGGGGGATTTCCCGGGGGCGCCGAGGTCCCCGACGACGAATGGCAGCGCATCTGGGAGATCAACGTGATGCATCACGTGTGGGCCGCCCGGCACATGGTGCCGCGCTGGGTCACCCGAGGCGGCGGCTACTTCTTGGTCACGGCGTCGGCGGCGGGGTTGCTCTCCAATCTCGGCACTGCGCCGTACACCGTGACGAAACACGCCGCCGTGGCGTTCGCCGAGTGGTTGTCGATCACCCATGCCGACGACGACATTCGTGTGTCGGTGCTCTGCCCCCAGGGCGTCCGGACAGCGATGACCGAAGGCGATGATCCTGCGGTCGCCAATGTCGTCGCCCACGGCCTCATCGAGCCCGAGGACGTCGCTGAGGCGGTCGTGCAGGGACTGGATGCCGAGTCGTTCCACATCCTGCCCCATCCCGAAGTGGCCGAGTACGTGAAGCACAAGGGAGCCGACATCGAGAGCTGGCTCGGCGCCATGCGCAAACTCCAGCGCCGCTTCTTCGGCTGAGGTTCAGCCCAGAACGGGTACGCCGGCCATGGCTTCGGCAATCGCGTCCTCGGAGAGGTCCAGGTCTTCCATCGAACCGGCGAGGAAGGCCTCGTAGCTGGCGAGGTCGAGATGGCCGTGACCGCAGAGCGCTGTGAGGATCACGGTCTCTTCGCCAGACTCCTTCGCCTTCATCGCCTCGCGGATCGCAGCAGCGATTGCGTGCGTCGGTTCGGGGGCCGGGACGATGCCTTCGGTTCGGGCGAACTGCAGTGCGCCTGTGAAGCACTCGACCTGCGGAATCGACTCTGCCTCCAGCAATCCGAGCTCGTAGATGTGGCTCACCAGCGGGCTCATGCCGTGATACCGAAGTCCACCCGCATGAATCGGATCGGGCACGAAGCTGTGGCCGAGCGTGTGCATCTTCATGAGCGGTGTCATGCCCGCCGAGTCGCCGAAGTCGTAGCGGTATTCGCCCTGGGTCAGACTCGGGCACGCGGCCGGTTCGACGCAGCGAATCGCCACGTCGAGGTTGCCCTTCAACTTCTCGCGCAGGAACGGGAAGCTGAGCCCACCGAAGTTTGACCCGCCACCCGTGCAGCCGACGAGCACGTCGGGCGTCTCGCCCGCCATCTGCATCTGCAACAGCGCTTCTTCGCCGATGATCGTCTGGTGCATGAGCACGTGATTGAGGACCGACCCGAGGGCGTATCGGACGTCTTCGTGCGGGGCAGCTTCGGCCACGGCCTCGGAGATCGCGATGCCCAACGAACCGGTGTGGTCGGGGTTTTCGGCGAGGAGTTGGCGTCCGTAGTCGGTGACCTCCGACGGGCTCGGGTGCACGGTGGCGCCCCAGATCTCCATCATGGTCTTGCGGTACGGCTTGAGCTTGTAGCTCGCCGCCACCTGCCACACCTCACACTCCAAGCCGAACTGGGCGCACGCAAATGCGAGCGACGATCCCCACTGCCCAGCACCGGTTTCGGTCGTCAGCTTCCGGACGCCAGCCTTGGCGTTGTAGTACGCCTGCGGCACCGATGTGTTGGGCTTGTGCGACCCCGCCGGGCTCACGCCCTCGTACTTGTAGAAGATCTTCGCGGGCGTGTCGAGCAGCTTCTCGAGGCGCCGAGCCCGGAACAGGGGTGTCGGCCGCCAGATGCGGTAGATGTCGAGCACCTCACCCGGGATGTCGACATAGGAGTCCTGGGATACCTCTTGGAGGATGAGATCCATCGGGAAGAGCGGCGCGAAGTCGTCGGGACCGGCAGGCTCATGGGTGCCGGGGTGCAACGCCGGCGGCGGAGGCTCAGGGAGATCGGGGACGATGTTGTACCACTGCGTCGGCATCTCATCTTCGGACAACAGGTACTTGTGCTGGCTCATCGAATCTCCCTCGGGACGGGTGTGTGTCAACGGTCACGCCAGTCAATCAGCCAGCGAGGACCCCCGGCAATCTGCACAAGACAAGCAACGATCCGGCTGAGCCGGTCGTTGCGGAGGACCCGCCAGGCAACCGCAGCGCGAGTTGCTGCGAGTGGGGTGCCCCCTGAATGTGGCGCTACGTAGTTTTGGAGTCCTGATCGCCCTGTTGGGGCAAGGACAATCTCCGTCGCCCGGCCGAGCTGGGCCCGGTCGAGGTTGATCTCGGGTCGCCCGGCCGATTCAGCGATGGTGAGTCCGCGAACCGTTCCTAGGCGGACGCTGCGTGAGACTTCTGTAGAGTAGATGATGTCGGGAGCTTCGGCTGTCGTTGTTGCGTCTGCGGCGACGGTCGTTCTGACCCGGAGATATCTTCGAGTCAGCCATCCGTGACGGGCGCGAGCACGGCCTCTGCACCATCGTCGAAGGTCACCGTCACCGTGTTGTCGTCACCGATATCAACGCGAAAGCTCAACACGTATCCAGTACCGATGAAGGCTCGCGCAACGGACTCGTAGACCGGGGGACACTCTTGGAACTCCGATGGCGCGAACACATCTATCGGGCGCTCGTTCCCAAGGATGAACTGACCCTTGTCCGAGGTCTCGTGGACCGACACCCAACTCGAACATCCGCGCCAGTCTGGAAAGTCCCCGTCGCCGGCGAGATGAACAATGAACTCAAGGTGCTCGTCGAACTCAGCCAATGACGGGTGTGCGCCCTCGCCGACGCCGACCCATAGCCCCACCGTTTCTGCGTCTTGCGTGGTCGGAATGCCGCTCATCGACACGAACTCGAAACCAACTCCGACTGAATTCGCATGGCCATGGATGTCGCGAAGCCTCTCGAAGAGTGCCTGCACGGGTGCTGTCTCATCCGCTTCGACCTCAGTGACCGTTGTGCTCCCTGCGGTGGCATCGACGCTCGAGGAGCTATCTGATCCACACCCAACACAAACCGCAACAAGCCCTGCAGCGAGGAGTGCGTGAACACCTCGTGGTTTCCAGTTGCGATTCGCTCCGTCGTCGGATCTCATCCCTTCTCCTAAGGTCGTTACGGTCGCGCAGAGAGTGCCGACCTGAGTCGAAGTCTCACCTAACGAGCGAAAACCAGCAACGATCCGGCTGAGCCGGTCGTTGCGGGGGACCCGCCAGGCAACCGCAGCGCGAGTTTGTGAAGCAAACTCGGTAAGGGCTTGGCCCGAAGGGCCATACCGACGGCGAACTCGCAGCGAGACTATCGCGGGCCGCGGATGAGGCGGCCGGGGAGGGCGCCGGTGAACTCGTCGTTTTCGACGGTGATCTCACCTGCGCAGATCGTGTATCGGTAGCCGTGAGCCTTCTGCACGTACCGAGGGGCGTCGGTAGGCAGATCCCACGCCATTTCCGGTGCGTCGACCCCGAGGTTCTCGAAGTCGATCACGTTGATGTCGGCCCGCATGCCGGGTGCGAGGAGACCCCGATCGGTCAACCCGTAGAACTCGGCGGTCTGGCGGGTCTGCCGGTGAACGACGTGCTCGAGCGCCATGGTGGGCCCTCGCTGGCGGTCCCGTGCCCAATAGCTCAGCATGAAGGTCGGCATCCCGCCGTCGACGATGGTTCCGCAGTGCGCTCCCCCATCAGCGAGACCCATACGGGTGCGCGGGTGTTGATGGAGCTCGTGGAGTGGATCGAGCGATCCGGCGGCATAAGTCAGGAACGGGAAGTAGATCATGCCCGTCCCGCGACGACTGTTCAGATGGTCGTAGGCCATCGCCTCCGCCACACTCCGGTCACCGCCGGCGCGTGCCAACAGACTGTCCGCAGCCGCAGGCTCGTAGTCGGCCTCACCAACGAATGGCCACATCCGCTGGTGGGTGTCGGCGATGAACCGCACGATCGACCGCTGATCCTCCGAACGTTCGGACAGGATCGCCTCTCGGACGGACGTGTCGCGGAGTCGCGTTCGACGCTCGGCCGGCCTGAGCTGGCGAAGCGCCTCGAAGCTCGGGCGCCCGACAAACGGGTGCATGGTGCCGTCCCAGCTCATCAAGATCCCGACCGCCCGACCAGGAACCTGGCCGTACACCTCAATGCCGTCTTGTGCTGCCTGTTCGAGGAGCGTGACGATGTCTCGCCAGAGCTCGGGCGCCGTGTCGGGGATGTTGAAGTTGAACACGGCGGGCTTGCCGGTGCGGCTGGCGACCTCTCGGAGCCAGGTCATCGACTCCGGTACGTCGACGTGATGCAAGGCCACCTCGAACACACCGTGCCCAGCGTCGGCCATGCCATCAGCGATCTCGAGGATCTCGTCCACATCAGCGCTGGTTCCGGGGATGAGATCGCCGTCGATCGAACGATGGAGCGGTGTGCGTGACGTCGAGAACCCGAGCGCACCCGCCCGGAGCCCTTCAGCGGTCAGTCGACGCATCTCGGCTCGATCGGCGTCCGTTGCCTCGATCCCATCGGCGCTGCGATCCCCCATCACCCAGGCTCGCAGCGCCGAGTGCGGCACCTGCGTCCCGACGTCGGCGACCCACTGTTTCCGGTCGAGTGCGTCGAGATACTCGGGGAAGGTCTCCCACTCCCATTCGATCCCGTCGGCCAACGCTGCGCCAGGAATGTCCTCGACGCCCTCCATGACCCCGATCAGCCAGTCGCGCCGCTCGGCACGTGCCGGAGCGAACCCCACGCCGCAGTTGCCCATCACGACGGTTGTGACGCCGTGCCACCCCGACGGCGTGATGTATGGGTCCCAGGTGACTTGCGCGTCGTAGTGCGTGTGCATGTCGACGAAGCCGGGCATGACGGTCAGCCCGGTTGCATCGATCTCCCGCTCACCCTGCTCGGCGACCTTCCCGACTTCGGTGATGAGCCCATCGTCGACGGCGACATCAGCTCGACGGGCGGGCGCACCCGACCCGTCGACGACGAAACCGTTTCGAATGACCAGTTGGTGCGTCATGCACCAACGTTAGGGGACGGAAAGCGGAGCGTCCTCTGGCACGTCCGGCACATACGGGCCCGGAGTATGAACAATGTTGCGGCCACGCCGCCACGGAGTCTGGATCTTGTCCCGAAGCCACTCGATCGCGAGGTAGTAGTACGGGAACGACACGATCACGAGGAACGTGCTCGAAAGCAAGCCGAAGATGATCGTGAAGGCGAGGGCTTCCCAGAACGGGTCGCTCAACGCCAGCGGCAACAGGCCACCGACCGTCGTGAGCGACGTGGCGACAAGAGGCCGGAATCGGCGACGGATCGCGGTCGAGATCGCGTCCTTGCGATCGGCGCCGAGATCACGCTCTTGGTTGGCGAAGTCGACGAGCAGGATCGAGTTGTTGACCGCGATACCGATGAGGCCAAGCACGCCGAGCATCACGAAGAAGCTGAGCGGGTTGTCGGTGAGCAGCAGGCCGCCGAACATCCCGAAGAAGCTGAATGGAATCGCCAAGAAAACGAGCAGCCACTGGATCGACGAGCGGAACTGAATGATCAGCAGGATCAACATCGCACCAAGCGCAGCGAGGAACGCCACGGGCAGCGCAGCAAACGCTTCCTGGTTGTCCGACTCGAGGCCGAAGTCGAAACCGAGCGCATCATTGGCGAGACCGAACTCGGCGAGTCGATCCGCACCCCAGTTGTCTTCGAAGTACTCCTGGGTTGTGGCCGTTGTCGACGTGACCGAGTCGTTGTCGAAGCGGGCTCGGACCTCGATGTAGCGGGCGCCGTCGTCGCGAGCGACAACGTCCTCGAGCGCAAGATCGGTTTCGAGCACGTTGAACAGGTCGCCGTTCGGGAGTTCGAGCGCTCGGCCATCGAGGTCGGCTTGCATCGCTGCGCCCGCAGCGACGAGCTGATCGATGTCTTCGCCAAACACCTGCATCGTGAACGGGAACAACAATTCGGGCGGCCCGTTCGAGATCGCCGAGAACACGACCCGTGCGTCGGTTCGGGCTTCGGCAATCGGTTCGAGCGTCTCCACGAGCTCGTGCACCGTGGGGCGTCCACCCAGCGGCGTGATGTCGTACTGGACGAGCGCACTGAGGTCAGAGCCGAGGTACAGATACCCCTGCACGAGCTCGTCGCCCAGGGTCTCTGCCGCCTCCTGGTTGACTTCAAGGGCGATCTGTTTCGCCTGCTGGATGTCGGTACCCGGCGGATACGTGAATTCGACGGCGATGGCGGTCGAGTCCTTGGCGGGCGGGAAAATGTTGAATCCGACATTGGGGGCGAAGACCGCCACGCCGATGCCGAACATGACGAGCGAGAGCAAGATTCCGGCAAAGCCGATGGCGACACCAGCTCCGCCACGCACGCCCGGGAGCGCCGCGACGAAGTCGGCGAGCTTCTCTTCGGCCCGGACGAGCGGGCCGCCCGCCTTCGGCGCACGAAGTGTGAGGAATCGTGCAGCGACTGGGATGAACACGAACGACAGGACGAGCGAGATCAGCAACGCAAGGATGATCGTGATCGGGAGAATCCGAATGAATCCGCCGAGCACGCCGCCGATGAGCAGCATCGGGGCAAAGACGAGAACCGTCGTAATCGTGCCCGACGCACTCGCGGCACCGACTCGACTAATCGCCCGCCGAATGACCGAAAGGTCTTGCGCGTCGGCGTCGCCATAGTCGTCTTCGTCGTCGCGGAACGCGTCGATTGACTCGGTAATGACGATTGCATCATCGACGAACAAGCCCAACGCGAGGATCAGCGCAAACAACGAGATCGTGTTGAGCGAGATCCCCACGAAGTAGAGGGCTCCAACCGACGCCGCGAGCACGGTGAACAAGAACAGTGCCGTGATCACCGACGCGCGCCACGAGATCAGCAGCAGCGCAACGATCGCGACGACCACGATGCCGAGGAGCACATTTCCCTGCAACGACGAGATCTGCTGTTCGACGATGCGGGCTGCGTCGATGGCGACCACCGCGTTGAAGCCATCGGGAAGGCCAACACTGGCCCGGTCGAGCGCCTCCTCGGTCGCATCTCGGATGGCGATCGAGTCGACATCGGCTGCAGCGATCACGCCGATGGCGATGGAGCTTCGGAACTCGCTGTCGTCGTCAGTGAGCTGATTGAACGAGGTCTCGCGGATGACTTCTTCGCCGGTGACCGGATTGACACCGGCATCGAAGAGATCTTCGACGCGCGCTTCGGCGATGTTCGGGTGCGTGATGTCACCGACGATGGCATTGGCTGCTGCTTCGAGCTCTTCGCCCGTCGTGCCCTCGGGACCGAAGACACCAATGAGCACGTCGTATTCGTTGAGGAACTTCGATGCGTCGAGTGACGACGTGAAGAATTGCGCCTGGTCGGGGAATGACCCGTCGGCGATCACTTGGTCGAGTAGTGCTGCGCCCTCGACCGACGTGACTCCGTCATTGAGGTTCGCGACGACGCTGAAGGACGAATCCCGACTGAAGCTCAAGACGCTCTCCACATCGTCGAGCGCGAGCACCGCATCGACGAACGGCTGCGTGACATCGGCATCGACCTGCTCTTGGTCATCGACGAAGTACGCACCGGAGCCAATGGCGACCGGCACGTCCACAGGCGGAAAGCCTTCACGCGGCAACAGCAGCGTGTACGCGACGACGCCGAACGCAACGATCACCAGCCACAGCAAGATGGATGGGCGGGGGCGGGATGCGAAGATCTCGACGAACTTGGCCAGCATCAGAGCAACACCTTCTCTCTCGTTATCCAGCCGGTCCTTACGCTATAAGTCCCCCGGCAGATGCACCCGTCCCCGATGCTTGCCGCATGTCACACGCAGTGGACACTGTGGTGGATCATGCGCGGCGTCTCAGCCGAGAAGGGGCCCGACCATCGACGACACTCGCTTGCCGTCGGCTTGGCCTTGCGCACGGGCCATCACGTCCTTGATGGCTGACCCCATGTCCTTCTTCGTGGAGTACCCACCGTCGGCGATCACCGACTCCACGAGGGCCTGGAGGTCGTCGTCGCTCAGCTGCTTCGGCAAGTACGACTCGAGCACCTCGAGCTCGGCACGTTCATTGGCTGCCCGATCCATCTCACCCGCCTCGTCGTAGATCTCGGCCGCCTCGACGCGTTGTTTGGCCTGGCTCCGGATCAGACCTTCGATGGCGGCGTCGTCGAGGTCGGTGCCGCCTTCGGCGGTCTGGGCCGTCTTGATCGAGGTGATCACGGCACGAAGGGTGGTCTTCTTGACGTCGTCACCAGCCTTCATGGCCGCGACGAGGTCGGTCTGGAGGGTCTCTGCGAGGCTCATGGGAATCAGGCTGTCACACCCCTTGTTCATACTTGTGGACATGACGACGAAGAACCGCACACACGCCATCTCCCGCCTCGCCGAGGTCCGGGCTCAGCTCGCCTCGTCCGAAGCGGACATCTCCGCTGCACGCACGCCCTCGCGCCGTACGCCGACGCAGCTCGCGCTCGTCGAGGCTGGGCCTCGGCAGCCGTGGGACCTCGACGAAGAGACACGACACATCGGCCGCCAAGGCGTTGCCAACGCCCGGGCCATCCTCCGCGCTGCGCGCCCCGTCCACCTCGACATCGCAGCCTGAACGTCCAGTAGCGTTCGCCATTGCGTATCGGCGCCTCGCAACGGCGCCCGACTCGATCCTCGAGGGGATCTTCATCAATGGGACTCGTCGTCAATCGTCCCTCTCGGCTCATCGCCACAACTCGTCGCCTCGCCACGTTGATCGTCGTCAGCAGCGTGGTTGGTTGCTCGTCACCGATCGGCTCGGCGGAGATCCGCGTGCTCGAAGTGGTCGACGGTGACACGCTCATCGTCTCGACAGCCAACGGACCCGAAACAGTCCGCCTGCTCGGCGTCGACACGCCCGAGTCGGTCGATCCGCATCGACCAGTTCAGTGCTTCGGACAGGAGGCGACCGTTGCGCTGACCGCGATGGTCCCTCCCGGAACCGCCGTGGTCCTCCATCGAGACGTCGAGGCCCGCGACAAGTACGGACGTCTACTCGCGTACGTCCACGGCCCACATGGATTCGTAAACATCCAGCTCGTCGACCAGGGCTTTGCCGACGTGTCGATCATCGACCCCAACGTGGCGTTTCGGGCAGAGCTGACCGAAGCCCGTATCCGAGCGCAGACCGCGGAGCGAGGACTGTGGGGAGCGTGCGGGGGCCCGGATGTTGCGGTCGATCCTCCATGGCCGACCGTCGACGCCGTCTCGTCAGACTGACGCCTTCCAGGCGCTCGCCCAGGGCTCCGTCGAGAACAACGGAACCAGTCCGTCGAGCCAACGCTCGTAGGCGCCTTCGACCTTCAGATCGCCGCGCATGAACGCCGCATCCCACGAGCGTTCGCCAGCAAGAAGCGGAAGGAGACGCTCTTCTTTCACCGTGATCGTGACTTGTGCTTTGGTTCCGCGCGGCAGACGTCCGGCAGATACGGTCACCGCTTCGTCGAGCATCTCCACAACGAACGCCGCCTTGCCATCGGCCGTGTCGGTGATGACCCAGAGAACCCGGTCGACATCAGCGAGCCCGGCTTCGGCGACCGCAGCGGTCAACGTCTCGCACCAGTGATCGTCGAATCGTGTCACGCGCCCACCTCCGACATCGGTCGATCAGCTATCCCGGCGAACAGGTCTTCTTCGGGTAGTTCGGTCTCGACGAGTGACTTCGCCAGCTCGTAGTCGTCCCACGGGTAAACCTTCGCTGCGACGTCTCGTGGCAGCGGGAACCAGAAGCCCTCGTTCGGGTCGACCTGGGTGGCGTGCGCGAGGAGGGCATCACATCGATTGTCCCAAAAGCGCTCGACCTCCACCTTCGTCGTGATGAGGTGATCTTCGGACTCTCGATCGAGAAACTCCTCAGAGAACGGACTCTCGCCGTTGACCTCGAGGCACGCTTTATGCGTCTTCAGGAGCCGCTCAAGCGACCATGCGACGTAGTACAGCTTCGACGGCTGCCACGGTTCTCCTGCGTCGGGGAACCTCTCTGGATCCCCGGCTGCATCAAACGCCGGCACGGTGATGTCGTTGACACGAAGGTGATCGGGGTGAAGGTAGCCCTTCTGATGGTCGCTGTAGGTCACGATGACCTGCGGGCGCTCGTCGCGAATGATCGCGACGAGACGCTCGACGGCCTCGTCGAGTGGTGCGTTGGCAAACGCATCGGGATGAGCGTTCTCGGGCATGTCTGGCATCCCCGAGTCTCGGTAGCCCAACATGACCACACGGTCGTAGCCGATGATCTCAGCAGACCGATCGAGCTCCTGGCGGCGCACCTCGGCGAGGTTGTCGCGCACCTCCGGCCGATCCATTGCGGGATTCAGAATGTCGCCAGCTTCTCCGCCCGTACAGCAGACAAGCACCGACCGGACGCCTTCCTCGTGATAGCGAGCGACCGTGCCAGCGCCCTTGGACGCCTCGTCGTCGGGGTGTGCGTGGACCACGAGCATCCGGAGAGCGGATTCCATGCGCGCACGATACCCGTGTACCGTAAGGCTCCAACACCACCACTCTCTGCATCAACTGTCATGCTGAAGTCCACGCTGCGCCACCACATGGACGTCCTCGAACTGGGTCGCTCCGCAAGCATCGCCGACATCAACTCGGCGTTTCGCGACCAAAGCAAGGCGCTTCACCCCGATGCGGGCGGATCCCCCGACGACTTCGCCGCACTCCAACGAAGCCGCGATGCCCTCATTGGTGCAGCCCGATCATCGCGACGTGGCCGGATCCGGGCTGGACGCCAAGGCAGAGATGCAAACGGACGGCCGGCACCGTGGCTCTACGGCCTCGCAGCCGCAGGGGTGACGACGACGGTTGTCGGCGCAGCTGCGGTCGTTCTGCTCGACGGTTCCCTCATTGCCGTCGCCGTCCTGAGCGGCGTCGCCGTATGGCTCGCGGTCACAAGCCTCTTGACCGTGCATCGCCAACATCGGCGCAATGTCGCGCCCGTCAACGACTACCACCTCGCCAAGGACGTCGTCCGTCAGCGCTACGAGCCCTCCGGCGAATTAGACCGCCGTTCGCACTGACCCCCCCGAGCTTGGCGCTTGGCGGTCGTCAGAGGGCAGCCAGCTCGTGTTCGCCGGTTTCTTCGTCGGCTTCGAGTCGCCAGCCAAACAGCTCGGCGAAACGTTCCCGGCCCTCGTCGGGCCCGTGAGCGATGACCTCGTCTCCCTCAACGAAGCGGTCTCGGCCCGTCGGTCGATGTCGATACCCGCCACCCCGTTTGATCGCGAGAACCGAGTAGCCAGGAGTGACATCGAGCGTCATCTCGGCGAGGCTTCGGCCATCAGCTTGCGATCCTGACGCGACCGGCACTCGGACGACGATCTCGTCGGCGTCGGCAAGGGCGATACCGAGCACCGGATGAATGTCGTCGCCGCGCTCGACGAGCCACACCATCTGAGATGCTTGATCGCCGACGTCTTCCGAGGCCGCAGCAAGGTGCAAGAGCCCGCGGAGAGGTGACGGATCACCGTGTTGACCTGCGGCTCGCAAGACCCAGGTCTCGAGCTGGTCATGCATGTCATCGAGCCGCGCTTCGAGGTGCCGCACTTCGGCTGCCAATCCCCGATCGGTCAAGACGAGGGCCGAGTAGGCGAGGGCGACGGCCGTCTCCGACACGTTCTTCATCTCGATGAGCAGGTCGATCGCCTTGTCGAGCTCGTCGATGGGCTCGGCGTCGTCGTCTGACGGAGACTGCCATGCTGTTGCCCCAGCCCATTCCCTCACGAGCGGTATCCCGGCCGGCGGCCCTTCGAGGAACAGCACATCGCCCGGCACGAGAATTGTCTCGCCAGTCATTTCAGTCGTCCAACCACTTCCACCTCGGAGCGCGAGGAGCCGCAATCCGCTGTGGACCGGGAGCTCGAGCTCGGCGAGGGTGCGGTGCGCCATGGCGGACTCTTCCCCCACGACAACGCGGTGTGATACCTCCTCGGCGTCACTCAGCTCGACCACCAGGTGCTGTGGAATGCCGAGGCGGTGCGACACGGTCCGCGCAATGTTGACGGCGTCGTTCGCGATTCGCTCGATCGCGCTGACTACCTGGAGCACGGAGCTCATCGCCGCAGCCTCCCGTGGATGGCGAACACCGAGGACGGCGAAGGTGCGCATGTCGGACACGAGCTCGGTCATGTCCGCTTCGAGATCTCGGACTTCGTCAGCCATCTCCGGATCACCGAAGTACACGGCGGCGTAGGCGAGATCGAGCATGAGCTCGGACGTGTCCTTCGCATCGGCGAGGAGGGTCCGGAGATTTCGTGGTTTGTCATCCATGAGGGTCTTCGTTGGCAATCGTAGGGAAATGAACCGTCGAGCGGAAGGGCGACATCACGCGACACCCGTGAGCAGAATCGCCGCAACGAGCGTGAACGCTCCGGCGAGATCGAGTACGGAGTTCGTGAGTGGGATGGCCGCCGTATCAGGGTCGATCCCGAACCGGACCGCGGCCAGCGTCCCGAACCAGGCAACGGACACCACCACGACGATGGCTCCAACCCCGGCGAGCAATGCGACCATCACCATGGCGACGAAACCTGGGCTCGCGGTG
Source organism: Acidimicrobiales bacterium (assembly GCA_020629375.1). Taxonomy (GTDB): domain Bacteria; phylum Actinomycetota; class Acidimicrobiia; order Acidimicrobiales; family SHLQ01; genus SHLQ01. The sequence continues at coordinate 25,008 of JAHDDK010000059.1, forward strand.
TCGATGAGCGTTGCACCAAGGTGCGATCCGGCGCCGACGAGTACGAAGATCGGCACGGCGAGGGCCACCACGGTGCGGATGTCGGCCCACGCCGGACCGCCCGGAAGCGCACGCATCGGCACAAGTCCGAGGTGAACTTTTGTGCCGAGCCTCGACGACAGGATCCCCCCAAGCGCGCCCGCCATTCCGAAGTACGTGGGCACGAGGACCAGTAGGGCAGGTTCGGCAAGAAACTCTCCCAGTCGATTCTCGACCACTGCGCCGGCCACCAGTGACAAGAAGCTTGCCGTGGCGAGAACCGGCGCCGATTCGAGAACGATCCGTTTCATCACCGAGAGTCGGGTTCGAATCGCGCCGATGGCAAGGATCACCGCAACCGCGAGGACAGTGCTTCCGATGATCGGCGCGAAATCAGTTTCGAGCACCACGATCGACCCGACGATCAATGCCGGCAAGGTGACGAGATCTCCGGTTGCCGTGACAAGCGGCGCCGTGACGTTGTCGAGGTCCCAACCGAAACGCGTCGATCCCGCGGCCAACGCCACGGTCAACGCGAGAACGACGATCGATGCAAGAACGCCACCAACGACTGACACAGTCACGAACTCGAACAACGACATGGCGTCAGCGATCCCGAAAACGCGCGCGAGGACAGTCGCGACGAGCGCCAACCAAACCGCAGCGACCCAGCTCAAGCCCGACGCCGCGAGCACGTTCTGCCCAAAGATCGTGTCGGGGCGAGCCGAGATGTTGAACGTGCCCATGTGGATCGAGGTGCCGAGGCGACTACCGAGTGCCCCGAAGACGTTGCCGCGTTGCGCAATGGCCGCCGGAACGAGGAGTAGCAGGCCGGGGAGTTCGGCAAGCCGGGCTTCGGCAGAGGCCAAGGTCAAGCCGGCAAGCAGCGTGGCAACCAGGCTGACTAACAAGGCGACCAGCGACTGGACGACGGCACCCGAATCAGGACCGAGCGTGCGCCCGAGACGCGCCACGAGAAGGCGAAGCCGGTCCATCGCTGCATCATCGCTTTCGCGATGTCTCCTCGACATTCCCGCAGGTCATGGCGTCAGCGTAGGTTCGTCGTGCTCAGGCGGCCAGCACGACGAGCGAACGACGGACGAGCTCCGCAATGAAGTCATCGTCGATGTCGCCGCCGACCTGCTGCGCACGGAAGTGCAGGGGAGCGACCATGATCTCGATGATCTCTGCGCCTCTCGCTGGCATCAGGATCTCGCCGCGATCGGCGGCGCGTCGGAGGATCTCGGTCGACGCATCGAATCGAGCCGTCCAGAAGTCTCTCCGTAGCTTCGCGATCTGCTCGTCGAGGTGGCCTCCCGCGCTGAGCAGCGCACGGCCGAGCGGGGCGGTGATCGTGTCGCGGACCGCTTCGCAGAGCAGCACCAGGTCTGTTTCGAGGGCGCCAGAGTCGGGAGTGGGGATCGTCTGCTCGGCAAGACCGAGCACGGCCGCGAGGACGAGTTCGTCCCTCGTTGGGTAGCGGCGGTAGATCGTCGTTTTGTTGACCCCTGCGGCCGCAGCGACGTCGTCGACACGAATCGACATCGACCCGAACTCGGCGATGACCTCGAGGGTTGCGTTCAGCACCCGGTCGTCGACGACGGCTCCTCTCCGGTGGCTCGGCATTCGGTCAGCATCCCACGTTGCGAGAGGCGCGACGCCGGACCTCTTCGACGAGCGCCTCATTGAAGGCTACGAAGCCCGCCTCGGTGTCGCGAAGGACCTTGCCCATGAGCGGCACGAGGATGCCGGAGAACTGTTCGGCATGGATC
>JAHDDK010000060.1 GCA_020629375.1 Acidimicrobiales bacterium
CGGGCTGCACGCCCACCACGTGGTCCATTGGGCCGATGGCGGCGAAACCGAACTACACAATCTGATTGCGTTGTGTCCGTTCCACCATGGGGCGGTGCACCAGGGTGGCTGGTCGATCGTCAACAAGAACGCCCGGTTCGTGTTCTACGACCCAACGGGCAGCGAAGCGCACGTTCCCCGTCTACGCGACGCCACCGGCGGAGCGATCGAACCCGAACGAACCCCGCTGCGGCGGCGGTCGACTGATATCGAACCGCTCGCCGGAACGGGCGAACGGATGGACTTCGACTACGTCGTTGACGTCCTCACCGCGAGTGCCCGGCATCGACGCCAACGCGCCGCCACCACCGATCGGGCGGTGCCGGCCAAGACACCCCACACGGATCAGGCGGTTCCGCGGAACCGCTCGGTCGAGCCGCTCACTTCCAGCGCTGCCTGAGGTCGACCCGACCGAGGCTGCGCGCTCGCTACCGCAGATGCACCGGGGTGGAGACTTCAGCGAAGAAGTCGTTGCCTTTGTCGTCGATGATGATGAAGGCCGGGAAGTCCTCGACTTCGATGCGCCAGACGGCTTCCATGCCGAGCTCTTCGTACTCGAGAACCTCGACCCTGCGGATGGCGTCCTTGGCGAGTCGGGCTGCGGGACCGCCAATGGATCCGAGGTAAAAGCCGCCGTGAGTGTTGCATGCGTCGACGACCTGCTTGGAGCGGTTGCCCTTGGCGAGCATCACCATGGAGCCACCGGCCGCTTGGAACTGGTCGACGTAGCTGTCCATGCGACCGGCCGTCGTCGGCCCGAACGATCCCGAGGCGTAGCCCTCAGGGGTCTTGGCGGGACCGGCGTAATAGATGGGGTGGTTGCGCAGATACTCGGGCATCGGCTCGCCAGCGTCGAGCCGCTCCTTGATCTTCGCGTGCACGATGTCGCGGCCGACGACGAGCGTGCCGGTCAGCGAGAGGCGGGTCTTCACCGGGTACTTGGTCAGCTCGGCTCGGATCTCGCTCATCGGGCGGTTGAGGTCCACCTGCACGGTGGTTGATGAGAGGTCGTCCTCGGTGACCTCGGGCATGTACTGCGCCGGATCGGTTTCGAGCTTCTCCAGGAACACACCGTCCTTGGTGATCTTGCCGAGCGCTTGGCGATCGGCCGAGCACGACACCGCGATGCCCACGGGGTTCGACGCTCCATGGCGGGGGAGGCGAATGACACGCACGTCGTGGCAGAAGTACTTGCCACCGAACTGTGCGCCGATGCCCATCTCCCGGGTGAGCTCGAGGATGCGTTGCTCCCACTCCAAATCCCGGAAGCCGTGGCCCGCAGCGGAGCCTTCGGTTGGCAGGGAGTCGAGGTAGCGGGCCGATGCGTACTTCGCGGTCTTGAGCGTGTACTCGGCCGACGTTCCGCCGATGACTACCGCAAGGTGGTACGGCGGGCAGGCGGCGGTGCCGAGCTTGCGCAGGTTCTCGTCGAGGAACCGGGTCAGGCTCTCGGGGTTGAGGAGTGCCTTGGTCTCCTGAAATAGATAGCTCTTGTTGGCCGAGCCGCCGCCCTTGGCCATGAAGAGGAACTTGTACTCATCGCCCTGCGTTGCGTACAGCTCGATCTGGGCCGGGAGGTTGTTTTTCGTGTTCTTCTCCTCGAACAGCGACATCGGTGCCAGCTGGCTGTAGCGGAGGTTGGAGGTGAGGTACGTGTCGAACACGCCCTGGCTGATCGCTTGCTCGTCGTTGGCGCCGGTGAAGACCCGCTCGCCCTTCTTGCCCATCACGATGGCGGTGCCCGTGTCCTGACACATCGGGAGCACGCCACCGGCCGCAATGTTTGCGTTCTGGAGCAACTCCATTGCCACGAAGTGGTCGTTCGCCGATGCCTCAGGGTCGTCGAGGATCCCGCGGAGCTGTGCAAGGTGACCTGGGCGCAGGTAGTGGGCGATGTCGAACATCGCCTCGGCAGTCAGCGCCGAGATCGCGTCGGGCTCGACCTTGAGGAAGGTCTCGCCGGCGGCGTCGAACGTCGAGACGCCCTCGTCGGAGATCTTGCGGTACTCGGTCGTATCGGGGCCGAGGGGGAGGAGTTCGGTGAAATCGAAGTCAGGCACGCCTTCGATGGTAGAAGCGCGTGCGGCCGACAGGCGGGTTATCCCGCTGCGCCCATGATCGCCTTGGTCTCGAGGAACTCGTCGAAACCGTGCGGACCCCACTCGCGGCCGTTGCCCGATTGCTTGTATCCGCCGAAGGGGGCGTTGAAATCGGGGCCGGCGCCGTTGACGTGCATGTTGCCTGTCCGGATGCGCTTGGCCATGGCGACCGCTCGGTCGTGGCTGCCGGAGATCGCGCCGCCGAGGCCATAGGTGCTCTCGTTGGCGATGCGGACGGCATCGTCATCGTCGTCGTAGCCGATCATCACGAGCACCGGGCCGAAGATCTCCTCCTGGGCGACGGTCATCGAGTTGTCGACGTTCGCGAAGAGTGTCGGCTTCACGTACCAGCCCGCTTCGAGACCGTCAGGGCGTCCGACGCCCCCGGTTACCAGGGTGGCGCCCTCGTCGATGCCAGCCTGAATGAGGCCCTGGATCTTGTTCCACTGCTGCTCCGACACGACCGGTCCGATCGTCGTGCCATCGGCATCCGGCGCCCCGACCACGACGGACTGCATCGCCTCGGCGGCAATGGCGGCAGCTTCGTCCATGCGATCCTTCGGCACGAGCATCCGAGTCGCCGCATTGCACGACTGACCCGAGTTCGTGCACATCCCGGACGCATCGCGCCCGATCGCTGCGGCGAAGTCTGCGTCATCGAGGATGATGTTTGCCGACTTTCCGCCGAGCTCCTGGGCAACTCGCTTGACGGTCGGTGCGGCGTTCTTGGCCACCTCGACACCGGCACGAGTCGACCCCGTGAACGACATCATGTCGACGTCGGGGTGCGCCGACAGGTGGGCGCCCACGGTCGGGCCGTCACCGTTGACGAGGTTGAACACGCCGGCCGGAACACCAGCATCGTGCAGGATCTCCGCCATCAAGATGGCATTGAGTGGAGCAACTTCGGAAGGCTTGAGCACCATCGTGCACCCGGTCGCCAAGGCCGGTGCGACCTTGCACGCGATCTGGTTGAGCGGCCAGTTCCACGGCGTGATCATCCCGACCACGCCAACCGGCTCGCGGACGACAAGGGTCTTGCCCATCTGCTCTTCGAACTCGAACCCTTCGAGGATCGTCGCTGCGGTGGCAAAGTGCATCAGCCCAGCTGGGGTCTGGGCGGCCGATGCCAGCCATCCCGGGGCTCCCATCTCGGCGCTGATCGTTGCGGCCATTTCGTCGGCACGCTCACCGATCAGCCCGACGACGGTGTTGAGAATGTCAAGACGTTCAGCGACCGATGTTTGTGACCACGAATCGAACGCGGCACGGGCTGCGGCGACCGCACGATCGACGTCGTCGGTGCCGCCCATGGCGATCGACGCGATCGGCTGTTCGGTCGCCGGATTGATGACGTCGAGTGTCTCGGACGTCGAGGGCGCCACCCACGCCCCATCGATGTAGAAGTTGGTCGAGTTGGCGATGTCCATGGGGTCAAGTCTGACATAGCAAGAGGTTTCGGCGGCGAGAGAGCAGCGTTGGGCAGCCTCTTGCTATGTCAGACTTGACCCCATAAGGGGTCAGCCGGAGAATACGGCCTCCAGGGCGAGCTCGAACGACTCGACCGACCGGTCGACGTCCTGGAGCTTGTCGAGCCCGAACAGTCCGATCCGGAACGTGCTGAAGTCCTCCGGCTCACCGACGCGCAAGGGCACGCCGCCGGCGATCTGCACGCCGACCGACGCGAACGCGGACCCGTTCTTGATGTTGGGGTCGTCGGTGTAGGACACGACGACACCGGGTGCTCCGAAGCCGTCGGCCGCCACGCTCTTGATGCCGCGGCTCGACATCGCAGCACGGACCCGCTCGCCGAGAGCGATCTGGTCGGCCTTGATCTTCTCAAACCCGTAGGCCTCGGTCTCGGCCATGATGTCGCGGAACTGACGCAGCGCATCGGTTGGCATGGTGGCGTGATAGGCGTGGCCGCCGTTTTCGTATGTTTCCATGATCCCGACCCAGGTGCCGAGGTTGACCGCGAAGCTCGACCCCGTCGTCTCGGCGACCCGAGCGCGAGCCCGCTCGCTCATCATCACGAGCCCGGCACATGGCGGTCCGCTCCAGCCCTTCTGCGGGGCCGAGATCAACGCGTCGACGCCCAAGGCCTCCATGTTCACCCAGATCGTCCCGGACGCAATGCAGTCGAGGACGAAGATGCCGCCCACATCATGGGTTGCCGAGGCGAGGGCGGCGATGTAGTCGTCGGGCAGGATCATCCCGGCACTGGTCTCCACATGAGGGGCGAAGACCACCGCCGGCTTCTCCGCGGCGATTGTCGCCGTCACGTCGTCGATCGGCGGTGGAGCGAAGGCGGGCGTCGGCGAATCATCAACCGGCTGTGCCGTGATCACGGTCGATGAGTTCGCGAAGCCGCCGGCGTCGAGGATCTGGGTCCACCGGAACGAGAACCAGCCGTTGCGCACGATGAGGGCGTGCTCGCCGCCAGCGAACTGCCGGGCCACGGCCTCCATAGCGTAGGTGCCGCCACCCGGAACGAGCGCCACCGAGTGGGCGTGATACACCGACTTGAGCGTCCGGGAGATGTCGGTCATGACGCTCTGGAACGACGCCGACATGTGGTTGAGCGAGCGGTCGGTGTACACCACCGAGAACTCGAGCAACCCGTCGGGATCCACGTCGGGGAGCAATGCGGACATCCGGTCATCGGACGCCATGTCGGTGGTTGTGTCGCTCATGCCGGGAAGGTATCCAAGAACCGCTCCTGCACCTGCATCGAATCGACCTTGCCCATCGCATTTCTTGGCACATGGTCGGCAGCGATGACCTCGTCGACCCGGTGATGCGGATCGAGCGATGCCGTTCGCGCCCGCACCCACCCGAGCAGATCTCGGGGCGTCCGCATCGAGGGGGCGAACACGATGAGCGCACCCACCTGCTCCCCGAGTCTCTCGTGGGGGAGGCCCACGACCGCAACGTCGGCGACCGCACGATCCGCCTGGATCGCATTCTCGATCGCACGAGGATCGACATTGGCACCACCACGCACGATGAGATCTCCGAGCCGTCCGAGAATCGTCACAGCACCGTCGTCGTCGATGACGCCACGATCCCCGGTCCACAGCGCTCCATCGCGCAGGGTTCGGGTCGAGGCTTCGTCATCGTCGAGATACCCGAGCATCGGCGTCCACGTGTTCGCCCACGGCCCGGAAACCGCTGGCACGACGACCACCTCGCCGACCTGGCCCACCTCGACGCGCTGGCCAGCCGGATTGCGGATCTCGATCTGGACGTGGGGGAGCGGGTGTCCACGGCCCGCCTCGATCGGATCGGCCATCGATTCGCGCGCCACCCCGGTCGGCGCCTCGGACAACCCGTAGCTTCGGGTGGGTCGCACGCCAAAACGCTCTGCAAACCGAGCGAGCAGCGATGGCTCGGCTCGGCCTCCACCAACGACTACGCGGTCGAGTACTCCCAGCCCGGCCGCATCGGACTCGACCAGGTCGTGCAGTTGCGTCGGCACGGCGAACAGTCGCGTCACGCGTTTCGACACGATGTCCTCGACGAGCCCATCGGCACGCCCCGATCGGCACACGACGAACGTCGACCCCCGCAGAAGGGCCGAGATCGGTCCGAGCAACATCATGTTCAGGATCGACAGCGACAGCGCCGTGCCGATCCGCTCTCCGTCGGTCGGCGGCTCTTGCTCGATGCTCACGAGACCCGGACCGAGGAGATTGCGTTGGCTGTGGACGATGGCCTTCGGTCGACCCGTCGTCCCCGACGTGAAGGCAATCGCCGCCGGGCTCATCGGATCCGGAACGAGGTGCCGATCGGCCACGTCGGTGATGTCCATCTCGGAGACGACGTCCGGGGTCAACAACACGCTCGTGCCGGCGCGTTGGCGCCGTTCACGCTGTTCGTCCGCTGGGAGCCGCGGGTCGATCCCGACCCAGACTCCGCCCACCCGCCACACGGCGAGCGCGGCCACGATCGCGGTCGCACTGTTCGGAAACACGCACGCAGCAGTGCACCCGGTCGGCAACCTCGACGCAACGCGTTCGACCGCCCGGTCGAGTTGTCGCCACGTCAGCTCGGCGCCGCCGTCGACGATCGCGACGCGGTCGGGATGGTCGATCAAGCCCTCGACGAGGATGTCACGAACCGATGCCGGTCCGAACGGGTACGGCGCCGGATGGCTTCGGCCCGTCCCATCGCTGCTCAAAACAACTCGGTGGCGCCCGCCAGACCTCCCGGTCCGAACATGCGCTCGACCAGCGGTGCGTAGTAGCTGAGCGGGGGAGTCGGCCGATCGGGGTCGAAGGCCGGCATGTCGTACTTCGCACAGAACTCCTCGCAATGCGAGTAGTACTCGTGATCCGCGAGCTCGTCGCGAGCATTGCGGTCCATGCCGATGAAGTGCCAGAAGTAGTACCCCTGGACGGTGCCGTGGTGCTGAACCATCCAGTGGTTCTCGGGCTTGACGTACGGCTTGAGAATCGCGGCGGCGATGTCGGGGTGGTTGAGCGGCGCAAGCACATCGCCGACATCGTGGAGCAGCGCGCACACGATGTACTCCTCGTCCTTGCCGTCCTCTTCGGCCAGGTGCGCTGTCTGGAGGCAATGGGTCAGCCGATCGACGGCGAATCCCCCGTGGTCGCCTTCGAGCGCCTGCAACTGTTCGAGGACCTTGCCGCCCACCGCGGTGTTCGCATGATCGAGAAGCGCCGGAATGATGATGTTCCAATCCTCCTGTGTGCACTGGTCCATTCGGGTAAAGCTGGCGCGAGGAGCGGTGTCGGTCATGGGCCCACAGTACTCAACAGCCCGCCCCTGATCTCGTGTGGCACACGCAGAGCTGACACGATCGGAACGTGTACTCCCTCACGAGACCATCGGACCAAACGCTCGACGGCCTGATCGCCTCCCACACTGCGTCGACTGGCGAGCTTCAGTTGTCCTACCCGATGATCGGAATGTCGCTCGATGACGGGCCCCCGCCATCCGGGTTTCGTCACGACACCTGGCGTCGACCAGCCGGGTCAGGAGACCATGCGTTCGAGCAGGCCACTGAGGCCATCCGGTCGTGGGCCGGACATCGAGCAGCGGGCGTCATTCATCGGCCGACGACACCGGACCTCGCCGAGGGAACCGTCGTCGCACTTGCTGCGAGAGCGGTAAGTCTTTGGGTGACAGCGGTCTGTCGCATCGTCGGTGTGATCGACGAACCGCATCGTTTCGGCTTCGTCTATGGCACGTTCGACCATCACCCCGAATGCGGCGAAGAAGCGTTCATCGCCACCCGAGACGACGCGGGCGACGTCGTCATCGAGATCAGCGCAGTCTCGAGACCGTCCTCTCGCCTTGCCCAGTTGTCCGGCCCGATCGGTCGACAGATCCAGCACCGAACGACGGAGAAGTATCTCGACGGGCTTTCTGGTCGGGCCTGATCAGAGCGGTCAGAAGAGGCTGTCTTGGATGGTGAGCTCATCGGGCTCGTGGTCGCCGAGGGTGAGTTCGATGCCGTAAAGGGCTTGAAGGTCGAACACGAACCGATCAGCTCCGTCGGGGCGTCGTGCAATGACCGCCCGCCCGACTGCGTCGACGAATTCGAGAGCATGATTTCCGACGGCGGGCGATCGGGGATAGGCCAGCAACATGGGAAGTGATGCGTTCGCCGGGCGACCTTCCCAGTCGACGGCCACGCTCGTTAGACGATCGTCGCCACTCGAATCGACCAGCTCGTGCACGCGCTCGGTCCACAGGTCGAGCTCGCGTTCGAGCTCGACCATCGGGCGTGGACGTTCGAGGCCGGTGAGTTTGCGACGCATCGACACCGCCTGGGGTAGGCCGAGCGCCGTAGTGACTCGATCCTCGATCGATCGAACGGCGAAGCCGTCGCTCGCCGTCGCTACGACCCGGGCTCGCCACGCACCCTGTTCGGTGAGGCGCGTTCGGAGCCGAGGTGCCGTCGAGGTCCCCACCTTCAGGGAACCATCGCCAAACACCGCGAGGTACAGCTCGTTGGCCTTGTCGAGATGTTGCAGCACGGATTTGTCGAGCTCCGCCCGCCCGCGGGTGTGCGCGTGATGTAGCTGCGACGCGAAGGTGGCGTCGTTCGCGGCGCAGCGGTCACAGGTCCGGCCATCTGGCAGCGGGTCGTTGTCACAGTCGACCCAGTTGCCGCCACGGAAGGGCTTGTGCCCCAGGCAGCGACGGCTCGGCAGATCGCTCGTCGAGTAGTTGAGCGACAGGCCAGCGAGCGGCTCGAGCGTCGACGCAGCACCGTCCCACCGAATCCGGACGTGCGGGTCGAGATCGGGCCACGCCATTCCCGTGATCACCACCGATTCCGACACGAGGTCGAGTCTGCGCTCTGGCTTCGCCGTCCGTGAAGTCCGGGCAGCGTTCAGTCGTCGCCTAGTCCGTCTTCCACCCATTGTTCCACATTGTGGAAAGACCCCTGCCTTCCACGATGCAGAACTTTCGGACCATCGCGTCTAGCGTTTCGACCATGACGATCACGTCGGTCGAACGAGCATTTCGAGTCCTTCGGGCGCTCGACGACGACGGCACCTCCCTCTCCGAGGTTGCCCGACGCGTCGGGCTGCCGGTGTCGACAACGTCTCGCTTTCTTGGCTCGCTTGCCGCAACGGGAGCGGTGTCCAAGTCACCAGACGGTGCGTGGACGGTCGGGCCGACCATTCATGCGCTCGCCGGCGCGGAGACCGTCCATCACGATCTGTTTGGGCTGGCCCGGCACCACCTGGTCGCCCTGTCGGCATTGAGTGAAGAAACCGCGGGCATTGCCGCCGCAGTCGACGACTCGCTCGTGCACCTCGGTCAGATCACTGCCGACCCTGATGCGGGCATCACGGTCAGGGACTGGACTGGGGTGCAGGTGGCGGCGCACTCCGGATGCACCGGACAAGTGTTGATGGCGCACTGGCCCGACTCACAACTCGACCGGTATCTCGACGACCCACTCGAGGCATTCAGCAACGACACGGTGACCGACCCCGCCGAACTTCGCCGACGCATCGAGATCATCCGCGAGCAGCACTGGTACCGAACGACCGACGAGTATGCCGTTGGCGTCACCTCACTCGCTGCACCCGTGCGACGAGCAGATGGCAAAGCCGTCGCAGCACTGCATGTCTTCGGGCCGACCTTTCGCTTTCCGCACGAATCTGCCCCGGAGCTCGAGGCCGAACTCTGCCGCCGCGCAGACGAGCTCAGCGAAGTCATCGGATTCGTTGACGACCCCCCGTCCTCCAACTCAGCCCCATCATCAGCAACCAACTCGGAGCGTTCTGTTGCCTGACGACACCCCTCGCCGTACTCGATCAGGTGGCCGACGCGCCGCCCGAGCCCAAAAGACCGCCATCGAACAGGTCCCGTTCCGTCAGCTTCGTCGCCCGTTCGAGCCGACCGCTGTCGTCTCCGCCGATGAGCTCGAGCGCATCCACGAAGCATCGCTTCACGTCCTTCGAGACACCGGTATCGACGTCCTCGAACCCGATGCGAAGAAGCTGCTCGTCGAGGCCGGTGCCACGGCGACTGGCGATCGGGTCCGCTTCGACCCCGAGATGGTCGTGGAGACGGTCGCGACGTGCCCGACGAGCTTCACGCTCCACGCGCCCAACCCCGCGCACAACGTGACGATCGGCGGCGACCACGTGGTGTTCACTGCCGTCGCGAGCCCGCCGAACGCTGCCGACCGAGCCGGCGGTCGACGGACCGGCAATCGTGACGACTTCCAGAATCTCGTCCGCCTCAGCCAGCACCTCAACGCGATCCACATGCATGGCGGCTATCCGGTCGAACCCGCCGACATCCACGCGAGCGTCCGTCACCTCCACGCCACCCACGACCTCCTCACGCTCTCCGACAAGGCGGTCAACGTCTACAGCCTGGGCCGCGAACGAAATCAAGACTGCTTAGAGATGATCCGGATCGCACGCCAGGTGAGCGATGACGATCTCGATACGCAGCCGTCGGCGCACACCGTGATCAACACGTCCTCGCCGCTCCGGCTCGACATCCCCATGCTCCAAGGCATCATGGAGTTCTCGGCCCGCAACCAAGTCGTGATCGTCACGCCGTTCACGCTGGCGGGAGCCATGGCGCCGGTGACGGTGGCGGGAGCGGTTGTGCAGCAGAACGCTGAAGCGCTTGCTGGCATGGTCATGACCCAGGTCGTCCGACCGGGGAGTCCCGTGGTCTATGGCGGATTCACCAGCAATGTCGACATGCGGTCTGGGTCACCGGCGTTCGGTACGCCCGAATTCATCAAGGCCGCCATGCTCGGTGGACAGCTCGCCCGCCGATACGGGGTTCCGTATCGCTCCTCGAACGTCAACGCGGCGAACACGGTCGACGCGCAGGCCGGTTACGAGTCGGCCTTCTCGCTATGGGGAGCGGTCATGGGCGGAGCCAACATCGTGTTCCACGGGGCCGGATGGCTCGAAGGCGGCCTGAAGGCGAGCTTCGAGAAGATGGTGCTGGACGCGGATCTGATCTCGATGATGCAGACATTGCTGCAACCGATCGACACGAGCGACGCATCGCTCGCGCTCGATGCGATCGACGAGGTCGGGCCCGGGGGCCACTTCTTCGGGACCCAGCACACGCAGGACCGGTACAAGACCGCGTTCTACTCGCCGATGGTGTCGGACTGGCGCAACTTCGAAACGTGGGACGAAGCGGGCTCGCCGACGGCCTATGACCGAACCGAAGCCCTCGTGCCCGAGCTGCTCGCCGAGTATCGGCCTCCAACGCTCTCGGAGAGCGCCAGGGCCGAACTCGACGAATTTGTGGCTCGCCGCGTCGCCGAGGGCGGCGTCGCCACCGACTTCTGACCTGGGCGGGCCCCGCTCAGACGGGCTTCACCTCGAGGGCCTCGGGGCCCTTGCGGCCGGGACCGACCTCGAACTCGACTGCTTGTCCTTCTTCGAGCGAGCGGTATCCGTCGCCGGCGATGTTGCTGTAGTGGACGAAGAGATCACCTTCGCCCTCTCGGGAGATGAAGCCATAGCCCTTCTCATTGTTGAAGAACTTCACGACACCAGTGGCCATTGCACTTCTGCTTTCTTTGGGGGACCCGGTTGCGCGGGTTCGGGTGTGGGAGAACCCGTACCTGAAACGCTATTCACGCCCGTCTTGGACGGTTGGTCCGAATGGCGGAATTCTGATGACGCTCGGGGAAACTCTTGGTGAACGGATCATTTCTGCCGGACCGGCGGATACGATCGAGTTCATGTATGCCGTGATCAAGACCGGCGGTCGTCAGTACCGCGTCGAAGAAGGTCAGATGCTCGAGGTCAACCGCCTCGGGGCCGAAGGTGAGACCGACTCGATCACCCCGGTGCTCGTCGTCGACGGCGACACCGTGCTCGCCACTCCAGATCAGTTGTCGGGCGCCAGCGTCGGGATCAAGGTCGTCGACAACCTGCGCGGCCCGAAGATCAACGGCTTCACGTACAAGAGCAAGGCCAACCAGCGCCGTCGCTGGGGACATCGTCAAGAACTCAGCCGCATCGAGGTCACCTCGATCTCTGCCGGCTGACCGACGCCACACACGAAAGGTTCTCCTCATGTCGAAGACCAAGGGCGGCGGCTCCACTCGTAACGGCCGCGACTCCAACGCACAGCGCCTCGGCGTCAAGGTGTATGACGGCGGCCGCGTCAGCGCGGGCTCGATCCTCGTTCGCCAGCGCGGCACCAAGTTCCACCCGGGCAACAACGTCGGCCGTGGTGGCGATGACACGCTCTTCGCCACCGCCGACGGTGTAGTGAAGTTCGGCTCGCGGCATGGCCGCAAGCTCGTCGACGTCCTGACCGACTGATCGACCGGCTCCGCGCCGCGGAGCGCCCATGAGCAACTTCGTCGACGAATGCAACCTGAATGTTCAGGGCGGCAACGGCGGCGCTGGATGCGTCTCGTTTCGCCGCGAGGCGCATGTTTCGCGTGGCGGGCCTGATGGAGGCGACGGTGGCAATGGCGGCAGCATCTGGCTTGTCGCGGACCACAACGTCGCCTCGCTGTTGTCCTTTCGTGATCATCCGCACCGCAAGGGCGGCAGCGGCTCGCACGGCAGTGGCAAGAAGAAGCACGGTTCGTCCTCGCCGGATCTCGAGGTGTCTGTCCCTGAGGGCACGGTCGTGTACGACTTCGACGGCAACCAACTCGCCGACCTGACGACGCACGGCGATCGCTGGCGCGCAGCTGCCGGCGGCGAAGGTGGCAAAGGCAACGCCCGATTCCTGTCGAACAAGCGGCGGGCGCCGGCCTTCGCCGAACAAGGCGAAGAAGGCGAAGAGCGGTGGCTCCGCCTCGAGCTGAAGCTCGTTGCTGATGTGGCACTGGTCGGCTTCCCCAATGTTGGCAAGAGCACGTTGATCTCTCGTATCAGTGCGGCAAAGCCAAAGATCGCGAACTATCCCTTCACGACGCTCGAACCGAACCTGGGCGTCGTGCGGATCCCCGAAGATGATTTCGAGATGGTCGTTGCCGACATTCCGGGCCTGATCGAGGGCGCTGCCGACGGTCGCGGGCTCGGACATCAGTTCTTGCGGCACGTCGAGCGGGCGCGGGTGCTTGTGATGCTTCTCGACCTCGCGTCGTGGGAGGGCACGTCACCGGCCGATCAAGAGGCCGCGCTCTTGCATGAACTCGGTGCCTACCGTCCGGAGCTCCTCGACCGGCCCCGTGTCGTGGTGGCGTCCAAGGACGATATTTCCGCCAACGACGACTGGGACGGAATGCGCATCTCTGCGGTGTCGGGGACGGGCATCCCGCAGCTCGTCGGCGCAATGGCCAACGCCGTGCGCAAGGCGCGAGCCGCCGAAGACGACGCCGAGTCGACCAGTTTCGTCATCCATCGCCCCGTCGCCGAACAGATCGCTGTCGAGCGGCTCAGCGAGCACGTGTGGGAGGTTCACGGCCGCCCGGCGCTTCGTGCGGTTCGCCTGTCCGATCTGACTGATCCTGGGGCGCTCGATCATGCGCAGCGTCGACTCGATTCGGTCGGTGTCTACAAGGCGCTCCGCCAAGCAGGCGCACGCGATGGCGATGTCGTGCATATCGGAGACCTGTCCTTCGAGTACGAAGAGGACGCCTAATGCGCGTCGTGGTCAAGCTCGGAACCTCGTCGTTGACCGACGAGCGTGGCGACATCGATCAGGCGACGATCGATGCAGTCGCCGGTCAGATCGCAACACTTCGAGCCACCGGAAACACCGTCGTGCTTGTCACGTCCGGGGCGATCGCTGCGGGCCTGCCCCGGCTCGGCCTCGATGCCGAGGACCGTGCGGGAGCCGATGCGGTGACCTTGCAGGCGGCGTCTGCGGTGGGGCATCCGATACTCCACCGGCAATGGGACTCTGCGCTCGGTGAGCACGGTCTCTTCGCCGGCCAGATTTTGCTCGCTCCCCACAACTTTGGTGACCGCAACCAATACCTGCACGCCAAGGCCACCCTCGATCGATTGCTCGACCTCGAAGTGATCCCGCTGATCAACGAGAACGACGCGGTCACCGACACTGAAATCCGATACGGCGACAACGATCGGATCGCCGCCCTCGCCGCCCATCTCGTCGACGCCGACCTGCTGGTGCTCTTGACCGACATCGACGGCGTGCTGACCGCCGATCCCCGGATCGACCCCAACGCGTCGCTCGTGAGTGAGATCGTTGAGATCGATGCCGAAGTGACGGCGATGGCTGGTGGAGCGGGGACCAATCGGGGGAGCGGGGGTATGGCGTCCAAACTCGCCGCGGCACGGATTGCGGCCTGGAGTGGTGTGCGGACCGTCATCGCCCGGGCAGATCGCCCCGACGTTCTCGTGAATGCGGTGGTCGGTGGCGACGACATCGGCACGACGGTCCATCCTCGTCCCGACCGACTATCTGCCCGCAAGCTCTGGATCGGGTTCGCGATGGCGCCGGTCGGGGCTATCACGATCGACGCCGGCGCAGTTTCCGCCCTCGAGGCGGGGGGACGGTCTCTGCTTGCTGCAGGCGTGAGCCACGTCGACGGATCATTCGAGACGCGCGACGCCGTGGAGATCACCGGCCCCGATGGCACGCTCGTGGCCAAGGGCATCGCCCGCATGTCCTCCGAGCGTCTCGGCTCGATGGCCGGAAGTAGCACCAAGGACCTCGACCCAGGCCAACGGCCTGTCGTCGTGCACGCCGACGATCTCGTGCTTCTGGGCTGAGGTCTTCGGCGGCGAGCGCGACTGGAGACGTGTTCGCGGCGTGGGTCAGCGCGAAGCGATCACGGCTTCGAGGTCCATGACCTCCACGTCGAAGGCCTCGACGAGGGCGACGGTCTCGAGGAAGACCGGCGTGGTCTGCGCAGCGTCATCCCACCACACGAAATCCCACTCGGAGATCGCCTGGATCGTACGAGAACCTTCGGTTAGGTACGTGTGTGAGCACGGGGTCTCGGAGGCGCCTGGCTGCCAGATGACCTGTTGATCGCAGGGCACGACCCCGTCTTCGGGGCCCATGTCGAACAGCGTGCGTTGATAGCGGGCCTCGACAGTGACGGTGAGCCCGCCTGCGGTGGCGCTCGCCCGGACGTTGCCGGTGTCTCCAACGGGCCACAGCCAGGTGTCGAGACCGGTGACCTGTCGATCTTGCGGGGAGAGGCCGACGCCGAGGACGGTCGGCGTCACCAGATTTCGGGCCACCTCACGAATGGTGATCGATGTCTCGACGTCAGGAACGCCAGGAACGGGGTCGCCCGGGTCGTACACGACGAACTCTGCGATGGTCGCCAAACCGGCGTCGGGGTCCTTCGGTATGCACGTCAGGTAGTAGCGATGGAAGGGAATGGGATTGGTCGTTCGTTCGACCACGATCTCGCCGCCGCCCGTCCACGGAGTCCCCCAGGTGCAGGTGTAGGGCCACACCGGCCGGGCGCCAGGCGACCCGCTTCCGGACCGGATCCCCTCTGGGGCATACACGACCGTCACTGTGGCGTTGTTGCCGTCGACGACGATGTCACCATCCTGCGCAGCAGCAGTGCCGGCGACCATCAGAGAACCGATCAACCCCACAACGCTCACCCACAGAACGTGGCGAATCCCACGCGATGAACTTCCTCCGACCACGCGACGAGTATCGCATATGCAACCCCGTCACGTCGAGTGGCCGAAGGGGCTACTCCGTGGCTGGTGGATCGTCGTCGGCCGAACCGTCCGGCGCTTGGTCAACTGGCGCATCCTGCGGGTCGGCTTCGGTGGCGGACCCGGCGCTCATCAGCCCCATCGACGAGCGGATCTCGGCGAGTTTCGCTGCCGCGCGAGCGTCTGCAGACGCCTGTTCGACAAGAGCGGTGGCACCGTCGAGGTCGCTCTGTTCGTCGACACCGGCGAGCTCGGCTTCGGCTTCGGCCCGGGCGACCCGGTCGCCGATCTTCGCCTTCACCTCGTCGAACGACGGCGAACCGGTCGCCTCGAGCGATGCCTCGGCCATCTTCGCCTGCTCGAACTCCGCACGAAGCTCGGCGCCACGGGCCTGCATCTGCCGCGTCTGAATCGCGGAATCCGACGCGATCGACTTCGCCTCCTCAGAAGCCTGGCGAGCCTCGATCAACTCGACATCGATCGCGGCGATCTGCGTGTCGATTCGAACGATCTCCTCGGCGATGATCCCCGCTGACTCGTTGAAGCGGGCCGCACCCGCGTCGTCTCCGGATTGGGTTGCTTCTTCGGCCATCATCACTGCTTGACGAGCGTTGGTGTTCAGACGCTCGAGCTCGTCGTACAGCTTCTTTCGTTTCCCTTCGAGCTGTTTTTCGTGGGCGATGATGTTTGTGGCCGACTCGCGGAGTCGCCGAGCCTGGTCGGGGTTCATCAGCGAATCAGCCCTCGGCGGTGGCGGTCGTGCCGCCGGTTTCGGTGGTGGCCTCCGGAGCTGCGGTCTGGGCCGATCCGACGCCGAGCTGGCTCTTCAGCTCTTCGAGACGAGCTTTGGCCTGGGTGTGGCGGGCGGCGTTCTCGATCTCGGCCATGCGGCCTTCGGTCGAGCTTGCGTTGAGGTCCGATGCCGCCTGCGCCTTGGCGAGACGCCCCTCGATCTTCGAGCGCACTTCGTCGAGCGACGGCGTGTCGCCGCCGACCTGCTCGTTGAGCGAAGTCATGGCGTCGTTCATCTGCTCCTTCATCTTCGCCTGATCGAGCTGGCTGAGCAGCTTCTGACGTTCGGCGAGCTTCTCCTGGAGCTTCTGGCTGTTCTGCGACACGGCCGCTTTGGCCTCGTCCGACGACTGGGTCGCCTGGAGGTGCAGGGCCTTGAGGTCCTCGACCTCTTGCTCGACCGCGATCAAACGTTGGGCGAACGCCTCGGCGGCGCTGGTGTACTCGGTCGCCTTGACCTCGTCGCCACGCTGCATGGCCTCGTCGGCCATCATCACGGCCTGGCGGGCGTTGCCGGTGAGCTTCTCCATCTCGGCCATCGCCTTGTCGAGGCGCATCTCGGTCTGCTTTTGATGCGCGATGACGTTGGCTGCCTGTTCCTTCAGGCGCTGGTGCTGCTCCTTCGAGTCCCGAATGGCCTGTTCGAGCTGGATCTTTGGATCCGCGTTCGCCTCGAACTCTGCGTCCGCACGGGCCGTCAGGTACTTCCACCACTTCTTCAGCGTCTGAATCATGTGCGGAATCGTAGTGGCCCCGGACCACCCGGTGGCGCCATAAACACGCGTTGGCGGGTCTGGTCCTGTGATGGGATGGGGGAGGGTCAGCGCATTCGAAGTCGGCGCAGCGGGCCCTTGAGGAACAGATTCACATCGGCGATGCCCGTGAGGCGGCACACGGCAAGGTACGTCAGCCCTGACGGCCCAACCGAGAGCAGCATGGCGACGATGTTTGGCATGTCGACGACCAACCCTCTCGTCACGATCGCAACCCCGCCAGCGGCGAACAGCGCTGGCAGCAGACGAACGAGCGGCCGGAGCGGTGCGATGTTCGGGATGTGCCGATCGGCTAGGCGTCCCAGGAGGATCGCTTCGGCCCACGACGCAATCGCCGAACCGAGAGTCAGCCCGACGGCGCCGAACCGCAGGGCCGGATTACTCGACTGGTCCTCTGGAATGGTGGGCAGCTGTCGGACGTTCTCGGGGGAGAACCCGTCGAAGTAGCGCATCGTCGCGATCGCGAACAGCGCGGCGATGGCGAGACGTACGGCAGCAATTCGCGCCGGCCCCTTCGTGTCGCCGCGCGACCACACCGCGTTCTGGGTGAGGCGGGAGACGGCCGCGGCCGGCAAACCGAGTGCGTACGCACCGAGAACCATCCAGACCAGAAGCGTGTCGTCCGTGCCGAAGTTGCCTCGCTCGAAAAGCGTTCCAACGATTTTGTCGCCGAGCAAGACATAGGCGAGCGCCGTGAACGAGACGAAGAACAGGATGCGCTGGTAGCCGCCTTCGGAGCGGATTCGGACCTCGTCGCGGATCGTCATCTTCGAGATGTCCGGCAACTCGCTGGCCGCCACGCTCACGGCGAAGACGCTGATCGGCAGGATGTACAAGATCTGCGATGAATTGAGGCTGGACAGGGCGCCTTCCACGAGGAGTCCGGCGAGGAAAACATCGACCATCGCCGAGATCTGCACGACGCCCCGGCCGAGCACCGCCCCACCGAATCGACTGATGACCGAGCGAACGCCTGCTCGTGTTGTGTCGAGCCGGAACTTCAGGCCCCGGGCAACGGTGAAGACGCTCGGAAGCTGGACGACAAACTGCGCGATAGCTCCGACGAAGAATCCGATTGCTGCGACCCGCGCGAGGTCGCCAAGTTCCTCGGTGTTGATCGCCGGATTGTTGAGGTCGGCGTCGGTATCGGCCATGCCGAACACGACCGCGCCGATGACGATTGCGGCGATTTGCGCGATGTTCCAGAGGACCGGCGCAACGTACGACAAGAAGAACTTCCGGTGGCTGTTGAGCACGCCGAGACACCACGCCGACATGACCAGAATGCCCGCTGCCGGGAAGGTGATTCGGACGAGTGTCACCACGAGCTCGAAATTCGGTTTGTCTCGCAGCCCCGCAGCAATGACCGAGGCGATTGGGCGCGCACCCAGCACTCCGATGAGCACCAGCACCCCGGTCACGACGGCCAGGATTGCAGCGATCGCACCGGCGATGCGGCCTGCCTCCTCCTCGTCTTCTTCGAGCGCAGCCGAATAGACGGGGATGAACGAGGCCGAGAGCGTCCCTTCACCGAGCAACATCTGCAGGACATTCGGGATCCGTGTCGCGGCGACCAACGCGTCGTTGGCGGCGCCATTCGCGAGGAACATCGCCCGGATCGTCTCTCGGACGAGTCCGGAGAGGCGGCTGAACATGATGCCGGCGGCGACGAGCACCGAGGCCGATCGCTTCCGGCTCATGCGCGCCACGGTAGTTGCCGTCCTCGGTCGGTAGGTTGCATTCATGGCTTCGCTCGATGCGCTCCATGAAGGCATGCCGATTCTGTGGGGCGGTGATCAGGTCACGACCGTCGATGCCGACCTCGCTGCGGCCTTCGTCTCCGGCGACCATCTCGTGGTCGTACAGTCGACCGGCGACCTGATCCACGTCCCGGCGGCCGATCTGGCCATCGCTCGGGCCGCCATCGACGATGCCTCGGCTGCCTTCACGGCCCTCGGCGGTGTGCACGACTCAGCCATCACTGCCTTCTTCGAGGCGTTTGCCGATCGCTTGGCCGACGACGACGTCTTCGCGCCGATCGCCGCAGCCAACGTCGCTGATATCGACGCAGCGAAAGCCAAGGGACGTAGTACGACCCGCCTTGAACTGACCGCAACGATGCGCCAAGACATGATCGACGGCCTTCGGGGATGGGCGAGGCAAGCCTCGCCGCGCGGCGCCGTGCTCGACTCGATCGACCACGACGGATGGCAGATCGACCAGATCCGATCCGGGCTAGGCGTCGTCGGTTTCGTTTTCGAGGGGCGGCCGAACGTTTTCGCCGACGCGTGCGGAGTGATCCGCTCCGGCAATGCCGTTGTCTTCCGGATCGGCTCCGATGCGCTGGGTACGGCGAAGGCAATCGTTGAGCACGCCCTCGACCCGGCGGTTGCTCAGGCAGATTTGCCGGAGGGCGTGGCCCGCCTCGTCGCCAGCGCCTCCCGAGCGGCCGGACATGCGATGTTCAGCGATTCTCGTCTCGCCCTCGCGGTGGCCCGGGGGAGTGGCGCTGCCGTCGCTCAGCTCGGTGCTGTCGCCCGTCAGGCCGGCACGTCGGTCAGCCTGCACGGAACCGGTGGAGCGTGGATCGTCGCCGACGAGCGCGCCGATGCCGAACGGTTCGCGTCCGTCGTGACCAACAGCCTCGACCGCAAGGTCTGCAACACCCTCAATACCTGTTGCATTGTTGCCTCCCGGGCCGATGATCTCGTTCCGGTATTCCTCGACGCGCTTCACGCGGCGGGCGAACATCGAGGCGCGACCGCCAAGTTGCATGTGATCGCGAATCAGCGCCATCACCTCCCCGACACGTGGTTTGAGACGGTCACGATCGGCCGCGCCGAGGGCCCCGTCGACGAACCCCGCACCAGCACCCTTGACTGGGACGATCTCGGTCACGAGTGGGAGTGGGAGGACTCTCCCGAGGTGACGCTCGCCATCGTCGACTCGGTCGACGACGCCGTCGCTCTCTTCAACGACCAGTCGCCGCGCTTCGCAGCGAGCCTCGTCTCCGACGACGTCGACGCGCAGGACCGGTTCTTCGACATGGTCGACGCTCCCTTCGTCGGCGATGGATTCACTCGCTGGGTCGATGGGCAATACGCCCTCAACCGTCCCGAACTCGGCCTCTCCAACTGGGAGAACGGCCGACTCTTCGCCCGAGGCGGCGTGCTGTCGGGCGACTCGGTCTTCACGGTCCGCGCACGGGTGCGGCAGGAGGACCCGTCTGTCCGACGGTGAGCCCGTTACCCTGCGGTAAATGGATCACCGCTTTGCCAGCGTCGACGATGTCCGCTCCCAGCTCTCCTCGGTCGACTACCTCGCCGATGACGCCATCGCCGGGATCGTGCACCTCGCAGATCGGCTCGAAAAGCCGGTTTTGATCGAAGGTCCGGCCGGCACTGGCAAGACCCAGCTCGCCAAGTCCGTGGCCGAGATGAGCGGCGCCCGACTCATCCGCCTCCAGTGCTACGAAGGACTCGACGAGGCCAAGGCGCTGTACGAGTGGAACTACAAGAAGCAGCTTCTTCGGATCCAGGCTGATCGCGGGTCCGACTCGGAGTGGAGCGAGCTCGAGGACGACATCTTCTCTGACGAGTTCTTGCTTACTCGTCCGCTGCTCGAAGCAATTCGTGCCGAAGAGCCCGTTGTGCTGCTCATCGACGAAGTCGACCGCGTCGAGATCGAGACCGAAGCGCTTCTCCTCGAGATCCTCTCGGAGTACCAAGTGTCGATTCCCGAGCTCGGCACGGTGACGGCGACCCAGATCCCACTCGTGTTCCTCACCTCCAACAACACCCGTGAGCTGTCCGAGGCGCTCAAGCGCCGGTGCCTCTACCTCCACCTCGACTACCCGGACATGGAGCGCGAGAAGACAATCGTCACCACTCGCGTCCCTGGCATCTCCGATCACCTCGCCTCCCAGGTCGCCCGCGTCGTCCGGTCGATCCGTCAGCTCGAACTGAAGAAGCACCCGTCTGTCTCGGAGACGATCGATTGGGCACGCACTCTCGTCCTGCTCGGGATTGAGCAGATCGACGCCCAGACGGCCACCGACACGGTCAACATCTTGTTGAAGTACCGGACCGACATCGACAAAGCGGTCAAGGACATGGCCGCCAACAGCGACAGCTACTCGTCCTGATGACGAGCGTCGAGGCGTCGGCGGAGTCGCCGCTACTCGATCTGCTGACGGGCTTCATCGTCGAGCTCCGAAACGCCGGGCTGCCCGTCAGCCTCACCGAGAACCTCGACGCGATGGAGGCGGTCCAACACATTCCGCTCGAGGACCGCACGGCGCTCAAGTACGCGTTGGCGGCGACATTGGTCAAGAACCACTCGCATTGGAAGTCATTCGAGATCGTCTTCGATGTGTACTTCTCGCTTCGCGGCGAGGAGTACCGTCTCGATTCCGAACTCGACGACTCGCCCTTCGACGATGACGAAGACGACGAGAACCAGGCGCCCGGCCAAGGCCAGGGCGAAGGCCAAGGTCAGGGCGGCGCCAATTCGGGCATGACCCCCGAAGAGCTCGCCGAGATGCTCTACAACGCCTTGCAACGCGGTGATCAGGCGATGATGCGGTCGATGGCGCGCGAATCTGTGCGTCGATACGCCGGGATGGAGCCTGGCCGCCCCGTCGGCGGCACGTACTACCTGTACCGAACGCTGCGAAATCTCGACCTCGACGGGGTTCTCGAGAAGCTGATGCAGCAAGAGCAAGACACCTCCGACGGTGACCTCAGCCAGTTCGAACAACGCCTCGCTCGAGACGAATACAAAGACCGCATCGATGCGCTCAAGAAAGAGATCGAAGCGGAGATCCGACGCCGGCTCGTGGCCGACCGTGGTGTCGAAGCCATGGCAAAGACCCTCCGCAAGCCGCTCCCTGAAGACGTCGATTTCATGCATGCGAGCCGGGAGGAGATGGCCAACCTTCGCAAGGCGATCTACCCGCTCACTCGAAAACTCGCCGTACGCCTTGCCCGCAAGCGTCGTCGAGGCCGTCGAGGCCCCCTTGACTTCCGCCACACGATCCGCACATCGCTGTCGTACGGCGGCGTGCCGGCCGAACCAAAGTTCCGCAACCCGCGCCCCAAGAAGCCCGAGATCATGGTCATCGCCGACATCTCCGGTTCGGTCGCCGCCTTCGCCCGCTTCACTCTTCACCTCGTCTATGCGTTGTCGAGCCAGTTCACTCAGGTGCGTTCGTTCGTGTTCATCGATGGACTCGACGAAGTCACCGAGTTCTTCGAGCAGACCGACGACATCACCGAAGCAATTCACCGAGTCAACTCCGAAGCCGACGTCGTTTGGGTCGATGGCCACAGCGACTACGGGCACGCCCTCGAAGTGTTCTGGAACGCCTACGGACGAGACGTCGGGCCGAAAACCTCGGTGTTGATCCTCGGCGATGCGCGCAACAACTACCACGCACCGAACAGCTGGATCATCAAGGACATGGCCGAACGGGCTCGCAACGTGTTCTGGCTGAACCCCGAGCCCAAGAGCTACTGGGACACCGGCGACTCGATCATCTCCGAGTACAGCCAGCATTGCGACGGCATTTTCGAGGTGCGCAACCTGCGTCAGCTCGAGTCGTTCGCCGACAACTTGGCGTAGTTGTCTCCCGCCTCACTAGGGTCTCGCACCAATGGCGGGGGCCCCACGTGACGAGACTGGACGGTGGGGTGCCGACGTGGTTCGCGAGGTTGTCGCAGGACTCGCGACCTCCACCCTCTGCATCGGTATCTCGATCTCGTTCGCCTTTCTGGTCTTCACCGGGGTGTTCGCGCCGTTCCTTCCCCGTGCCATCGGCGCAGCAGTCGTTGGTGCGGGCGTCGTAGCAGTCATCCTCGCGTTTCGGTCGAAGACGCCCGGCGTCATCGGAGCCCAGCAGGACACCCCAGCGGTCGTCCTTGGCGCAGCAGCAGCGCAGATGTCGCCCACCGTCGACCCCGACGCGGCAGAAGCCACGATCTTCGTGTTCGTCGCCGCCGTGAGCGTGCTCGTCGCTTTGGCACTACTCGCCGTCGGCCGCCTGCGACTTGCCACAGCCGCTCGCTCCGTTCCATTCCCGGTGATCGCTGGCTTTCTTGCCGGTACCGGATGGATCCTCGCCCACGCCGGAATCGAAGTGATGGCCGGCGGAGATATCGGATGGACCGAAGCCCGTGATCTCCTGACTTGGTCGATGGCGCAGCTCTGGATGCCAGGCTTTGCCTTAGCCGCACTCGTGGTTGGAGTCGGCAACCGGTTCGGCAACGGCCTCTTGCTCCCGGTGGGCCTCGTGATCGTTGGGCTCGGCGTTCATGGGGTGGGGCGGATCTTCCTCTCCGCATCCGAGCTCGAGGATCGCGGGTTCTTGCTTGGGCCCTTCCCGGACTCCGATGCCTGGGCTCCTGTCAGCCCGAGCGACGTGGCCGACGCAGACTGGACTGCCATCGTCGGACAGGCGCTGCCAGTGGCGGGCGTTGTGGGCGTCGCCGTGCTGTCGGCTGTGCTGAACGTCGCTGGTATCGATGCAACTCTCGACGAGGAGCTCGACTTCGATGACGAGCTGGGTGCTGCAGGCTGGACGAGCGCCGGAGCGGCGTTGGTCGCGGGCTATCCGTCGTATCACCAGCTCTCCGGTACCGCGATCGCGCGGACGATCGGCAGCCGCACGCCGATCTCCGCGGTTGCGCTCGCCGTGGTCAGCCTGGTCGTGATGATCAGCGGTACTGGCCTGATCGGGTTGATCCCACGAGCCGTTGTCGGCGGAGTGCTGGCCACGGTCGGTCTGACCATGCTCGCCGATTGGATCCGGCAGGTCCGAAGCCGGCTCCGTCCAGTCGACGCGGCGCTGTCTGCGCTGATCCTCGCAGCGATCATTGGTTTGGGAGTGCTCGTCGGAATTGGGGTCGGGCTCCTCGTCGCTGTCCTCGGCTTTGTCTACTCCTACGCCCGCATCGATCCGATTCGCCGCGTGCACCGGCTGTCATCCACGCGAAGCGTCGCGGACCGGCCAGCCGCGCACTGGGACGCCCTCGCCGCTCGACACGACGCTGCGGTTGCGGTCGAACTCGTCGGATATCTCTTCTTCGGCTCGGTCCGCCGGGTGGGCGAGGTCATCGCGCCGTTGATCGATTCGAAGGAGCTCCGTCACCTGGTAATCGACTTTTCGGCTGTGCGCGGGATCGACAGCTCCGTCGTGCAGGGACTAGCGATCCTCGAACGCCGAATCGTGACGGCGGGCGTCGAGGCGCATTGGTCGGGACTCGACGAGGCATGGGGCGACCAGCTTCGACGTGGGGGAGTGCCGCTCAACACGGTGTACCCCGATCTCGACCATGCCCTCGAAGCTGTCGAAGGGGCCGTCCTGCACGACCACGGCATCGAGCCTGAGGCCGGTGAGCCTCATGCCCTCGTGGAGGCGCTTCTGTCGTTCGGGGAGATTGAGAACTTCGAGGTGGGCCACAAGGTGATCGATGTGGACGACTCGTCCGATGACCTGTACTTCGTTCTCGACGGGTCGGTGACGGCATGGGGGGCCGGTGAGACGGGCCAGCCGATTCGATTCCGGCGAGTCGGTCCCGGCGGAGTCGTGGGCGAAGTCGGGTTCGTCGGCGCGACACCACGGACGGCAACCGTTCGGGCCGATGTGCCCGTGAAGCTGCTGCGGTTGACTCGCGCCGAGTGGGACCGGCTCGCCACGGACGACCCGGACCTGCGTCGTGCCGTCGAACGGGACCTCTTCGATCGGATAGCGGAACGCCTGGCTTACACCTCGGCTGCATACAGCCGGGCGATGCGCACGTGAATCAGCTGCGAGATGCGAGCAAGTCGGCGACTCGGAAGGCCACGTCGAGACCTTGCCGCCCGTTGAGTCGGGGGTCGCACATCGTCTCGTAGGCCCGTGCGAGGTCGTCATCGCCGAGCTCGTCGCTGCCGCCGAGACACTCGGTAACGGCGTCGCCGGTCAACTCGAGATGCACCCCACCTGCGATCGTGCCGGCCTGCTCGTGCGCCTGGAAGAACCCCGAGATTTCATCGACGATCGCGTCGAAGTGCCGGGTCTTGTGGCCATCGGCAGCGGTGTAGGTGTTTCCGTGCATCGGGTCGGTGATCCAGAGGACCGGCTGACCGGTGTCTTTCACCGCTTCGAGCAGCGGCGGAAGCGTGTCACGGATCTTGTCCGCTCCCATACGGGTGATGAGCGTGATGCGCCCCTCGACCCGATCGGGGTTGAGGGTCTCACAGATGCCGACGACGTCGTCGACCGTCGCCGTTGGTCCGACCTTGCACCCGAGCGGATTCTTGACGCCCCGGAGGAACTCCATGTGCGCCCCGTCGAGCTGACGTGTGCGCTCACCGATCCACAACATGTGCGCCGAGCAGTCGTACCAATCGCCGGTCATCGAATCCTCGCGAGTCAGCGCCTCTTCGTAATCGAGGATCAACGCTTCGTGGGACGTGAAGAAGTCGACCTGGTTGAGCGCCGACTCTTTCGACAGGTCGATGCCACAGGCTGTCATGAACGCCAACGACCGATCGATCTCGTTCGCCAGCGCTTCGTACTTCGCCCCCTGCGGGCTATCGGCGACGTACTCCTGATTCCAGGCGTGCACACGGCTCAAGTCGGCAAAACCGCCACGGGTGAATGCACGGACCAGATTGAGGGTGGCCGCCGCTCGGTTGTACGCCATCAGTAGGCGATTTGGTTCGGCTCGCCGCTCGCTCTCGGAGAAGCCGATGTCGTTCACGATGTGGCCTCGGAACGATGGCAACTCGACATCGCCCTGAGTCTCGGTGTCGCTCGAACGGGGCTTTGCGAACTGTCCGGCGATTCGTCCGACCTTCACGACTGGCATGCCGCCGGCGTAGGTCAGTACGACCGCCATCTGGAGGATGACGCGCAGCCGGTCACGGATCGAGTCGGCGGAGCTCTCGAAGCTCTCGGCGCAATCGCCAGCCTGCAAGACGAACGCCTCGCCTCGGGCCGCAGCAGCGAGTTTCTCGGACAGGTCGCGTGCCTCGCCCGCAAAGACCAGCGGAGGCTGATCCGAAAGGATCTTCAGCGTGTGGTCGAGGGCGGTGCGATCAGGCCATGTCGGTTGTTGCAGCGCCGTCTTGTGTCGCCAGGACTGCGGAGACCAGTTCGTCGTCGTCACAGCCCTGAGTCTACGAGCGCTGCGCCGTGGGCGCCTATCGGCCACCCACGAAAACGCAAACAGCTGGGGCACGGAGCCCCAGCTGTTCGTCGGAACGTGTTCGATTCGGATCAGGCGGCGGAGTGCGCAGCCTTCTCGGCGGCGTGCTCGCGCACGGAGCTGACTGCACGCTTGACGAGTCGACGTGCCGCCTCGGCGGTCACACCCAACTCCTCGCCGACCTCTCGGTAGCTGCGCTTGCGTCCGTCGTGCAGGCCGAAGCGCTGCTCTACGGCGTAACGAGCCCGGGGGTCGAGGATGTCGAGCAGTCCGGTCACCATCTCCTCTTCGGCCCGTGCCATGACCTCGGCCTCGGGGCCGGGCTTGGCATCGGGAAGAAGATCGACGAGCTCGTTCGAGTCGTCGTCGCCGATCGTGCGATCGAGCGAGGTGGGGGTGGTGAGCCGGTGCAGTCGTGCATGCTCCTCGTCCAACTCGTCGCCGTCA
>JAHDDK010000061.1:0-8474 GCA_020629375.1 Acidimicrobiales bacterium
GTAGACGTCGGGCTTCACGACCTTGCCGGTCTGACCCACCTGATAGCTGTAGGGAACCCAGCCAGCGTCGACGATCGCGCGGCTCGCACCAGACGCACCGTTCATGAGCTTGGCGACCGAGTCGACCATGGCGAACTTCTCGGCATCACCGAGACCACGACCGCCAGCAACGACTACGCCGGCCTCATCAAGCTTCGGGCCATCGGACTCTTCGACGAAGCTGTCGGTGACCTGCGCTGCGCCGATCGTGCCGACGTCGGGTACGTCGAGAGCAGCGACGGCGGCTGCGCCGCCGCCGGTCTCTTCGGCGACGAACGACTTCGGCCGGACGAGGGCGATCTGCGCCTTGCCGGATGTGAACTTCGTCCGCACGTTGGTGGTGCCACCGAACACGGGCTCGGTACCGACGAGCGCATCACCGTCCACCTCGAGGTCCACCACGTTGGTGATCACCGGTGCGTCGAGCGCCACCGACAAGCGGGCGGCGACATCGCGTCCGTCGTACGTGGTCCCGGCGAGCACGGCGTCGGGGCCAGTGCCGGCCTCGACGGCGGCGGCGATCGCCGCAGCCACGTGCACACCCTGAAGGCCTGCGCCGAGGTCGCCAGTGGCCTGAACGCCTGCGGCACCATGAGCGCCCGCTTCGGCGGCGATGGCGTCGGATGCTTCGGCTCCGATCACAACCTGCACGTCGCCGGCGAGCTCACGAGCTTTCGCCAGCATTTCGGTGGTCATCGTCGACAGCGAACCGTCAGCGAGTTCTCCGTATACCCAAATCGATCCAACCATGATCAGAGCACCTTCAGTTCTTCGAGGAACGCAATGATGCGTTCGTGGGCGTCACCTTCGTCGACGATCTTCTCACCGGCTTCGCGTGCTTCGGCAGCCACGATCTCGACGATCTCCTGGCCAGCACCGACCGTGCCTACCGAATCGGCATCGATGCCAAGGTCGGCAAGAGTGACCTCGTCGACGGGCTTGGACTTGGCGGCCATGATTCCCTTGAACGAGGGGTACCGGGGTTCGACAACACCTGCCGTCACCGAGACGACGCACGGCATCGGGCACGTGACCGAGTCGAAGCCCGTTTCGGTCTGACGCTTCACGTTGACAGTGCCGTCGGCGACGTCGATCGACTTGGCGAAGGTCACCGACGGAAGGCCCATTACTGCGGCAATCTGCTCCGGGACCGTGCCGGTGTAGCCGTCGGATGATTCGGTGGCTGCGAGGACGAGGTCGGGTTCGGTCCGGCCGATCGCCGCAGCGAGCACCTTGGCGGTGCTCAGCGCGTCGGACCCGGCGAGGGCGTCATCGGAGACAAGGACGGCGGACTCCGCACCCATCGCCAGGGCGGTGCGAAGACCGGAAACCTCGTTGTTGGGGGCCATCGACACGAGCGAGACGGTGCCCCCACCTGCCGCTTCGGCGAGCTGGAGCGCCATCTCGACGCCGTACGAATCGGACTCGTCGAGGATCAGCTTGGAGCTGCGATCGAGAGTCTTGGTCTCGGGATCAAGCGACCCGGGCTCTGCCGGATCGGGGATCTGTTTCACACAGACAACGACATTCATTGGCGTAGTGTGCCCCTTGGTAGTGGTCGGCGAATGTGCCGAACGGATTTGTATGGCCCCAAACAATCGGGCGTCCTACATACTACCGCTGACCGATTGCCGAACCGGGCTCACCAACACACTTCACATGAGCGAAGATCCGTGCGGTTTTCGCTGAATCGACGGGATTTCACGGATCGAACTGCATGAAGATCGTCCTCATCGCCAACGCATCGGCCTCGTCGGTCACCGCACGGACACGAGTCGTGATCCAGAAAGCGCTCAGCGCTGACCACGACGTCGAACTCGCCGAGACGACCCGGCGTGGTCACGCGACTCGGCTGGCGCGGGGCGCCGCCGCATCCGGAGCCGACGTCGTGGCGGTGCTCGGTGGAGACGGCACGCTCAATGAAGCGGCGAATGGCGTCGCCGGTACGGACACGGCGCTCGCTCCCCTCCCCGGCGGATCGACCAACGTGTTCGCCCGGACTCTCGGACTACCCGAAGACCCCGTACACGCCACCGCCGTCACGCTCGAAGCACTGGATTCGGGCTCGATCCGCGCCATCGGACTCGGCTCGGCAAACGAGCGGTACTTCTTGTTCCATGCCGGAGTCGGTTACGACGCCGCGGTCGTCGAACAGGTCGAGAAGCGCGGTCAGCTGAAGCGATGGGCCGGACACCCGCTCTTCGCCTTCTCGGCGGTCGACACGTGGCTGCGCCACTACGACCGCTCTCATCCGCATTTCGAGATCGAGGTTCACGAGGCGGGCGACGACCGGATGAGCGCCGAACCGATTCGCGACGGCTACTTCGCCATCTGCCTGAACACCGATCCGTACACCTACCTGGGCACCCGCCCGTTTCGAGTCGTCCCCTCGACCGACCTGGACTCACCGCTCAGCATCGTGACCGTTCAATCGTTGTCGGCGATTCGGCTCGCCTCACTCGCAGCCCGCACGCTGCGTTCGGATGATGGGATCTCCTCGGGCCGTGGCGTGACCGTGCACCGAGACGTCTATGCCGCCACCCTCACGGCGCCAACCTCCGTGCCCTGGCAGCTCGACGGGGACCACCTCGGAGGCGTCACCGAACTTGAGCTCCGTTGGGAGCCCGACATCATGCGGCTCGTCGTCCCCGACGGTCGACGCATCCCGCGCCTCGACCCCGTGCTGTGATTCTGGGGGCTGCCCCTCGCGCTACTTGAGCGTGGTGACGGCGAGGTCGGGCTTGTTGGTGATGATGCCATCGACTCCCCAATCGGCGAGCTGACGCATGCGATCGGGGTCGTCGACGGTCCAGACGTTGACGTCGAGCTCGCGCTCGTGGGCGACATCGACCCACCGCTGCGTGACGATGTCGTTCCACGGGTTGATCGCTTTGTGGCCGTGCGCAGCCGCCCGGCCGACCGCGACGTCGGGGCCAGCCCGATCCATGGTCAGAAAGCCGGTCGCGACGCGATCCGTGATGTCGTGCACGGCGTTGATCACGCCCATGTCGAACGACGTGATCAGTCGCATCTCCGGTGCGAGGCGTCGCCGCACCACTTCGAGTACGGCGGGTGCCATTCGCTGATCGGGTTCGTCGTCGTAGTCGACCTCGTCGGGGTCGTTCTTGATCTCGACGTTGACGCCCATGGATCCGCAGGCCGTAATTGCGTCGTCGAGGGTGGGCACCGAGTCGTCCATGTCGGCATACGCCGTCTGCATGAGGACCCGACCGTCGGCGAACACGGGATCATGATGGACGACGACGGTTCCGCATGCTGCGACTCGGACATCGAGCTCGACCCAATCTGCGCCCATCGATGCGGCGGCCTCGAAGGCCTCGATGGTGTTCTCCGGATGTGCTGCCGAGGCGCCTCGATGGGCGATGACCAATGCCATTTCGTCAGGATAGCCGACGACGCAAATTACATGGATGTCACCATTTGTGGGGAGACGCGCGCAACGCGTGAGAAAATGCTTGTCACGGTGAGTGCCTGGCACTACATTCTGCGTAGTCAACTCTGCTCATCGGGCGTGCTGGGCGGCACGGGCACGGTGAGAGAGACAAGATGCGTGGAGGAAACGTGTCGATCACCACTCACAATCCCCTGGAGTCTCTCGTGACCCTGGAGGACGTCGCTCGGACTGGTTGGCGGAACTCGGCCGAGTGCAAGGACACCGAGCCGGACCTGTTCTTCCCGGTCGGTCAGACGGGCCCAGCGATTGCGCACATCGCGAACGCGAAGGCCGTCTGCAGCGAGTGCGCCGTTCAGATCGAGTGTCTCGAGTACGCACTGATGACCAATCAGGACGCCGGCATCTGGGGTGGACTCACCGAAGACGAGCGTCGCAAGATCCGCCGCGAGCGTCGCAAGCAGAACCGCCGAGTCTGAATCTCGACTACGGGAGCGTCAGCGCCAACTCGTAGACCCGTTTCTTCGAGACGCCGGTCGCCGCAACCACTGCGGCGACGGCGTCTCGTCGCGTTTTGCCCTCGTCGAGCTCGCCACGAAGCAGCTCGGCAAGGTCGTCGTCGGTCAGCTCGGCTGCGGGCGGGCACCCGTCGAGCACGATCACGAACTCACCCCGCGGTTCGCCAATCGTGGCGAGAACCTCGGACAGCGTCCCGCGCCGGACCTCTTCGAACTTCTTCGTGAGTTCGCGTGCGACAGCCACACGACGATCTGGCCCGCACGCGTCGAGCAGATCCTGAAGCGTGCGTTCGATGCGATGCGGCGCTTCGTAGAGGACGGTCGTCCGGTCATCGGTGACGACGGCGGCCAGGCGTGCACGCCGATCCGGACCCTTGCGCGGCAGAAAGCCCTCGAAGCACCAGCGCCTCGTTTCGAGACCGCTCAGTACGAGCGCCGACACGGCGGCGGTGGGACCAGGGGCGACGGTGACATGGTGTCCAGCGGCGATCACGGCCTGAACAACGAATTCGCCCGGGTCAGAGACCGACGGCATGCCCGCGTCGCTGACCAGCCCGACTCGTCGTCCGGCCGCGAGTTCGGCGAGCACACGCTCGGCGGCCTCGCGTTGCGTGTGGTCGTTGCACACAATGAAGGGTTCGTGCGCGAT
Organism: Acidimicrobiales bacterium; assembly: GCA_020629375.1. Taxonomy (GTDB): domain Bacteria; phylum Actinomycetota; class Acidimicrobiia; order Acidimicrobiales; family SHLQ01; genus SHLQ01. The sequence continues at coordinate 4,619 of JAHDDK010000061.1, forward strand.
GCCGTGATGGGCGAAAAGCGTCCCGGTTCGCCTCGTGTCCTCACACGCGACCCGATCGACCGATCCGAGCGCGGCCAGCGCTCGTGGAGTGAGATCGTCCAGGTTGCCGATCGGGGTCCCGATGAGGATCAGTTCGGCGGTACTCACTCGTGATCCGGGGAAAGATCGCCGCGAACTTCGAGCACGTCACCGGGCTGAACATTCCAGTGTGCGAAGCGGCCCGCCTCGGTCTCGATCGCGCACGCTGCCCCCCATTGCAGGCGGGTCACCCGGTGTTTGGGCACCGTCACGATTCGGATCACGCGCATCTCACCGTCGCAGAACGCCACGTCGATCGGGAACTTCATCCCCATCGTGTGCACGCTCTTGGTCTTCTCGAGCAAGAGCGCACCGTCGTATTCGTGCCGCCCAAGCAGCCCAACCGTCCGGAGACGAATCGTGTCCGCTCGCTCCAGGGAGGCGAGCACCGTCCCCTCATGGACGAGCCAAGCCATGCACTCAGCCTAATCACACGTTGAAGCGGAACTCCATGACGTCGCCGTCGGCGACGACGTAGTCCTTGCCTTCGGAGCGGACCTGACCTTTGTCGCGTGCGGCAGCCCATGAGCCGGCGTCGACGAGTTGCTCCCAATCGATCGTCTCGGCACGAATGAACCCACGTTCGAAGTCTGTGTGAATCACGCCGGCAGCTTGCGGAGCGGTCGAACCGGCGCGGAACGTCCAGGCGCGGCTCTCCTTCTCTCCCGTCGTCAGGAAGGTCCGCAGGCCCATCAGTTCGTAGGCGGCCTGAATGAACCGGGGCAGTGCGCCCTCGCCGAGTCCGAGCCCTTCGAGCATCTCTGCCCGCTCCGACTCATCGAGCAGCGCTGCCTCGGCTTCGAGCTGGACACACGCGGCGATGACTTGAGCACCACCGAGGGCATCGACGACGGGAGCAGCGATCTCGTCCTCTTGGCCGAGCTGATCTTCGCCGATGTTGACGACGGCGAGGACAGGTTTGTTGGTGAGGAAGAAGAACGGCTTGAGATCGGCACGTTCGTCGTCGGACAGATCGCTCTTGTACAGCGGGGTTCCGTCGCCAAGCAGGTCGACGACCTTCTGGAGCATCGCCTCTTCGTGCACCTTGGACTTGTCGGTTCGGGCGACCCGGGCGACCTTGTCGAGCTGCTTCTCGGCGGACTCCAGGTCGGCGAGGCTTAGCTCGGTTTCGACCACGCCAAGGTGTTCGAGCGGGTCGGTCGGGCCGGGAACGTCGCCGTCGGGGAACGCCCGGAGCACGAAGACGATCGCGTCGACTTCGCGAATCCCAGCGAGAAACTTGTTCCCCAGCCCTTCGCCTTGGCTGGCGCCTTCGACGAGGCCACCGATGTCGTTGAACTGCACGCTGGCGTGAACGACGTTCTTCGACAGCGACATCTCGGCGAGCGCATCGAGACGATGATCGAAGACCTTGGCGACCCCAACGTTGGGATCGGTGGTCGCGAAGGCGTACGGCGCCGCGAGGGCGCCGCCTCCGGCGAGGGCGTTGAACAGTGACGACTTGCCTGCGTTGGGCAGTCCGACGAATCCGAATCGTTCCACGGGGCCGCAGGCTACCCTCGCGACCGTGACGTCGGAGACACGATCCGGGGACGAGACGGCCGCTGAGGCGGCGTTGCGTCGGGCCATACACTTCCTCGACCGCGAGCTGGCACCCAGCCCAAAGGTGCGCGCGTTTCAGACGGCACTGTCGGTCGTCGAGGCTTCGGACCCCGACGACATCGAGCGCCGCGCTCAGGCTGGCACCATCACCGACCTCGAGGGCATCGGCTCATCGACTGGCCGCGTGATCTCCGAAGCCGTGCTCGGCGTCGACGACGGCTACCTCGCCGAACTCGACGCTCGGTCCTCCATCGATCCCGGTGTGGGTGGCGAACTTCGAGCTCAGCTCCGCGGAGACTGCCATTCGCATTCGACCTGGTCGGACGGCGGGGCGTCGCTACGGTCGATGGCGGAGACCGCCCGGTCGCTTGGTCACGAGTATCTGGTCGCCACGGACCATTCGGCACGGCTGACCGTGGCGCACGGACTCGACGAACAACGTCTTCGTAATCAGCGCGACGAACTCGCTGCGCTCAACGGCGAGCTCGCCCCGTTTCGGATCCTGTCCGGAATGGAGGTGGACATCTTCGAGGATGGTTCGCTCGACCTCTCCGATGAGATGCTTGCCGAGCTCGACGTCGTCGTCGCCTCGGTGCATTCGAAGATGCGGATGCCGGCGCCCGACATGACCCGGCGGATGGTGACGGCGATCGCCAACCCGCACGTCGACATCCTCGGCCACATGACGAATCGAAAGGTCTCGGGAACCGGGCGTGCTCCGTCGGAGTTCGACGCCGAGCTGGTGTTCGCGGCATGCGCGAAGTTCGACACCGCGGTCGAGATCAACTGCCGCCCCGAGCGACAGGACCCACCCGAAAAGCTGCTCGAACTCGCCGTCGAGTGGGACTGCCTCATCGCGATCGACACCGACGCGCACGCTCCTGGCCAGCTCGAGTGGCAGCCGTATGGCTGCGACAAGGCTGTTCGCTGCGGAGTCGACCCCGACAACATCATCAACACGTGGTCGGCCGACGAGCTCTTGGAGTGGACTGCGACAAAGTCCCGCTAAGCTCGGATCCCTATGTCGAAGCGAACGCAGAAGAAGAAGGCGAAGGCTCGTCGCTCGAAGGCGAACCACGGCCGCAAGCCCAACATGGGCCGCAACAGCTGATTCACCACCCCTGAACCGTGGGTGCGATCGTCGAGTTTCTCTCTTCGATCCTGATGGTAATCGTGCTCTTGATCGCGATCGGTTCGCTGTTTGTCGTCGCGACGATTCCGATCGTGAAGTGGCACGAGCGACGCAATACGCACGCGGACTCTTCCGACGCGCCCTGACACGCCCCATTGCGCCGAACTGCGAGCGCGAATCGGCGATTGCGAGAATGACAGCGACACCGTTCACACGGATTTGATGTTGCCCGAGGGCGCGCGTCGACGATCCGGGGCTAGGTTCTGTTCCGCATTCAGGCGGTGACGAAACACGTCATCGGCGCACTACAGCCGGAGGGGCCTACCCATGCGCAAGAAATTCACCCTGCTGCTCGCTTTGTTGGCGGCGTTCAGCCTCATTGCCGCGGCGTGCGGCAGCGACGCAGCGGATGTCGCGACCGACACGGAGACGGAGGAGTCGACCGACGACGCCATGGCCGAAGACGACGCCATGGAAGAGGACGAGGACGACGCCATGGAGGAGGAAGACCACTCCGACGACGACGACGCCATGGAAGAAGAATCCATGGAAGAAGAGGAGGCGATGGAGGAAGAAGAGGCCATGGCCGAATCGGACACCACCGTCGGCCTCGTCTACGACATCGGTGGCCGTGGCGACCTTTCGTTCAACGACTCTGCCGCCGAAGGTCTCGACCGCGCCCAGGGCGACCTCGGCATTGCGTTCTCGGAGGCCTCGCCGAACGATGACGGATCGAACCGTGCCGAGCTGCTGCAGCTCGCTGCCGACGCTAACCCGATCGTGATCGGCGTGGGCTTCCTCTTCGCCGGTGATGCTGCTGCGGTTGCCGCTGAAAACCCCGACACGAACTTCGCGGTCGTCGATGACGCGATGCTCGACTTCAGCCAGGATCCCCCGGCTCCGGTTGGCCCGAACGTTGCGGGCCTGGTCTTCGCTGAAGAGCAGGGCTCCTACCTCGTCGGTGTCGCTGCGGCGCTCAAGACCCAGACCAACAAGGTCGGCTTCATCGGCGGCGTGTGCTGCTTCGGTCTGATCGAGAAGTTCGAGGCTGGCTTCCGTGCTGGTGTCGCCTCGGTCAACCCC
>JAHDDK010000061.1:8615-26218 GCA_020629375.1 Acidimicrobiales bacterium
CGGCTCCAAGGTGTGGGGCATCGGCGTCGACTCCGATCAGTACAACACGATCGGTGCCGTCGACGAGTCCCTCCAGGAGTACGTCCTCACCTCGATGCTGAAGCGTGTCGACGTGGCCGTGTTCGAGATCCTCAAGGCTCAGGCCGAGGGCACCTTCGCCGCTGGCCCGAACGTCTACGACCTCTCGGTCGACGGCGTCGGCTACTCGACGACCGGTGGATTCGTCGACGACATCGTCGACCAGCTCGAGGCCGCCAAGGCGTCGATCGTCGCCGGTGACGTGGTCGTTCCGACCGTCCCGGAGTGATCCCCCGGGCGTGAACGCCCGATGAACTGCACTGGAGCCGGACTCCCCCATTTCTCCCCTCGGGAGGGATCGGGTTAGGGTCCGGCTCCAGCCGTTTTGTGGGGAAAGGGCAACGCACCTATGGCGCCAGCGATCGAGCTGTCGGGGATCACGAAGCGATTCCCCGGTGTTGTCGCAAATGACAACATCAACATGACCGTCGAGAAGGGTGAGATCCACGCGATCTGTGGCGAGAACGGCGCCGGCAAGTCGACGTTGATGAAGATCCTCTACGGCATGCAGCCGCCCGACGAGGGCACGATGAAAGTCGACGGGGAGCTCGTCGAATTCGCCTCCCCAACCGATGCGATCGAGCGTGGCATCGGCATGGTGCACCAGCACTTCATGCTCGCCGATCAGCTGACGGTTCTCGAGAACATCATCTTGGGAGCCGAACCGGTCGGGACAGGCGGGGCGATCAAATTCGGCGACGCAGAGAAGCATCTCGCCCGCGTCGCCGAGGACTACGGGCTGACGATCGACCCGAATGACATGGTCGAGTCCCTCGAGGTCGGCGAACGTCAACGGGTCGAGATCATCAAGGTTCTGTACCGCGGGGCAGAGATCCTCATCCTCGACGAACCGACCGCCGTGCTCGTGCCGCAAGAGGTCGAGGCGTTGTTCGACAACATGCGTGAGCTCAAGGCAAGCGGGGCCACGATCTTGTTCATCGATCACAAACTCGATGAGGTGCTGGAGATCTCCGACAGCATCACCGTCTTGCGGCACGGCAAGACGGTGGCGTCGCTACCCAACGACGGCGTGACGGCGCACGACCTGGCCGAGCTGATGGTCGGTAGCGAGTTGCCGACCCCGGAGACCGCCGAATCGACCGTGACCGACACCGTGGCTCTTCGCCTCAGCGACATTACCGTTGCCAATGACGACGGACGGCCGGTCGTCAACGGGGTGGATCTGACGATCCACCAGGGCGAGATCGTCGGCATCGCCGGTGTCGAGGGCAACGGTCAGAGCGAGGTCGTCGACGCAATCATCGGAACCGCGAACGTCGTCGGCGGGTCGATCGAGTTCCTCGGTCGCGACATCACCAAAGAGTCCGTCCGGAGACGTCGCGAATCCGGAATCGGCTACGTCCCGGAGGACCGGCATCACGAAGGCTTGTTGCTCTCTTCGCCGCTGTGGGAAAACGCGGCGCTCGGCCACCAGACCAAGTCTCCCTACGGGTCACGCTGGTGGCTCGACCCTGCGGGGGCGCGAGCCCAGACCGAGACGATTCGCGAGCAATTCGATGTCCGAACACCAAACATCGACGTGGCCGCGCATGCCCTCTCGGGGGGAAATCAGCAGAAGCTGATCATCGGTCGTGAGCTGACCTCGAATCCCGAGGTTCTGATCGCTGCTCACCCGACTCGGGGAATCGACGTGGGGGCCCAGGCCGCGGTGTGGGATGACATTCGGACGGCTCGGGCGAACGGTCTGGCCACGCTCCTCATCTCGGCCGACCTGGACGAGCTGATCGGCCTGTCGGACACCATCGTCGTGATGTTGCGGGGCGAGTTTGTCGCCACGCTGTCGCCTGACGAAGTGACTCCACGCGACCTGGGCGCCTACATGACTGGCGCCGCTCTCCAACAACAGGGGGCCAACTGATGCGGCGACTCGCCTTCTCGCTCGCAGCACCGCTCGGGGCGTTCGTCCTCACGCTGATCGTCTCGACGATCGCACTTCTCGCCTTCGGGTCGAGCCCCACCGAGGCCTATGGCGACATGTTGAGCCACGCCGCAAAGCTCGAAACGCAAGTCGACATCCTCAATCGTGCGACGCCGTTCTACCTCTCGGCCGTGGCGGCCGCGATCGGCTTCCGGATGAACCTGTTCAACATCGGGGTCGAGGGTCAGTACCTCATGGGGTTCTTGTTCGCCGCTCAGGTGGGCAGCATGGTGAACCTGCCTCAGGTGCTGCACATCTTCGTCATCATGGCGACGGCGATGATCGTGAGTTCGTTGTATGCCGGTCTGGCCGGAATCCTGAAGACCACCCGCGGCGTGAACGAGGTGATCTCGACGATCATGCTCAACTCGATCGCGGTCGGCGGCCTGATCGCCTGGTTGCAGCAGGAATGGCAAGCGGACCTCGGTGAGAACTTCTCGTCGACCGCACTCGGAACCAACGAGATCGCCGAGTCAGGTCTACTCCCGACGATCAACGGCATCGTCGAGATCTTCACCCGGGAGGTCGGCCAGGGCAAAGAGCTCACCGGCATGTTCCTGATTGCCATCGCGGTCGGCGTGGCGTACTACGTGCTCCTCAACCGGACCCGTTTCGGTTTCGACCTGCGGGCGAGTGGCATCAACCCGTTCGCCGCACGGGCCGGTGGCGTTCCTCCCAAACGAATGGTGCTCGCCGCGATGATGCTGTCGGGCGCGGTCGCCGGGCTGATCGGTATGGTCGAGCTCGCCGAACGAGGGAAATTCCCGCCCGACCCAATTCAGGGCCTCGGCTTTGCCGGCATCGGTGTGGCTCTGCTCGGACGCAACAATCCCGGAGGCATGGCCTTCGCCGCCATCCTCTTCGCATTCCTCGACGTCTCGTCGGGCGTCCTCGACTCGACCGGCGCAGCCTCGCGTGAGATCGCCACGATCATGCAAGGCATCGTGCTGCTCACAGCGGTGATCGCCTACGGCGTCGCCAACCGGCTCCGAGAGCGGGATGAGGCCCGAGAAGCCGCAGAAGCACTGTCCGCGAACGCCGAGGTGGTGCCAGCATGAGAGACACCCTCGAACGTCTGCCAGCGTGGGCCCGTTGGGCGCTCTATGCCGCGATCGGCGTCTTCTTGTTGACTGCCGTCCAGACGATCAGCGACACCGAACGCCTCACGCAAGTTGCGACCGCGCGAGAGATGTTGCGCTTTGCGGTCCCGATCTTCCTCGCCGGTCTCGGAGGCCTGTTCTCCGAACGGGCCGGCGTCGTCAACATCGGCCTCGAAGGCATGCTGATCCTCGGCATGTGGTTCGGCGCCTGGGGATCGATCGAATACGGCGCCTGGTGGGGGCTCCTGATCGGCGTGCTCGGCGGCATGATCGGCGGCCTGCTCCATGCGATTGCGACCGTCACCTTCCAGGTCGATCACATCATCTCGGGGGTGGCGATCAACATCCTGGCGCCAGCGTTGGCGAGATATCTGTCCGAAGAGATCTGGGAATCGCCGACAACCTCGCCACGGACTTCCGCGGTCGGCGATTGGGATGTCCCATTCCTTGCGGGAGGGACGATTTTTGGTTGGGAATCTCCGGATTGGCTGCTCTCGATCGCCAATCAAGAGTGGTGGTACGTATCCGACGTCGCCCAGCTCTCACGCGGCCTGCTCCGCGGCACGAGTTGGGTGTCGATCATCGCGATCGCGCTCGTTCCGTTGACCGCATGGCTGATCTGGCGTACTCGCTTCGGTCTCCGACTCCGCATCTGCGGCGAAAAGCCCTCGGCGGGTGAGGCACAAGGCATCAACATCATCCGGTACAAGTACATCGCGGTGATCATCTCCGGCGGCCTCGCGGGCCTCGGTGGTGCCTTCATCTCGACCGAGCTCTCCGGACTATTCCAGGGTGGAAACTCCGCAGGACGCGGCTTTATTGGGTTGGCGGCGCTCATCTTCGGCAACTGGAGACCGGGCGGCGTGCTGCTCGGCGCGCTGCTCTTTGGCTACGTCTTCGGGCTTGACCTGAGGGATCTCGATGGCACCGCGTCGCACGCAATGCTGCTGGTCACGGCCATCGCGTTCGCCGGTGTCGCTGCGTGGGCCTATACCCGACGCCGGACGACCGACACGATCCTGGCCGGCGTGCTCGGGGGCGGCGCATTGTTCTGGTGGTTCATCGCCGACACGGTGCCGAGCTGGTGGTCGAACACCTTGCCGTACGTGATCGTGCTGCTCGTGCTGGTCTTCTTCTCTCAGCGCCTCCGAATGCCTGCCGCGTTGGGGCAGCCATACCGACGCGGAGAGACATGACCGACGTGGCAACAGGGTTCGCCGAGAACGGCTACGCCGTGTTTCCCGGCGCCTTCGGCCCCGACGACATCGAGATCATCCGGTCGGAGATCCGAGGCTTGGTCGACCGATTCGATCCTGCGTCGGTCTCGACGGTGTTTCGGACCGACGATCAGAGTCACGCACGAGACGACTACTTCCTGACGTCCGGCGACAAGATCCGGTATTTCTACGAGGACGGTGTGCTCGACCACGACGGCCAGTTACTCGTCGACAAACACCAGTCGCTGAACAAGATCGGGCACGCCATGCACGATCTCGAGCCGGCGTTCGACGAATTCTGCCGCTCCGCTCCGTTCGCCGACGCTGCCGCCGCGGTTGGCATGGACGACCCGATGCTGTTGCAGTCCATGATCATCTTCAAGAATCCCCGGGTGGGCGGCGAGGTCTCGGCGCACACCGACCACACGTTCTTGTGGACCGAGCCGCAGAGCGTCATCGGCTTCTGGCTGGCCCTCGACGACGCCACGGTCGACAACGGTTGCTTGTGGGCCCTACCCGGGGCGCACAAGCGTCCTGTACGCAGCCGCTTCACCCGCGCTGCCGATGGCGCGGGCACCGAGATGATCGATTTTGGAGAGCCCGAGTATCCCGAGGATGGGTGGATCCCGCTCGAGGCTAATGCGGGGACGATGATTGCTCTGCACGGCACGCTTCCCCACCGAAGCTCGCCCAACACCTCGGAGCAGTCCCGCCTGGCCTTCACCCTTCACTGCATCGAAGCCAGTGCCGACTACCCCGCATCCAACTGGCTCGATCGCGGCACCCTCCCCCTCCGCGGCTTCGTGTAACTCAAAACAGCGCGTCGATGCGTTCTTGGATGCCGTCGAGGTTGAGCGCTCCAGTGGTTTCGCTCCCACCTTCGGCGGGCAAGAAGATGAACGCTGGCTGATAGCCGATGCCGTATTGAGCCCAAATTTCGCCGCGTTCGTCGAAGATGTTGGGGAAGACGTTGACGCCTGTGGAGGCGACGAACGCTTCCATTGCAGAGAGGCCATCGAGCCCGCCGACACCGACGAAGTTCACGTCGGGGTTTGCTTCCTGCGCCCGTGCGACCGCACCGGCTTCACGTTGACAGGTCGGTCACCAGGGGGCCCAGAACCACAGGACCGTGTCGGTGCCTTCGATCGAGTTGAGGTCGAGCTGGCCGCCACCGACGAGGTTGACGAGCCGTCCGGGGGCGGCTGTCGTCGTCTCGGGTGCGACGGTCGTCGTCGTCGTGGTCGTCGTGGTCGTCGGTGCAGCGGTGGTTGTCTCGGCGATGGTGGTTGTCGGATTGTCGTCGGAGCTGTTGCCCTCGTCGGCGTTCTCCGGATGTGTCGTCGAGACGTTGTTCTCTTCGAGGTCGTCTTCAGGATCGTCTTCGGGGAGTGGCTCGGGTGTGGCCGTCGTCGTGGTCTCGGGTGCGGCGGTCGTCGACGCAGTGGATTCGTCGGTGTCTCCCGATTCGGTCTCTGGCTCTGGTGCTTCGGAGGTGCCGTCCGAAGCTTGGGCGACATCTTGCGTTGCCTCCGAAGTGCTGGGTGATGCGGTCTCGGTCTCGGTCTCGGAGGCGCTTCCGCACGCCGCTGCAAGCAGGGCGATCGTGAGCAGCGGGAGGAGAAAGAGCCGGCGAGACATCGTCATCACGTTACGAGCTGAATTCGTCGAGGTGGGACCGTGTCGGGGTTGTTTCGCACTTGGCAAGATCTTCGGTCACGAATTGTCTGGGTCATCGAACAACGCGCTTTGCGGGCGTTGCGGAGGGTCGGGCAGCGGTTCGATACCAGGCAGTAGCCGTCGGACCGAGGCGTGAAAGCGACGGCAAAGCTCGGGGGCGTCAGCGTTGTCAGGTGTGTGGAGGAACACGATCGGGTCGCGCCCGTCTCGCAGCCACCGGGCGACGGTGTCGACCCATGGCTGGAGGAACTGCTCGTTTGCGTCCAGGTCTGTCTGCCCGATGAATCGGACGACCGGCGTCTGCGCCGTCGCAACGGCACGGACCGGGACACGAGGCTTTCGTTCGAAGGCTTCGATCTCTCCGGGTGTCTCGGCTGGACCGGCGAACAATGCTCGGGAGTCGAGCGTGATTCGGTTGGCGCCATGTCGATGAAGGACATCGTTGAGCGATCGTTCGGCACGTTCCTCGAACCATCCGTGCGCGCGCACTTCGACCGCAGCCGTGATATCGCTCGGAAGCTGGGACAAGAAGCCGTCAAGCACGCCAAGAGACTCGGGTTCGAACGAAGCCGGAAGCTGGATGGCGATTGGAGCGAGATGGGCGTGCAACGGTTCCATCGCGTCAAGAAACGCCCGGACGTCCTCCTCGGTGTGGCGGAGTCGCCGCTCATGGGTGACGCGTCGCGGGAACTTCGCGACGAATCGAAAGTCGTCCGGAATGCTGGTCGCCCACCCCGAGGCCACCGTGCGTGTCGGCGTGGCATAGAAGGTGGTGTTGCCTTCGACCGCACCGAACGTCGACGCGTAGGCGGCGAGTTCTTGTCCCGAGCGCACGTCGGGGAGGTGACGGCCACCCCATGCGGGGTGCGTCCACATCGCACAACCGACTCGGAGCACTGTCACGGCTCCGAACGCTAGGTCACGGCGTGACGATCCTCATAGGCCTACGGTCGCCTGGGAGCGTCCACCGCCTGGCAAGCTGGGGAACGTGACCAGCTCCGCAGATCTTCTCGTCATCGGTGCCGGCCCGGCGGGTGCCGCCGCAGCCATTCGTGCCGCTCGCCAGGGCGCCAAGGTCGTCGTCTTCGACAAGGCGCCGTATGGCCGAGACAAAGTTTGTGGCGACGGCTTGACCCCTCGTGCGGTTGGCGCACTGGCTGAGCTCGACATCGCCCTCGATGGCGCGCATCACATCGACGGTTTGCGGATGATCGCCAACGACACCGTTCGCGAGCTGCCGTGGCCGGACAACACCCGGTTCCCGAACCATGGCGCCGTGTGGCCGAGGCGGCGTCTCGATGCGGCCCTGATCGACGCAGCCGTCGAGGCGGGAGCCGACGTCCGGTGGGAGACCGAAGCCTTGCCCGTGCTCGACGGACATCGAGTCACCGGGGTCGACGCGGGCGGCGACCGGTGGGCCGCCCCAATGACGGTGGTCGCGTCGGGCGCTCCTGGCAAGGTGGCGAAGATGCTCGGCACCGATCGGGTCGAGGGCGAACCGTTCGGTCTAGCGATTCGTGCCTATTGCGAGTCTCCTCGTCACGCCGACGCGCACCTCGAGGCCTGCCTCACGCTTTCTGACGAAGCCGGCACGCCCGTTCCGGGATATGGGTGGCTCTTTCCGGCTGGAGACGGCACGGTGAACATCGGCGCCGGGGCGCTCAGCACGATGAAGGGATTCAAGAAGCTCAACCTCAATCGCCTGCTCGACGACTATCACGAGATGGTCCGGGAATCCTGGGGACTCGGTCCGTACCTCGAACGGCCCCGCGCGTGGCGTCTACCGATGACGGCGCAACGCCGTCACGGTGCCGGCTGGGTCGCAATCGGGGACGCAGCTGGCCTCATCAATCCGATGAACGGCGAAGGCATCGACTACGGGCTCGAGAGCGGCATGTTGGCCGCCGACCTGTTCCTCGATGATCCCGCAACGGCCCCCGACCGCTATCACGTCGCCGTCGGCGAACGATTCGACTCGTTCTTGAGTACCGGACGCCGATTCAGCTTCTTGATCGGGCATCCGTGGATCCTGAAGAACGGTCTACGACTCGCCGTCGGCACGCAAGCCATCGCCAATATCACTCTGCAGGTGATGGGCAATCTTGTCGATGGCGAAACTCCGGGTGCCGCCGGTCGAATCTTTCGCCTCACCGACCGAACGCTGGCAACTGCAGACCCTGTTCTTCGCAAAACCCGCGCTGCCGCCTGACCAATGGGCAACGCTGTCGCCGATCCCCCGATCCAGCTCGTGGTCTTCGATCTGATGGGCACCATCGTGGTCGACACCGGAATCGTGGGTGAGGCCTACCGCCGAGCGTTGCAAACGGTCGACGGTCGAGGACACGACGCCGACCTGGCTGCCGTTTCGGCTCGTCGGGGTCGACCGACGCTCGATGTCTTGGCTGATGTCCTCGGCGATCCTGTCGCTGCTGAGGAAGCGACATGGAGCTTCGACGACCACATTCTGGACTCGGTACCGAGCATGACCGCGCAAGCTCACGCCGACGACGTGCTTCGCTCCCTCGACGCCCGCCCAGACCTCCATCTGGCGGTGACCTCGAGCTTCTCGAACGAGGTCCGGCGTTCGATCGTTGCGCATTTGGGATGGGGCGGTCTTTTCGCGGCCGAACTCTCCGCGCATGGCCAGCGGCGTGGTCATCCGGCGCCCGACCTACTCTTCGAGGCGATGCTCGACCTTCGAATCGACAGCGTTGGACAGGTCGCGATCGTCGGCGATCATGCCGCTGATCTTGTGGCTGGCAATCGGGCGGGCGTTGGCTTGGTAATCGGTATTGGCGACCGGCCCGAGCTCCCCGACGCACCGCACACCCATCTGATCTCGGGCTTGGACGAAGTGATCCCGATCATCGATGGGCCTCGACGTCGCGGACATCGCCGGGCAAGCGACACCTGACGTATCGAGCCGCTCAGGTCCGTGACGCAATCGGCCGACTCGAGCTCGGGTGATCCGCTAGCGTCACCTCATGGACGCCAAAACTCCGACGCCCGAGCAGATATCGGCTGCTCCCAAGGTGCTGCTCCACGATCATCTCGACGGGGGTCTCCGGCCCGAAACGGTCATCGAGCTCGCAGACGAACTCGGCTATTCGGAGCTGCCCACGACCGATCCATCGGAGTTGGCGGCATGGATGAAGCGCGGCGCCGACCGCAAGGATCTGGTTCTGTACCTGGAGACGTTCGCGCACACGGTCGGCGTGATGCAGACACCGGACGCCCTGCATCGGGTTGCCCGCGAATGTGCCGAGGACCTCGCTGCGGACGGTGTCGTCTACGCCGAGATCCGCTTCGCGCCGGAGCTCCATGTCGAGCACGGCCTGGATATGGACGCCGTCGTCGAAGCGGTTACAGCTGGCTTTGCGGACGGTTCTGCCGGCACCCCACTGACGATCCGGACCTTGATCTCAGCGATGCGGCATCTGAACCGCAGCCTCGAGGTCGCTCAGCTCGCTGTCCGGTGGCGGGACCGTGGCGTCGTCGGCTTCGACATCGCCGGACCGGAGAAGGGATTCCCGCCCGACGATCACATGTTGGCGTTCCAGTACGCGCAACGGGAGAACTTCCACTTCACGATTCACGCCGGTGAGGCGTATGGTCCGCCGTCGATCTGGAAGGCGTTGCAGTGGTGCTCGGCCGAGCGGCTAGGCCATGGCGTTCGAATCGTCGACGACATCACGGTCGGCGACGGCGGGTCTCCCGAGTTGGGACTCCTCGCCCACTACATCCGTGATCGCCGGATCCCGCTCGAGGTGTGCCCATCGTCGAATCTCCATACGGGTGTCGTAGATGACCTCGCCGATCATCCGATCCGCTTGTTCAAGGACCTGAAGTTTCGGGTCACGCTCAACACCGACAATCGCTTGATGAGCGATATCACCATGTCGGGAGAGATGCAGAACATGGTGGACGTCTTCGGGTGGACCATGCTCGACCTGCAATGGGTGACGGTGAACGCGATGAAGTCCGCCTTCTTGCCATTCGATGAGCGTCTCGCATTGATCAACGACGTCATCAAGCCCCGGTACGCCGAACTGCGTTCTGCCTGACCCGTGACCACACCGATCCGAAGCCCGATCGCCGGCACTATCGTGTCGTGTGTTCGTTCTGGGGATCACGTCGACCCTGGCAGCGTCCTCGTCGTACTCGAATCGATGAAGATGGAGCATCCCGTCAACAGCGACGAAGGTGGCCGCGTTCTCGATGTCGCCGTGTCGGTCGGCGATCTCGTCGAGGCCGGCCAGCTACTCCTGAGTATCGACACAACCGTGGCAGCGGGCCGTGACGCCGACCCGGCGACGATCCTGCCCAGAGACGAACGTCGTGATCTCGCCGACGTCGTCGCCCGGCATCGGCTGGGCCTCGACGCGGCTCGACCCGACGCCGTTCGAGCGCGGCACGAACGAGGACACCGAACAACCCGAGAGAACATCGAGGCGTTGATCGACCCCGGGAGTCTGGTCGAATACGGCCCATTGGCCATCGCCGCACAACGACGGCGACGCGATGTCGAGGAGCTAATCGAGCGAACGCCAGCGGACGGCCTCGTTGGGGGCATCGCCACGATCGACGCTGAGCAGTTTGGCGCGGCCGACGCACGATGTGTTGTCGCAAGTTACGACTACACCGTGCTTGCCGGCACGCAGGGCATGACCAACCACGCCAAGAAAGACCGGCTCTTCGACATCGCCGAACGCCTCGAGCTTCCGGTCATCTTCTTCACGGAGGGCGGAGGCGGACGCCCCGGGGATGTCGACCAGAGCGGTGTGAGCTGGCTCGACTGCCTGGCGTTCGCTCTATTCGGCAGGCTCGCCGGGCGAACACCGCTGATCGGAGTCAACGACGGCTACTGCTTCGCGGGCAATGCGGCACTGCTCGGAACCTGCGACATCGTCATCGCCTCGACTCGCTCGAACATCGGCATGGGCGGCCCAGCGATGATCGAAGGCGGCGGCCTCGGCACGTTCATGCCCGAGGAGGTCGGTCCGGCCGATGTCCATCGCACAAATGGCGTGGTCGACGTTCTGGTCAACGATGACGTGGAGGCAACAGCGATCGCCCGGCGCATCGTCGGGTATGCGCTCGGGCCGTCCGATGTCTGGACCGCGCCCGCGGCGGAGGCATCTCGGTTGGCTGTCCCCGAGGACCGCAAGCGGGTCTATGACATCCACCGGGCTATCGATGGGATCGTCGACCACGACTCGTTCATCGAGCTTCGGCCTCACTATCAGCCGGGCATCGTCATCGGTCTCGCCAGGGTCGAAGGCCACCCTCTCCTGGTCATCGCTAACAATCCCGTTCACTTGTCCGGGGCCATCGATCATGGCGGCGCCCTCAAAGCAGCCGACGCGATGAGGCTTGCCGAATCGTGGGGTCTGCCGGTTCTGTTCGTCTGTGACACTCCCGGTTTCATGGTCGGCCCCGATTCGGACGCGGCCGGGTTGCCTCGGTCCGCGGGCGAGCTCTTCCGACTGGGCGCAAATCTCACCGTTCCTTTCGGGACCGTGATCACTCGCAAGTGTTACGGATTGGGCGCCCAGGCAATGATGGGCGGTGGACTTCGCCAACCGCTGTTCTCCGTCGCCTGGCCGACCGGAGAGTTCGGGCCGATGGGCCTCGAAGGCGCCGTGCATCTTGGCTTCCGCCGAGAACTCGACGGGGCTGCAACGCTTGAGGAACGTGACCGGATGTTCGACGAGCTCGTCGACAAGATGTACGAACACGGGCGGGCGCTGAACGTCGCCACGCACTTCGAGATCGACGATGTCATCGACCCTGCCGACACCCGACGATGGGTGACGACGCTGCTGTTCGGCTGATGTTTCGAGCCGCCCTTATGCAACCTCGGCGAAGTCGCCTCGGTGACCAGCCTGCATCTCGTCGTGCATCGTACGAATCGTCGCACTCGCCGTCGTGCAGTGCTTCCACGGAAACAGCGCATGGATGGCAGCACACATCGACGCCTTGAAGAGACGGCCGCTGTAGCTCGCCGCAACCCGCATGTGCTCGGTGTATGTCTCGCCGACCGAAGCCGGATGTTCTGTGAACTTCCCCCGAATGTCCATGACGTGACGGTACGCCCAATCCGATGGTTGGTGTGACCAAATCTCACCCCGAATCGGAGTTCGGGATAGAACAGCATTCTCGCGTTCCTCTGATCCTTGGTACATTCATCTACGTGGACGCCATCGACAAGAAGATCGTTCAGCTACTGCAGGATGACGCAAGTCGTTCGACTCGTGAGATCGCCGACCTCGTCGGACTGTCGTCGACACCCTGCTGGCGCCGAATTCAACAGCTCAAGGACCGTGGCGTGATCACCGGCCACGTGGCCCTCGTCGACCCCCGCTCCGTCAACCTCGCCCTGACCGCACTCGTCCTGATCCGCACGAGCGAGCACAACGCTGCATGGACCGACCGGCTGATCGACACACTCAGCGAGTTCGACGAGATCGTGGAGGCCTTTCGCACGAGTGGCGAAACCGACTACCTGCTGAAAGTTCTCGTGCCGGACATGGATGCGTACGACTCGTTCTACCAGCGACTCATCGAGCGAATCGACCTGTACGACGTGCGGACAACGTTCGTGATGGAGGAGATGAAGCGAACAACTTCGCTGTCGCTCGACTACGTGTAGTTCTTGTCGCGTCGCCTCAGCCGTGCGTCGAGGGGCACAATGCCGCACCGACGATGCCCGCACGATTGAACTGTTCGGCGGGTTTGACCGATGCACGCACGCCCTCGAGGTACGGGGAGAAGTGCTCGAACTGTTTCGAGATGCCGCCGCCGAGCATGATCAGCTCCGGCCAAAACAGCTTGTCCATCTCCATGAGGAACGCCCGCACTTCTGCTCCCCACGCTTCCCACGAGAGTTCGCGGTCGTCCTTGGCTCTCGACGACGCACGATCCTCGGCGATCTCGCCATCCATGATCAGGTGTCCGAACTCGGTGTTCGGGACCAGCTGTCCGTCTACGAACACCGCCGATCCGATTCCGGTGCCCAGCGTGAGCATGATCACCACGCCGCGGACGTCCTCGCCCACACCGAAGCGCACCTCGGCCAGACCGGCGGCGTCGGCGTCGTTGATCATCACCACATCGCATCCGCACGCGTCGGTGAACAACCGATCGCCGTCCACATCGATCCATGACTTGTCGAGGTTCGCAGCCGTCCGAACGATTCCGTTCTGGATGACCCCGGGAAACCCGACGCCGACCTGCCCCGTCCACTCAAAATGGTCGACAAGCTGACGGGCGACGTCGGCCATCGCCTCCGGCGTCGCCGGACGTGGCGTCTTGATGCGGTGCTTCGACGTCACGAAGTCGCCGGTCGCCGTGTCGACGACCGCCGCCTTCATGCCTGATCCACCGATGTCGATTCCGAGAACATGCGTCACCGAACGTGCCTCCGTGAGTGTCGGTGTGGGCCTAGTTAATTGCTGGTGGGGCCGGGGTGGTCGACTCGACCGACTCCGTCACCGCGCCCGCATCGATCTGATCGACCGACGAGGCCGAGGACTGAGCAAGTGCAGGCGTGCCGTCGTCGCCAGCCGCTCCAGCAGCGGCCATCTTGTCGCGCAACGGACCCATGATGTCGACACCCGTTGCGGTTTCGATCTGCTCGGCGATCGAGATAACCGACGCCGGCAACTGCTTGACCACACCCGGAAGCGCCTGGCCGTCGCCACCAGAGTCGATGACCGTCATCTTGTCGATGTCGATGCCATTGACCGTCGAGACAATCTGCTCGACGAGTTGAGGCAACATGTTGAGAACGAGGATGTCGTGCGCGTCGTCGCCGGCCGCCCGGTACTGAGACGTGAGCCGCTTGAACACTTCGACCTGGGCGGCGCCCTCCTCGACAATATGGGCAGCATCGGCACGGGCTTCCATCTGACGGGCCTCGAGCGCCGCCTGCGCCGGCAACACGACATCGGCCTGGAGGCGTCGTTTCTCGAGCTCGATGCGCTCCGTCTCGAGTTCCTGCTGAGCGATGGCCTTCGCCTTGTCGCCCGCGACCTTGGCCTCCTCCTCGGTTGCGCGGGCAACACCGTCGAGCTCCGCCGAACGCACTCGAAGCAGATTCTGCTCTTCGACGATCTCGCGCTCGGCCTGCGCTTGCGCGATCTCGGCCTTCTGGCGAGACTCGGCTTCGGCCTGTTCGGCTTCGGCCTGACGCTGCGCCTCGGCCACACGGGCCGACTTGAGGACCTCAGCGGTCCGGAGGCGTCCGACCGAGTCGAGGTAGCCGACTTCATCAGTGACGTTCTGGATCTTGAGCACATCGAGCTCGAGACCAAGGGTCTTGATGTCGTCGTCGGCCTCTTCGATGAGGAACTGGGAGAACTTGAGCCGGTCCTCATTGACTTCTTCGGGGGTCAATGTCGCGAGAACGCCACGGAGGTTCGCCTCGAGTGTCTCCTTCGCAATCTGCGCGATCGACTGATGGGGAACGTTGAGAAAACGCTCGACGGAGTTCGACAGCAACGACTCATTGCTCGAGACCTTCACGTTGGCGATGCCTTGCACATTGAGTGGGATCGCACCCTTCGAGTAGGCGTTGAGCACCCCAACTTCGAGAGGGATGTTGTTGAGGTCCATCCAGGACACCTGTTCGAGCAGCGGGATCCGCAGCGTGCGTCCACCGCGGACTGTGCGGTAGCCGACCGTACGCCCGTCCGGCAGTTGACGTGTCTTGCCCGAGATCACGGCCACGCGGTTGGGCGGACAGATGATGATCAGACTCTTCACCACGAAAATGGCGGTGATCACCATCAAGGCGATCGCCAGACCAGCGATCAGTGGAAACATGGCATTGCTCCTTTACTCATGAGAGATGTGTTGAGGTTCGGTTCGGTCAGGTGAGCTCAGGGTCGACGGCCATGACGTGGGCCACCCCATTGTCGACCCGGACGACCACGACTTCGTCGCCGCGGTCGAAGCGGTTCACCGATCCATCGACTGAGCGAGCGGTGAGTTGCAGTCGCTCCTCGCCGGTATCGAGAGAGATCCGACCCCGCATGCCGGCCTCGATCGGGACAGACACCGTGGCGAGCCGCCCCTCGATCTGACGTTCGGTGAGCTGAGAAGACGAATCGGTGCGTCGAAGAAACCCGAAGAATGCAGCATTGATCGCTGCGGCCAAGATTCCGAGGACAACCGAGAAGATCAGAATGGGGATCGTGCCCGAATCGGTGATCCAGGTGGTGATCGCCCCCACCCCACCGAAGAACGACAAGAAGAAGGCGTAGCTGCTCACCGGAATCTTGCGCCAGAGGCCAGTGAAGTCGCCGACGTCCCCATGGGAAGCGACATCGATGTCCGTGCCGACCTCGCCGTCAAATCCTGCGTCGCCAACGTCGAATCCAACGTCACCGACGTCGAGGTCCGCGTCGACTTCTGCATCGCTTCCGCCGAGCGCGAACAACGCGAGCAGGGGAATCCCGAGAGCTGCACAGAAGAGGTACAACGACATCATGATTCTTACTATACCCTAAATCCCTTAAATGTATAGTCTTTTTTTAGGGGTTTCTCGGCTTCGTCCCCGACGCCCCGCCATTCTGGCCCAAAACGCGGAACAGCCCGCCCCTTTCGGGACGGGCCAATCCAGTGAGTGAGATTTCGGTCAGCGACAAACGCTCAGTCGCACGGAAGGCTCAGCGTGTTGCCGTTCTGTCGAATGATGGCGACAGCCGGCGCACGATCAACGATCGCCGTCGCAACGTCATCGTCGGTGGAGTCCATCGTGGCGATCCAGCGAAGACCGCCGCGCAGGTTGACCGATGCACCAGCGAGCGAGCCTTCGGTTTCGACTCGGACGAGGGTTCCTTCGGCTACCGCTTCGAGCGTGCATGAGTAGAACGTCTGACCGATGCTGAGTATCGACGAGTTGTCGGGCGTCGTGCACGTTGCTCGCACGGTCTTGGCACCGCTGGGGCGAATGGCACGCACTTGAACCTCGTAGTCGCCCTCGGGCACATCTCCGATAGTGAAGACTGGCTCACCCGACTGGGCGAGCACATCCGCATCAGTGATGCGATCGACAAAGAGGTAGCCACCGTCCGAACCGATGAGGTTCACCGCCACCTCGCCACGTCCGGTGGAGATCATTGAGACCTGAAGATCGCCATTGGCCGTCAGGTACGCATGGCAGATCGGCGGGACCATTCGGTCACTAACTCGAACGACCTCGTAGTCACCTGCAGTCGTGCAGCCTTCGACTTCCCAGACCGCAGTGCGATTGATCACGACAACGGTGGCATCGCCCATGTTGTCGACGGTGACCCGCAGATCGTCGCCTCGGGCGACCTCTACCTCTCCATCAGCCGTCGCGACGGTGATGCTGCCCCACGTCGTCCGGTTCTTGATGTCGTAGCCGCAATCGAGGTCGGCAGCGCCAGCCTCTCCAGCCATCGATGACAGGGCAAGACCACTGACCACAACGATCGCTAGACCACACAAAATGGCAAGCAAGGAAGATTTTCTCACAGCTGTTGAATGCATACGGTGAGAATGCTTCGAGCAAGGCCGGATTGGGCGATAGGTAGGCTGTCTCACTTGCGTCCCCCAAAGCCCCTTGCGGGACCGCTTCACAACCTCTACAGAAGGCCCTCATTTCGTGAAACCGCTCATCGGCATTACCGGCCGCACGTTTCCCTATGGCGACGTCGCCGGGTCGCCCGACGTCTTGGCTGACGCACTCCTCGATGCCGTTCTGGTCGACTATGTCAACGCCGTGATCGCATCAGGTGGCATCCCGCTGCATCTCCCGCAGGCGGTCAATCCGGTCGAACTGGTTGGCCGGCTCGATGCGGTCGTGCTGAGTGGCGGGGCCGACATCGATCCCGCTCAATACGGCCACACACCCAGCCCCGACCTCACCCCTGTCGAGGCCGATCGTGACGAGTTCGAACTCGAGATCGCCCGCGTCGCGATCGAGACCCAGCTCCCGACACTCGGCATCTGTCGAGGGAACCAAGTGCTCAACGTTGCCGCGGGCGGCACCCTGATCCAGCACCGCCCCGAGCACGCCCGATACGACTCCCCCGCTGATGTCGAGGTCCACGTCGTCGAGCTCGACCCCGAGTCCATTCCCGGCTCGGTCTACGGGAACTCCGTGTCGGTGAACAGCTTCCACCATCAGGTGCTCGACGAGATCGGCGACGGCATCACGGTCGTTGGTCGAGCCGCCGACGGGGACGTCGAGGCGATTCAGTTCGACGATCTCCCGATCGTGGGTCTCCAGTGGCACCCAGAAATGTTCCGTCGCCGCGATCCCATCTTCGACTGGCTCGTCAACACCGCCAGCACGCGCACGGCGAACGTCTGAGGCGAAGACCGCGACCGCAGCGTGGGCTTCGGCGAAGGCGCTACAAAATCTGCGACAAGAAGAGCTTGGTGCGGTCTTCGGTGGGGTTGGTAAAGAAGTGTTCGGGCGTGCCGACTTCGACGATGTCGCCGGACTCCATGAACACGATCCGGTCGGCGACCTCACGGGCGAAGCCCATCTCGTGCGTCACGCACACCATGGTCATGCCCTCACGAGCGAGGTCCTTCATCACGTCGAGCACTTCGGAG
>JAHDDK010000062.1 GCA_020629375.1 Acidimicrobiales bacterium
GGGACGCGAAGGACTCGAGGTCGGAGAGGTACGAAGTCATCGGGGCTGCTTTCGCTCAGAATGGGAAGTTGTTGCGGTGAATCGAGGCCGACGTGGCCGGCGTCGTGTTGTCGGGGCGTGCGACGACAGACTTGACGTCGTCGGATCAATCAGCTGCCGGAATCAGTCCAGCGCCGAGAGGTCCATACCGAGCTGCATGCGCATCGGAAGCTCACGAAGCTCCTCGAAGCAGAGGTCGCAGAGGTCGTCCTCTACGTGTCCACCACCGAAGCCCATGGGCTGCGGAGCGCTCATCATCATGTGGTGATCGGTGTTGGCTGGTGGGTTCATGTCGCCTCCTCGGTACGTGCACCACTATCGACGCTCCGGAGCCAAAGGTGACGCGAATTCTCGATCGAAAAACGATGCGTTTTTCTCCATTCGACGCGAACACGCGAATTCAGCTCAAAGTTGCATTTCGAAAAAGGGCCATTCTTTCGCAAAGCGGAGGTTTCACCCAGTGATGGGCGATCCTTGATCGTTGTGACCGAGTTCGCTGGACCCGGACGCGAAATCGGCGCAACGTGATTCATGTTGTTCAGTGCGCACCTCGTTGACACGTCACCGCTCACCGCTCTGCGGCGATCGGCACCGATTCCGGACGAGGTACCCGGCCTGCGATCGGCACGCTCGGCAGTCTCCACGCCATTCAGCGGTGGCCTTCCTCGACCCCAACTTGGACGAGAAGTCCTGCTCGCCTGCTGGGACCACGAGAACTCGCTCGACGCATTCCTCACGAGCGACGTCGGCGCCGTGTTCGCTGGCGGGGTGGACATCCGGCTCCAACTCGTCCGAGCCGTCGGCATCTTCCCTGGCGTGACCAGAGCCGAGATCGACGAGGCACTCGACGGTGTCCCCGCAGAATTCGACGGCCCGAGCGCCGCCATCACCCTCGGAACGGCGTACCTCAAGACTGCCCCAGCCTTCTTCCGCGTCAACACCGGCCTCGAGAAGCAGTTCCTCGACACGTCGAGCGGGCGATGGGGAACCGCGATGACGAACCTTCGAACCCGATTCGTGGCCACCCTGACCTTCTGGGACTCCCAAGATGCGGCGTCGAGCTACATGATGAACGGCGCTCACGGCGCCGCAGCACGCGACCACTACAACCCCGCTGTCGACCCCAACGGACACGAATTCGTGACCGACGGCGGCTTTCTTGGCTTCCGCCCGCTCTCCATTCGAGGTTCCATCGACGGCCGCAACCCCCTCAGCGACATCGTCCTCTCCGGAGCCTGAGCGCGCCCGGGATGCAACAATGCGTCGATGAACGCGCCTGACCAACCACCGCTGTTCCCCGGCTACTGGGCAGACCTCGACCCCGACCGGGTCGCCGTGGTCATGGAGCCGTCGGGCGAAACCCTGACCTATGGCCAGCTCGACGACATGGCTAACCGACTCTCGAACGTGTTCCGAGGAGCGGGACTCGAGGCTGGCGACCACGTGGCGTTCTGCATGGAGAATCGGCTCGACTACCTCGCCATCATGTGGGGCTGCCACTACGCCGGGCTCTACTACACGGCCATCAGCTCCCGGCTCAACACCGACGAAGTCGCGTACATCGTCGACGACTGTGGTGCACGCGCCTTCATCGCCTCGCCGTACCTGAACGACGTCGCCACCGGCATCATCGACGCCACCCCGAATGTCGAAACCCGATTGTGTGTGGGCGGGGCCATCGAGGGGCATGACCCGCTCGAAGCCGTTTTGGCCGAAGCGTCAGCCGAACCGTTGTCGGGCCGAATCGAAACGAACGACATGCTCTACAGCTCGGGCACGACAGGCCGTCCGAAGGGCGTCAAAGTGCTCGCGACCGGCGAGCCATTGGGCACCGGCGACAGCGTCACCCGCTTGGCCCAGATGCTCTTTGGCTTCGGCGACGATGCCGTCTACCTCTCCCCCGGCCCGCTCTACCACGCTGCCCCGCTGCGCTTTTGCCGCGGTGTCCTTCGGACGGGCGGAACCGTCGTCGTGCTCGAAGGGTTCGACCCCGAACTCGCCCTCGCTGCGATCGAACGGCATCGGGTGACCACGTCCCAGTGGGTCCCCACCATGTTCGTCCGCATGCTCAAGCTGCCCGATGCGGAGCGCACGAAGCACGACACGTCTTCGCTTCGCTACGCCGTCCATGCAGCCGCCCCCTGCCCGATCGAGGTGAAGGAGCGCATGATCGACTGGTGGGGCCCAGTCATTCACGAGTACTACGCCGGCACCGAGGGCAATGGCCTCACCTACTGCGACTCCGAGGCATGGCTCTCGCACAAGGGCACGGTTGGCAAGCCGGTCATGGGCGTGCTGCACATCGTCGACGACGACGGCAACGAAGTGCCGACCGGCGAAGAGGGCGGCGTGTACTTCTCCGACGGCGGCACGTTCAGCTACCACAACGACCCCGACAAGACCGCCGACTCTCACCTGAGCAACGGCTGGTCGACCCTCGGCGACATCGGCCGCGTCGACGACGACGGCTTTCTGTACCTGACCGATCGTCGGGCCTTCACCATCATCTCTGGTGGAGTGAACATCTACCCCCAAGAGGCGGAGAACGCCCTGGCCATGCATCCCGATGTCGTGGATGTTGCGGTATTCGGCGTGCCGAACGACGAGTTCGGCGAAGAGGTCAAAGCCGTCGTTCAACCCACGGCGATGCCCGCAAGCGACGACGACGCCGCCGCCTTGGAACGGCGTCTGATCGCGCATTGTCGAGAGCGACTCGCCGACGTGAAGTGTCCCCGGTCGGTTGACTTCCGGTCAGAACTCCCCCGCCACCCGACAGGCAAGCTCTACAAACGCCTGCTGAAAGACGAGTACTGGGGCCGCATGTAAGAACGGGGTCTGACCCTCTCATTACATTCTGTACGTCATGTAAGGAGAGGGTCAGACCCCGTTCTAACCCGCGAGTTCAGCTAGCAGCGAGGGCCTTCGTCATGCGTGCGGGGAAGCGTGGCTTGACCACGACGCCACCGACGGCCGCTTCGAGTTGGCCGACCGCGTCGTCGAGCAGGCGGCGATGCGGCGCGTCGATTTCGGTGAACAGCTCGACATTGATCGACGCGTCCTCACGTTGCATCCACCCACCGACGATCCGGCCATCAACCCAGATCGACGGGCCGATGTTGCCGAACCGGTCGAACATCGGCTCCACCCACGTGGGGTCGAGATACCAATCCCGCTCTTTCCACCCCATCGCTGTTGGGTCGAGGCCCGGGAGA
The DNA here is from genome assembly GCA_020629375.1 of Acidimicrobiales bacterium. Classification (GTDB taxonomy): domain Bacteria; phylum Actinomycetota; class Acidimicrobiia; order Acidimicrobiales; family SHLQ01; genus SHLQ01. The sequence continues at coordinate 3,252 of JAHDDK010000062.1, forward strand.
AGGCGCACCCATGGGTCGACATCATCCTCGTTCGCCATGGCATCGTCGGCGGCAACCCACCCCGTCGACCCGTCGTCGAGATCGACCTCGACGGCACCGCAGTCGGCGAGTGCGTTGCGGATCAGGGTCTTCGTCTCGCCGAACCACCACACGAGATCGGTCTCCGTGCCAGGCCCGAACTGGCGTAGCCAACGCTCGACGAGTTCCGCGGCAGCAGGACGCGTCTCCAGGCCCGCGATAGGCCCGCCCAACCATTTCTCGGTGATCGTCCACGGATACTCCGAGGAAATCCACGTGCCGTTGGGACGCACCCGGACCAGGTCCCCGTCGAACGCCGCGCCCTGGAGCAGCTTCGAATGCGCGTTCAGCGTGGCGCTGTGCTTGGCGGAGCCGTACTCGAGCGGCACGGCGAGGTGCGGAAGTTCTTCGCCGATCTGTCGCGTGCTCCGGATGCCGACCTCGGCCAGGTACGCAAGCACCTCGGCACGTGCTTCGGCGAACCAGTTCTCCGGGTCGGCGATGCCCGACGCCGCCACGGCCTTGACGTTCTTCTTCTGCTCTCCGGCGGCGATCTTCGCCGTTGTGGTGGCGTGTGCAAGGCGCACGGTTTCTCGCCCCATCACCCAGATCGTGCGCCGCATGGCATGGTGCCGAACGACCGAGCGGTCCTCGTAGATCGTGTCTTCGATCCGCTCGACCGACGGGTTGTTCATACGCGCCAGGGCCGTGAGGAACACCGTGGCCGGATCGCTGGCGTGCAACGCCAGGAGCGCATCGGTGATCTGGGCAACGTCATCCGTCCCGGTACCGGACGCAAGCAGATGGCGGCGGGCAAGGCGACGCCGGCGTTGTTCGGTCGAGATGAGCGGTCGGGACACGGAGTCTTCCTCTTGCGGGCCTACGGTGGTTCGACGTTATCGAGCGACGAAAGGGCCCTGCCATGCTCGAAACCGGAACGGTGCTCGTCACCGGCGCATCGAGCGGCATCGGCGACGCCGTCGTCCGATCTCTGTCCGGCCGGGGGCTCACCGTCATCGCTGCGGCGCGACGCGCAGACCGGCTCGCCCGACTCGCCGACGAGACCGGCTGCACGCCGCTCACCCTCGACGTCCGCAATCGCGACCAGATCGCCGAGATCGGTCGGACCCATGACATCGACGTGCTCATCAACAACGCGGGGCTCGGACGGGCCATGGGCTCGCTCGTCGACGCCGACCCCGACGACGTCGAGCGCACCATCGACACCAACGTCACCGCACTGATCCTGCTCACCCAGGCGGTCCTGCCCGGCATGATCGATCGCCAGCGTGGCCACATCGTCAACATCAGCTCCACCCTCGCCCTCTACCCCGGGCCAGCCGCGCTTTACGGAGCGAGCAAAGGCGCCGTCCACAAGTTCTGCCGAGACCTCCGAATGGAACTGGCCGGTTCAGCGATCCGCGTGACCGAGATCAACCCGGGACGGGTCGCAACCGAGTTCTACGACGTCGCGATCGACGACCCTGACCTCCGTCAAGACCTGAAGACCACGGGCATCACCGAACTGACCCCCGAAGATGTCGCCGCCTCGATCCTCCATTGCCTCGATGCACCGCCGCACGTCAACATCCACCAGCTCGAACTCGCTCCGGTCGAGCAGGTGTACGGCGGCGCCCGGTTCACCCCGATCGACCGCAGCGACTCGTGACAACCTTCGAGGCGATCCTCCTGCTGCTCGGCGGCGGTTTCGCCGGCGCGGTAAACGCCATGGCCGGCGGCGGCTCGATGCTCACCGTGCCCCTTCTCGTCCTCGCCGGGGTGCCGGGCGTCGCAGCCAACGGCAGCAACCGCGTCGGCATCCTCACCTCCAACATCACGTCGCTCCTCTCCTACCGACGAGAGGGCGCAACCGTGTCGCCCGATCGCCTCACACGGGTGATCCCTCCGGCGCTCGTCGGTGCGCTCGTCGGCGCCTACGGGATCGGCGAACTGACCGACGAGTCGTTCGAGCGAGTCTTCGGACTGCTCATGATTCCGTTGATCGTCTTGACGATCCTGAAACCCAAGCCCAAAGAGGACGCCCAGCCGTGGCCGTTGTGGGTGACACTCACGGTGTTCTTCGTGATCGGGATCTACGCGGGTGCGATTCAGGCGGGCGTGGGCCTCGTGCTCCTCAGTGCGCTCAGCCGGGCCGGGCTCGACCTCGTCACGGCGAATGTGGTCAAGGTCATCTTCACCCTGTGCGCCACGTGCATCGCGCTTCCGGTCTTCATCCTGCAAGGCAATGTGCGTTGGGGACCGGCAATCATCCTGGCGATCGGCTTGTCCATTGGCGGCTGGGTGGGTGCACGCTTTGCCGTGCGCGGCGGCGAGAAGTGGATCCGGGCCGTCATGATCGCTGCGGCGTTGGCCCTAGCAGGGCGCCTTCTCGGCTTTTGGTAGCCACCTCGGCTGCCCTGACGAATCGCCACAACCTACGATTCGAAAATGGCCCATGCCTCGCTGACCGCACTCGGAGACCCGAGGCCTGCCGTCTTCTGGACCGACCGCGTCGGCGCACCCGGACCATTCGATCCGGCAGTGGGCCACGCGTCGTTCGATCTCGCGATCGTCGGCGGCGGGCTGTCCGGCTTGTGGGCGGCCATCCACGCGCTCGAGGCCTCGCCCGCACGCAAGGTGGTCGTCCTCGAAGCGGAGACCGTCGGATTCGGCGCCTCCACTCGCAATGGCGGATTCTGTGACGCGTCGCTGACCCACGGCATCTTCAACGGGCTCCGACACTGGCCAAACGACTACGACACGCTCGAGCGACTTGGCAGCGAGAATCTCCGGGACATGATCCGCCAGCTCAACCAACTCGGCATCGACGCTGCGGTCGATCAAGGCGGTTACCTCGGCGTTGCGGTCCAGCCGTGGCAGGTCGAGGACCTCGCCGAAGAGGCCTCGTGGATGAACGAGCGCGGCCTGACCGCACAGTTTCTCGACGCCGACGAGACACGGGCGCTCGTCGACTCGCCCACCTACCTCGGTGGTCTGCGCGACCCCAACGGCTCGCTCATGGTGGACCCCGCCGCTCTTGTGTGGGGTCTCGCCGACGCCGTCACGCGCCTTGGGGGCACGATCCACGAAAGCACCCGTGTCGCCGCCGTCGACCCGAACGGAAGCCGCCTTCGGCTCGCCACCGAAACAGGAGCGACGATCGACGCCGACCGCGTCATCGTCGCCACGAATGCGTGGGCCGAACCCGTCCCGTCGATTCGCAACTGGGTGATCCCGATCTACGACCACGTGCTGATGACCGAGCCGCTCAGCGCCGAGCAGTGGGCGTCCGTCGGATGGATCGAGCCCTTCGGCATCTCCGACTCGGGCAACCAGTTCCACTACTACCGGCGAACCCGAGACGGCCGCATCCTGTGGGGCGGCTACGACGCCAACTACTACGCCGGCAACGGGATGGGGCCCGAGTACGAGAACCGCATCGACAGTCACGTACTGATCGCCGAACACTTCCGAACCACCTTTCCCCAACTCGAGGACGTCGAGTTCAGCCACCGGTGGGCCGGCCCGATCGGGACGACGTCGAAGTTCGCCGCCACGTTCGGGACCAAACACGACAACCGCCTCGTCTGGTTCGGCGGCTACACCGGACTCGGCGTCGGCGCGAGTCGATGGGCCGCGCTCGCTGCGCTCGATCTCGTCGACGGGCTCAACACCGAACGCACGGCACTCGGCATAGTCCGGCGGAAGCCTCTTCCGTTCCCACCCGAGCCGTTCCGCAACACCATTATCCAGTACACCCGTCGCCAGATCGCACGAGCCGACGAGAACGGCGGCACGAACGGCGCATGGCTCCGTCTCCTCGATCGCTTTGGTGTCGGCTTCGACTCGTGACCCTGGGTATTGCCGAGTCCCTGACCCGACAGCGAGACTTGCCCTCATGAACATCGACTTCGACCGCTCCGCCTGCCAAGGGCACAACCGCTGCTATTCGCTCGCCGAAGCGCTCTTCGACGTCGACGACGAGGGCTACGCCATCCTTCGTCTCGGTGACGGCGCCAGCGCCGAGGTGCCGACCGAACTCGAAGAACTCGCCCAACTCGCCGCCGACAACTGCCCCGAGTTCGCCATCACGGTGACACCGTGACCGCAACCGAGATCACCGACCCGGCCGTCGCCGACGCCATTGTCCAGGCCGTCCGGGCCTGGATCGACACCGACGTCATCGGCAAGGCCGACGACTTCGAACATGCCGACGACTTCCCGCAGGTGATGTTCGATCAGATGTGTGCGTTCGGGTTGTTCGGCGCCACGATCGCGCCGGAGTACGGAGGCCTCGGACTCGACGCCACCACCTACGCCCGAATCATCGAAGAGCTGTCTCGGGGTTGGATGTCGCTCGCCGGCATCGTCAACACCCACAAGATCGCCGCGACCATGATCACGCGATACGGCACCGACGATCAACGAGCTTCGCTGCTCCCCCGCATGGTCGATGGCAGCTTCCGTGCGGCCTTCTCGCTCTCCGAACCCGATGCCGGTAGCGACACCCGCTCGATGCGATGCAAGGCCGTGCGTGACGGTGACGAGTGGATCGTCAACGGCACGAAGATGTGGGTCACCAACGGCGTGCGCGCCAGCCTCGTGATGTTGCTCGCGAAGACCGCCGATGACGAGGTCACGTGCTTCCTGGTCGAAAAGGAGCCCGGCAACACCTCCGGCGGGATCACCGCCTCGAAGAAGATCGACAAGCTCGGCTACCGCGGGCTCGAAACCGTCGAGATGAGCTATGTCGATCATCGAGTGCCTCACTCCTCGATCCTTGGCGGCGACGATGGCATCGGCCATGGACTTCGTTATGCCCTGAGCGCGCTCGAACTCGGGCGCATCAACATCGCGGCCCGCGCCGTCGGCGTCGCCCAAGCTGCGCTCGACGACGCCCTCGCCTACGCGAAGGAGCGCGAGACGTTCGGCAAGCCGATTGCGCACCATCAAGCGATCAGCTTCAAACTCGCCGAGATGGCCACCAAGGTTCACGCCGCACGTTTGGTCACCTACGACGCCGCCCGAAAGTACGACGCCGGCGAACGCATCGACCTCGACGCAGGCATGGCCAAGCTCTTTGCGAGCGAGGCAGCTTTCGAGGTGGCAATGGACGCTGTCCGCATCCACGGCGGCAATGGATTCACGACCGAATATCGAGTCGAGCGCTATCTGCGGGACACGCCGTTGATGATCATCGGCGAGGGCACCAACGAGATCCAGAAGATGGTGATCGCCCGCAAACTGCTGGCCGAGTCAGGCTGACGAGCGACGTGGGGTCAGTGCCTGACCCCAAGCAAAACGGCGAAGACCCGCCCCGGCCGGAGCCGAAGCGGGTCTTCTGCAGTGGATCAGGGTCTGATCAGATCGTGGCGCGGCGACGTCCGGCCTGAACGGCCACGGCACCGAAGAGCACGAGCGCCACACCCATGAGGGCGAGGTGGCTCGATTCGACACCCGTCACGGCGAGCTGCGCTGCGGCGGGATCGACGATCGGGATCCACACGGCGCCCGCCTGCGGGGCTCCGGTGATGGTTCCGGCGGTCAGGAAGAAGTTGTCGCCGATCTCGGCGGTGACTTCCTCTTCGAAGGCGCCGTCACCGTCGACAGTGATTGTGAGCGCGTTAGCGAGGTCGCAGTTGGCAAGTGGATCGATAGCACCCGCTGCAGCCGTGATCTCCTCGACGGACGACACGCCCGGCGTGAGCGTGTCGGCGGGTGATTGGCACGAACCCAAGAGAATCGTCGAGTCCGGAATGAACCCGGCTCCAGTGGCGGTCACGGTGTACTCGCCAGCAGCGGGTACAGCCGGCGGATCGCTCTCGACGGTGCCGACAACAGTTTCTTCTTCGTCCTGCGCGGTTGCCACGCCGGACATACCGAGGATGGTCATGGCGGCGACGAGCAACGCGACCAGTGCTTTCTTCATTGTGTGATTCCCCTCTGGGTGACTCACCGCACCTATGCGGTGGACGCTTACCCGAGGGTAACCGACGTCACATCGTGGTCTCCCATCGGGCACGCGCCTGTCGTAACCTCGCCCCAAGTGCAACCGAGGGGGATAGTCCGGTGACGATCTACGACGACACGCATGAACTCTTTCGGCAGAGCTTCCGAGCCTTTGTCGACGATGACATGGTCACTCGAAACGACGAGTGGGAGCGGGACGGCATCATCGACCGCCAGGTGTACCAGGCAGCGGGAGCGCACGGCTTCGTCGGATTCAATGCGCCCGAGAGCCATGGCGGTGGCGGGTCGTCCGACTTCCGCTTCAATGCGATCATCAGCGAGGAGCTTGCGCACGCTGGGATCGGCGGCGCAGGACTCGGCATCACGCTCCACAACGACATCACGATCCCCTACTTCGTCGAGTACTGCACAGAGGAGCAGAAGGATCGCTGGATGACCGGTGTCGCGTCCGGCGAGCTCATCACCGCGATCGCCATGACCGAGCCCGGCACGGGATCCGACCTCCAAAGCATCGCCACCACAGCCGTTCGCGACGGCGACGAATACATCGTCAATGGCTCGAAGACCTTCATCACCAACGGCATCAACTCCGACCTGGTCATCGTGGTCGCCCGCACCAAGCCCGAAGGAGGACGCAACGGCATGTCGCTGCTCGTCCTCGAACGGGGGATGGCCGGATTCGAACGAGGACGAAACCTCGACAAGGTCGGCCAACACTCGGCCGACACCGCCGAGCTCTTCTTCTCCGATGTGCGAGTTCCCGCCACCAATCTGCTCGGCGAGGAAGGACGGGCGTTCGAATACCTCACGTTCAATCTCGCCCAAGAACGTCTCTCGATCGGCGTGTACGGATTGGCCGTGGCTGAGGCCGCGATCGCCTGGACGATTGACTACGTCAAGGACCGGACAGCCTTCGGATCGCCGATCGCATCGTTCCAGAACACGAAGTTCGAACTCGCAGATGTCGCCACCGAAGTCGCCGTGACCCGACCGTTCATCGAGCAATGCATCACCGAACTCAACAACGGGACGCTCTCGGCGGCAAAGGCAGCGCAGGCCAAGTTGTGGGGAACCGGGTTGCAGGGCCGTGTCACCGACCGCTGCCTCCAGCTGTTTGGGGGCTACGGCTACACGACCGAGTATCCGATCTCTCGAGCATGGGTCGACTCTCGGGTGACACGCATCTACGGCGGCACGAGCGAAATCATGAAGACGATCATTGCCAAAGACGTGCTCGCCTGAGCACCTCCCAACTGCGGCAGGCCGCTTCGGCCCGCCCGGTGCGTTTCGAACTTTTTCATGAGATCGACGAAATGGTTCAGCGTCATCCCTAGGTTCATAGGCGTATGAACATTCGCAACAACAAACCCCTTCTCGCAGTGGGCGGCGCCCTGATTCTCGGTGTCGTTGCGTGGCTCGCATTCGGCTTCTTCGGAATTCAGGCGGCGTTCATCGACAACGAAGTCGATGAAGCCGGCCCGGTGTTCAACGCCACGATCGAAGAGCAAGACGAAGTCGCCGCGACCGACGAGTTCATCGACGCGATGGAAGACGCCCAAGAGGACATGACCGAGATCGATGAGCCCATCGAGGACGTCGAGGCGGAGATGGCTGACGACGAGCCGGCCGAAGCAGAAGCCACCGGTGACGAGACCGAAACCGAGAACCAGCCGGGCGAGATCGTCACGATCTTGAGCGGCGACTTCAGCGGCGAGTCGCGATATGAGATCGTCGGCCGAGCCGACGTCCTCAACGACGGCTCCGAGCAGCGCTTCTTGCGCTTCGAGGAGTTCTCCTCCGACAACGGCCCCGACCTCAAGGTCTACCTTCGTGCTGACAATAGCGACTTCGTGAGCCTCGGCGAGCTCAAGGGAAACATCGGCGCTCAGAACTATGAGATCCCTGTCGACGTCGATCTGAGCGTCTTCTCCGAGGTACAGATCTGGTGTGAACGCTTCGGCGTCAACTTCGGTAGCGCCTTCTTGACGACGACCTGACGACGGGCCGATCGTCGGCTCGAACGACGCTACCCGGTTGACTACCGTGCGGGCGTGAAGTTCCCGCCGTTCACCTATCACCGGCCCCGCTCGATCGAAGAGGCGTTGGACCTCCTGGCCGAGCATGGCGATGACGCCAAAGTGCTCGCCGGAGGTCAAAGCCTTCTGCCGGTCATGGCGCTTCGGCTCGGCCGTCCAGAGCACATCGTCGACATCGGGTCAATCGTCGAGCTCGCCACGATCGATGTCGACGATGACCGCCTCCGCGTGGGAGCGATGGTTCGCCACGCCGAGGCCGAGGGTTCACCCCGTGTCGCGGAGCGGGCACCGCTGCTTCGGGCCGCGCTCCCCCACGTTGGGCATCGGGCGATCCGTAGCCGTGGCACCGTCGTCGGGTCGATTGCCCACGCCGATGCGGCGGCGGAGCTTCCCGCTGTCTGTTTGGCGACCAACGCCGAGATCGAGCTTCGTTCGGCCACGCAGAGCCGCACCATCAATGCGGCCGACTTCTTCGATGGCCACTTCACCACCGTTGCTCACTCCGATGAACTTGTGACGTCGGTGCGCTTCGGGACACCCGGCACGCATCATGCGGTGATCGAACAGAGCCGGCGCCACGGTGACTACGCCATGGTGGGCGTCGCCTGCCAGCTCACGATTGCTGATGCGATCGTAACCTCGGCTGCGCTGGCGTTCTTCGGCGTGTCCAGCACCGCGGTGCGCGTCGCCGAGGCCGAAGCTGCGCTGATCGGCACCGACGCCGGGCCCGAGGCGATCGCGTCGATGCGCGCTGCGGTCACCGACGTGCTCGAACCCGACGGCGACATCCATGCGACCGCCGCCTATCGACGCCACGTCGCCGGGGTTGTGGCCGCCCGTTCGATCCATGCCGCACTGCACAACGAGGAGGCCGCAGCGTGAACGACCTGACCATTCCGCTGACGATGCAGGTCAACGGTACCGACCACTCCATCGATGTCGAGCCGCGGCGCCATCTTGCCGACGTCTTGCGAGAAGACCTTGCGCTCACCGGAACTCATCTCGGTTGTGAACACGGTGTCTGCGGCGCCTGCACCGTGCTCATCGATGGCGAACCTGCTCGGGCCTGCCTCATGCTCGCCGTTCAGGCCGAGGGATCTGAAATCGTGACGATCGAGGGCCTCGCAGACGCCGACGGGACGATGCACCCGGTCCAGGCAGCCATGCACCAGGCGATGAGTTTCCAGTGCGCCTTCTGCACCCCAGGTTTCCTGATGAGCACGATTGCATTGTTGAGAGACAACCCGAGCCCAACGACCGAAGAGATTCGTGAGGAGTTGAGCGGCAACCTGTGCCGTTGCACCGGCTATCAGTCGATCGTCGACGGCGTCGAGACCGCTGTCGAGCTGATGGGAAGCGATCGATGACCGCCACTCGACAAACGTCTGGGCTTGGGTTCGTCGGGCAACGCGTGATGCGGGTCGAAGACGAGCGCCTCCTCATCGGCGACGGTCACTTCGTTGCCGACGGGGACCCGACCGCTGTCCTCCACGCAGCGTTTCTGCGCAGCCCGTTCGCTCATGCCGACGTCGTCTCGATCGACGTCAGCGCCGCCCGTGCGCTCGACGGTGTTGTTCGGGTGTTCACCGCCGCGGAGCTCAACGCCCGAACGAACCTCTTCCCGCCGTTCTTGATGACCAACGGGCTCTATGCGCCCCTCTTCGGCTGCCTGAGCGAACGTCGGGTCCGACACGTCGGCGACCCCGTCGCTCTCGTCGTCGCCACCTCTCGGGCAATCGCCGAAGACGCACTCGAACTCATCGACGTCGACTACGAAGAACTCGACGCTGTCGGATCGATCAAGGCCGCTCTGCTCGGCAATGCCCCAAAGGTGTGGGAGCGCGCCAAAGGCAACGTGCTCGGCGACTTCACCGACGAATTCGGCGACGTCGCTGCGGCATTCGATGCGGCCGATCACACGATCGAAGCCACGCTCACCTGCCCACGCCAGACGAACCAACCGATGGAGACCCGCGGAATCGTTGTCACGGTCGATCCCGACGACGGCCACCTCGACGTGCGCAGCACGACGCAGGCGCCGCACTTTCTGAAGTGGGCCCTCGCGGCGCTGCTGATCGACAAACCAACGTTGCGTTCGGTGGGTGACTTCGTCCGCAACAAGGAACGTCGATCTGCGTTCGGCGCAGCAGCCAAGGAGTTCGTGGCGGCCAATCGGCACCGCCTCACGGAGCAGGATCCTCGAGGTTTGTTGTCCCAGGTCCGCGCAGACCGGTCAACGCTGCCACTCATGAACCGCATCGGCGCGGGGCTGCTCGCCGCTGCGGACTACCCAACCGTGCGAGCGGGCGACATCGGTGGCGGGTTCGGATCGAAGGGGCCGGTGTCGCGCGAGGAGATCGCGATTGGCGCAGCCGCCTCGATCATGGGCCAATCGATCCAGTGGATCGAAGACCGGGTCGAGAACCTCCTCGACGGGGGCCAGGCCCGAGAAGAGCAGTTCCGGGTTCGTGTCGCCGTTGACAGCGACGGCACCCTTCGAGCCCTCGACGTGGACGCCATCATCGACCAGGGCGCATACCCCGGCTTTCCGATCCCGCCATCGGTGACGGCGAAGTTCTGGAAGGTGTACATGCCCGGCCCGTACGACTTCGGGGCGTTCCGGCTTCGTGCGCGCACGGTCGCGACCAACAAGGGCAAAGTCGTCCCGTACCGCGGGCCATGGGCCAACGAGACCTGGATGCGCGAGCGTGTGATCGACATCGTGGCCGCTGAGCTCGAGCTCGATCCCGGCGATGTCCGTGCGAAGAATGTCCTGAGACCCGAGTCGATGCCTCCGGCAATGATCACCGGCCCGACGCTCGACGAGACGATGTCAGCAGCCAAGACGCTCGATCATGCGCTCGCCATGATCGACCGAGACGAACTCGTACAGCAGAAATCCACGGCCGAAGCTCGAGGCCATCGACTCGGTGTCGGTATTGCCTGCTACCACGAGGCAGCGCCAGGCCCCGCAAACTTCTGGTCATCGATCGAGCCGGGATCGGACCTTCTGCTCTATGAAGACGGCCGCGCCGAACTCGCGGCCGACGGCACGATTCGGATGTACACGTCACAGAGCCCGCACGGTCAGAGCCACCAAACCACGTACAAGCAGGTGGCCGCCGACGAGTTCGGCGTGTCGATGGACGACGTCGAGATCGTGTGGGGCAACACCGACCGCACCCAGTTCACGCTGCTCGGCACGGGTGGCAGTCGTGGTGGCCCGCTCGGCGCTGGTGTGATGCGAGTGACGGCTCGCAACGTCCGCGACAAGGTGGCCGAAGTCGCCGCCGACATGCTCGAAGCCAACGTCTCCGACATCGAAATCGTGGCCGGCAACATCCATGTGGCCGGTGTGCCGGCCAAGGGCATGACGTATCGAGACGTGGCGGCGAAGCTCGCCGCCGACGACGGCATCACTTCCGGACCGGTGCTCACCGACCAGGTGCGCTACGAGGGCGTCGGCAACGGTGGGTGGTCGGTCGCGACCCACGTGGCGTGGGTCGACATCGATCTCGAGACCGGCGAGGTAACGATCCCTCGGTATGTCGTGGTCGAGGATTGCGGGCCCATCATCAACCCCGGTGTCGTAGACGGTCAGGTCCGTGGTGGCGTTGCCCAAGGCATCGGCGCCGTCTTCTACGAGAAGCACCATTACGACGAGCACGCCACGCTCATGACGACGACCTACATGGACTACTTGATCCCCACGGCGATGGAGATCCCCGAGATCGAAGTTGTGCACTTGGAGACGTTGACCGACGGCGAGAACGACGCACGTGGCGTCGGCGAGGGCGGCATGATCGGCGCCCCCGCCGCGCTGACCAACGCCGTTTCCGACGCATTGGGCGTGCAAGTCACGGAGCAGCACCTTCCGCCGTATCGCTTGCTCGAGCTCGCCGGGATCATCGGCCCCGACTGATCGTCGGCACGGCGACGTGTTGAGTTGTTGGGGTCTGACCCCCAGTCACCCAGGGGTAAAAGGCGCCCGTTGTTCAGAGAAGCTGGCCCTCGTCGTAGAGCGCCGTGATCTGGTCGGCGTACTTCTCGTTGACGACCTTGCGCTTGACCTTGAAGGTCGGCGTGAGCTCGCCACCGTCGGTCGAGAACTCGCCGGGAAGCACCACGAAGTTGCGCACGTGTTCGACGCGGGCCATCTGCGGGTTCACGTCGGCCTTGATCGCAGCTTCGATGTGGGAGCGAACAACGTCGGACTCGTGCATCGTCTCGACATCGAGCCCATGTTCCTCGGCGAACTTCGCCGACGACTCGGGCTCGAGCGTCAGGAGTGTGACGAGGAATCGCTGCTGCTCGCCGATGACGACCGCATGCGACACCAAGTCGATCCCCGAGAGGAGTTCCTCGATGTTCTGCGGAGCGATGTTCTTGCCGCCGCTCGTGATGATGATGTCCTTCTTGCGACCGATGATCGACAAGAAGCCGTCGTCGTCGAATGCGCCGAGATCGCCCGAGTGGAGCCAGCCGTCGATGAGGGTCTCGTCGGTCGCTTCCTGGTTCTTGTAGTAGCCGGCGAAGACGTTCTTGCCGCGGACGAGGATCTCGTCCTCCTCGGAGAGCTTGACCTCGACACCCGGCACCGCCCGACCGACCGTGCCGTACTTAGTTGCGCCAGGAAGGTTGGTGGTCGTAGGCCCGGTGTCCTCGGACTGGCCGTAGAGCTCGATGATTCCCATGTCGAGCGAACCGTAGAACTCGAGGATCGCCCGTGGGATCGGAGCGGCACCCGAGATCATGAACTTGCAGCGATCGAATCCCAGAGCAGCCTTGATCTTCGAGAAGAACAGCTTCTCGGCAATCCCGTATTGCACCTTCAGCGCCGCTCCAGGGGTTCCGCCGGCGTTCTTGACCTTGGTCATCTCAGTGCCGACGCCCATCGCCCATTCGGCGATCTTTGCCTTGGCTCCCTCTGCCTGGGCCAGCTGTCCGCTGACACCAGCCTCGATTCGCTCCCACACACGAGGCACCCCGAAGAACACGGTCGGACGGACGTCCTTGAGATAGTCAGCGAGCTCCAGGCCGTTGTGGCAGTACCAGACCTCGTAGCCGTAGCTCAGCGGGATCAGCATCGTGCCGGACTGTTCGGCGATGTGTGACAGCGGCAGGTAGCTGAGTCCGACCTCTTCGGCGTCCACCTTGACGGCGTCGCCGAGCGCTTGAGCGGTCCACACGAGGTTTTCGTGCGTCAGCATCACCGCCTTGGGCGGACCCGTAGTGCCCGAGGTGTAGATGAAGTCGGCGACCTGATCACCGGTGATCGCGTCGAGGATCTCGTCGATAGCTTCGTCCGACGAGTCGGCGGACTTTGCCATGAAGTCGTCCCACGACAACACGTCGTCGGCGTCGACCTTGTCGGCGTCGCTCAGCAACACGATGGTCTGAAGATCGCCCAGCTCACCTCGAATGCTCGCCACTCGCTCGTACTGCTCGAGCGTCTCGACGACGAGCAGCTTCGATTCGGCGTGTCCCACGATGTAAGAGATTTCTTCGGGCGAGCACGTTGTATAGATGCCAGCCGAGATTCCGCCGACACGCATCGCAGCCAACGCCGAGATCGACCACTCGGGGCGGTTCGCTCCGAGAATCGTGACGACATCGCCAGTACCCAGCCCGAGGCTGACCATCGCTTTGGCGGCGGTCCGAACCAGTCGGTTGAACTCCGCCCAACTCGTCGACCGCCAGTGGCCCTCGAGCTTGTCGCGGTACGCGATTCGCGCACCCTGCTCGGCAGCATGACGCTCCAGGTGATGAATGATCGTCGTTGGAGCCATCTCCAGCCTTTCGTTCGGTGACCTACCGAATCATGGCCGACGATCCTGCGGTCCGCCAGCACCGGTAGGTCCGGACGTCGCGTCGGGAGGAACACTCATGGCCCGACTGCGCACGTTCCGGCGGTTGACCACAAGCGAGCCCAACAGCGCCACCGCCAGCAACAGCATGGCCACGCCCCCGAGTAGCCGCGCCGCATCACGGCCCCACCAGTCGGTGGCATCAGCCTCTTCCTCGTTGAGAAAGACCGATGCCAGTCGCTCCATGCACAAGAGCTCGCAGTCACCGACGAGCCGCACCACGTCTTCGCGATCGGCGAAAATCGCTGTTGTCTGCGTGAGGTCTCCGTGCGTCCGCTCGACCAGACGCACCTCCCGGTCACCGATGTCGACAATCCGCTCCCCCGTCACCTGCCGTGGTCGTTCGAGACACGGTTCGGGCGCCGAGAAGTCGCTGCGGCCTTCCGCGGCCACAGCGCGATCGCACGCCAAAGACGGTGGAGCGAGGTCGCCGATCTCGATGATCCGATCACGATCGCCGAGATCTCGGAGAACGAGCACCGTCTTGCCGTCGACGTCGATCGTTTGAAGCTCGACGATGGGCAGGTCGTCGAGAGGGATGTTTGGCGACGTCGACAGCTGCATGTCGCCGACCTCGCTCGACAGAAGCGTCGTCGGCTCAACGTCGAGGGCACCCGGTGTTGGACTCACACTGTCGTGCACGACGAGGCCGTCAGCGAGAACGACCGATCGGGCCGGGGATGGCCGGCCAACCATGCTTGCGAGACCGAGTCCGGCGACGATCAGAACGACCGCAGCAGCAGCGAACCACGACGAGCGCCGGGTAGCGGCGGTGCGCGTGGACCGACGGTCGAGCGAATCGAAATCGTGAATCGCCCCCACATCCTGCTTCGGTTCGGGAACGCACGCCTCGAAGCTGTCGGCGTGCGATTGCGCCTGACGCCAGACCTCGTTGGCGCCACGCTCTCTTCCTCGGACCGACCGCTTCTCGACGGTGTTCACCAGCGCCGATCCGAAGATTTGCTCGTCGTTCGTTGGCTCGTCGTTCATGAGCCCTCCTCTTCGGTCCCTCGCGCATCACGTTGCGCTCGTTGACGGATGCGTTGGGTACGTTTGCGAACCGCCGAACTCGACATGTCGAGGATTGCGGCGATCTCATCGCTCCGACGGTCTTCGAATGCCATCAGCCAGACGATGGCGCGGTCGGTGGGGTCTTCGGGAAGGAGATCGTCAACGCCGACCATCGACGTCGAGGCCGGATCGTCCGCAACGGTTTCGATCTGCATCCGAGCGTCGCCTCGTCGGCCCGCCGACCGCCGCAGCTCGAGCACTCGATTGACAATGCATCGGCGCAGGTAGCTCGCCGGGTTGTCGAATGTGGCGAGGTCGCCCCGCCGGAGCGTCCGCACCAGGGCGTCCTGCACAAGGTCGTCGGGATCCATGTCGAGATCGCCGACGACCGCCGCATACCGACGAAGGCCGGAATAGAGCGCAGCAAAGTCCGCTTCGGTGAGCCGGTCGACAGCGCCAGCAGATTCGGAGTTGTGTGGGAGTTCCACGACGTTCACGACCGTAGTGATGCCTCAGCACCCGTTCGTGTGACACCCATTTTGGCGAATAGCCTCCGAGACGTGGTGCGCACCAATGACCATGGTCAACTCATCGGCGACGATCTGGGCGAATGGACACCGCCGGATCCGATTACTCCGACCGCGATCGAAGGCACTTCGGTCGCGGTCGAACCGCTCCGCCGGACGAGCCACGCCATTCCCCTCTTCCATGCCTACAAGGGCGCTCCCGAGACGCTGTGGACCTACGTGCCGTGGGGGCCGTTCATCGATGCTGCCGAGCTCGGACAGCTTTGCGATGACCTGGTCCGCCGCGACGACTGGGTGTCCTATGCCGTGGTCGTCGACGGCAACCCGCTCGGAATCTGCAGCTACCTCCGGATGGATCCCCGAAACGGCGTGATCGAGATCGGTGGCATCACCTGGTCGCCGGCGTTACAGCGCACCCGGGCCTCCACCGAGGCGATCGTGCTGCTGCTTCGTCAGGCCTTCGAGGCCGGCTACCGCCGGGTCGAATGGAAGTGCGACGATCTCAATCTCGCCTCACGCAATGCGGCGAAGCGTTTCGGATTCACCTACGACGGGACGTTCCGCAAGGCCACCCATTACCGGGGCCGCAGCCGCGACACCGCGTGGTACTCGATCATCGACGACGATTGGCCTCGTATCGACATGCGCCTGCAGACCTGGATGGATCCCGCCAACTTCGACGAGAACGGCGTGCAGCGGCGCCGCCTCGATGACCTCATCGTCGGCCGAGAGTCTCCATCCACTGCCTGATGTGCCCAGCGACGTCGGGAGCATGCGTCTTGTGCACGTTGTGACCGGCGCCGTCGATCACGACCGATGAGACCGACTTCAGCTTCTTTTCGAAGACCGCCCTCGCCGCGTCGTACTGGGTGTCCCGCTCACCGGTTATCACCAGCACGGGCACGTCGATCTCGTGCATGCGTTCGATCACCAGCGCGTCGTGTTGGAGCACGACGAGCTCTTCGCCCGGCCGGTCGGGGTCGGCGTGCCGTCTCGCCCAGTCGTTCCACTTCTGTCGAGGCTCGTCACGTTTGAATCCGGGTCCGGTGGCGATCAGCGCGAGGCCGGCGGCGACGCCCGGTCGGGTCACCGCATGCGCCAGGGAGACGAAGCCACCAAGGGAGTGTCCGACGAGAACCGGCCCGCTCTCGGTCACTCCTGCCGCGGCGATCTGAGCATCGAGCAACTCCAGGACCTCATCCCGGCTGTCGCG
The DNA here is from genome assembly GCA_020629375.1 of Acidimicrobiales bacterium. GTDB lineage: Bacteria > Actinomycetota > Acidimicrobiia > Acidimicrobiales > SHLQ01 > SHLQ01. Next base: position 19,894 of record JAHDDK010000062.1, read on the forward strand.
ATCGGGGCGTTCGAGAGGGCCCGCCGCACCGTGGTACGGCAGATCCCACACAGTTGCGTCGACGGCGTTGTCGAGCGCGTCGATCAACGGCGACCACACCGCTCCCTCGTCCTTCCATCCATGTGTGAACACGGCGGAGGTCACGCTCGTGGCTCCCGGGGTAGCCCGAGGACACGCTCACCCAAAATGTTTCGCATTACCTCAGATGTTCCACCGGCCAACGTGTACGACGGGGCGTAGCTGAGCTCTCGGCTGAACGCTGTGTCGAGCGTCGCCGCAGGACCAAGCACCCGAGCGGCAAACTCGGCCACTCGTTGTTGATGTTCGGTGCAGTACGCCTTCGTGGCTGCGCTGAAGCCCTTCGGTGCCTGTCGAAGGACCTCGCGGTAGACGAGCAGCCGGCCGACGTGGTAGCCGGTCTCGAGCGCTGCGATCTCTTGTCGGACTCGGGGGTCGGATCGATCGGCGTGCTCCTTCGCGAACACGTACAGCGGCTTGTTCGAGACCAGCCGATCGATGCCACCCCGCTCGTGTTCGAGCTGCACCATCGTCTGTTTGAAGGCCCCACCTTCGACCCCGACGAGATTCTCGACCGGGACTCGAACGTCGGTGAAGAAGATCTCACAGAAGTGGGTGTTGTCGACCATATCGCGGATCGTCCGCACCTCGATCCCAGGCAGGTCCATCGGCACGATCAGTTCCGACACGCCCTGGTGCGGTTTACCGGTGGAGTCGGTTCGACAGATCAAATAGCAGAAGTCGGCGAGCGCGCCGCCGGAGGTCCAGATCTTCTGCCCGTTGACCACGAACTCGTTGCCGTCTCGGACAGCCGAGGTCTTCAGCGCCGCCAGATCCGAACCGGCCTCTGGCTCGCTCATCCCGATACACCACGTCGTCCGGCCAGCGAGCATGTCCGGGAGATACTCGGCCTGTTGGTCGGCAGTCCCGTAGGTGAACAGCGACGGACCAAATTGGCGATCCGCGAACCAACTCGCTGCGATCGGCGCACCGACAGCGATCATCTCTTCGGCCATGATCACCCGTTCGATCGGCGGTCGTCCCCCACCGCCGTGTTCGACCGGCCAAGTCATGCCAACCCACCCTTCGGCGGCGATCGTCTCGGAGAACTCCTTGGAGAAGCCGTTGATCCACGAGTCGTTGTGGACACCGTGGTCGGCCACGCCCTTCGCTGCGACCGCTGCAGCGTGCTCGCGGAGCGATTCGAGCTCGGGCGTGAGTCTGAAATCGAAGCCGGACATGTCAGTCCTTTGCGGCGATCCGCGCCTTGAGCGCGGTAACCATGTCGACGAACGCAGGCTCACCCATCGACCACACCTGCGTGTCGAGTTCATTGTCGATGGCGGCTGCGCCGTCGTCGATCGCTCCGGTGCGCTCGATCGTCTCCTTCGTGCGCATCAGTAGTTCCCGAGGCGCGGTTGCGGCTTTCGCCGCCAGCTCCTCGGCTGCCGAGATCAGTTGACCGTCGGGCACACAACGCCACGCGAGACCCACCTCGGCAGCCCGTCGGCCGTCGAGAATTTCGCTGAACAACACCATCGCCTTGGCGGTCTGCATGTCGGTCTTGTTCCGCAGGCGCCATGTGTGCCCGCCACCAGGGCCGAGTCCGATCTGCATGAATCGCGAGTCGAACCGCGCCGACTCGGCGGCGACGATCACGTCACAGACGAGCAACGCGTTCATCCCGGCCCCGACCGCCGCACCATTGACGGCAGCGATCGTCGGCAACCGTGATTCGGCAATCCGCACGAAACCCGAATAGATCTTCCGCAGTCCATCGTGCCCGGGGTTGGCGAGCAGCTCATCGAGATGCCCGCCCGACGAGAACGCCTTGCCCGCGCCGGTGAGGATCACCGCGTTGATCGAACCGTCGGCTTCGAGATCATCGAACGCGGCGATCACTCCGTTACTCATCTCGAGCGTGAACACGTTTCGTCGATCGGGATCGTTGAGCGTCACGATCGCGTAGCCATTTCGTTTGTCGACCAACACCGTGTCCACGAAAAACCTCTTCTCGTTGCCTTCGGCCCACCGTACTGGTCGGCCATCATGGGGCAGGCGACGGAAGGACAGCTCGTGTCCAGATCAGCGACGGGATCGAGGCGACGAATGGCCAACATGCCGAGACGGGTATGGGCAGGACCCTTCGTGATCGTGTTCTGGCTCATGGGGTGCGGCGCGGCCGATGTTGTTGCGGGCGATTCCACCGAAACACCGTCGCCCGAACCCGCAGCCGTAGCGTCCGCTGGTGCGCTCACCTGGCAAACACTGACCGGCCCTGCGGTGTTGCACGTCGACGGAGCGCGAAAGGGCGACGTGTTCGGCGCCCCGGAATGCCTCGATGACGAGTGTCAGGATCCGGTCGAAGTGTTCGGGGCTGCACGCGTCATTGCCGAGGTCGGATCGATCATCGAGTTCGAAGTCGAGACGGCGATGGCGTTGCGCGAACCCGTTGTCCTTCGCCTGAACGATGCCTTCCGATTCGTCGAGGTTGCTCCACCGGCCGACGGCGCGATCGAGTTTGACGAGACGGGCTTGTACTTCATCGAGGCGGCAGCCGACGTTGTCCTCGGCGACCAGCGTGGTGTGACGCACTTCTTCGTGTGGACCCGCGTGGTCGACGGTTCAGCTGGGTGCGAGACCGGCGGTGGCACGAACGCAACGCTGACTGGGGTCATCGACGAATCCGGTTGCCCAGCGACGGACGCTTCGCTCGATTTCGACGCGCTCCACTCGTCGTTTCATTGTGGCGGCTGGCCAGCGACGCTCGAGCTCGCCTCAGGCGATCGCTACGTGCGTCGAGCCGTCAATGATCCCGCCGGAGTCGACGTGTTGGCCGAACCGCCAACCGACCTCGAAAGCTCCGGAGTCTTCGTCGAGTCCGGCGAGGTTTTCCGCTCCCCCAGCGACGCCGATGCGGTCTTTGTCGCCCGCGAGGATGGGTCCGTGACTCGCTGGCCGCTCGACACCGCTGGCGAGGGCTGTGCGTGAACTGAACTGAAGACTGGCCAAGAAGTGGACTCCAACGGTTCCGCCAGCAGCCCGCCGCTGTCAGAGTGAATCGGCCGCCGCTGACAGGAGATCTCATGCGAATTCTCGTTGTCGAAGACGACCCCCAACTGCGCGACGGCATCACCCGCGGGCTGCGCTCGGCAGGTTTCGGCGTCGACGCGGCAGCGGACGGGGCCGAAGCCCTCGACATGGCCGCGATCACCCCGTACGACGTCACCGTGCTCGACCGCGACCTCCCTCGCATCCACGGTGACGATGTCTGCCGTGAACTCGTTGCCTCGTCCCACGGCAGCAGGATCCTCATGCTCACCGCCTTCGGCGATGTCGACGATCGCGTCGCTGGACTCCGGCTCGGCGCCGATGACTACCTGCCCAAACCGTTCGCCATGGCCGAGCTCCTCGCCCGCGTCGATGCTCTCGGCCGCCGAGTCGGCCCTGCGACAAGTCCAACCCTGCGCGTCGGCGATCTCACCCTCGACACCGCCGCCCTCACCGCTCGACGCGGGAACCGGCTGCTCGACCTCACTCGAAAGGAGTTCGGCGTACTTCGAGAGCTGCTTGCCGCAAGCCCCGCGGTCTGTAGCGCCGAGTTCCTACTCGACAAGGTCTGGGATGATCGTGCCGATCCGTTCACCAATGCGGTCCGCGTCACGATGGCGACCTTGCGAAAGAAGCTCGGCGAGCCTGGAGCGATCGAAACCGTGACCGGATCGGGATACGTGATCCGGTGAATGCGCTGACCATCAAGCAACGCCTCACCCTCTGGTTCACAGCCGCCTTCCTCCTGAGCGGCTCCGTCGTACAGACCATCGTCTTTTGGCGGCTCGACCGCCGACTCACGACCGAGCTCGACGGCTCGGGCATCGAGTCGCTCGACCTCGGCCTCCCCGAAGGACTCACCCCTCGTCAGCCCGAAGACATCCTGCTTCCCGATGGGCGGACCTTCGCCGAGGTACTCCGGGCGGTGCAGGACGACTACCGCTCCGACACGCTGACCGAGCTCACGCTCGTGTCCGGTGTCGCCCTTGCGACCACGGCAGTGTTGGCCGTGGTCGTCGGCCGCTGGCTAGCAGAGCGCGCCCTGCGTCCCATCGAGCGAATAACCGACACCACCAATCGCATCAACGCTGCGTCGCTCGACACGCGGCTCGACTGGGCCGGCCCTCGAGACGAAGTCGCCGAGCTCGCAGCGACCGTCGACGCCATGTTGCAGAGAATCGACGACGGCGTGGCGGCGCAACGCCAGTTCGCTGCGATGGCATCGCACGAATTACTCACTCCCCTTGCGTCCATCGAGCTCGAATCTGACCTCGCCATCGCCGACCCTGCCAGTACGACCGTTGATCAGCTCGCAGAGCGCACGGGGAGCGGCGCTCGACGAGCCGGCGAGCTCGTGGTCAAGCTTCTCGAACTCTCCAAGGGTCAGGCCGGGCTCCGTCATCGCTCACGGTTCGAGCTGTGGGAAGCCGTTGATGCCGCCCTCGAGCCCCAGCTCGAGAACGCAACCACATCGGGCCTCCGAGTCGACTTCGAGCCGGGGTCCGGCACGGTCAACGGTGACCGAACGTTGCTCACCTCGATGTCGCGAAACCTCCTCCAGAACGCGATCCGGCACAACTGCGCATCCGGATCCGTGGTCGTGCGCGTCTCCGAAGACGAGGGGCGTGTGCATCTCGTTGTAGAGAACACCGGCCCGCGTGTCGACGGGGAACTGCTGGAGCGTGTGCGTCAGCCGTTCCAACGCGGCATCGACAACCCTCAAGACATCGGACACGGTCTCGGCCTCTCGATCGTCCGAACCATCGTGGACCACCACGACGGCGAGCTCGAGATGACCGCGCGTGCCGAGGGCGGCATGCGGGTGCAGGTCATGCTGCCCGCCGCCTGAACGGACAGTTCCCCTTACTCGCTCTTCAGGTGGGGTTCAGCCGTATTTGCGACGCAACGAACGCCCACCAAACAACCCATTCGTCACGGTGTCGGAACACACCTCCACGAAAGGGAACCATGACCAAGCGACTCCTTGTCATCGCCGCAGGAGCACTGTTGCTCGCCGCGTGCGGTGACTCGACCGACACAGCGACCGATGACCCGATCATCGTCGTCGATGGCGCCGTCGCCAGCGGCGAGCTGGCACCTCCCGGAGACGACGCAGCGGAAGACGACACAGCCGGAGACAGCACCACGGAGGGCGCCAAACCGCAATCCGATGCGATAAACGTCGAATCGGTCGATACCGAGGCGAGCGCCGAGCCCACCGCATCCGAGGCGCTCCCCGCCGGGGCGACCGACGAGGACCGAGCTCTCGCCTTCGCCGACTGCCTGCGCGACGAAGGCCTCGACGTGAACGACCCCACCGTTGACGCCACCGGTTCGGTCGACATGACCACCCTGTCCGATGGCAACGTCGCCCAGCTGCTCTCCGAGAACGAGGCCGCCTTCGATTCGTGCCAGCCCCTCCTCGAGGGCGGAAACTTCGGCCCCGGCGGAGGAGAGTTCGACCAAACCGAGATTCAGGATCAACTCGTCGAGTTTGCCGGCTGCCTGCGAGAAGAGGGACTCGACGTCCGAGACCCGGACATCTCCGGCGGTCTCGCCGCAGCCGCGGGAGGCCCAGAGGCGCTGTTCGGCCTCGACCTGCAAGACCCCCAATACGAGGCTGAAGTCAACGCGTGTTCGGGCCTGCTCGCATTCGCCGCAGGAGGGCAGGGAGCATGAGCGAGATCGCACAGTTCGACGAAACCGACGCATCCGCCGATGGCCCAGCACTCGACACCACAGCCGACGGCGGCGCCGCAGTTCCTTCGGCGGACACAACAGAGATTCACGCGACGCCGGCACCTCCCACCAAACGGACCGGGGCAATCTTCGGCAGTGTCGTGTTGCTCGCCATCGCGGCGGGCGCAACCGTGTGGTATCTGACGGCAACCGACGATGACCCCACGACGGTCACCGAGCCAGCACAGATCACCGCCGTGACAGCGGAGGTGCGAGACCTCGTCGAGTTCACCGAACTTGACGCAACGCTCGGCTACGGCGACGCATTCATGATCGGCCCT
>JAHDDK010000063.1:0-115 GCA_020629375.1 Acidimicrobiales bacterium
CCTCAGGACAGGGTCGACCAGACATCGATCTTGGGTGAATCGTCTGGCCTGAGGTCCCTCCCTCAGGACAGGGTCGACCAGACATCGATCTTGGGTGAATCGTCTGGCCTGAGGT
>JAHDDK010000063.1:215-25510 GCA_020629375.1 Acidimicrobiales bacterium
CCCTCCCTCCGGGCAAGGGCGGCCGGACATCGACTTGGGTTGAGGCTCAGGCTTCGCAGCGGGTGAAGCGGTCGCCGGCGTCGTCGGCGAGCCCGGGGACGTTGCCGGAGCAGGTGTCGTTGCCGATGCCACCGTTGATGGTGTCGTTGCCCTCGCCCCCTTCGATGTTGTCGTCGCCACCGCCTCCTCGAACGACGTCGTCGCCGGGGCCGGCCTTGATCCGGTCCTTGCTGCCGAGCCCGTCGATGGTGTCGTTGCCGTTGTTGCCGACGATGCGGTCGGCGCCGGTGCCACCGATGATCGTGTCGGCGCCGGCCTCGCCCCAGATGCGGTCTCGCTGCGGGCCGCCGTCGATGATGTCGGCGCCGCGGCCGGCGAGGATGCGGTCTCGGCCGTCGCCGCCGCAGATCACGTCGCTGCCGTCGCCGCCGCGGATCGTGTCGGCACCTCCGCCGGCAAGGATGATGTCGCGGCCCGGGGTGCCGTTGATGGTCTCGGAGTTGTCGGTGCCGACGATGGTGGGGACAAGGCCCATGCAGAGCTGATCGGCCCGGAGCACGCCGAGGAGCGTCGGGTCGGGCATGGCGAAGGTGCCCATGCCGTACTGGTTGTCGGGCCCGGGGGCGCCCTGGTCGACCGTGAGCTGCGGCAGGAGGGCCTCGACGTCGGCGGCGGTGCCGATCACGCCGGCGCCACGAAGCACGGCGACGGCTCCGGCAACGAAGGGTGAGGCGGCGCTGGTCCCGGTGAAGCAGCCGACGAAGTTCGTGACCGGCAGGCAGGACGGCCCGATGAGGTCGGGGCCGATGCGTCCGTCGAAGGTCGGGCCGTGTGAGCTGTAGCTGGCGATCGAGAGCGACGAGGGCCGAACGGTTGCACCCACGGCGATTGCGCCGGGGTTGGCGGAATCGGCGCCGGGCCCCGTGGCCGAGGAGACGTTGGTCCACTCTTCCATCGGCGTGAAGTTGCCGAGAATCTGAATCTGGTCAGCACCGTCGGGTTGGAGATCGGCGTCGCGGATGATCGACAGGTAGTCGACGTCGCCGATGAAGTCGCACACCGTCGGCACCTGTTCGAGCGGAGGATGGCTCACAGCCGTCTGGAACGCTTCGGCCTTCGATTCGGGGACCGTGTCGTCGATCTCGTCGTAGATCCAAAGGTCGTAGTCGGTGGCGATCGTTCCCTCCACCCAGTCGTCCCAGCGCATGCCGAGGATGAAGCCGCACTCGAATTCCATGCGCTCCGTGCCGTTCTGCCACTCGTGCACACCGTCGGCGTCCGGGTCGTTGAACGTGCCGACCCAGTTCTGGCCCGGGAAGCCGCCGCCACCGGCGGCATTGCCTGCGGCGGAGACGAACACGATGTCGGCGGCGATGGCACGGTCGATGATCGAGTTGACCGGCCCGGTGCCGTCGCCCGGCCCATCGAGGACGGAGGTCTCCGAACGGTTGATGACGGTGACGCCCTGGCGGATGAACCAGTCGATGGCGGCGCTGAGGTCGGCGGTGGTGCGGACGCTCGCAAGGAAGAGCTCGGCCTCGGGGGCGGTGCGATGGACGATCTCGGTCACACCGACGCCGTGGGCGATGGGCTCGTTGACGAGGAGCGAGCAGGCGAATCCGCTGCGCAGGCAGAACGTGCCACGCGGGGCCGGGATCCGACCGTTGGCTCGTGCGTTGTCGAACTCGTCTCGGCCGAACACGTCGAGGATGCCGATGCGTTGTCCGGCGCCCTTGTGGCCGCCGTCGTGCCAGGCCGCCATCTGGAGCGTCTCGTTGACGGTTTGTACGAGAGCGTCGCCGGCCTGGAACTGCACGGCCGCGTCGTCCGGGCGGACGGTGGCGGTGACGGGGGAGATGCGGTCGACGGCGGGGTGCTCGGCCAGCTCGATCAGCCCATCGGTGGGCATCGAGGCTTCGACGAACCAGCCGGGGACGTCGCCATACGGAAAACCGCCGGCGGCCGTGACCGCAGCCCGGATCGCCTCCAGGTCGCTGCCGTGGACCTCGACGTTGATTGCGGTGCCCTGCGGGGAGGCGGTGGGATCGGTGGCCGCTGCGAGCAGGCCGGGGTCGCTGATCAGCGATGCCTCGGGCGTCGGCGTGTCCTGGGCGTTTGCGACCCGGTCGGGCGCCAGCAGCATGACGAGTGCGGCACAAGCCGCGACTGCCATGCCGAGGGAAACCCGCCGGTGCGTCGATGTGAGAATCCGCACAGCTTGAGGGTAGACGCTGAAGCCTGCGCCGGGTGCGCAGGACCTCAGGGAAGGATCAGCGGCTCTCGATCGGGGTGTAGTCGCGGGTCTCGACGCCGGTGTACACCTGGCGGGGGCGAGCGATGCGCGAACCCTGCTCGAGCATTTCCTGCCAGTGGGCCAGCCAGCCGACGGTGCGGGGAATGGCGAACAGCACGGTGAACATCTCGGTCGGGAAGCCCATGCTCTGGTAGATGAGGCCCGAGTAGAAGTCGACGTTCGGGTAGAGCTTGCGATCCACGAAGTACGGGTCGGCGAGCGCAACCTCTTCGAGCTTCAGTGCGATGTCGAGGAGCGGATTCTTGCCGGTGACGGCGAAGACGTCGTGCGCGGCGTCCTTGATGATGCGGGCGCGTGGGTCGTAGTTCTTGTAGACCCGGTGGCCGAAGCCCATCAGACGCTCTTCGCCACCCTTCACCCGCTCGACGTAGGCATCGACGTTGTCGTAGCTGCCGATCTCGGCGAGCATCCGAAGCACGGCCTCGTTGGCGCCACCGTGACGGGGGCCGTAGAGCGCACCGCATGCGGCGCTGACGGACACGTAGGGGTCGGCGTGCGATGAACCGACGACGCGGGCCGCCGTGGTCGAACAGTTCTGCTCGTGGTCGGCGTGCAGGATGAAGAGGATCTCCATGGCCCGCTTGAGGGCCGGGTCCGGGACGTAATCGTCCTCGGCGATGGAGAACATCATCGACAGGAAGTTCGAGGTGTAGTCCAGGTCGTTGCGGGGGAAGACGAACGGCAGGCCCATGCTGAAGCGGTAGGCGGCGGCAGCGATGGTCGGCATCTTGGCGACGAGGCGGACGATCTGTTCCATCCGGTTGCTCGGATCTTCGATGTCCTTCGCTTCGGGGTAGAAGGTCGACAGCCCGGCGACGCTCGAGGTGAGCAGACCCATCGGGTGGGCGTCGTAGTGGAAGGCGTCGTGGACGTGGCGACGGAAGTTCTCGTGCAGGTACGTGTGGTGCGTGATCTCGTGCACCCAGTCGTCGTGCTGTTCGGCCGTGGGCAGCTCGCCGTTGAGCAGCAGGTAGGCAACCTCGAGGTGCGAGGACTTCTCGGCCAGCTGTTCGATGGGGTAGCCGCGGTACTCGAGTACGCCGTTGGCGCCGTCGAGGTACGTGATGGCGCTCTCCGTGGAAGCCGTCGTGCCGAAGGCCGGATCGAGGAACCACAGGCCGGGAAGCAGCTTCTTCCACTCAGCCGCATCGACACCGCCGTTCACGATCGGAATCTCGACCGCTTCGCCGGTGCGGTTGTCGGTGATGGTGATGCTCTCGCTCACGAGTTCTCCAGGGTCTGCGTTTGTCGGATGGCAGGACCTCTCCCCATTGAGCGGCACCTCTTGTCTCCATCATAGGTACTTTGCGCCGTGTCAGCGGCTATCGGAACCATCGGAATCTGGGGTTGTGACTCAAGCCGAGCCCATGTGTCAGAACGATGTTCTTTTTCGGTCAGAGCGGCGTGTTGTCGTGGCGTCGCCGTGGCGTGATCTCCCGCTTTGACGCAAGCAGATCGAGCGCGTCGGTGATGTTCGATCGGGTCCGTTCCGGGGCGATGACCTCGTCGACGGTTCCCCGCTGTGCAGCGATGTAGGGGTTGAGCAGCCGGGCCTCGTACTCAGCTTCGAGCTGGGCGCGTTCGTCGGCATCCGCCCGCCGGTGCAGGATCTCGACGGCGCCCTTGGCTCCCATGACGGCGATCTCTGCGCTCGGCCACGCGAATGCGAAATCGTTCCCCATGTTCTTGGAGTCCATGACGATGTAGGCGCCGCCGTAGCTCTTGCGGAGCGTCACGTTGATGCGGGGGACCGTGGCTCGGGCGTAGGCGAATGCGAGCTGAGCCCCGTAGCGAATCATTCCTCGCCACTCGAGGTCCTTGCCGGGGTAGAAGCCGGAGGTGTCGACGAAGGTCACGAGGGGCAGGTTGAAGGCGTCGCAGAAGGCGACGAACCGTCCGCCCTTCTGCGAGGAGGGGATGTCGAGCGTGCCAGCGATGCTCATCGGCTGGTTGGCGACCACCCCGACGGGCATGCCGCCGAAGGTGGCGAAGCCGGTCACGAGGTTGGTGGCGAAGCGGTCGCGCAGCTCGAGGAACCAGCCATCGTCGGCCACGGTGGTGATCACGTCTCGGACGTCGTACGCACCGGTGGCGCTCTCGGGGATGATGTCGGCCGCCTCGGGTGTCGGACGATCGGCGGGGTCGCCGGTTCCGATGAACGGCGGCGGGTCGTCGGCGCTGGCCGGTAGGACGCCGAGGAGATCATCGATGAGGAGCTCGGCGTCTTCGATCGTGGGGGCGGTGAGGCTGGCAAGGCCCGCCTGGTTGGTGAGCGCGGCCGAGCCGCCGAGTTCGGTGCGGTTGAACTCGACACCGGTGAACTCGCTGACCATCGCCGGGCCGCTCACGAATGCGTGGCTTCCGTCCACGACGACCACATGATCGACGAGCCCGAGGAGCAGCGCCGGTCCGGCCACGGCATCGCCTTGCAGCACACCGATGGTCGGCACCCGGCCGGAGCATGCGGTGATTGCCTGCGCGGCTTCGCCGATGGCGAAGGTGACGGCGAGTTCGTCCTCCGCCGCCGGCCCGTTGGCGGCGAACTCGCACACGAAGGGCACGCTCTGATCGAGAGCTCGCCGAGCGCCTCGGGCGATCAATTCGGCGTCGGTGGCTCGAATCGGAGCGTCGGGTGCGGCGAGCCCCACCCGGACCACGACGCGGCGACGTCCGTCGCTGCCGTACTCCGTCGTGAGCGAGGTCTGGCCGGATTCGGTCGTGTCGGTCACTGCCACAGCGGGCAGTCTAGGCCGGGCCGCTCGCGCCGTCGCCGTGGGCTCGGCCGGAACGGCAACGGCTCAGACGGTCTCGAGGTCGTCGTCGGGGCTGACGGTGACGTGCAGCCCGGGCTGGAGTTCGCCCCGGGCGGCGACGACCTGCGCAATGACCTGTTGCACGGCGCGAGCCGGGGCCGGCAGCGTGGTCCAGCGGCGGTAGGCGAGACCCACCGATCGGGTCGACATGCCGTCGATGTGGACGGTGGTCCATCCGTCTCCGTTGTCGGACGACGCGGCGGTGGCCGGCACGAGTGCAGGGGCGAAGCCCTGGAATGCGAGCGATGCAAGCAGGCGCATGCCGTCGAGTTCGGCCCGCGCCGACAGGACCACACCGGCTTCGGCGGCGGCCTCGTCGACCTCGTTGCGGAACTGGGTGCCCTCGGGCGGCAGGACGATCTGATGCCGGGCGAGCTCGGTCAGCGGGATTCGGTCGTTCTCGGCCAGCGGATGGTCGGCGGGCACGATGAGAATGCGCTCTTCGTCGAACAGCGGGACCGACGCCAGCTCCGGCTCCTGCAACGGCAGGTTCAGGACCGCCATGGTGAGCTGCCCGCTCTGGAGCTGGGGGAGGAGGCCGGTGGTGGTCGCGTCGACGACCACGAGGTGGACGCCCGGAAAGCTCTGCTTCAACGCCGTGAGGAGCTCGGGCACGAGCCATCGGCCCGTGGTGCCGATGATGCCGAACCGAACAGTGCCACGAATGTCGTCGCGCAGCGCCGAGACATCGGCGGGAATCGCCTGGAGCTCGGCGCGGATGCGAAGCGCCCGCAGGACGACGGCTGCGCCCTCGTCGGTCATCTCGCCGGTGCGGCGATCGACGAGGACGGCGTCCAACTCACGCTCCAGCCGGGCCACATGGGTCGACACGTTGCTCTGCACCGTGTGCAGCGAGCGGGCCGCGGCCGAGAAGCTCCGATGTTCGGAGACGGCGATCAGAGCGTTGAGTTGGCGCAGGTCCATCGGGAGTTGGCTCAGCTCCCCATCGTCTGTTGGCGGATGAGGTTCAGGGCGCTTCCGGCGTGGAACCACTCGATCTGCTCGGGAGAGAGCGTGTGGTTGGCGCTGAACTCGACGGACGAGCCGTCCGTCTTGTGCAGCACGCAGGCCACCGGCGTGTTCGGAGCCAGACCGGAGAGACCCGTGATCGAAATCGTGTCGCCCTCGTCGATCTGATCCCAGAACGACGGCTCGGCGAAGGTCAGCGCGAGCACGCCCTGCTTCTTGAGGTTCGTCTCGTGGATCCGAGCGAACGACTTGGCGAACACGGCGTGGCAGCCACGGAAGCGGGGCTCCATGGCAGCGTGCTCACGGCTCGAGCCCTCGCCGACGTTCTCGTCGCCGATGAAGACCCAGTTGATGCCCTTCTCGTGCAGACTCTTGGCAATGTCCGGGTAGCTCTTCGTCGTGCCGTCGGACGGATCCACGGCCAGTTCGCTCTCGCCCGTGTAGGCGTTGACGACGCCGAGGTAGAGGTTGCCGGAGATGTTCTCGAGGTGGCCGCGGTACTTGAGCCACGGGCCGGCCATCGAGATGTGGTCGGTGGTGACCTTGCCCATGCCCTTGCCGAGTACGGGAAGCTCGATGTAGTCGTCGCCGTCCCAGGCCGGGAAGGGGGAGAGGAGCTGGAGTCGATCCGACGTCGGGCTCACGGTGACCTCGACATCGCTGCCGTCCTCCGGCGGGGCGAGGAACATCGAGTCGCCGTCTTCGAATCCGCCGGGCGGAAGTTCGATGGCATCGCCGACGTGGAGCATGACCTCTTCGCCGGCCTCGTTGGTGAGCGTGTCGGTCTTCGGGTCGAAGTCGACGGTGCCGGCGAGGGCGAGTGCGACGACGGTCTCGGGCGAGGTGACGAAGGCGAGCGTGGCGGCGTCGCCATCGTTGCGCTTCGGGAAGTTGCGGTTGTACGAAGTGACGACGGTGTTCATCGTTCCCTCGACGCCTTCGCGGTCGTCGCGCTTCCACTGGCCGATGCACGGGCCGCAGGCGTTGGCGAGCACGATGCCGCCGATCTTCTCCAGCTCTTCAAGGAAGCCGTCGCGCTGGATGGTGCGCATGGTGGCCTCGGAACCGGGGGTCACCATGAACGGCACCTTGGCCTTGAGGCCCTTGGCCGCTGCATCACGGGCGATCGAGGCGGCGCGGGAGATGTCCTCGTAGGAGGAGTTGGTGCACGATCCGACGAGGGCAGCGGAGATCTCGAGCGGCCAGCCGTTGAGCTTGGCGTCGGCGCCGAGCTGCGAAAGCGGACGGGCGAGGTCCGGAGTGTGCGGGCCGTTGATGAGCGGCTCGAGGGTGGACAGGTCGATCTCGATGACCTGGTCGAAGTAGTCGCCGGGGTTGGCGTACACCTCGGGATCGGCCCGGAGGTGATGGGCGACAGCGCGAGCGGCGTCGTCCACGTCTTCGCGGCCGGTGGCCTTGAGGTAGCGGCTGGTGGCGTCGTCGTAGGCGAACAGCGACGTGGTGGCGCCGATCTCGGCACCCATGTTGCAGATCGTGGCCTTGCCGGTGGCCGACATGCTCTCTGCACCCGGGCCGAAGTACTCGACGATGGCGCCGGTGCCGCCCTTGACCGTGAGGATCTCGGCGACCTTGAGGATGACGTCCTTCGGGGCGGCCCAGCCGGTGAGCTCGCCGGTGAGGTGCACGCCGATGGCCTTGGGCCAGCGCACGTTCCAGGGGAAGCCGGTCATGACGTCGACGGCGTCGGCGCCGCCTACACCCACGGCGATCATGCCGAGGCCGCCGGCGTTCGGCGTGTGGCTGTCGGTGCCGAGCATCATGCCGCCGGGGAAGGCGTAGTTCTCGAGGACGACCTGATGGATGATGCCGGATCCGGGGGCCCAGAACCCGCCGCCGTACTTGGCGCTCACGGTTTCCAGGAAGTCGTAGACCTCTTTGTTGGTGTCCACCGCGGCGGCGAGGTCGGTCTTGCCGTCGACCCGCGCCTGGATGAGGTGGTCGCAGTGGGTGGTGGTGGGCACTGCGGTGCGGGCGAGGCCGGCGGTCATGAACTGGAGCCACGCCATCTGGGCGGTGGCGTCCTGCATCGCGACGCGGTCGGGGCGCAGATCGGTGTAGCTGACGCCGCGCTCGGTGCCGGCCGTGGACGGATCGTCCAGGTGGTTGATGAGGATCTTCTCGGTGAGCGTGAGGGCTCGGCCGAGGTGCTCGCGGCCCCATGCGGTGCGCTCGTCGAGGGTTTCGTAGACCGAGTTGATGAGTTCGATCGGGGTGTTCGCAAAGACGGCCATGTCGGGTCCTTCGGTCTGGGTCACGGCGATTCTACCGTGCGGTCGTGGAGGGAACGGGGTTGGTGGGGATGGTCTGCCGCCACCTCCTGCGTTCATCCTGTATCATACAGGTGCAATACAAGTTGGCAAACGGGTACGACCGAAGATCGGAGCTTCAGCGGCATGCCTGAACGAGAATTTCTCTACCGTCGAATCGCCGAGGAGCTCCGGGGCCAGATCGCGGCCGGCATGCTCGGGCCCGGCACACTCCTGCCGAGCGAATCCGACCTGGGCGGCCGACATGACGCAAGCCGCGTCACCGTCCGGCGCGCACTCGAGGAGCTGCGTGAAGAAGACCTGATCGAGTCCCGCCGGGGCGTCGGCTGGTTCGTACGCGACCCGGCCGTGCGCCAGAGCCTCAACGAACTCGACACGTTCGAACAGCGCCTCCAGGCAGAAGGGCGGGCGAGCGAACGGCAGGTGCTGCGGTTCGGTTTCGTCCCGCCACCCGCACGGGTCGCCGACATCCTCGGCGAGAACGACGTGCTCGAAGTCGCCCGAGTGAACCTCGCCGACGGCGAACCCTTCGCAGCCGTTGAGGTCTGGGTTCGATCCGACGTGGGCGAAGGCCTGTCGCGGCGCGACGTCGAGTCGCAGACGTTCCTCGACCTGCTCGCCCCACGCCTCGGGGGAGCATCGCAGACCATCGGTGCCACGGCGGCCGACGACGCGCTGGCGGGCACGCTGCAGGTACCGAACGGATCGCCACTCCTGCGGGTGTGGCGAATCACCCGGGATACCGACGGCGCCCCGATTCTCGTGAGTGAGCACCACTACCCATCGCACCTCACCGAGTTCCACGTCGAGCTGCCGGCGAACTCGGCGCCCGCAGGGTCGCTGCGCCTGGTCGACGGCGCCGGCTGAACCACACGAAAACAGCTGCGAAATCGGCCGCGGCGGCTGTCGCGTCTCCAGTAGGTTTGTCACATGGACACCCCGACGATCCTGCACCATCTCGAACGTCATGCGCGCACCAGCGGCCACCGGCCGGCGCTGCACGACAAGCTGACCGGCTCGTGGCGAACCCGAACCTTCGCCGAATACAACCAGCTCACCCGCACCGCAGCCCGCGCGTTGTTGGCATTGGGTGTGGGCGACGGCGACGTCGTCACGATCCTCGGCGCCAATCGTCCGGAATGGGTGATCTCCGCACTGGGAGCCATGCGCGTCGGTGGCGTCTCCGCCGGTATCTACACGACCTGCTCGGCCGACGAGATCGGCTACATCCTTGCGCACTCCGACGCGCCGGTGATCGTCGTCGAGAACAACGACCAGCTCGGCCGGGTCATGGAGGCGTGGGCGGGTGCTCCCGAACTGCGTCACGTGGTGATGATGGAAGGCGCCGACCCGGTCGACGATGAACGCGTTCTCTCCTGGGACGAATTCCTCGCGAAGGCCGACGATGTCGAAGACGATCTCGACGATCGCCTCGCTGCGCTCAAGCCCGACCAGGTGGCGGACTTCATCTACACCTCGGGAACCACCGGCCCGCCGAAGGCCGTCATGTTGACGCACGACAACCTCGAGTGGACGGCCCGCACCATCGGAAGCCAGGTCAAGCTCGGCGCCGACGAGACGGCACTGTCCTACCTGCCGCTGTCGCACATTGCGGAGCAGACGTCGTCCATGCTGATGCCGCTCGTCTTCGGCTACGAGGTCTGGTTCTGCCACGACGGTCTCCAGTTGGCCCAGTACCTCCCCGAGGTTCGGCCGACGACATTCTTCGGTGTCCCGCGTGTGTGGGAACGCTTCGAAGCGGGCATCAAAAGCCAGCTGTCGCAAGCCGCGGGTGCCAAGGCGAAGATCGCCGAGTGGGGTCAGGGCGTGGCGCTGAAGTACCACACCGCCATGAACGCCGGCGAGGAACCGGGCGGAGCATTGAAGGCCCAGTACGGCCTTGCCGACAAGCTCCTGCTCTCGAAGATCCACGGCGCCATCGGACTCGATCGCTGCCGCATCCTTGTGTCGGGTGCCGCGCCGATTCCGGCGGCAACCCTGGAGTTCTTCGCCTCGGTGGGCCTGCCCGTGCTCGAGCTGTACGGCCAGTCCGAAGACAGCGGCCCGACCTCCACCAACCTGCCGGGAGCGAACCGATTCGGCACCGTGGGTCGTGCCCTCGAAGGCGTCGACGTGAAGATCGCCGAAGACGGCGAGATTCTCGTCCGTGGTCGCAACGTGTTCGTCGGCTACTACAAGAACGAGGACGCAACTGCCGAAACGCTCGTCGACGGCTGGCTGCACTCGGGCGACCTCGGGGCGTTCGACGACGACGGTTTCCTGTCGATCATCGGCCGCAAGAAGGACATCATCATCACGAGTGGCGGCAAGAACGTGGCGCCACAGAACATCGAAGAGAGCCTCAGCAGCATCGACATCGTCGGCTCCGCCGTTGTCATCGGCGAGCAGCAGCGCTTCCTCGTTGCCCTCCTTACCCTCGAGCCGGAAGCGGCGGGCCGGTTTGCCGAAGAACACGGCCTTGCCGTGGACGGGTTGCACGATGCGGCTGAGGTTCGTGCCCACATCGAGAAGGCGATCAACGCCGACGTCAACCCGCTCCTCGCTCGCGTGGAGCACGTGCGGAACTTCGTCGTGCTGCCGAACGAGTTCACGACCGAGAGCGGGGAGCTCACGCCGACGTTCAAGATCAAGCGCAACGTCGTCAACGAGAAGTACGCCGACGAGATCAACGCCCTCTACGAGGCCGGTCAGGTGCTCTGAACGAGCTCAACGTCGGCCCGCTGGGGCCGACCACTCAACCATGTCCCGCCACCATTGCGTCCGAGTCGCGGCCGCGCTCAGCCTCCTGGTCCTGGTGGGATGCAGTCGGGAGTTCACTCGCGACGATGCGGTTGCGGCACTGCAACGCACCGGTGCCGACGGGGTCACGGCCACGTGCATGGCCGACACGCTCGCCCTGCTGAACG
Organism: Acidimicrobiales bacterium; assembly: GCA_020629375.1. GTDB lineage: Bacteria > Actinomycetota > Acidimicrobiia > Acidimicrobiales > SHLQ01 > SHLQ01. The sequence continues at coordinate 11,527 of JAHDDK010000063.1, forward strand.
AACTGTCCGCCGCCGACAGCGAGGTCCCGTCGACGGAGGCATCGCGAGCCGCCCTCGTGCGGGCCCGCGAGCGCTGCACCCAATACTCGGCTCCAGACGCCGAGACCCTGGCCACGGTCGCCGGCGTGACCGTCGAACGGCCAACAGCACCGTCGGTCGGTGAGCCGCCACCACCCTCCGCTGCGATCGAGTCCCATGGAGGGGGCGCAGTGGCCGATTCGGTCGATGACGAGGCCGTCCGCCGATTGGTTGCGCTCGGCCGCGACGAAGCGACCGCCCGTTGCGTGGTCGATCATCTCGGTCTGTTGTCGGCGCAATACGTGTTCGACAGCCCAACGTTCGGGCTCGGCGCAACGCCTGAAGAAGCGTCGGCCTTCGCCCTCTGCAGCTGAGTCGGCCTATGGCCAGGTCCGGCGGCGCGGACCCTTGCGCTTCTGATGCTGCGCATCCAGCTCCCACACACGACGCCACGACGCCGTCTTGGGGCCGGTGAGTGCGGGCGTCTCGCCCGCGTGGGCCCGCTGACGGGCGTCCCACCAGTTGGTCATGGACTCGTCGGCGAGCTCGGCCACCGACTGCTCCACCCGCGCACCGAGTGCGCGGACGTCCTCGCCCTCGGCGGGATGGATGGGCGATCCGAACGTGATGGTGCTTCGGGCCGGCTTCGGGCGGCTCATGCCCTTGCCGAGGATTCGCCCGGTGCCCTCGATGTGCACGGGCACGATGGGGGCGCCGGTGCGGCGTGAGAGGAAGGCGGCGCCGCCACGGAAGGGCTGGCCCCAGCCGTCGGGGCTTCGGCCGCCCTCCGGGAAGACGACGAGCGACCAGCCCTCGGAGATGAGGTCCTGGGCCAGATCGGTGGAGCTCCGGTTGATTCGCTTGCGATCGATCGGGATGGCGCCGATCACGAGCGCAGAGATCGTGCTCGTCACGCGGGTTCCGAAGAAGTAGTCGGCCGCCGCACCAATCACGAGGTTGTGGCGCCACGGCGTGGGGATCGACGACAGCAACAGCGGCGTGTCGACATGGCTGTGGTGGTTGGCGGCAAAGATCGCCGGACCCTCGAGATTGTCGAGCCGGTCGAGTCCACGGCGGGTGGGTTGCGCCATTCCGGCCATCACCGGCCGGACCATCGTCTCGATCAGGACGGCGCGGGTGCGTCGTGCCGGTTCGGAACGGGCCCAGTCGGTGGGGAAGTTTGCGCCGACCTTGCTGACCTTCTCCGGTACTTCGAAGCCCTTCGGGGCGGTCGGCGCGGTGTACGGGAACGGCAGGCCCTGCAGCGGTCGGCGCAGGCGGCCGACGACGGGTACCTCGGTGCCCGCAAGGCGGCGGGCCATGCGCGCCCGCGTCTTCTTCATGGCGCTTGCGTCGGGTGCGAGCTGGCTCATGTCACGTCCGCCATCAGCATCGGCGGGTTGTGGAAATGGGTGATGGTCGGCTGCGGGCCGACGGTGTCCGTGGCCATCTCCAGCGCGTCCTGGAGCGTGCTCGCCGGACGGAAGCCGAGCCGGCGGACGGCCTTCGGGTCGCCGCCCACGATGATGACCTGGCCGCAGTGCTCCATGCCATGGGTGCCCCAGTACCACATGTAGAACGGGTGCACGCCGTGGTAGGCGTACGAGGTGCGGTAGAGGTGGCGATACCACTCGTCTTCCGCGTACTTCTTCTCGTACTTCTTCTCGATCTCCTCGGCATCGGTGGTCTCGGCGAGAACCTGCTCGAAGAAGTCGATGTAGCTCGGGTGGTGGACCGGGTGGAACTCCCACGGCGTCGGGTGGCTCATGATGACCACGCCGCCCTTCCGAACGAGCGGCTTGCCCCGGTAGAGGTTGAAGAAGTACCCCATGCCAAGGACCATCGTGAGGATCGGGTTCATCACCGAGTTCACGTTGTACGGGCTCACGTAGGGGAGGCCCATGGTGAGGATGTCGGTCTGGCCCTCGACCGGCACGAGGTGCTGGGCGTAGGTGTTCTCGGTCGTGATCTTGTGCACGGCCTCGATCTCGCCGGCCTGCACGGAGGTCAGTTCGTACGGCGCCTGCCAGGAGTGGAAGATCTTCCGCTTCGCTCCGGTCGGCATGTAGGACAGGCTGCGGTTCATCGCCACGAACTGCATGCGGTCCCGCGGCGTCCACTCCCACTCACGCTTCTGGAGCATGGAGAGCGGGCCGGACTCGCCGAACGTGTTGTTGTTGATGGTGGTTTCGATCTGGAAGATCTTGATGCCGGCGTTGCGGATCACGTCGCCCTGGCGCCAGTTCTTGGTGTGGAGTTCGGAGTTCTCCGGGTCCATGAACGACGTGGACTTCCGCATCGTGTCCACGTTGTGGTGGTGGCGCAGGCCCTTGTAGCCGGAGAGGCCGGTGGCCGTGCTCTTGTGGCCGCCGTCCATCGACACGAGGTTGATGTTGACGTAGACCGTGAGGTCGCTCTCGACCGCCCGCTTGTTCAGCTGCACCTCTTCGCCGTGCTCGGTCGTGCCCAGCATGACCATGCCGTCGGGGTCTTCGGCGTCGTGGTTGTAGAGCTTGCCGGACGGGGCGAACGCGTCGTACACGCGGTCGCCGACGGCGTGGCGCAGCTCGTCCTCAGTCATGCGGCGGTGCAGCGCCAGGGCGGCGATGATGTGTACGTCGTCGACACCGGCTTCGGCCGCGAGGTCGAGGACTGCCTCGATGATGCGCTGACGCACGTCGGGGCGGCGCATGGGAGGCAGCGGCAGGCTGATGTCGTCGAAGGCGATCGTCAGCTTCATGCCCTTGAACAGGTGGGCTCGGAGCGGTTCCATCTCGATCGTGTTCTCGAGTGCATCGCGGATGGCCTGGTCCGGGTCTTCGATGCCGCGGATCGGCTCGGCGGGGTAGATCACCCGGCTGCGGCCGACGGGAAGGCGTTCGAGCTTGAAGCCTTCGCCATGGTGAAAGAGGATCGGCGGCGTCGACGAGTCGACGTCCAGCACGAATCCTGGTCTCGGGGCTTTGCGGGAACTCATTGTGCGGTCCTCAGCGTCGGGTCTTCGGGCGTGCCGGCGTGGAGTACGCCGACATCAGTCGGGTGGTCATGGGCTCCGAGCGGGCGCCGGTGCGGGGCGCCAGTGGGAGTGGTCGGCGGGGTGCGCCCGCCTGCTTCTGGAAGTCCTCGACGAGCCAGCCGCGTTTGCGGGCGATCGAGGCGAGCTTGGTTTCGGGGTTGACGGCAACGGGGAATCCGACGGCTTCGAGCATCGGCAGGTCGCTGGCACTGTCGGCATAGGCGACGGATTCGCGCAGGTCGATGCCGTGGAGATCGGCATAGTCGGCGATGGCTTGGTACCGGTTCTCGGCGGTGGGTGGCACGCCGACCATGCCGCCGGTGTAGCGGCCGTTGCGCTCGCCGATCGATGCGCTGATGATGTCGTCGAAGAGCGGTGCGAGCGGTTCGACCACGAAGTCCAGAGCGCCGGTGATGAGCACCGTCCGGTGGCCGAGGGCACGGTGCTCCCGGATCCGTCGGATGGCGGCGGGGAAGGACTTGGCCAGGAGGTAGTCGCTGAGGAGTTCGGCTGCGTCCCGCTCGATCTGGTCGACCGGTGCACCCCGGTAGTTTCGGTAGAACGAGCGGAGGAAGTCGCTGCGGTCCTTGCGATCCAGGGCCAGCCAGCCGGGTCCCTGCGAGATGGCCTTGGCTGCGAAGATCATGCGGTCTCGGGGCGACAGGTTTCGGGTGCCGAGCCAGGCGAACGAGGTCACCACGTTCGAGGCGATGATCGTGTTCTCCAGATCGAACGCCGCCATCTGGCGCTCTTCGGAGAGGATCTGCTTGCGGAGACGCTGCGGGCGGGTCGGCCCGGTCTTCTTGCCCGGCGTGGTCTTGGCACGTGCCTGGCGGACGACCGACGGCAGGTGCACGTTCTGGACGAAGTGCTTCCAGTCGATCACCCGGGGGTCGAAGCCGAAGGCGGCCTGATCCGCTTCGTCGAGGCTGTCCCAGAGGGCGAGGAGGTTCGTGAGGCCGTAGATGGCCTCGCACTCGGCGTACTTGCCGTAGAGCTCGACGTAGCCGAACGCCTGGTCAAGGAGCTCCTTGCGTTCCTCGAGTTGGGTGGCGTACTCGGCCATCCGTCCGCGCAACGGCAGCTTCTCGAGCACGTTGTCGGTGCGTTCGAGGGCGGTCCGGGCCCGCTTCAGCTGGCCTTCGACTCGACCGCGACCGGGGAAACGCCATGCGGCCACGGCGATCGGCTGGCCGAGCTCGTCGTAGATCGGGTTGGCGGTGAACCACTCTTCGGCGTAGTCGACCAGGTTCTTGTACCGCAGGGGGTTGGCGGATCCGGAGGCGATCTGGGTGACGTCGGGGCCGCTGTCGAGCGGGCCACGGGCGGCGACGGCCACGATCGATGCGACGACCATGTCGACCGGGATCACGTCGACGACGCCTTCGGGCACACCGGGGAACTCGCTCAGGAGTCCACGGGCGTACGAGATGATGACGGGTTCGGCCATTCGGAAGCCACGGATCCAACCCGGACGGGGCTCGGACCAGGCGGACTCGATGATGGACGGGCGAACGATGGAGACTGGCACGTCGCCCCGGCGCTCCACGAGCGCGAGCTCGCCGAGTGCCTTGGTGAAGGCGTAGGCGTCGGGAAAGCCGAGCGAGGAAGCTCGGGCGATGCCGCCTTCGACCATCGTGTCGTTGACCCAGCTCTGGCGGAGCGATTCGGTCTTCGCCGCGAGGGCCGGGGTGCCGGCAGCGCCGAGTTCCTTCTGGGCCATCGATCGGAAGTGGGAGAGTCGTTCGGGCGTGCGGCTGGCGTCTTCGGCGTCGAGGCGGCTGCGGCGGGCTGCGTCGACTTCGGCGCTCCAGTTGACGTTGACGAAGAAGGGGCTCTCGTCGACGAGCTGCTCGGGAGCGGCGCCCCGGCGGCTGCCGGCCACGTAGCAGGTCGACACGGCGACGAGGTGAGGGGTCACGCCGTGGTCGTTGCAGAGGTTCGCAATGCGTTGCGGGCCGAGCAGGTTGACCTCGACCGCAGTGTCGAGCGGGGAGTCGAACGAGACGGTTGCCGCCGAGTGGATGATGACGTCGGCGGTGAGGAAGAGGTCGAGGTCGTCGCCGGACAGGCCGAGGCCGTCGGTGCCGACGTCGCCGGCGACCGCCCGGACCCGTCGTTCACACATCTCGTTGAAGGCGTCCTTGCCCATCTCGTTGCGGATGAGGTCGAAGGCGTCGTTCTTCAGGACGTCGCGGGTGACTCGAGCCTGCGCGCCGCGGCGGCCGGGGCGCACGAGCAGGATGAGTTCACAGTCGGGAACGGAGCGGACGAGCCGTTCGATGAGGGCGGTGCCGAGAAAGCCGGTCGAGCCCGTGACGGCGATGCGCTTTCCCGCGAGTTGTTCGGCGATCACGTTGCCTGTTCTACCAGCATTCGGTCGATTTCTACCAATTGGTAGAGGCGGCTACGGTCGATGTCGTGTCCACCCGGCAACGCATCCTCGACACGGCGCTCGATTCCTTCGGAACGACCGGCGTCGACGGCACCTCGCTGGACGCCCTCGCTCGGGACCTCGGGCTGCGGAAGCAGTCGATCCTGTACTACTTCCCGTCCAAGGTCGCGTTGTTCCAGGCCGTGATCGACGAGGCTGCGGCGACCTTCATCGCCGAACTCGACGAGATCGTCCTCGACGCCCGGGACGTGTGGGAACAGGTCGAGGGCACGGTGCGTGTGGTGTTCCGTTTGGCCGTGCGTAGGCCGGCGCTTCTCGGCCTGTTGCGAGAAGCCTCACGCCCCGGTTCCACGGTGGCGGTCCAACTGACATCCCGTCTGTCCGGTCACATCGAGGCAGCCCAGCACTCGCTCGAAATCGCGTTGAAGGAAGGCCGGGTGCGGGGTGAGGACGCCCGCCTGCTCCTGTTCTCGCTGTACTCGACGATCATGGGTGTGGCCACCGAGGTCGAGGTGTTGCGGGCGATGGGCATCGAACCGAGCCTTCGGTCCCTCGCCGAGCGTCGAGCCGAGCTGCTGCGTTTTCTTCGGGTCGCCCTTCAGCCCGTCTGATCGCAGGCCTCGCTGCCGCTCGGCAGTGTTTCGGCGATGGTGCCACGCAGGTCAGCGCCGTTCTCTCCAGTCGCAGTGCGGAGCACGTCGAGCGCTGCATCAACGTCTCCTGTGAGGCTGAGCACCTCATAGGTTCGATCGCCACACGCGGTCCACCACCCACTGCCGTGATCACGCTCGATCCGGCTGTGACCGCCGTCCGTTCCACCCGGGTCCCGATAGCCGTCGTGAGGTTCCGTTCGGTTGAGCATCAGGGTGATCTCGAAGAGCGGACGGTCGTCGGTGCCGACGAGGAACGTTTCGCTCGTTCGGGTCGCGGCCGTCCTTTCGAGCTGGTGAAGTTCGATCGCTTCGAGGCGAATGCTTGCCATCCAAACAAGCTCCACGAAAAGGGCAGCATCTCGTCCGGCCGGCGTGTCCAGGAGGGTCCAGCCCCCGCTGCCGATGACGCTTCGTGTACCCACCGGTGCGTCCAGCTCCAGAGTCACCGTCGTGACATGGCGTTCTCGGCACAGCTGACCAGGCTGCTTGGTGACCCAGAACGCAACGTAGATGCTCTCTGCTGTCTCCTTGACGACAGGCGCCCGAAGGCGAGCTCCCATCGCTTGGCCGGCAGCGCATTCCTGCTCAGTCAGATCGAGTGTCAGAGTTCTGGAGGTCAGCACAACTGGTGGTTGAACAACGACGTTGACCGGTCGCAACTCCTCATCCGGTGACTTCGCAAGCCCGGGCGGCGGTGGATCCGGGGCCCAGTAGCAGACGTGCGACGGAAGATCGGCAAGAGCCGCAGCCAACTCGTCCACATTGAGCTCGTCCAAGGAGACGCTCGCCCGATTGCGCACGTGATCCACCCCGCCGCCCAGAAATCCCTTTCGAGGGTTCTGGAACAGAAGTCCCGGAGTGTTGTCCAGGACGAGTGCCGAATACTCTGCGTCCACAACTTCAACCACGTCGACTGGGTTGGGGCCGAGAATCTCTCCGAGTCGTGTTCGATGGCCTTCGACATCATCGGTGAATGCGACAATGACCGTGCCCTGTGTGCGGTCGGTCCAACTGCCCGCAAACGACTCTGGGTACTGCGTCGTGTACCTCCGAATCTGGGTCCGCTGGTCCGGATCGGCGTTCTGGAAGTGTCCGAGGTTGCCCGGGATGGTGCCAACGATCGGTTCGATGGAGCTGCAGGGCTCGACATCGAATGCCGGTACAGGAACCGGTGCGACGGTGACGCTTGGGCTGGTCGGCGCGGTCGTGGTCTCGACGATCGGAACGTCCTCAACGACGCGTTCGGTCGACAGGGTTGATGGAGCGGTCGACGTGTCGGCGGCGGCGGTCGACGTCGTCGTTGGCCCGACGCTGGACTGGTTCCCGAGAGACTGATCCATCGCGTCGGAGTGGTTGCTGCTGCACGCGGCAAGGATGAGGAAGATCACGCCTGTTCGGACGTCTCGCATCGCCGCCATTCAAGCGAGAGTACGTGGTGTAGCGCCTCAGCTACCGTCGGCTCATGGTGTCTCGGGCGCCACGATCCACGATCGAGCCCGTCCCAGGAGTTGCACCACGACGAACGCTCCTGCGAGCCCGAAGATGCCGAACGCAGCAAGAACCCGATTGGTGCGAAGCGCATCGAGAAAGATGATGGTGCTCAGCACCTCGGCGACGGCCATGAGCGCAACGAAGGCGATCAGGCGCCGTTCGGGAAGCACACTCGCCACCCAGGCTCCGAGCGGCGCGCCCCACACCACGATCGGCGCGGCGCCCAGCCAGATCCCGAACAGATCGAACTGCGTGGGGTCGAGGGAAACGTCCAACGGCTCGCCGGCGATGGCGACGACCCGACCGTCCGGGCCGAGGGTCGAGCTGAGCTGACCGTCAAGCAGGCCGAAGAGGACCAGCCCGGCGACGGACACGATCGCCATCGTGATGATCGAGGTGGGAATGCCGACCCGAGGGTGCAGGCCCATCACCGCCACGAGGAAGATGAACAACAACACGTCAGCGCCGGAGCCGACGAGCGACGAGGCGACGCCGCCCATCGTGGCGAAGCCCAACAGGGTGCCCATGCTTCGGTTCGTCCACTCCGGCATGGCGTCGTGGCCGCTCGAGCCACCGGCGAAACAGTCTCGAATGATGAACGCCATCGCCGCGATCGCAATCGTGAACCCGACCTTGATCCAGGCGCCCGGGATGCGGGGAACCCACCACGGTGCCGAGGGGTCGCTCAGGACGAACGCCCCGAACAGGAAGCCGATGAGTCCGCCAACCGATCCGAGGACGATGGCGCGAGCTTCGACCTTTCGCCCGGAGAGCAGGATCGTGGCCGAGGCCATGACCATCCCGGTTGCCTGAATCGACAGCGCGAACGTCCGGGCAACAGGTCCGGTGATTTCGAGCATCTTCGTGAAGACCGGAAACGCAACCGCCCCGCCGCCCTGAGGCGTCGAGCCGGCGACGAAGCTGCCGAAGATCATGGTTGCCGAGGTCGGCCAAACGGCCGCCACTCGCTCCCACTGGTCGGATCCCCCGACGTAGAAGAGCCAGCCCACGGTGAACAGCGCAGGCAGGGCCAGCGCGAGGCGGGAGCGGAGGACGGCGAGACGCACACGGAGCGAACCCGCCACCGGTGGGCCGGATTCCCGCTGGTGGTCGACGACTTCCCGTCGGGAACTAGATTCTGAGCATGGTTCGTCTACGCCCCGTTCTTGCCACCCTCGTCCTTGCGGCGACGTTCGTCGTCGGTGCGGCTGCTCCTGCCGCGGCTCAGGAAGCGTGCGATCTCATCGACGAGTACGGGCAGCTGAGCGATGTGGAGGGTCTCCGGGCCGCCGTGCAGGCGGCAGAAGCCGAGACCGGAGTCGACTTCATGGTCTACGCCGTGGACCAGCTGCCGTCGAGCGGCAACCTCGACGCCGAGCTCGCCGCAGCAGCACGCATCTCCTGCCCGCAGGCGTTCGATGCGCCGGCAAACGTTGCGGACAACACCGTTGTGCTCGCCGTCTCGGTCGGCGACCGGTTCACGGCGTTCAGCTACGGCGACGACCTCGACGAACGGCTCGACGACGATTCCGCCGACATCGTGAATCGAATGAACACGTTCTTCGCCGACGGGGCGATCTCCGCAGGTCTGTCCAGCGGCGTTGGGGGAGCGGTCGAGGGGCTGGACACCGTTCCGCCGGACTATGCGACCCCGATCGGCACCGGCGTGGTCGGCACAGCCGCCGCCGTCGGCGGTGGAGCCTGGTGGTACACCCGGCGCCGGACCCGTCAGGGGCGCGCGGGCGAATCGGCTCGCTCCTTCGAGCTGGCATCGATGCGGGTGACCGACGTCCAGGCCCGCTGGTTCGATGCGGAGCAGGCCGCGACGATGGTCGGAGATCGGATCACGGGCGGGGCGATGGCCCGGCTCGACGCCGCGCAGCTCGCAGCCGCGCAGGCGTCCCGCACGCTGTACGAAGCGTGGTCGCCGGTCTCTGAGGTCACCGACGACGACGTGCGGGGCATGAGCGACGAGGATCAGGCGGAGGTCGCCGGACACGTCGCCGAGGCGACCGCGGTGGTCGAGGACGCCGAATCCACGGTGGCCACGCTCGAAGCGCTCGTCGAGGAGCTGCGCGGCCTTCCGGACGCGCTGCTCGAGCAGCATCGCCTTGCCGGCGACGCGGTCACCCGGGGCCTGCAGGCGGCCGAGGCACGGGCCGCCGAAGGCTGGGAGGTTTCGGCCGGCCAGCAGCGGCTGGCGACGCTGTCCGCCGAGCTTCAAGGCGTCGACCCGATCGCCATGCGCATCGACGTCGACCGGCTGAATGCCGAGCTGACACCGATCGCCTCAGAAGTGCACTCGCTCGTGGCCGACCTCGAGAGCCTGGAGGATCGGTGGAAGGACACCCATCGTCGCCGCGACGACATGGGTCCCGAGATCGAGGGGCAGCGCGGTCGCGTCATGCAGATGCGGTCGACGATGCACGGGTGGGGGTCCTCGCACGCAACCTCCTCGTTCGACGAGCTGCTCGGTCATCCCGACGAGGCCGACCGCCAGCTCGAACGGGCGGCGGCGTCGCTGCTGTCGGTCCAGCAGCTCGGGGAGCTGCCGCGAGACCTCTCGATGATGCAGGGCGTCGACCGTGAGCTCGACTCGGCCCAGACGGCAATCGACCTCGCCGACGAGCTCCTGGACGAAGGCGACGAACTCGACGTGTTGCTGGCCGCCGCCAAGGAGGGTTCCGGGCCGGCGGTGGCGAATGCGGCCGAGGACGCTGCGTTGTTGCTGAACTACGTGGACGAACATCGCCACGACGTTCCGTCCCGTGCTCCCGGAGTCGCCCGGCAGGTGGGCGAGCTCCACAACGAGGCCGAAGCGGCGCTCCGGCTCTCCCCTCCGGATCACCTTCGAGCGATGGAGCTGTCGGGCCAGATCGAGTCGATCGTCAACACGGAGCTCGACGAGTTCCGGAGCGAGGTCGGCAAACGCGAACGGCAGCGCAACCAGGCGCAGTCGGAGATGCGCTCGGCCGGCGTGGCCGTCGATCGGGCCGACCGGCATGTCTCGTCCCACGCCTTCTCGAGTCGAGCGGCGAAGGATGCGCAGCAACAGGTGGATCAGCTGCGTCGTCGTCTCGCCGGTGCACAGTCGGTGCTCGACAACGATCCGGCTGCGGCCCTGGGCGAGGCGATGGCAGTTGAGCAGGCAGCGGACGAGATCTACCGTGAGGCGCAACGCCGTCAGCGGCACCGCGGGCCCGGCGGGTTCGGCGGTGGTTTCGGCGGCGGCATCATCATCGGTGGCGGCGGGTTCCGTGGCCACGGCGGTGGCCGGCACCACCGCGGCGGCGGCTGGGGCGGCGGTGGTGGCGGCGGCTTTGGCGGTGGTTTCGGCGGCGGCACATCGGGCGGCTGGGGCGGCGGTGGCGGCGGCTTCGGCGGCGGCAGCTCCGGCAGCTGGTAACCGGGAACCCGGGAACCCGGGAACCCTCCGGGTTCCGTCGAGTTCGGCTGCGCCGAACGTCGCAGCGGGTTCCGTCGAGTTCGGCTACGCCGAACCTCGCAGCGCGGAGAGCGCAGCCGTGCCGCTACAGGGAGGTCTGCCGTTACAGGGAGGTTTGTCCCCACCTGTAGTCGAACGACCACGCCACGCGCGCAATCAACCACAACTGGGGGCAGCCCCCATGTGTGAGGGGCCGGTCACCGTGCGTCACTTCCCGGGGTGGAAACGGCCAGGTGACTCGGGCACGCGGCGGACTGGCCCCGTGCGAACCGTTGATTTCCCGAGGGTAAGCGGTCGGCGTCTACCGGGCCGACTGCACGCAACGCGTTCGTTCCGCCACAAGTGGGGGCAGCCCCCGGGGGTGAGTGGTTCGGCGCGGTGGGTGGTGGTGCCACCACATCGAGGTCTGTCCCCAGGTGTGGTGAGGCGGCCGCGGTCAGTGGGCGGTGTTGCGGCGCTTTCGCTGATGGCGCTCGACGGCGAGATCGATCAGCTCGTCGATGAGGTCCGGATAGGACAGGCCCGACGCGTCCCACATCTTCGGATACATCGAGATGGGCGTGAACCCGGGCATCGTGTTGAGCTCGTTGACCAACCAGCCGCGGCCGGCGGCGTCGTAGAAGAAGTCGGCCCGGGCCAGCCCCTCCACCCGAAGCGCTCGGTAGGCGGCGATCGCCATGGCGGACATGTCGGCGATCTCGGACTCGTCCAGCGGTGCCGGGATCAGCAGCTTGGCGGTTCCGTCGTGGTACTTGTCCTCGTACGTATAGAACTCGGCGCCAGCCACGATCTCGCCGGGGAGCGAAGTTCGGGGATGGCGGTTGCCGAGCACGGAGATCTCGATCTCCCGCCCGACGATCTCCTCCTCGACCACGATCCACTCGTCGTACGACGCTGCGACCGCAAGTGCGGCGTTCACCTCCTCGACCGTTTCGGCGCGGCTCACGCCGACCGAGGAGCCCATGTTGGCCGGCTTCACGAACACGGGGGAGCCAAGGCGCTCGAGAAGCGTGCCGGCAGTGGTGTCATCGATCTCGTCGGCGTTGAAACCAACCCATGCGCTCTGGGGAACGCCGGCAGCAGCGAGCGCGTTCTTCGCTGCGATCTTGTCCATCGCGAGCGCGCTGCCGAGGACACCGGCACCCACGTAGGGCACGTCCAGCAGCTCGCAGAGTCCCTGGACGGTGCCGTCCTCGCCGAGCGGACCATGCAGTAGCGGCAGAACGATGCCGTTCTCGGCGGCACCGATGAGCGCATACGGGTCGGTCGGCTCGCCCTCAGGATCGAGTGCCTCGGCGTCGGAGTCCACCTCGGCCACGGACCACACACCCGACCGGGAGATGCCCACCGGCACGATCGAGTACTGCTCGCTCCGGATGGCGTTGAGGACGTGTTTGGCGGTCACGCAGGACACGTCGTGCTCTGCCGACTGGCCGCCAAACAGCACGAAGAGGGTGGGTCGATCAGCGGGGGAGGTCACGGGTGCGATGTTACCGATGCTCGTGCCGCAGCGGGGGCAGGCGGCCGGTCTAGGTTGGCATCGATGCGTTTCTCCACCGACGAACTCGCCGGAATCACGAACGGGACGGCCTTTGGGCCGTCGGTGACCATCGACGGCGCCAATCAGGACTCCCGAGCGATCGAGTCGGGTCAGCTCTTCGTGCCGCTGCTTGCCGAGCGGGACGGGCACGACTTCATCGACGGCGCCATGGCAAATGGGGCCGGCGCCTACCTCACCTCGCGACCGCCGGGCGAGGGGAGTGGTGTTCAGGTCGAGGACACCATGGACGCACTTGTTGCAATCGGGTCGGCCGCACGTGAGCGAATCCCTGGGCCGGTCGTCGGCATCACGGGATCCGTGGGGAAGACGTCGACGAAGGACCTGCTCGCCAGCATCCTGCGGAGGCACCGCTCCACCCACGCAAGCGTCAAGTCGTTCAACAACGAGATCGGCGTGCCGCTCACGCTGTGCAACACCCCGGACGATGCCGAGATCGCGGTGGTCGAGATGGGTGCCCGGGGTATCGGCCACATCGCGAGCTTGTGCCCAATGGTGCGGCCCAACGTCGGTGTCGTCACGACCGTGGCGGGGGCGCACACGGGCGAGTTCGGGTCGCTCGAGGCGATCGCGGTCGCAAAGGGTGAGCTCGTCGAGTCCTTGCCGGCTGAGGGGCTCGCAGTACTGAACGCCGATGTTCCCCTGGCAGCGGGCATGCGGGATCGGACGGATGCCGAGGTGCTGACGTTCGGGCATCACGCGGATGCGGACGTGCGGGTGGCCGACGTTCGGCTCGATGGCGAGCTGCGAGCGACGATCGACATCGAGTCTCGCTGGGGCTCGATCACCGTGACCCCAGTGACGCGTGGGGCACATCTGGCGACGAACGCTGCGGCTGCCGTCGCCGTAGCGCTGTGGGTCGGCGCTTCGGAGGATGACATCGTCCGTGGATTGGCAGAGGCGCCACTGAGCCCGTGGCGAATGGAGCTGACGCGAACCTCATCGGGCGCCCTCGTCATCAACGATTCCTACAACGCGAACCCGACCTCGATGCGTGGCGCCATGGATTCTCTTGCGGCGCTTCCCGATGGTGGTCGCAGAATTGCGATCGTCGGCTACATGGGCGAACTCGGTGACGACGAGCGAACCGATCATGAACAGATCGCGACCTACGCGAGCGCCAACGGCATTGAACTGATTGCGGTGGGCACCAGCCTCTATGGCAAAGCACCGACCGAGGATCCGCTCGCCGCAGTGGGCGCCCTCGCCGCCGCCGACGCCGTGCTCATCAAGGCCAGCAGATCCGCCGGCCTCGAGTCGCTCGCCGCTCAGCTGGTGTGAGAAGGCCCGAGCGAGCCACGTGCACGTTCGGCGGAGCCGCAGGTGCGGAATCCGAAGGATTCCCGTGGGTTTGCCACGTGCACGTTCGGCGGAGCCGCAGGTGCGGAATCCGAAGGATTCCCGTGGG
>JAHDDK010000130.1:0-1447 GCA_020629375.1 Acidimicrobiales bacterium
GGGCTTGTTGCCGGATGCGTGTCGTGACGCGTACACGCCGCGGTGTCATGGCTATATCTCGGCGGGTATCGGTGTCGAGGTTGGGCTTGGTGTGTTGACGGGTGGCGGGGCGACGGCGGCGCGGGCGTCGGGCAAGTTCGCTCGGTTGTTTGCGAGGATGCAGGACTACATTCCGGGACGCACCCAATCGAGGAACGCAGTTCGAGGTGGCGCTGGGATCGATGGTGCGTTTGTAGAACTTGGACAGAACCAAGCGGGCGGCCGGATATTCGTCTCAGACGGCGACATCAATCTTGACCAGTACCGCGATATCGTCGACGATGCCTTGAGCGATGGGCAGGAGGTGACCATCTTGTCCGGTGCCCATGGGTATCCTGACGGCAGCATCGAACTCGACTCCGGACTACTCGAAGAGGACCTAGCCGAGTTCGGTCCCGAGGTCGACGTCAAAGTCGTGGACCTTCATTCGGCGTCACCTGACGAGATCGCAGACATCCTCGAGGATTTCAGTGGGACAGTTATTGCAGCGTTTTGCAACAGTGACGTTTGCCTCACGGAGCTTGCAGACGGTTGGCAACTGACCGGGCCTGACTGATGGATTCGGGAGGAGGAGGGCGAGATTCGGTGGAGCTGGCGACACGCGAGTTTGATCCTGAGCTTTGGCGTCGGCATCTCGCCTGGATGCTTGACAGCGACCGGCGTAAGCCGCCGTCGGCTGAAGCGGTGCTGGCTCACGAAGAGTACGTTCGTAGCAGGTGTCAGCCTGACTCTCCGCTCGAGGAATTCACCGGTGAAGTCTGGGACTCGTCACAGCGGCGATTCGACGCGGAGAAGACGTCTTTCCGGGTGATGGCGAGGAGCGGGTTTGAGGCGAGGGTTGCGGCGCTCGACTACTTTGGCCCGGACGTCGCGGTGTCGGTGCGTCCCGTGAATCTGCGGACTCGTTCGAACGAGGGCGGCGGGCCGATCGGGCCAGGAGCCAGCCGAGGGCGATGCCGGTGATGTTGGCGGTGATGTCGGCGAGGCTGACGTCGCGGCCAGGGATCGTGCTCTGACGGATCTCGTCGAACGTCGACACCGCCAGGAAGAGTGCCGGCCAAATTGGGACACGCCCGAGTCGGCGGTCGCCGATGCCGAAGACGGCGACTGCAGTCAGGCCGCCGTAGACGACGAGGTGACCGACCTTGTCGGCCCCGGGGAACAGGAGAAGGTCGTTGAGGATGCCTCGGCGGGCGCCACCGAGTGCCGTACCCCACACGAGCGCTCCCGCGAGCATCCCGAACAGAACCCCAAGCCCGAAGCTCGAATCGCGCACACGCATGTCCATGCGTCGATCACAACCGATCGGACCGAAAGCGGGCAGAAAGGACCCGGCGACGACTGGGCTGTTTCCGGGTCAGAGTGCGGCGAGCGGGACCGCCCAGATCCTGTCTCCGAGCGGGTAGGT
>JAHDDK010000130.1:1515-2249 GCA_020629375.1 Acidimicrobiales bacterium
CCGACCCTTCGAGGACCCTCGAGGACCACGATGGCGAACGCCTTCAGCGCCTCGGTCATCCGTCGATCGATGATTCGCGGAAGGTCGCTACTCGAGGCCGCGATTCGGTCAATACAGACCAGTCTGCAAAAACGGCTATTGACTAGCTGCAAAAGCAGCCATCGACTAACGGATTTCGCAATGTGTCGAGCGACCGCAGCAGAAGTGCCAAGCAGAGTTGGTGGATTCACCCAGTGGAGGTAGGTTTTACCGCTTGTGAGTTTGACGTCCCTCCGGGACAGCCAAACGACTGAGCTTCTCAGCACACCAATCGACGTCCGGCCAGGCCTCCACGGAACCAGCCGGCACAACCGAAACCACGCTCCGCTGGGCCTTCATGCCCATGCGGAGCGTTTGCGTGAAGGAACGGAAACCATGGCCAGTAAAGCCATCGTGGGCGAAAAACTGGGAATGACGCAGGTGTGGCGGGACGACAAGATCGTTCCGGTCACCGTCCTCAAGGTCACGCCGTGTCGGGTCGTCCAGGTCAAGCGACCGGAGACCGACGGCTACTCTGCGCTCCAGGTCGCCATCGGCACCCAGAAGGAACACCGCGTCACCAAGCCCAAGATGGGCGCCTACGAGAAGGCCGGTGTCGAGCCGGGCCGCAAGCTCGTCGAGCTCCGCCTCGACGATGTGAGCTCGTACGAGGTCGGCCAGGAGATCGCCGCCGACCTGCTCGCCGAGGGCGACCT
>JAHDDK010000130.1:2450-4232 GCA_020629375.1 Acidimicrobiales bacterium
GAAGGCCGGCACGGCAGACCTCGATGACGACATCTTCGGCATCGAGCCCAACATCCCCGTGATGCACCAGGTCGTCACCGCCCAGCTGGCGGCCCGACGTGCTGGCACCCACTCCACCAAGACTCGCGCCGAACGGCGTGGCGGTGGCGCTAAGCCCTGGCGTCAAAAGGGCACCGGCCGAGCTCGCCAGGGCTCGATCCGCTCGCCGCAGTGGCGCGGAGGCGGCATCGCCCACGGCCCGAAGCCGCGTGACTACAGCCAGAAGACGCCGAAGAAGATGATCAAGCTGGCGCTCCGCTCGGCCCTGTCGGATCGTGCCGCCGACGGCAAGGTCCTCGTTGTCGACAGCTTCGGCTTCGACGCCCCCAAGACCAAAGACGCCGCCCAGGCGCTCGACGCCATCGGCGCCGAGGGTCGCGTGCTCGTCGTCCTCACCGACGACGACGCCAACGCGGCTCTGAGCTTCCGCAACCTCGATCGGGTCCACGTGCTCCCGACGGGCGAGCTCAACGCCTACGACGTCCTCGTGAGCGACACGGTCGTGTTCACCAAGGACGCGCTGCCCACGATGCCGGTGCAGGACGCCCCGGCCGAGAAGAGCGCCGACGAGGCTCCCGCAGCAGCGGCGAGCGCGGCCGAGGAAGAGGAGTGATCCGCAATGGCCGCTGATCCCCGCGATGTCCTGATCCAGCCCGTGGTTTCGGAGAAGTCCTACGGACTCCTCGAGGAGAACGTCTACACGTTCGAAGTCGCCTCCGATGCCACGAAGCCCGAGATCAAGCAGGCGGTCGAGTCGATCTTCGACGTGACCGTCGTCAAGGTGAACACGCTGAACCGCAAGGGGAAGCGCAAGCGCAACCGCCGCAACTTCACGTACGGCAAGCGCTCCGACCAGAAGCGAGCGATGGTCACGCTCGCCGACGGCGACGAGATCGACCTGTTCGAGGTGTGATGTCATGACTCTTCGCAAGCGCAAGCCCACGAGCCCCGGACGTCGCTTCCAGACGTCGTCGGACTTCTCCGAGATCACCAAGACGACCCCCGAGCGGTCGCTGATCGAGAAGAAGAACAGCACCGGTGGCCGCAACAACTACGGACGCAAAACGTCTCGTCACCGCGGCGGTGGCCACAAGAAGCAGTACCGCCGTATCGATTTCCGTCGCAACAAGGACGGCGTGCCAGCCAAGGTCGCGGCCGTCGAGTACGACCCCAACCGGTCGTGTCGCATTCTGTTGCTTCACTACCACGACGGCGAGAAGGCCTACGTTCTCGCCCCCGAAGGCGTCGGTGTCGGCGAGACCTTGATGAACGGTCAGGGCTCGGAGATCAAGCCCGGCAACGCCCTGCCGCTGCGCTACATCCCCGTCGGTACCACCGTCCACAACGTCGAGCTCCAGCCTGGCGGCGGCGGAAAGATGGCCCGTTCGGCCGGTTCGAGCGTTCAGCTCGTCGCCAAGGACGGCCCGTACGCCATCCTTCGCCTCCCGAGCACCGAGATGCGTCGTGTCCCGATCGATTGCCGCGGCACGGTCGGCGTCGTCGGAAACTCCGAACACGAGCTCATCAAGATCGGCAAGGCTGGCCGCAATCGCTGGAAGGGCGTTCGCCCCCAGACCCGCGGTGTCGCCATGAACCCGGTCGACCACCCGCACGGCGGTGGCGAGGGCAAGACCTCAGGTGGCCGCCATCCGGTGTCGCCATGGGGCCAGCCCGAGAAGCGCACCCGCCCCGACAAGAAGCAGTCCGACAAGATGATCGTTCGCCGGCGCCGCACGCGCGGCT
>JAHDDK010000131.1:0-262 GCA_020629375.1 Acidimicrobiales bacterium
GAGGGCGTTGACCTTGATGTCGTTGGCGGTGAAGATCCAGCTGGCTTGGAGGTGAGCTTCGTCGGTCTTGATCCTGTGGAGCACGATCATGGTCGCGATGTTGCCGGCCAAGGCCAACGCAGCGACGACGATCATGGTGGTGGTGTCGGGCGGCTCGCTCTCGATGACGACGCGTCGCACGACTTCGATGACGCCGATCACTGCGAGGCCCAGTTGGAGGTAGCCGCTGGTGCGGGCGAGCCGGTTCTTGCGTGCCGTGGTG
>JAHDDK010000131.1:360-839 GCA_020629375.1 Acidimicrobiales bacterium
CCCGGCCCGTTCACGACCGGGGTCTATTCGGCCAATGGCGGTGCCGCCGTCGCCGAGGTGGCGGGTGCCGAGATCGAGGCTGTCGAGTGCGGCGGTGATCGCAGCGGTGTCGCCGGTGTGTTCGACCCTGACCTCACGGGCCGTGAGGTCGACGCCGACGTGGTCGATGCCGTCGAGTTGGGCCAGGCGCATGCGGACGAGTTGTTCCTCCGCTGTGCAGTCCATCTTCTCGATGTTGAACCGGCTCACCGTCACCCCAGCACCTCCCTATTCATGCGTCCAAAGTACGGGGCGAAGCGGCCGACGCTGGCCGCGTAGTCGTCGAAGACCCTGCCGTGAAGCCGCCGCAGATGGGGCTCCTCGACGAAGCGGACCTGGAGCTCGATTGCGACCACCAGACAGATCGCCGCGACCACAGCGATGATGTTGGGGACCATCGCAGCGAAGCCGACGGCGGTGAAGATCATCGCCGTGAAGAT
>JAHDDK010000131.1:849-4058 GCA_020629375.1 Acidimicrobiales bacterium
CAGACCGCCGGTGACGAGTCCGGTGACCTCGGTGCGGTCGATCCCGATCCGCCACTCGCTGCCCATACCGAGTTGAGCTACATACGTCGCAGCGATCCCGACCACGGCGACGACCAACCCCACGATCGGGACAGCGTCGCTCTCGGTAAGCGGGTCGAGGCCAGCCATCGCAGCGACTGGCGCGGCAATCGCACCGACGAACGCGACAACGAGAAGCAGGTAGGCGATCCGCTCGATGCCGGAGGCGTCATCGGCGAACGCTCCGGGGCGGATGCCCGAGTCGCCGGTCTGGCGTTTCTGCACGACCGACCGGACGACGAACACCACGACGAACCACACTGCGAACAGAACGAGCGCGACCGTGTTCACCAGGTCACCTCCGCGCAGCCGACATGCGTGTCGGGTTCGACTTGGAATGTGCCGTGCTCGATCCGATGGCGCTCGGCGAGCAGATGTCGGGCCTGGTCCAACACACTGTGGGTGTCAGTCCCGTCGACCACCATCAGGTGCGCGGATGCCGCTTCCATCTCCGACGTCAACGTCCAGACATGGACATCGTGGACATCGGCCACACCGTCGATCGCTGAGAGGTCCGCGACGAGGGCGTCGAGATCAACATGCTCGGGGGCGGCCTGCAACAAGACACGCACGGCGCGTCGACCGAGCCGCCATGTGCGGGGCAGGATCCACAATCCGATCCCGGCGCCGATGACCGGGTCGACCCAGGCCCAGCCGAACACCTCCAACAACACCGCCGCCGCGATGACCCCGACCGAGCCAATCGTGTCGGCAAGGACTTCGAGGTAGGCGCCTTCGACGTTGACGGATTCCTTGGCGCCTTCCCGCAGCAACCAGAACGCCACCAGATTCGCGACCAAGCCCAACACCGCCACGATCACCATCGGCACCCCGAGCACCTCCGGAGTTTCCGTCAACCGACGGGCCGCCTCGACCAGCACCCAGATCGCCACGCCGAACAACAACAACGCGTTCACGAACGCAGCCAAGATCTCGAGCCGATACAGGCCGAACGTGTGCGCCGACCTCGAGCTCGATGCCCGCTGCTCGAATCGTGACGCCAACTGGATGGCAGCCAGGGCCATGCCGATCCCGATGACATCGGTCAACATGTGCCCGGCATCGGACAGAAGCGCCAACGAGTTCGTCCAGAACCCAGCAACGGCCTCCACGACGAAGAATCCCCCGATGATGACGAACGCCGCGACGAGCCGGCCCTTGTGCCTCTCGCCTGCCCGGGCCAAGCCCGTGCCGTGATCGTGATCACCACCCATGATCAGGCCTCCCCAGCGAGGTGGGCGACGTGCTCACGTGAGATGTCCAGCACCATGCGGACATGGGCATCATCGAGTCGGTAGAAGACGTTGCGACCGTCGCGGCGATTCCGCACCACCCCCGCAGACCGCAACAACCGCATCGCCTGCGACACCTTCGTCTCCGACGTCTCCACCACCGCCGCGACATCACATACGCACAACTCCCCCGCCTCCAACAACGCGAACAAGATCCGCACCCTGGTCGGGTCTCCCAACAGTCGAAACAGCTCCGCCAGATCCCCAGCGACATCCACGTCGATCAACGATCCGGCGACCGCCTCCACCCGACCCGGATCGCTCTCTGCGATCGCGCACCCATCCAACCCGGACACCTCAGATACCTGCATAGGTGTGAAGGTATACAGGAGATCGTGGAATGTCCAGAACTCTTGCGGCACGAAGCAGCCCGGAGGGCTATCGGCGCGCGGCGAGGACCGATCGCAACTGATCCGCGGTCGGTGATCCAGCCGAACCCTGAGGTGTTTGATAGATCCGACAGCTGAGCCCGACCGGAGCGTCAGGATCGGCGAACAGATCGACGCCGTCGATGTGGATGCTGGGCGATCCTCGGAACCGGAGCTGTTCAGCCCGCTCGGGTGTGGTGACCTCGACGCGTTCGATCGTCAAGTCCATCTCCTCGGCGAGTGCACGCAGGTGCTGGTCAGCGGTCTGCCAGCTTGGGCAGTCGTCGAAGTACAGCAACGTGACGTTCACGGCGTTCAGTCTAGAAGCCGCCCAGGCCGTGCCCTAGGGTTGGTGGTGAGCGCTATGCGGGGTGCTTGCCATCCGTCATCGCCAGTTCGCAGCCTCGAACGCCACTTCGCCAGACAACGTAGCGCTGCTCACTCGGCTCGCCTGCGGAGAGCCTTCGTTCGACCCGCATCGGTGCTGCTACCGCTGGCGGACCTTCGGTCCGGCGTCAAGCCCCACCGCCGATTCGCGGTGGGCTTCGCCGACTGGGTGCAACTGTCGGCTTGATCGCCCCGCTCCCCGAGCGGCCCACATGAATCGGTGAGGGATCGCGTTCGGTGAGCGGTCCCTGGGTGGGGCTGGACGCCGGGGTCCGCCAGCGGTGATGGCCGGCCATGAAGCGCAGCGCAGCGCTGCGCTTCCGGCAGAAGCCCAACAGGAGTATCACCGATGAACTACACCGACCTCGCCACCCAGGTCACCGCCCGACTCGTCGACCAAATCGAGACCGGCCCCGGCACCTGGCGCATGCCATGTCACACCGTCCCCGGCGTGTTCGACGTCCGCAACGCCGCCACCGGCAACCACTACCGAGGCGCCAACACCCTCACCCTCGCCGTCGAGGCCATCGACGCCGACCACCCGACCGGATGGTGGGCCACCTACAAGCAATGGGCCGACCTCGACGCCCAGGTCCGCAAAGGCGAACGCTCCGCCCGCATCGTCAAATGGGTCCCCGCCAAGACCAAAGACGACCAGCCCGCCCCGAACGGCGACGACGAGAACCGACGGACGCTCGTCCCGCGGGTCTACTCGGTGTTCAACGCCGCCCAGGTCGACGGCTGGACCCCGCCCGCTCCGCCGACCCGGACCGTCATCGAGCGCCACGCCGCCGCTGAGGCGTTCATCGCCAATACCGGCGCAGACATCACCTACGGCCACAACCACGCCGCCTACCAGCCGGCGCGGGACCGCATCGAGCTCCCCGAGCCCGAACAGTTCACCGACGCCGAGGCCTACTACTCCACCACCTGCCACGAACTGACCCACTGGACCGGCCACCACAGCCGACTCAGCCGTGACCTCAGCGGACGATTCGGAGACGACGCTTACGCCGCCGAAGAACTCGTCGCCGAACTCGGCGCCGCCATCGCCTGCGCCAGCCTCGGCATCACCAACAGCCCC
>JAHDDK010000064.1 GCA_020629375.1 Acidimicrobiales bacterium
TGAGCGCCATGCCCAACGTCTTCGAACGCCTCGAAGAAGCCGTCGACGCCGACAATAACTAGCCGCAATTACACGCCGCAATCGGCGGCTTCGCCGCCTCTGCGGATTGCCGGAGGCCGCGTCCGTGGTCGGCCGCCGGCCGACCACTCGCCTCCGGCGCGCCCTTCCTGCTAGAGGGGCGCCAGGTCCGACCTTTGGGCTTTGCTGGACGGACTGTCTCTTCTCCAGAGTGCGACGTTGGGGTCAGACCCTCGCGTCGCGGCTTTGGCGTATCTGTACGGCGCCCGTCATGAGGGCCCAGCGGCCGACAGCCGCCGCGGCGATCGAACCCATGATCACGAGAGCCGTCCGCAATCCGATGCGCTCGGCCAGAACACCGAGGGGGAGTGCGGCCATGCCGAAGCCGGCGAAACCGAGCTGCAGAATCGACTGCACACGCCCGCCGAACTCATCGGCCGCTGCCTGGAGAGCGAGTGTGTTCGACAACGTCTGGAATGTCGTGGTTGAGGCGCCAGCGAACGCGACGATCGCCACCGCAACTCCGAAGCTTGGCGCCAGCCCCAGACCGACCACCGACAACCCGAACAACATGCCGGCCACCGCCATGATCCACGGCGCTCGCGGAGAGTCCGCCACCCCGGCCACCCACAGTCCGGCGAGCAACGCGCCTACCGACCCCGCGGAGGTGAAATAGCCGACGTGCTGTTCTTCGAGCCCGAACTCGCCTTCGACGAGAGCCGGGATGAAGCTCACGTAGCTGAATGCGAACATCAATACCGCGAAGGTCGCCGCGACGACTCCACGGATCTCCGGCGTCGCCCGGACGTAGCGGATGCCCGCCATGATGTCGGCCACCGGCCGCGCAGCTCCGCCGAGGACCGCCGGCGGGTTTGGTAACAACGCAGTGGCGATCATCGCCCCGACGGCGAGGAGCGTGGCGACGATGTAGGTCGGACCGATGCCAAACGCGGACCAGCCGACAAGCGCCCCTGCGAGCGAGGGGGCCAGCGTCCTCGTGCCGTTCATCGCCAACGATTGCAAGCCGATCGCGTTACCGAGGTTCTCCCGGCCCACGAGGTCGCGGGCCATCGCCACCCGCGCCGGACCAAAGAAGCCGAACGCGGTCCCTTGCAGCACCGCCGATCCCACCAACATCCAGTACGCCACGACATCGGCCAAGACCGCGATGGAGAGGAGTAGCGGCGCGACGAACGTGCCGCTCTGGCTGACCAACATGAGCGTGCGCTTCGGGAACCGATCGCTCGCCACACCTCCGAGCGGTGTGGCGACAAGCAACGAAACGCCGAGAACGAAGTACACGAGGCCCAAGGCGTCGGCGCGCTCGGTGAGGTCCCACGCCAAGATTCCGCGCAGAAAGAACTGCATCTGGACGCCCATGAACGAGAAGAGCGCGCCGATCCACAGGACACGAAAGTCGCGCTGCTGAAGCGCAGCGAAGCGGCCGTTCATCGCCGCAGGCTCGCAACCGGCTCGCGCTGCGGATTGGTGGGTGCGTTGTCGGGGCGGACTGGCGCTGCCAGATCCGTGGGGCTCACTGGAGCCAGGCGGCAGCGTAGGGCTGAAGGGTGATCTCGTCGGTTCCGCTCTCGCCGCTGAGCAGGTCGGTCCATGGCCCGTCGTGGACCACGGTTCGGGGGGTGTTGGTCATGTTGCAGAGCACGCTAACGGCGGATGCTCCCTGTGGGATCCGATCGATGGCGAGCACGCCGTCGAGGTCGCGGAGCGTCTGCGGCGAATCCGGATGGAAGGCGGTGTGCGCTCGGCGAAGCGCAGCTCGTTCGATCAACCCGTTCATGATCCGACTTCGCCAGTCGTCTCCGTCGGCAGCTGGGACATCGTCGAGGTGGACCCGCCCGCGGTTGATCGAACGGCGGATGCCACCGTCGGCCTCGACCTGCGCGTAGTCGTTGACGGTCGCCAGCAGCGAGTTCATGTAGATGGCCGGCAGGCCCGCAAGCGACAGGACGATCGTGTGCAGCAGAAGGATTCGGTCGACCATGTGCGGATCGTCGACGCCCCCGAAGAGGTCCGGGAACGAAATGTTCAGCTCGTAGGGCTTGTCGACGCCCTTCCGAGAGTACGTGCCGTGCATCCCGCCCTGCTGGTGTGCGAGATCGACGAGGCCGGCGATCTCCTCGTCGGTCAAGAACCCCTCGGCGGGGCGCACACCGATGCCGTCATGAGACGCAAGGAAGTTGAACAGTGTCGTCCCGGGCGGCGGCGCCGGTGCAGATGCCAGCCAGTCGACGAGCCGATCGGCGCGCCCGTTGAGCACGCCGTCGATGGCGAGCGGCGGAAGGCTGAAGTTGTAGATCAGGTGCGCTTCGTCGGAGTCGCCGAAGTATGAGCGGTTCTCGCGGTCGGGCACGTTGGTCTCGGTGATGATCGACACGTGCGGTGCACGGACAGCCAGCAAGGTGTGGAAGAGCTTGATGAATTCGTGCGTTTCGGGCAGGTGAATGCTGGTCGTGCCCGGCACTTTCCACACGTATCCGATGGCGTCGAGACGGAGGAATCGAGCGCCGTTTCGGACGTAGAGGTCGATCACCTCGAGCATCGCGCACACGAGGTCGGGGCTCGACCAGTCGAGATCGACTTGATCTTCGCTGAACGTCGTCCACACGTGCTGGAGGCCCGATGCTGTTTCGAAGGGTGTGAGCAACGGTAACGAACGTGGTCGCACGACGTCGGAGAGATCGTCGTTGGGAGATGCGGTTTTGATGTACCGCCGACCGGGTTCCTCGTCGGCGAGGAACTGTTGGAACCAGTCCGATTGGGCCGAAATGTGGTTGATCACGAGATCGAACATCAAGGTGACGTGCTCGCCGAGATCGGTGATGTCGTCCCACGTGCCGAGATCAGGATCCACGGCGCTGTAGTCGATGACCGAGAAGCCGCGGTCAGACGAGTACGGGCAGAACGGCAGCACATGCACGACCGAGATCGCCTCGGTCAGCCGGGTCCGGACGAGTTCGGCGAGCGCCTCGAGGGGTCGACCGTCGCCCAGGACGCTGTCGCCGTAGGTGATCAGGGCGACATCGCGTTCGGTCCAGCGCTCGGGTCGTTCGAGGGGAATGGACGCGTCGGCATCACCGATCCCCATGGCGGCGATGATGCGTCGAGCGAGTGCGTCGTCGGCGTCGTCGCCCCAGATCACCCGAAGATGATCGAGCACGCGGTCGACGAGGGGGAGGGGCGCTGGCATTCCGGCGAAATCTAGAGCAGCCACCCTCTTCCATCGGAATCGACATGCGAGAATCCACCTGATTTCGTCGACATCGTCGATCGCTGTTCGGTTCTGACCGGCCACACTTGGACGCCATGTCGACCCTCTCCGACACGGGCCTGCCGATCGAAGCGGTGATCCCCGCGGTCACCGCTGCCCTCGATGCGCAAGGTGTCGGGGTTCTCACAGCCGAACCCGGCGCCGGTAAGACCACCGTGGTTCCGCTTCGGCTTCTCGATCGCCCGTGGCTCGGTCGCGATCGGATTCTCGTGCTCGAACCGCGCCGGGTCGCCGCCCGCGCCGTGGCTCGACGGATGGCGGCCATGCTCGGCGAGTCGGTCGGCGAGTCGGTTGGTTGGCGGACTCGCGACGACCGGCGCGTCAGCGAACGCACCCGTATCGAGGTGATCACCGAGGGCATCTTGACCCGTCGTCTGCAGTCCGATCCGACATTGCCCGGTGTGGCGGCGGTGTTGTTCGACGAGTTCCATGAGCGAAGCATCCATGCCGATCTCGGTCTTGCGCTTGCGCTCGAGACGCGGGCCGAGCTCCGAGACGATCTTCGGATCCTGGTCATGTCTGCCACGATCGATGCGCCGGCGGTCGCCGCGCTCCTCGGCGACGGGAGCCCTGCTCCGATCGTCGATTGCCCGGGTCGAACCCACCCAATCACGATCCATCACCAGCCCCGTGGCAAACGTGACCGCCTCGAGCCTGCGGTGGTCGCTGCGGTGAGGGACGCGCTGCGACACGACGGTGACGTCCTGGTGTTTCTCCCCGGAGTGGGCGAGATCCGCCGATGCCGGGAGGCGCTGTCGGGCGCAGTCGACGCCGAGCCGGTCGAGCTCCACGGGTCATTGCGCGGCGAGGAGCAGGACGCTGCCCTGCGGTCGATCCCGGGGCGGCGTCGCGTCGTGTTGTCGACCGACCTGGCTGAAACGTCGCTCACGGTGGATGGCATCGGAACGGTCGTCGACTCGGGTCTTCGGCGCCGACCCCGTTTCGACCCGGCGACCGGCTTGTCGACGCTCGTCACGGTCGAGCACTCGCGGGCGTCGGCCGATCAGCGTGCGGGTCGTGCGGGTCGCCTCGGACCGGGAGTCGCGTATCGGCTGTGGTCGAAGATGGAGCACGGCGCACGTCGGGCTCACGACCAGGCCGAGATCCACGAGATCGATCTCGCCACCGTGGTCCTCGAATCATTGGCGTGGGGTGTCGGCGACCCCGGTGAGCTACGACTGCTCGACCCGCCGAAGCGGGCGGCCCTCGACGAGGCGTTCGACGTACTCACCATGCTCGATGCCGTCGATGGGGACCGCCGCATCACCCCACTCGGCCGGCAGATCTTGTCACTGCCCGTCCACCCCCGGCTCGGCGCGATGCTCAGCGCTGTTGGCGACGGACCGCTCGGCTGGCCTGCCTCGATCCTCGCCGCGTTGCTGACGGAGCGAGACGTGCTTCGCGGGCGTCCATCAGAACGTCCCGTCGACCTGTGGCCCAGGGTGCAGCTCATCGATGACGAAGGCGCACGGCACCCGGATGCCGACGGGGGCGCGATCCGTGAGGTCCGCAGACGAGCGAATGAGCTCGCGAAGCGCATCGGCGCGCAGCGGTCGCCGGTCGGCCCCGACGACCTCGGTCGTTCGCTCGCCCTCGCGTATCCGGACCGAATCGCGCTGAAGCGTGCGGGCCAGGGCGGCCGATTTCGGCTGCGTTCTGGTGGAGGCGCAGAGATTCCGAAATCAGATCCGCTCGCCCACGCCGAGATGCTGGTCGCCGCCGAAGTCGTGGGCGATCGCCGTTCGGCCACCATTCGTCGAGCCGCGCCGATCGATCGACTCGACATCGAGTTCGGGTTTGGTGATTCGATCATGGAGCGGACGTTTTTCGGGTGGGACGACGCCCGCGATGATCTCGTGTCCCGAGTCGAACGAACCCTCGGTGCCCTGGATCTCGGGACCCACGAACAACCCGTGCGGCCATCCCCGGAGGTGGTCGAAGCACTCACCGACCGGATCGCGTCGACAAAGCTCGCCGTACTGCCCTGGAACGATCGCACCCGCAATCTTCAGGCGCGGGTCGCGATCGCGATCGAGCATGGACTGGTGAACGACATCGACCCGATCGACGACGCGACCCTCCGAGCCGCAGCGCACGACGTGTTCGCTGGATGGCTCAGCGACGCCACCCGCAGAGGCGATATCGAGAAGCTCGACCTGTTCGCCATCCTCATGGCTCGTTTGGGCTGGGCCGCGACCAGAGATCTCGACGATCACGTGCCCGAGCAGATCTCGCTCGCCTCTGGCCGTACCCGCCACATCGACTACACCGCCGAGACGCCCCGCTTCTCGGCTCGTGCGCAAGATCTCTACGGGATGTCGGCGTCGCCGACGGTCGCTCGGGGCGCCGTGACCCTGACCGTCGAGGTCCTCTCACCGGCCGATCGACCCATCCAGATCACCGCCGATCTCGCCGCCTTCTGGTCCGGGAGTTGGGTCGACGTTCGCAAGGAGATGGCCGGCCGTTACCCCAAACACGACTGGCCCGTCGACCCCTGCTAGAACAAGCGCCATGAAGGTCGTCGTCACCTACGAATCCCGCAAAGGAAACACCGCTCGCGCCGCCCGACTCATCGCCGGCGGACTCCAGGCTGCCGGGGCCGAGGTCACGATCGATCCGATCGACGACATCGACTTCAGTGCGCTCGCCAGCGCCGATCTCGTGATCGTGGGAACCTGGACCGGAGGCCTGTTCCTCTTCGGCCAGCATCCGGGCGATGGCGGGAAGATTGCCAGCACGCTTCCCGATCTGTGGGACATCGACACGTGGTCCTACGTGACGTACGCCCACAATCCGGGCAAGGCCGCCGGCAAGCTTGCTGAGACGCTCGAAGCGAAGGGTGCGCACTCACTTGGATCGGCCGCCTTCCACCGCAAGAAGCTTCAGGCGGAGGTCACCGCGTTCGTCGACGAAATCATCGACCACTACGCCGCCAGCTGAGGGATACGACGTCGGAGTCATCAGGTAATGAGAGGGTCTGACCCTCTCATTACATGCGTGTGCGGCTAGCGGGCGACGATGAACGTCGACTCGTCGACGCCCCCGTCGGCGCCGAGCCGAGAGAGCGACCACGATCGGCCCGACACGGCTCCGGAGTCGTCGATGGCGAGTGTCGACGTCGGAAGTCGCCACTCGTAGCGCCGGATCACTTCGCTGAGTCGGATGCTTCCGGTCGAGCCAGCCCGCGCTGCTGCCGCATCGAGCACGGCGATCGCATCAGCAGACACCACATCGGTCGGTCGTTGCTCCGAGGAGGGTGCATCAGGAGCGAGAACCCAGACGTCGGGCACATCCGTGGCGAGCGCCAGATCGGCGCCAGGCCACGTGACCAGAATGGGGGTGTCGTCTGCCGCCTCACGTAGGGCGGGGATCAGTGCGGCGACGGCCGGCCCGAGCCCGCAGACCACGACCACTCCCGCGTCTTCGAGCGCGGGGGTGAGCTCCGTCGCAACGGTGTTGGGATCATCGATGAGCCCGACCCACGACGCGGCGTCGAGCGGGTCGGCGTCGCGGCTGCGTAACTCGGCGTCGACCCGTCCACACAGATCCTCGACGTCGGCCACAAGCGTCGAAGACAACACGAGAGGCCGATCCCAACCCTGCTCATCGATCGCGGTTGCGACGATGGCTGCGTCGTCGTCGAGGCCAGCGAGATCGGCGAAGAGTGGGTCGTCGAGGCCGTCCATGTCGGCACGCGGAAGCGCCACGCAGCCGGTGACCACGAGCAGACCGGCGTCGACGGCCCGCTCGGCTACGTCGACGACCGACCGGTCCTCGCACGAGGTCAAGATGGTGCTCACCCCCCGCTCCACGAGGGCGCGGATGGCGCCGTCGACATCGGAGAGATCATCGATCCGAATCTCTTCGATCAGGATGCGACCATCGGTCGATGCAACGGCATCGCTGACGGCGAGTCGCATGGCGTCGTCGGCGACGGCGGTCGGGGAGGCCGAATTGACGATGAGCCCGACCCGCAGTGGCGGGCGTCCATCGGTGCCGCCGGATCGAGGTTCCTCGACCGCGCGAGGCGGGTTCACGGCGAGGTCGTCGCCGGTGCATCCGGCGATCATGGCTGCGGCAACGCAGGCGATCGCGAGCAGGCTGCGTCTCCCGAACGTTGTGGGTGAAGATGTCCGCCAGGCCGACCTCAGCACCGACTTTCGCCTGGTGCGGGGGCTGGCCGATGAAGCACGGCGCCCGTGACCGAGAGGACGAGGGTGTCGTCTTCGAGATGCGTGTCGCCGTCGACGATCAGGCTGAAGCCGTCGGTGTCGACGGCCGGCCAGAGCACCGACATGGCAACACCGGCGTCGACTCGTTCGGGTACGCCTCGTCCGAATCCGGTGATCTGCACGGACGCCGAGTCCCCGTCATGTGTCGCTTCGGCACGAACATGGTTGACGCGGACACTGCCGGATGCGCCCGGATACAGCAGATAGGCAGTGTCGCCCCGATTGGCCGCCTGTTCGGGGAGATCGGCGGATTCGACCCGGTGACTCATGGTCCCGAGTCTGCCATCCGGTTGGCATTTCCCGTGACTTGTGTCGCAGTCTGCGGCGCGAATCAACGGAGAGCGGCGATTGTTGCGGCCGATCCGACGGCGCGTGAAAGCGGCGAGGCCAGCACTTTGCGTGCCGGTGCGGACAGTGACAGACTCGCAATCGAGCCGGGCGGTGGGCCTCCCGAGGCTGGCCAACGTACGGAACAACAGGTGGGACCAGGCTGGTGTCGCGGAACCGGTGCCTGGACGACAGTGGACGAATCAAGTCGTGGGATTTTCATCGGAGCTACCTCCAGCGCAGAACCGGCGAAGCGGGCCCGGTTGGTGGATGGACGACAAAGGCGAATGGCGTCCTCCCCAGGAATGGCCTGAGGACGATCCGCCCATCCCCGGGTGGACCCGGCAGGACAGCGGTCGTTGGGCTGCGCCCGTCGTGGTTGAGCCCGAGCCCGAAACGCGCTGGAACACGCGGACTGTCGCGACCGCCACGGATCCCGAGCCCGATCGTTTGCCGGTTCTGCACCCAACCGCGTCGAGGATTCGTCAACGCTCCGATGAACGCCGAGGTTGGCTGACAGTTGTCGGTGCGCTCGGTGCGGCCGCCGGTCTCTTGATCGCCGCGCTCGTGCTGATCAGCCAGGCGGGTGCGGCCGACGAAGCCGAGACCGCAGCCCCGCCAACCGTGGTCTTCGCCGCCGAGACCGAAGCGGATCTCCAAGCAGAACGCATCGCCGCTGCCGCCAACGCGCCAGCCGTAGCGTCCGCCCGCCTCGACGGGCTACCAGCCGTGGTCGCCGAGCCGTCCGTTGCGTTCGAGCCTGCCACCTGGGTCGACTCCGCAACCGGGTGTCAGACGACGGCGGAGCGGGTGCTGATCGCGCAGTCGTCGACCGAGGTCGGTTTCGCCGATGGTGGTGAGTGCGTCGTGGAGCGAGGCTCCTGGGCAGACCGATGGCTCGGTTCGAGCATCACACGGGCGTCAAATGCCGTCGTCGAGCCGCTGGTGCCGGTAGCGATCGCCCACGTGTCGGGCGGTGCCGAGTGGGACGACGACACCCGTCAGCGGTACGTCGCGGATCTCGCGCATCCGGCATCGCTGCACATTGTTCGGGCTGGCTCCGGGCACAACCCGGCCGACCTCGCCCCCGATGGCTGGAAACCGGCGCGACAGTCCCGCTGGTGTGCCTATGCGGTCGACTGGGTGACCATCAAACATCGTTGGCAGCTGGGTGTCACCGACACCGAACGTGTCGCCCTCGAAGACATGTTGGCGACGTGCGACGCCGACGAGTCTCTGGGCGCCGATCCCTCATCAGTCCCGGTAAACGTCGTCGCGTCGCCGGAGATCGGTTACGTTCGCCGCTGAATGTCTTCAGCCGAACGACAACGTCTCTCCTCTGATCACCGCGCGTGGACGGCATGGGGTCCCTATCTTGCCGAACGCGCCTGGGGCACGGTCCGCGAGGACTACAGCGCCAATGGTGATGCGTGGCGAGCGTTCACCTATGACGACGCCCGCAGCCGTGCGTACCGCTGGAACGAAGATGGCATGTTCGGTTTCTGTGATCGTGATCAGCGGTGGTGCTTGTCGGTTGCGTTCTGGAATGGCGAGGACTCCCATCTGAAGGAGCGGTACTTCGGGCTCTCCGGACACGAGGGCAACCACGCCGAGGACCCGAAGGACGAGTGGTGGTACCTCGACGCGCTTCCGTCGCATGCCTGGGGTTCGCAGGCGTTTGCGTATCCGCAGACGGCGTTTCCGTATGACGAGTTGCGACGAGCGAACGCCGAGCTCGGCCGGGACGCACGAGAGCTCGAACTTCTCGACACGGGTGTGCTCGACGGCGCCCGCTGGGAGATCCGGGTCGACCATGCGAAGGCCAACCCGGACGACTTGTGCCTTCGGATTCACGTCCACAACGCAGGTGATGCCGACGCGGTGATTCACGTCGTGCCGACGATCTGGTTTCGTAACCGATGGCGCTGGGGGCGCGGTAGCGACCCGATCCCCGAGCTGCGTCGTGCCGACCATGGCGGCTTCGACCTCATCGAACCCGGATCGGGACAGTTGTCGCTCACCACGACAGCCGGTGGCGTACCGCTGGTCTGCGACAACGAGACGAATCGCCCACTCGTCCACGGTCTGGACGCCGTCACCGACCACCCGAAGGACGCCATCAACGATCACATCGTGGATGGTGCCGACTCGTTGTCGTCCGACGGAGTCGGCACCAAGGGAGCACTGTGGCACCGGGTGGAGGTCGCGGCGGGCGCATCGGTCGCCATCGACGTCAGGCTCGCCCCCGATCCGCGACCGGTTGGCGAAGCGATGTCCGAGGTGATGTCGCAGCGGTCCGCCGAGGCCGACGAGTTCTACGACGAGCTGTTGGCGTCGGTCGAGAGTCCGGACGATCGCCTCGTTGCTCGCCAAGCCTTCGCCGGGCTGCTCCATTCGAAGCAGTGGTACCACTTCGACGTCGACCAGTGGCTCGACGGCGACCCTGCCTCTGCGCCACCCCCAGCCGAGCGCCTGTCTGGGCGCAACGTCCGGTGGCGACATCTGAACAACGCCGACGTCATCTCGATGCCCGACACGTGGGAGTACCCGTGGTACGCCGCCTGGGACACGGCGTTCCACTGCTTGCCACTCACGCAGCTCGATCCCGCGTTTGCGAAGGAACAACTCGTCCTCCTCGGACGCGAGTGGTACATGCACCCGAACGGTCAGCTACCCGCGTACGAGTGGAGTTTCAGCGACGTCAATCCACCGGTCCACGCCTGGGCGGGACTGCGCGTCTTCGAGCTCGATGGGGCGTGGGACATCGAGTTTCTCGAACGCCTCCTCCACAAGCTGATGATCAACTTCACGTGGTGGGTCAATCGTCGAGACCCCGACGGCAACAATCTTTTCGACGGCGGATTTCTCGGCCTCGACAACATCGGCCCATTCAACCGTTCCGACGGCCTCGGGGTGGGACGCCTCGAACAGGCCGACGCCACCGGCTGGATGGCGATGTACGCGCTCGACCTGCTCGACATGTCGCTGCGCCTGACCGAGCAGCGACAGACCTACGAGGATCTTGCGACGAAGTTCGCCGAGCACTTCGCCTACATCTCGACCGCGATGCACGAGGACGAGCTGTGGGACGACGAGGAGGGCTTCTACTACGACGTGTTGCGGATCGACTCGGGCGACATTCCGATCAAGGTACGGTCGATGGTCGGGCTGATCCCGATCTTCGCCACCCGGATCGTCTCTGCCGCAACCCGGGAGCGGCTCCCCGCGTTCAACGCGCATGTCGAGTGGTTTCGGGAGAACAAGCCCGAGTTCGCCGAGCACATTCACGAGAACGACGGTGGGGACCTGTTGTTCTCGCTCGTCAGCCCAGAGCGACTTGTGCGTCTTCTCGAGCGGGTCTTGGATCCCGACGAGTTCTTGTCGGAACACGGGATCCGGGGTTTGTCGAAGACGCACGAGTCCGAACCATGGAGCTTCGACATCGACGGTCGTACCTTCGCCGTCGGCTACGAGCCGGGCGAGTCACAGACCTCGCTGTTCGGTGGCAACTCCAACTGGCGTGGCCCGGTGTGGATGCCGCTCAACTATTTGTTGATCGAGTCGCTCCGGCGGTTCGACTTCTGGGCGTCCGGGACGATTGAGGTCGAGTACCCGGTCGGCTCCGGCAACCAGGCGAGCCTCGGCGATGTCGCCGCTCGGCTCGGCGAACGCCTGGTGAATCTGGTCCGCATGACCGAGGACGGACGTCGTCCGTCGATGCCCGACCATCCGCACTATCACGAGGGTGGCCCATGGGCCGACCGCGTGTTGTTCCACGAGTACTTCGACGGTGACACGGGCCGTGGTCTCGGCGCGCCGCACCAGACCGGGTGGACCGCGTTGATCGCCACGCTCGTAACCGACGAGGCGCGACCCCTCGGCCGCCGCCGGTGGAAACGATGACCGACACCAACGTCACCGACGACGACCGTCGATTCCTCGATGCCGCCATCGATGAGGCCATCGCCGGTCGAGACGCCGGTGGAATCCCGATCGGGTCGGTGCTCGTTCTCGACGGCCAGATCATCGGCGCGGGTCACAATCAACGGGTGCAGAAGGGCTCGCCGATCCTGCATGCCGAGATGGATTGTCTCGAGAACGCCGGTCGACTCACTGCAGCGGAGTACCGGCGCGCAACGCTCTACTCGACCCTGTCGCCGTGTTCGATGTGTTCGGGGACCGCTCGGCTCTACGAGATTCCTCGAGTTGTCGTCGGCGAGAACCGCACGTTCCGAGGCCCCGAAGACGAGAATCGCGCCCACGGCATCGAGCTCGTCATTGTCGATGATCCTCGCTGCGTCGAGCTGATGGAGACATTCATCGCCGAACGCCCCGAACTCTGGAACGAAGACATCGGCGAATGAGTTCGTGGCGGAATCGACCCGCTGCGCCGCTCGAGAAGAAAAGCTGGCGGTCTTCGGGAACTGGATAGCGGCCGCCGACGTCCAAGAGTGGGGACTCGTCCCCACGACAGGCGAGTTCAGGATCTGGCAGTGTGATGTCGACGATCTTCGGGCGAGACGAATTGGAGATGCAGATGCAGGACGAATCGGTGGACCAGGGGACCAACAACAGTTCCACAACGACCGAGGTGGACATCGAGTTCACGCCCATTCCGCCTCGTTCGAGTCGGGGCAGAACCGCGGCGCTCGTGATCGGTGGACTCGCCCTCGTCAGCGCGCTCGTGGCAGGCGTGTTTGTGGCGGCTGGCGACGACCCGACCGAAGTCGCCGTCGCCGCTGACGAGACGGGTGACGATGGGGCAGCCGAGATCGACGACGGAGTCCGCCCCGATGAGGGCGCAGATCCTGATGCCGAGGACGCCGATGTCGAAGACGCTGCGGAGGACGGCCAAGACGAGGCGATCGCGGACGAGGCGATGACGGATGCCGAGATGTCGGATTCCATGATGGTCGAGCAGGCCATGGACTCGGCGTACGGCGTCGACGTGGGTCAGCTCCAGTGGATCGACGGCCGAGGTTTCGTGGGCATCGGTCACGGCATGAACGGCATGGTCCTGCACGAGTCGGCCGACGGCACCTCGTGGACCCAGACACCTCTCGAGGGCATCGACGCCAACTCGTCGATGTGGCAGATCGTCGAAGATGACGGCACGTGGTATGGGCTTCTCGAAGAATGGCCCAACGAAGAGCTCCTCTTTGAAGAGAGCGCCGAGCCCACCGCCGAGATGTTCTTCGGCCCGTACCCCCAGCCCGAACGGTTCGTGGCGTCGTCGACCGACCTCGTCAACTGGACGGTCACGCCGATTCCCAACCTGGCGGAGGGTGACGAAGAGTTCTACGTGTCGAGTCTCGCCGTGTCGAACGGTCGGGTCGTCATGTCGGGCGAGGTCATGGCCCATGGTCCCGATGAGATGAAAATCCTCTACGACGCCGGCTTGCTCGACGTGGAGGACTTCGAGTCGTTCTGTGGCATCGATGTGGCGGGCGAGGACGACCCGATTCTGGTGTATCGCTGCGACTACGAGATCGACGAGCAGATGGCGATGCTCGAGGAGCGGATGGCGACGGCCGACACCGATGAGGCGCAGGCCGAGATCGAAGCCGAAATGGACGCGTTGATGGCCGAGTACGACGAGAACTACGAACCGGAGGTTCTCATCGAGATTGCGGTCGGCGACCCCCTTCACGACGAACTGTTCTCGCTTTGGTCCGGACATGGCCACGAGCCCGAAACGATCGTGCTCAGCGGTCCGCCCGCCGGTCCGTTCGTCGCCACTCCGGTCGACGCCACGCATCTGTATTCGATCGTGGCGACCGATGCGGGCTTCGCCGGGCTTGCACACAACGAATCCGGAGTCGTGGTGCACACCTCCACCGACGGGACCTCATGGACTCGCTCGACCGAGATCGACGGGTGGATCGATCAGCTGATCACCTTCGATGGTGCGCTGGTGGCCACCGGCCGCACCAGCGCCTCGAACGAGCTCCTGCTTTTCCGCAGCGCTGACGGAGGCACGACCTGGACGCAGACCCCGCTCGAATCCTCGCTCTATGACGGCCACGGTTGGGCGCTGACTGGCCCGGCAGGTGTCGCGGTCATGGTCGAGGGCAGCCTCGAGCCGTACGACCACCAGATGGATGACTTCATGCCCGAGCCACTGTCGATCGTGAAAGACGGCTACACGCTGACGATCGAGTTCGCTGAAGGATCCACGATGACCCTGAGCGGTCCCGACGGTGCGGTCATCCACAGCTTCGACGAGGAGGAGATGTGGAGTTCACGAAACCCGGGAATCGAGGGAGTCGTCGAAGTCAGCGGTCGCTGGGACAGTGATCTCACGTTCCTCGACCCCGAGTCGGGCGAGCCGCTCGTCACGTTCGGTGAGTCGGACTTCGAGGCGGCCTGGGAAGAGAACGAGGCGAACATGAGCGTCGAAGAGGGCGAATGGGAAGAGCCCGAGTGGGGTGCCCAGCTGTTGTTCTCGGCCGACGGTGTCACCTTCGTCGAGATCGAGGGCGAGTTCGGCTCGGACGAGACGTCATCGACGCAACTCATGGGTGTCGGCGACGATGAGATTCTGGTTGCCAAGCACACCTGGTCCGAGCAGGAACCACCGCAGGAGCTCTTCGGCTTCGAGATGGAGGGCCGTGATCCGACCGATGCGGAGATCGAGGCGCTCGACGCCTGGTTCGCCGAGCACAACGGCGTCGAATGGATTCGGATCCCGGTCGGCTGATCAGTCGTCGGGATCGGCCATGACAACGATCGCCGGAAGCGTGGTCGCCCTGACCGGTGCGGCATCGGGTATCGGGCGTGCGTTGGCGATCGAGCTGAGCCATCGTGGGGCTGACGTTGCGATCTCTGATGTCGATGCGGTGGGTCTCGCCGAGACCGCCCAGCAGTGCGCCGATACGCGGCTGGTGACCACGGCGACCGTCGACGTCACCGATCGCGACGCAATGTTCGCCTGGGCCGAGCAGGTCGTTGCCGACCACGGCCAGGCGAACGTCATCATCAACAATGCGGGCGTCAATCTGAACCACCGGGCTGCAACCCAATCCGTCGAAGACGTCGAGTGGGTCATGGACATCGACTTCTGGGGTGTCGTCCACGGCACGCAGGCCTTCCTGCCCCACCTCCAGGCGGCGCGGGAGGGACACGTCGTGAACATCTCGAGCGTGTTCGGCCTGTTGAGCATTCCGTCGCAGTCCGCCTACAACGCGGCGAAGTTCGGCGTGCGCGGCTACACCGATGCGCTCGGCATGGAGCTTGCGCTCGATGGCTCACACGTGAAGGTGACCACCGTGCACCCGGGCGGCATCAAGACGAACATCGCTCGGAACGGTCGTGGTGAAGACGTCGAACGGTCGGCCGCAGACTTCGATGACATTGCGATGACCGAACCCGACAAGGCCGCTCGGCAGATCATCAAGGCGGTCGAGCGGAACCGCCGGCGAGCGCTCATCGGTCCAGACGCCGTCCTCTTCGACGCGGTGTCTCGTTTGCCTGCCTCGCTATCGCAGCGGATCGTCATCGCTGTGGCGAAGCGAACGGGTAACGCCTGAGGGACGTCTATCCGGAATCACGGCGAGCGAATCAGTCGATGGGCACTGGGGTGTGGTTGAACCGCACCTCGCTGTTGGCGACGGCGTCTCGGCCCCCGAGACGTGCGAGCAACGCATCCTGCGACCGGAACGCTTCGGCGTTGCGTGCTTCGGGGTCGCAGATCGAACGCAGTGCTTCGGCCAGCTCGCTGCGCTCGTGAGCCAGGCGCGGGTCGGTCCCGAGATCGTGTAGCTCGTCGGGATCCTCGACCCGGTCGAATAGCTCGGGCGGGTAGCCGACGTGTTCGACGTACTTCCACGCCGCAGTCGAGATCGCGAAGGACCCGGTGACCGAGCCGCCATCGTGGTACTCGCTGAAGTTGATCCGGTCCGGATCGGGCGAACTGGCGAGATCGACGAGGTCTCGTCCGGGGCCGCCGGTCTCGCCGGTCCCGAGGCGGCGATCGATCGTTGGCGCGATGTCGACGACGTTGGTCGGCGTCGACGACACGTGTCCTTTGGGCACGCCCGGCCCGGCGACGATCAGGGGCACGCCGACCGAGTCTTCGTACAGGTACGACTTGCACCACAGTCCCCGATTGCCGGCGAGTTCGCCGTGGTCGCTCGTGTAGATCACGAGCGTGTCGTCGAGAGTGCCTGAGCGTTCGAGGGCTTTGAGCACTTGGCCGACGTTGTGATCGAGCCATGCGACGAGGGCGAAGTACGCCTGCCGGGCTCGCTGGACGTGCTCGGCGTCGTCGAAGTACCGGTGATACGGCATGAGATCGGCCATGGCGGCCACGGCGGGATTGGTCGGCTCGACCGGGCCGATCTCGGGCGGCGGGATGTCGTCGAGGCCGACGACATCGGCCCAGGGGTAAGGGGCTGACAGCGGATAGTGCGGTGCGACGAGCGACACGAACACGGCGAACGGGTTCGGGGCGCCTGGATCTCGGTTTTCGAGCCAGGCGGCGGCATCGGCGGTGACCCGTTCGTCGTAGCGCGTGTACGACGTGTGTCCGGTTCCGACCTGCGCGGCGAGCTCGGCAGCTTCGACGAAGGGGATTGGGTCATCTCGCGACAGGCCTTGGATCCAGCCGATGCCCCCGGCGACGAACATCGGTCGGACACGTTCGGAGAAGCCGTCGTCGTCGGCTGCAGATCGGTGGTGCAGCTTGCCGAACGACACGACGTCGCATCCTGCGGCTCGTGCCCGATGGGTCCACCCTTCGGGTTCGCCGTACCAGGGCTGGGCCGAGTGCCAGACGCCGATGTCGTGCACCCAGCGTCCGGTGGCGAACGAACCGCGGGCCGGCACGCAGATCGGTGAGGGTGTCCAACAGTTGGTGAACCGCGTGCCCCTCGCCGCCAACGCGTCGAGGTTCGGGGTGTGCACACCGAGATGGCCGGCACACGACAGGGCGCGCCGCTGATGCTCGTCACCCATGATGACGAGGACGTTGGTCGGCGTCGTCGAGCCCGATGTGGTTTGGGAGTCGGGCGAGGCGTTGGTCACGAACTGGGGTAGCCGAAGATGTCGCGTACCGGTCGCACGTCGTTGGCGCTCAAGCGCATGCCGATGGCCGCCGGGTCGACCTCGTTCGGGTGGGCGGCTCCCATGGCGTTAGCCAACCGGATCAGCTCGTGGCGAAGCGACCGTACGTAGTTGTCGAGCCGGACGGACTTGTCGGCTGGGTCGAGCCCTCGTGTGAGCCGTGGGGAGTGGGTGGCGACTCCGGTCGGGCAGTGCGTGGTGTGGCACTTCTGGGCCTGGATGCAGCCGATGGCGAGCATGGCCTCGCGGGCCACACCAACGCCGTCAGCGCCCATCGCCATGGCGACCATCGCCTCGGTGGGGAGACCGAGCCGCCCCGCGCCGATGAACACGATGTCGTCGGTCAGCCCGACCTCGTCGAAGGCCCCGTACACCGCAGCGAAGGCTTCTCGAAATGGCAGCGCCACGTGATCGGAGAACGGGAGTGGAGCCGCCCCGGTGCCGCCTTCGCCACCATCGACGGAGATGAAGTCGGGTCCGCGGCCGCGGCTCTTCATCTCGGTTGCGAGCTCATGCCAGAAGGCGGTCTGGCCGACGGCGGACTTGATGCCGACGGGCACTCCCGAGGCGTCGGCGATGGATTCGACGAACTCGATCAGGCCGGCGACGTCATCGAACGATGGATGCCGGTTGGGACTGCGGACGGTCACACCGACTTCGACGCCCCGTGCCTCGGCGATCTGCGGGGTGACCTTCTTGCCGGGGAGCACGCCGCCGAGTCCCGGCTTTGCGCCTTGGCTGAGCTTGATCTCGATCGCCTGAACCGGCGCCCCCTCCATCGACTCGAGCATGCGGTCCATCGAGAACGACCCGTCCGGGTTGCGGGCACCGAAGTAGCCGGTGCCCAGCTGGAACATCAGCGGTCCGCCGTGGCGGTGATGCACGCTGATCCCGCCCTCGCCGGTGTTGTGCATGCAGTCAGCGAGCTTGGAGCCCTTGTTCAGCGCTTCGATCGCGGGACCTGACAACGACCCGTAACTCATCGCCGAGATGTTGACCACCGATGCCGGTACGTGCGCGCCACGCCGATCTCGCCACCCGCCGAGGGTCTTGAGCATCGGGAGGTGCTCGCTTTGTTCGGGCGGCGGCTCGGGGTGGGGGAACGCCGCGTGACGGAAGTACACGTAGCCGGGTTTGTCGATGTCGTTGTCGGTCCCGAACCCGAAGTAGGGGTTCTGCTTCTTCGCGGTCGCATAGACGAATCTGCGTTGGTCGCGGCTGAACGGCCGTTCCTCGTCATTGTCCGTGACGATGTACTGGCGCAGCTCGGGCCCGAACTTCTCGAGGATGTAGCGGAGGTGCCCGACGACGGGATAGTTGCGCAGGATCGCATGTTTCTTCTGCGTCACGTCATGAATGGCCACCCCGAAGAGGAGCACGGCGATGACGACGATGACCCACAACCACCACGGCATGACGAGATCGTAGGCTGAACGCCATGTCCGAGCTGCTTCGAATCGCCGAACACGTCACCGAACGCGCCGGAGAGGGTGAACAGCTCGAGGCGTACGTCTCTCGGGGCACCTCGCTCGAGGTGCAGGCGTATCAGGGTGACGTCGAGTCCTTCACGTCGTCGACATCGCAGGGCATCGGCATTCGTGTGGTCCAGGACGGCCGGGCTGGATTCGCCTATGCGGGCAGCCTCGACGATGACGTGATCGCCGAAACGCTCGCCGAAGCACGCGACAACCTCCGGTTCGCCGAACCCGACGAGTGGGTTGCCGTGGCCGAACCCGACGGCGGCACGCCGATCGTGCACGATCATTGGGACGAATCGGTCCAGACGATGCCGACCGAGGAGAAGGTCGCCATGGCGATCGAGCTCGAGAAGCGCACGACGTCGCGAGATGACCGCATCTCGGGTGTGCGCACGGCGATGTACTCG
The DNA here is from genome assembly GCA_020629375.1 of Acidimicrobiales bacterium. Lineage (GTDB taxonomy): Bacteria > Actinomycetota > Acidimicrobiia > Acidimicrobiales > SHLQ01 > SHLQ01. Next base: position 18,815 of record JAHDDK010000064.1, read on the forward strand.
GACCATTCGGGCGAGATGGCGCTAGCCACGTCCACCGGTGTACGCGCCACCGATCGGGGGACCGGCGCCTACGTGTCGGTTTCGGCGCTCGCCAACGAGGGCGACGAAACGAAGATCGGCGGCGGATTCGACGTCGACTTCGGTCCGGCCTCGCTCGACCTCGACCGGGCGGCCGACGACGCGGTCCTTCGTGCCACCCGCTTGCTCGGAGCCACCCAGCCGGAGACCGAGCGCCTCACCATCGTGCTCGAGCCGCGCATGGCCGCGTCGTTGGTCGGGGTGACGGTCGGGATGCTCAATGGCGAACGCGTGCTCAAGGGCCGCACGCCGTTCATCGACCGGGTCGGCGAGTCGATTGCGGCCACGTCGCTCACGGTTGTCGACGACCCGACCGACGCCAGGTCGTTCGGGGCGACCTCGGTCGACGACGAGGGCCAGACCTGCCGACGAGTGCCGTTGATCGAAGACGGCGTGCTGCGGGGCTTTCTGCACAACACCTACACCGGTCGCCGCTCGGGCGAGGGCACCACGGCCAACGGGGTGCGCGGCTATCGCTCGACGCCGAGCGTCGGTGCGCACGCCATCATCATGGACCCCGGCGAGGGCGATCTCGACAGCATCATCGCCGGCCTCGACCACGGCGTGTTCGTCACGTCGATGAGCGGCCTCCACTCGGGCGTGAACGCCGTGAGCGGTGACTTCTCGGTCGGTGCCGAAGGCCTCATGATCCGGGACGGAGCGTTGGCCGAGCCGATCCGCGAGGCCACGATCGCGTCGACGATTCAAAAGATGCTCAACGACATCGTGGCCGTCGGCGCTGACACCGAATGGCAGCCCGGCGGTGCTGGGGCCGTGTCGATCGCCATCGCCGACGTGTCGCTCTCGGGTGCCTGACACTCGTCACCTCAGACGATCACGCTTTCGACCGAAGGATCTCCCGTGAGCGCGTTACAAACCGAACCCGAGGTCGATCTCAGCGTCGTCGATGCGATCATCCTCGGACTCGTCGAAGGCCTGACCGAGTACCTGCCTGTCTCGTCGACCGGGCACCTCTTGGTGACCAACGAGCTCCTCGGTCTCAACGAGACCGAAGCGTCTGAGGCCGCGATCAACACCTACGCCATCTGCATCCAAGTGGGTGCGATCATCGCCGTGCTCTTCCTCTATTGGGAACGCATCCGCCAGATGCTCGATGGCCTTCTGGGTCGCAGCGAAGAGGGCCGACGCATCCTGATTGCCGTTCTTGTCGCCTTCGGGTTCACGGCCGTCATCGGCCTTGCGAGCGAAGACGCCATCAAGGAGAACCTGTTTGGGGTCGGCCCGATCGCCATTGCGTGGCTTGTCGGCGGGGTCGTCATCCTGGTGCTGTCGCGCACCGGGTGGTTCGATCGCGCCGGGAAAGAGCTCGGCGCACTCACCCTCCAGAACGCTGTCGTGATCGGCGTGATGCAGGCGATTGCCATGTGGCCTGGTGTGAGCCGTTCGATGATCACGATCATCGCGACCGTGCTCGTCGGCTGTTCGCTTCGGGCGGCGGTGGAGTTCAGCTTCTTGCTCGGCCTCCTCACCCTGACGGCGGCGACGGCCTACGAGGGTCTCCAAGGCGGATCCGAACTGATCGACACCTTCGGCGTCACCACCCCGCTGATCGGTCTCGTCGTGGCCTTCGTGTCGGCGATGGCCGCGGTGAAGTGGATGGTTGCGTGGCTCAACGATCGCGGCTTCGAGATTTTCGGCTGGTACCGCGTGGCCGTCGGCATCCTCGCCTTCGTGTTCCTCGCCGCCGGCTGGCTCTGACCAGTGACCTGGGGTCAGGCACGCATCATTAACAACTGAGGTCTTGGCTTCTCGGACACCGGGTGCCCACCCCTTTTGGACGTGTGTCGACGGTCACATCTAGGATCGGCGGCGTGCGGTTGGCTGTACCCCGTGAAGTCGCTCCCCGAGAACATCGTGTGGCACTCGTTCCGGACGCGTGCGAGAAGCTGGTCGCGTTGGGTCATGAGGTCCTCGTCGAGACTGGCGCTGGGGATTCCTCGGGATTTCCCGATGTCGACTACGCCGCCGCCGGCGCTGCGGTCGTCGACCGTACGGAACTGTTCGATGCGGATGTCGTTCTGGCCGTCGCCGGCCCGGGCACGTTCGATGGCGACGACGACCTCCTCGCGAACCTGTCCTCCGACCACACGCTGATCGGCAACCTCGATCCGCTGTGGCGAGCGGCCAACGCCGCGGAGCTCGCCTCGACTGGCGCCTCGCTTCTGGCGCTCGAACTCGTCCCGCGGATCACCCGAGCGCAAAGCATGGACGTGCTCTCCTCGCAGGCGACCGTTGCCGGCTACGAAGCCGTCCTTCTCGCCGCCGCAACTGGGCCGCGCCTGTTTCCGATGTTGATGACCGCAGCGGGCACCGTTCCGCCCACCCGAGTGTTCGTGCTCGGGGCCGGTGTCGCCGGGCTCCAGGCGATCGCTACCGCCAAGCGGCTGGGGGCGGTCGTCGAGGCGTACGACGTGCGTCCTGCCGCTGTCGAACAGATCCGGTCGGTCGGCGGCAAAGCGGTCGAACTCGATTTGTCGACCGACGACTCCGAAGACGCGGGCGGGTACGCCAAGGAGCAGTCCGAAGATCAGAACGCCCGACAACAACGGCTGCTCACGCCGTATCTCGCCGAGAGCGACGTCGTCATCACCACCGCAGCTATTCCCGGACGGCCCAGCCCGCGCCTGATCACCGAGCAGATGGTGGCGGCGATGCGACCGGGGTCGGTCATCGTCGACCTCGCCGCCGAACGGGGCGGCAACTGCGCGTTGACCAAACGAGACGAGCTGGTCGACCACGGTGGCGTGCACATCCTTGGCCCAACCGACCTTCCGAGCCGATCGGCGCGCACCGCGTCACAGATGTTGTCGACCAACATCGTCACCCTGATCGATCATCTCACCGGCGACGACGGCCGGCTCCACGTCGACGCCGAGGACGAGATCACGAGCGCAATGCTCGTCGCCTCGGGCGGAGCCGTGGTCCACGAACGTGTGCGAGCCGAGCTCGGCGAGCCAGGGGAGGAAGAAGAGTGAGCCCGATCGTTGCCCTCACCTTGTTCGTGATCGCCGTGTTCCTTGGCGTCGAGCTCATCACCAAGGTCCCGCCGACGCTGCACACACCGCTCATGTCTGGCTCGAACGCGATCTCGGGCATCACGCTGGTCGGTGCGCTTGTGTCGTCGGGCACGGAGTATTCGACGCTCACGACCATCCTCGCGGTGGTGGCGGTCGCCTTGGCGACGACGAACGTGGTGGGCGGTTTCTTGGTGACGAACCGGATGCTGGCGATGTTCCGCCCGAAGACGCCCTCGAAGCGAGAGGGCGGCGACTCGTGAGTTCCGACGACGTCATCGGCATCGGCTACCTCGTCGCCGCAGCCCTGTTCATCCTCGGCCTGAAGGGCCTCGGCAAGCCCCGTACCGCAGTGCGCGGCAACCAGCTCGGCGCGCTCGGCATGTTCGTCGCCGTGCTGGTCACCCTGCTCGACCGAGACATCGTGTCGTACTGGCAGCTCGCCATCGGTATGGCCATCGGCGCCGCCGTCGGCGTGCTCCTGGCGCTGCGGGTCGAGATGACCTCGATGCCCCAGCTCGTCGCCCTCTTCAACGGATTCGGCGGTCTGGCGTCGGTGCTCGTGGGTGCCGCGTCGTTCTTCGAGGCGGTCGGTCGAGGAAACGACGATCTCCAGGTTTCGCTCGCTGCCGCGCTGACCGCATGGATCGGTGCGGTGACGTTCACGGGCAGCCTCATCGCGTTCACGAAGCTCCAGGAGGTGTGGGACGGACTGCCGATCCCCGCCGCCAGGATCGTCAACATCACCCTGAGCGTCGCAGCTCTTGGGCTCGCGATCGCCGTCGTCGCCCAGCCGGATCAGCGGCTCTGGTTCTGGCTCCTCGTCGCAGTCGCGGCCGTCTCGGGCGTGACCCTCACATCACCGATCGGCGGCGCCGACATGCCGGTGGTCATTGCCCTGCTCAACTCGTTCAGCGGCCTCGCCGCCGCAGCCGCCGGCTTCGTGCTCGACAACGCCCTGCTCATCATCGCTGGCGCTCTCGTAGGGGCGAGCGGCCTGATCCTCACGGCGATCATGACCAAGGCGATGAATCGGACGCTGATCGACGTGCTGTTCGGAGACGGGCCGGCGAGCGGTGGCGGCCTCGACGCCGACGAGGTCTACGCCGGCAAGGTCACGTCGACATCCGCGGACGAGGTGGCGATGCTGCTCGACACGGCCGAGCGGGTCGTGATCGTTCCGGGCTACGGCCTCGCTGTCGCTCAGGCGCAACATGCCGTGCGCGACCTGACCAAGGCGCTCGAGGCGAACGGCAGCGAAGTCGTGTTCGGTATTCATCCGGTCGCCGGTCGGATGCCGGGGCACATGAACGTGTTGTTGGCCGAAGCGGAGATCTCCTACGACGCACTCGTCGAGATGGACATGGTCAACCCGACGTTCGAACAGACCGACGTGGCCATCGTGCTCGGGGCGAACGACGTCGTGAACCCGGTCGCACGGGAGCCCGACGGGCCGATCGCAGGGATGCCGATCCTCGACGTCGACAATGCCCGCGTGGTGGTCGTGATCAAACGCTCTCTCTCGCCGGGGTTTGCCGGCATCCCGAACCCGCTCTTCGCGGCCGACAACGCCATGATGTTGTTTGGCGACGGCAAAGCCGCCGTCGTCGAGATCACCAAAGCCCTCGCCGAGGTCTGACGGCGCGGGTGATTGCGGTTGCATGAGCATTCCGATAGACGCCAGGGAGATCTTTCCCGTTCGCAACGTATCGGTTGGCGGGCCAGCGATCGTTGCGAAGCTTCGATCGATTGATGGTGTTGACGCCGACGAGATGTTTGTCGGTCTGCAAACGGTGGAGTGGGACGGGGTTGTCTACGACATCACCGGTGATCTTCTCATCCTTCGGCTGTCGGATGCTTCGAAGAGTCATACGTGAATCTGCACTTCGATGGGTTCGGCGGCGGATGCGAACTGCGGTCGGTGCAGATTGGGCTTGTCGACGGCGGGAGGTTTGAGTTCGAGACGGACTACCGGAAGTTCAAGACCAAGGACGACGATTTCGTGGTCGGCCTGTCGCCCATTGGATGTCCGTCGTATCAATCCCCCACATATGAGTTCTTTGTCGAACGTCAGGGCGCCGCCGACGCGTTGGTCGATCTGCGGTTCGATTCGGATGCTCTCCAGATGGTCTTCGAGTTCGAATCGGGCACGATCGTCGTCGCCGACGCCTCAGGGCTTCCGACCGAAGCTCCACCAACGACGATCGACGTTTCCATCCCGACGACGACGTCGATCGAGGGGCATTCGGGCGACTGACTACGCTCGGGTCTACACCTCTCGTCTCGGTCGGCGCTTCCGGACCTGACCCACGAGGCGTTGGAGGCGGCGCGCAGCGATCGTTGCGCTGGTCAGCGATTGCTTTGGTCGGGGTCCCAAAACGCCTTCACCAGCGGGTTCTTCAGGTGGCGTCGCAGGGTGAAGAGGCCGAGGTCGTAGGGCTCGAGGGCTGGCTGTACGTCGAGCACGCGGACACGGGATGCGTGTGGGCTGTTGTCGAGCACGATCTTGGG
>JAHDDK010000132.1 GCA_020629375.1 Acidimicrobiales bacterium
CGGCGGCGGGTGAGCCGTTGGAACGCGGATCGGTGGCCGGCCGGTGGGCGGGGGATGTCGATCGCGGTGACGAGTTCGGCGGGGCCGCATGCGGTTTGGCCCGGGCCGAGGAAGAACTGGTCGATCGGCACCTGTCGTTCGCCCGCTGTGCTGCGGATGGTGACCGTGGCGTCGTGCACGAGGAGCGCCGGTGCGGTGTCGCAGGCGGGAGAGGCGTTGCAGATGTTGCCGACGAGCGTGGCCCGGTTGCGGATGGCGACCGAGCCGACGACGTTTGCGGCGGCGACGAGTGCCGGGAACCACTGCTGGACCTCGTCGGTGGAGACGAGTGCGGACATGGTGGCCGTGGGGCCGACCCGCACGCCGTCGTCGTGTACTTCGATGGCCGGTGGGAGGTCGGTGGCGCCCTTCACGTCGACGAGGACAAGGGGCGAGAGCGGTTGCCGCCGAACGCCGATGAGGAGGTCGGTTCCGCCCACGAGCACGCGCCCGTTGTCGCCGGCGCGCTCAAGGACGGAGAGCGCTTCGCTGAGCGTGTCTGGACGACGATATTGAACCACCGAGAGCCCCCCTTAGACCTCGAATAGGACGATAATCGATTATCGGTAAGTTAGCGAATGCGGGTGTTGGGCACAAGTTGTCCGTTGCTGTATCGCCCGTCGGGGCGGGCGTTCACGGGGGTTCACCCGGCCTCGGCGGCCCCGAACGTGATGGCCTTGAACGCCTCGGTCTGCTGTTTCAGGGCCTGCTCGACCGGGAGCCGTTCCATGCTCGACGCGCCGTAGAACCCGTGCACGCCGGCCGCGTTCTGGAGGATGAACGCTGCGTCTTCGGGCATGGCGACCGGCCCGCCGTGGACGAGCACGATCACGTCTTCCCGCACCGATCGGGCGGCCGCCGCCCACGACTCGACCACCGGCACACAATCGGCGAGCGTGCGAGATGTCTCGGCACCGATACTGCCTCCGGTCGTCAGGCCGAGGTGGCACACGATGATGTCGGCACCGGCTTCGGTCATCGCCATGGCGTCCGCCTCGCTGAAGACGTAGGGCGTGGTGAACATGTCCTGCCGGTGCGCTTCGGCGATGCAATCGACCTCGAGCGAGTAGCTCATGCCGGTCTCTTCGAGGTTCTGCCGGAACACGCCGTCGATCAGGCCGACGGTCGGGAAGTTCTGCACCCCGGCAAAGCCGATGCGCTTCAGCTCGGCGATGAACACCTCCATGTCGATGAACGGGTCGGTTCCGTTCACGCCGGCGAGCACCGGAGTCGAGGTGACGACCGGCAGCACTTCCTTCGCCATGTCGACGACGATCTCATTGGCGTTGCCGTAGGCGAGCAGCCCGGCGAGCGAGCCGCGGCCGGCCATCCGGTAGCGGCCCGAGTTGTAGATGACGATCAGGTCGATCCCGCCCGCTTCCTCCCACTTCGCCGACAGGCCGGTGCCGGCACCGCCACCGACGATCGGTATGCGCTGCTCGACCATCTCGTTGAAGCGGGCGAGCAATTCCGTTCGGGTGAAACGAGCCATCGGTGACGGGTCCTCCTTGGAGCAGTTGCCGTGGACCGTAGCCCACGGCTCGTGCGCTGTCGGCGGGACGCGCCGTCAGCGGGCGGCGGTCAGGCGGTCATCCCGCAGCCATCCGGCCCGTCGATGGTGCCGATCCGCACGGCGCTGACCATCTCGAAGACCAACCCCGGGTTGGCGAGCACGGCGGGCGAGTTGGTGAGGCTCGTGATGATCTCGTCGAGATCGCCGGGTGACAGTCGGAGCGATGTGCCGTCCGCTGTGGCGACCGGGAGGTCGCCGGCGAGTGCCCGGTTGAGGAAGGTGCCGAGCAGGCAGGCCCGCTGGAGTGCGGCCGGCACGCCCGCAGTGTCCATGTCCGAGGCGAGCTGAACCGCACCGGCGTAGCTGAGGCCGAGCAGCGCGGCGACCGCGCCATCGCCGATGGCCGCATGCTGCTGACTGAGCACGGCTTCGCCCGGCAGCTGCACGAACGAGTCGATCGGTTCGTCGGTGAGGCCTTGGAAGTGGGCGGAGATTGTGGGGTCGAGCAGGGCGAGCGCCCGGTCGAAGGGAAGGTTGCCGCCCATGGCCGCTTCGCCCTCGGTGGTGAACTCCATCTGGGTGACCGGCGGAGCGGCATCGTCGTAGCCGGCGCAGAACGCAACACCTTCGTCGTAGCCCTCCTGGGCGGCTCGGATGCGGTCGAACCCGTTGCCGTGTGCGTTCGGGCCGGTGGGCGATGCGCCCACCTGGTCGCGGCTCTCGAGGATGGAAAGCACAGCGAGATCACGGGCTCTGGGGTTGGTGAACGGCTCCGTGCCGGTCGACTCGGCCCATCGCATGTAGGCGCCGGCGTAACAGTCGGCCTGCTGCTCTTCGAGCAGCGTGCTTCGCTCGACGGCCTCCAGCTGGTTCTGCACGACGTGGCCCCACTCGTGGGCGATCAGCTGCGCGAAGCCGGCTTCCGGGAAGTTGCGGTCGAGGAAGGCCTTGAGGTCGATGTCGTCCCACAACACGGTGATGCCCTCTTGCGGGCAGTTGGCGACGACGGCGTTGAAGCTGGTCAGCTCGGCGGTGAGCTCGAGCGACTGGTCGCTGGCAGTGCAGGACACGGGCCCGATGGCGGCCAGCGTGCTGCGCGGGAACAACCGGGCGCTGTCGAGCGGCTCGTACGTGAGACCGATTTCGGAGCCGATGTCGATCCAGAACGCTTCGACGTTCGCGATCTGCGTGAGCGCATCGGCATCGGCCCCGGCAATCTCCCGCATCGTGATGTCGATGCTCGTCGCCGGCTCCGGATCGGCCATGCGCTCGGCCGGATCCATCGAGGCGACGAGCTCATCGAGCGCGCTGTTCGCGGCATCGTCGGAAGCACAACCGGCCAACGCAAGCCAGATGGTGAGCAGCAGGAGCCGGCCACACGTCTTCGCTGCGTTCATCGGCCCGACCGTAACAGCTGCGCCCTGCGGATCGAGTTCGTGAACGGATGCAGAAGGCCGTCGGTGGCGGGCCGAGGCACCCCCCGTGCCGAGGCCGGTTGCAAGGTCTGCGGACGTTTGCGTCAGAGTGGGTGATGGCTGATTCGGCGACGGTGGTGCGGGAGTTCTTCGAGTTGATGGAGGCTCGTCGGTGGGACGACGCCGAGGCGAGAGTGGCGGCCGATGCCGACATCCGGTTCACGGAGACCGGCGAGCGGTTCCGCGGAACCGGTTTCGTTGCCATGAATCGGGCGTACCCGGATGGGTGGACCATCGACGTGGTCGAGGTGTTGGCGGTGGGCGATCGGGTCGCGGCACAGGTGCGGGTTGCGCTGCCTCCGGATGTGTTCTGGTGCGCCGGCTTCTACTCGGTGGACGATGGTCAGATCGTCAACGGGGTGGAGCACTGGGTCACCGAAGGGTCCGCCGCTCCGCCCGACTGGCGCCAGCCGTTCACCGCGGACTGACGAACGGTTCCGCGGAACCGTCGGGGCAGTCAAGCATGTGCTCGATGGGGCCGTCGGGCAGTCAGCCGGGTGATCGGCCGGGATCTGACGTCCATAGCGAGCATCTAGGTCGGTTTCACCGGAGGTGGTAGCGGTAGGTTCCTCTCATGGAGTGCGGAAATTGTGGGGCGGAAATGGACGATGGACGGGCGGAGGTGCACGGCACCACCGGCGGGTTCATGATCTTCGGATGGTCTTATCAACACCTGTTCTGGTACTCGGCTGACCGGGACACGCGGCGCCGGCAGCGGCTGATCGGTTCGGGGCGATCGCGCAAGGCCTGGGCGTGCTACGACTGCGGACTCCTCACAATCAGTGTCGGCGGGGAGGCATCGAAGGCAACCAGAGGGCGAGGCTGAATTTCGCGGGTCCGTCGGCGCTTGGCCACTCACCCGCCGCCAAATCGCCGGACGTGGGTGGCGTTGTTCGAGTCGGAGCGTTCGAAGCCAAGGTTGTCGTAGAAGCGGTCCGCTGCGGGCCCGGGGGTTCGG
>JAHDDK010000133.1 GCA_020629375.1 Acidimicrobiales bacterium
GCCTTCGACGATCTCGTCACCGAGACCGTCGTACAGGTCGTCGTGCATCTGCGCCGTGAGCTCGTCGTCGGGTAGGTCGGCGAGAATGATCTCTTCCTCGTCGGACACGGTGATCTCCTGCGAGTTGATACGGATCAGCGGCACGGGCGAACGCCGCAACCACTAGCTGGATCGGCACGGAACGAGCGTTCCGCATCGTGGAACAGAACCGTATCATGAAACAGCTCGCGGGGGAAGAGTCGGGAACCGTCACGCTCAAACCCGTCGTCATCGTGCCGATTGATCTCCGAGGAGCGATGCGCGCTCCGTGAGAAGCTCGGGATGCGGAGTGCCAGGGAGTAGTCGGCAGCTACTGAGACGAATCGCGATCATCGCCGTCATCATCGGCCTGCTCGGCTTCGGCCTCCGGCGCGTGTTTCCGGCCGACGCCGTACTCGTCGTATTCGGGGTGATGCTCGCCACGGCCGCTTTCTGGCTGCAGGCAACCGTGACCCGACTCCGCCGGTTGACCAGCGCAACCCGGACCCCGCTGCTCCGAGACCGGCTTCGCCGAAGCACGTTTGAGCCGGTGGTTCATGAGGACGGCGATGCACGGCACGGGCTGCTCAGCGAGAAGGTTCGTCGCAGTCTCCGGCTACGTGACGACGAGGCAGCGGTTCTCGAGCTCATCGCTGCCGATACGGATACGCCGATTGTCCTTCGGTCGATTACCCAGCTCCTCGCCAATCAGTTTCCTGGCGTGCAGTTCCGGGTCGCGAGCCTTAACCCAGCCGAATCGACTGCGGACAGAGCCTGGCTTATCGCCGAACCGACAGCGAACGACCGCGGTTGGGTGCTCGAAGCGGTCATCGATCCCAAAGCGGAGGAGTTGGATCCCGAGGTGATCTCACTCGGGTCCGACCTCGCTCGGTTGGCGCTGGACAAGGCGAGGAGTCGGCGGAGTCTTCGCTACCTGGCGGATCACGATCCGCTGACTGGGCTGCTCAGCCGTCGTGCAGTTCTCGAGGTCCTCGACACGGCGATGCACATGGCTCAGCAGGTCGGCCTCGTCTACATCGACGTCGACCACTTCAAGACCATCAATGATCGTCTCGGGCATCAAGCCGGAGACGATCTGCTCAGCGAGATCGCCCAACGACTCCGCGAGGAGGCGGCCAACGCTGACTTCGAGGTTCGGGTCGGGCGACTCGGAGGCGACGAGTATCTGGCGGTCGTAACCCGAGCGACCGACGATCAGATGGACGCCTTCGCTCAACAGCTGGCGTTCTCGATGCGAGCCCCGTTTTCTCTTGCCGGTGTGACCGTCTCGACGAGCCTGAGTGTTGGATCGTCGTTCACGAACGTGCCGGAGGACACCTCCGCAGCCGAGCTGCTCCGTGAGGCCGACGTCGCGCTCTATCAAGTGAAGCGAAACGGCCGGAACGCCTACCGACGATTCGACGAAGAACTCCGCAGCTGGTCACGACAGCAACAAGAACTCGAGGACGACCTCGCCCTGTCGATCTCGAATCGCTCGGGAATCCATGCGCACTTTCAACCGCAGTTCAACGCCGATCGCACACTCATCGGGTTTGAGGCGCTCGGTCGGTGGTATCGACAAGGTGTCGGGCTCGTGCCACCTGGCCAGTTCATCGGCGTCGCCGTCGATCGTGGCCTGATGGCGGACTTCGACCACGAATTGTTCGCGCACGTCACCAAAACGCTTGGACAGATCCATCGGGACGGTCGGACCTTCGGCGACGTGTCGGTCAACGTCTCCGCCGAACGCCTCGAGCGCGCCGACTTTGTCGATTCGACACTCAATCTGCTGCGCGAGAGCTCGATCGACCCGACGACGCTCATTCTCGAGATCACCGAGTCATCGCTGCTCCGCGACCTCGAGGAGCGCGGCCAACGGTTGGAGGCGCTCCGATCGATTGGCGTCCGGATCGCGGTCGACGACTTCGGGACCGGCTACTCCTCGTTGTCCTACCTGCGTCGCCTGCCCGTCGACATCGTGAAGCTCGACAAGGAGTTCGTGAGCGACATCGACACCTCGGACGAGAGCCGAGCGATCGTGCGCGCGATCCTCGAACTCGCCCGAGCACTCGATCTGATCGTGGTCGCCGAGGGTGTCGAACGCGAAGCGCAGTTCACAATTCTTCGAGAGCTCGGCTGCGACGTGTTCCAGGGCTTCTTACTCGGTCGGCCGCTGAAGCTCGAGGACGCAACTGAGGCCGCGAAGACACTCACGACGGTGACGTTTCCGAAAGCGTCGTGACGCCAGGGACGGGTCAGGCCTCGGCGATGACTTGCTGGCGCCACCCTTCGGTGGCCTCGACCTGGTTGAAGGTGAACGTGTGGAGACCCTCAATCTTGAGTTCGGCGAGGTCGTGCACCATTGGCTCGAGAATGTCGTCGGGGTTGTACGCGCCGGGTGAGAGCAGCTTGGTGACTGCGGCCCGGTTCTTCTTCAGGTAACGCAGCGAGGCACCAACGCCGAGGCGGACACCCATCGTCATGAGCTTGGTGCGGTCGACGACGCCGGGGATCCCGAGGTGGACCGGAAGGGTGAACCCGTGGCCTCGTTCTTCGCGGAGCCACGAGGTGATGAGGTCGGTGTCGAAGCACATCTGGGTGCTCGCCCAACCTTCGACCCCTGCTTCGGCGAGAAGCGCCTGTTTCATGTGGAGCTGCTCGTGGATCACTTCGTTGGTGATCAGCGCGTGTCCGTCGGGGTACGCCGTGATGCCGACAGTTGTCACCCCACTGTCGGTCTCGAAGAAGTCCGAGAGGAACGCGTGCGCCCCCTCGTAGGGGCCCGAGGGCTCCTCGGCGTCACCAGCGACGACGAAGATCGTCTCGTATCCCTCTGACTTCGTCCATGCTGCGAGGCGAGCGACGTGGTCCTTACCTTCGACAAGACGGGCCGAGATATGGGGGATCGGACGGTGTCCGGCATCGCGAATACGGTCCGTGAGTTCGATCGTGGCGTCGAGGCCCTTGACCGGCGATGCCGTCACGGAGACCTTTGAGTTGGCCGGGAGCGCCTCGATGCCAGCCTCGACCGACTTGAGCGGGATCAGCTCGAAGGTCATGTCCTCGACGAGGTTGCGTCGATAGGCCATCGCTTCGGTGTCGACGGCAGCGCCGCCCTTCTTGAACAGAGCCACAGCGGCCCCCTTTCGGAATTGGGTGATCGATCTGTCGGGTTGAGTGGGGATTTACGAGAGGCCGACGATGTTGCCGTCGGCGTCGATGTCGATGCCCATGGCAGCGGGCTTCTTTCCCAGGCCGGGCATGGTTCGCATGTCGCCACAGATGGGGTAGACGAAACCGGCACCAACCGACGCACGAACTTCGCGGACGGGGAGCGTCCAGCCAGTCGGGGCGCCCTTGAGGTTGGCGAAGGCCGAGATCGACAGGTGTGTTTTGGCGATGCACACCGGCAGGTTGCCGAAGCCGTTGGCCTCGTAGTTGTCGATTTGCTTGCCGGCTGCTGGCGAGACGTCGATGCCGTCGGCGCCGTAGACCTTCTTGGCGACGGTTTCGATCTTCTCGCGGATCGGCATGTCGTCGGGGTAGAGCGGCGCGAAGTTCGACTCTTCCTCAGATGCCTCGGCGATCGCGGTGGCGAGCTCGGCCGCTCCTCGGCCACCGTCGGCAAAGTGGGTCGAGACTGCGGCGCGTGCGCCGTACTCGGCGGCGATCTCGTGGATGGCGGCGATGTCTTCGTCGTGGTCGCCGGGAAACACGTTGATGGCCACGACCGGCGTGACGCCGTGGACCTTCATGTTCTCGAGCTGCTTGCGCAGGTTGTCGCCGCCTTGGTGCACTTCGTCGGGGTTCGCCTCGAGAAGTGCGGGGGGCAGGTCCTTGCCGGCAACGATCTTGTGGTTGCCGGAGTGGGCCTTGAGGCCTCGGACCGTGGCGACGAGCACCGCAGCGTCGGGGGCGATGCCCGAGTAGCGGCACTTGATGTTGAAGAAGCGCTCGGCGC
>JAHDDK010000065.1 GCA_020629375.1 Acidimicrobiales bacterium
GCCATTCGTTGACCCGCTGGCTGGCAGCTCTGGCTGTGATCCTGATTGGTGTCGCAGCGTGCGGTTCCGAGACGGGACCCTCGGCTGTGCAGCCGGTCGGGGCGCCGGTCGCATCCGCACCCACGACGACCGGAGCCGTCCGAGAATCCGACCGATTGAGCCGTCTTCGATGTCGTCTTCGAGCTCGGTAACCATGGTTGAGCGGTCGCTTCGTGTCGCTGGTGATCAGGCGCTTCGGATGGCGGCTTCGGGGAAGCGTTGCTCAGGCCGTCTTTACGGCTTCAGACGGCGATTGCGGTGATGACAGCGATTGCGTTGCCGGCCATGCTGGCGACGATGAGCCGCTGGGTTTCGACTTTGGCGGTCGCAAAGCGGTCGACCATGTCGGCTCGCAGCTCAGCCATTTCGCCGCGCAGCTCTGCTCCGAACGCGTGCATGTCGGCTCGGGTGACGAGTTGGTCGGCAGGTTGGTTGGGGAGGAGTTCCATTGCGGTGTTGGCGTTGTCGGTGCCCATCCACTCTTCGAGTGCGGTGAAGAGGTCTCGACATGATCCTGGTCGGTGAGGGCCATATTCAGTGTCTCAGCTCTGTGCTGATCAGTCGAGGAAGTACCGCTGGCCGTTCCACGAGGTACGGCGAGTTTGGGTACCGGGTGTGACAAGTCAGCTCAGGACTGTGAGCGCCCAACAGTTGACGGCAAGGTCGGGCCGGGGTCGGTCGAGGCCGACGAGCTTGAGTTCGGTGATCCACAGATCGACAGATGGCAATCGTGGCGAACGACGTCCTGTCTGAGGCAGCAGGTTGCTGTCTCGGAGAGGAAGAGTCATGACTCATGACGTTGACCAGCTCCGTGTCGGTATCGCAAAGGCGGTTGCCGGTCGGACGATCGACGACGCTGCCGTCAATTCGATTGCGCAGCAGCTGAATTTTCCGGTGCCGATTCGTGGTATCGATCCGTGCCCCTACGGGATTTGCTTCGACTTCTTCGTGGAATTCGAAGATGTCCTTGAGCTCCTGAAGGTCGGTCCGCTTGGTCCGGTGAAGGTGTTTCCTTGGGGATTCCCGGAGCCGGATTTGTTCCATGTGCAGATCGAACGAGACTTCGACGAACTGCCAAGGGCCCTGGGCTGATGGCGGCGCTGTTCCCCGCTGGTTCGATTCATCTACACATCACGGATGCGTGCAATCTGAGGTGCGGTCATTGCTACAGCGACTCGGCGCCCAACCGGGATGGCTGGTTGACGTTTGAGCAGTGCTTGCTGACGATCGAGCGGGGAGCGGCGCTCGGCTACCGACACCTGAGCGTCTCGGGCGGCGAGCCGACGCTTGCTCCGTGGCTGGGAGAGCTTGGCGACGCCGCACGATCCAACGGCTTCAGTTCCTCTGTCGTGACGAATGGGCTTGTGCATTCGGAGCGTGCGGTCACGTCTCTATGTGCGTTTGACACGGTCGCGGTTTCTGTCGACGGACTCGAGGCGAGCCACGACAAACTGCGTCGTCGTTCAGGTTCGTTCGAGCGAGCGACGGGGATGATCGAGTTGCTGACTGGCCGAGGTCAAACGGTTGGAATGGTGACGTGTGTTCAAGAGGAGACCGTGACTGAGCTTCCCGCTTTGTGGGAGCTGGCGGGCGGTCTGGGCGCCTCATTGCATCAGTTTCGACCGATGGCGCCGGTGGGCCGCGGGGTCGGTGTCGGCTCTGCGGATACGGTCTCGCGGGTTGCGTTGGTCGCGGCGCTGCTGTCCGGCGTCGAGGAATCTGCCGTCCGCGTCCAGGCCGACGTTGTTTCCTCTGAGCTTGCAATGAGCTCACTGGCCGATCTCGCTTCGAATATTGAGCAGGAGCGACTGGAGGTGTACGAGGCTGTGAGCCCGCTCGTCGTCGATGAGCTTGGGCAACTTCGACCCTTCAGCTACAACACGCGAGACATCGGGCTCGCTTGGTCCGAACTCGAATCATGGGCACCGATGCTACGAGCGAACCTTGTCGACCTCCTGCGGTCGACGATCGCTGTGGTTCGACAGAGTGCTTCTCCCTTCGTTGACGTGTTCGCTGCGGTGGCTGATGCGTCCTGGGTGACCGAGAGCAGCGTCAAGGTGGGCGGTCTTCAGACCTAGCTTCGGTCGAATCGAGTTTCTTGTATCACGGCTGCTCGATGCCCGTCTGGTCTCCAAAGGAGGAGATCAGATGGAAGATCAGGCGGAACTGGAGCTGCTCTGGCGTGAGCACGCTCCGCAAATTCAGGAGTACATCCGTCGCAAGGTGGGGAGTGCAGCGGTGGCAGAGGACGTGACGAGCGATGTGTTTGTTTCTGTCGCCGCTGCGTTGAGGAAGGACCCATCGATGACTGTCGGAATCGGTTTGCTGTATACGGTCGCAAAGCGGCGGGTTGTGGATTTGTGGCGTCACAGGGAACGCCAGGATCGTCTCGTCGAACGCTGTGTGGGGTTGAGCAAGGTCGATGTCTCAAGTCCGGATGAGCCGGGTGCAGACGTGGCAGACCTTTCCTGGTTGCAGGGTGTGCCGAGCCGGCAGCGAACGGCGATCGCACTTCGATACGTGGACGGGTTGAGCGTCGGTGAGACGGCCGCACTGCTCGACGTCAGTTATCAGGGCGCAGAGTCGTTGCTTGCTCGTGGGCGTTCGGCCGCTCGCTCAATCTTGGAGAAGGAGCTGGAGTTCGCGTAGCCGGCTCCTGAAGCGACGAGCCGTGCTACAACAAGCTTTGCATGACGATCGAACACGGTCCGTTGCGCCAACGTGCCCGAGGCTTGATCGATCAGGTTGATGCGGCACCGCGTGAGACGCTTGAGGAGGCGACAGGTCTCCTCGAGGGTCTTGGCGCGAGCGGTGATGCCGAGGCCAGTTCGATGCTGGAACGGGTCCGGGGCACGAGCATGCGGCTTCTCGGAGAATTGCCTGACGCTGAGCGTGCGCTCCTGGATGCGGTTGATCATGCGGCTCGTGCGGGCTCGGCGCTGCTTGAAGGTGAAGCTCGGATGAGTTTGGGGGTCGTCCTTGCATTCGTGGGGAGACCCGACGAGGCCATGGCGAGCTTCGACCGAGCCGAGTCCCTCCTTGATGGCGTCGAAGCTGCTCGAGTCGTGTTTCAGCGATCCAGCATCCTCTACCGCCAGGGCGAGTATGCGGACGCACTTGAGCTGATGGATCGGGCACTTCCGCACTTCGAGGCAGCCGGAGATGTGCGGCATGCCGCGCACACCCGATCGAATCGTGGGGTGGTCCTGGGCTATGCGGGCAGACTCGAAGAAGCCCGTTCGGATCTCCGGCGTGCCGACGAGCTCTATCGAAGCATCGGGCTTCAAAGTGCCGCCGCGGTGGCAACGCACAACCTCGGATGGGTTGCTGGGCGTCTAGGAGAGCTCGCGCTTGCGCTGCAGCTTTACGATCAGGCCGCCGAGGAGCTGACGCTGCTGGGACGCCCGCATCCTGAGTTGGCGATCGATCGATGCGAGGTCCTCATTGCTGCCGGCTGCCCCGAGGAGGCGGCACCGATCGCCTCCGGGGCTGCAGTGCTGCTGCGTGAGGGAGGCAACACGCTTGAAGGTGCTGAGGCGCTTCTGATGAGTGCAGCTGCGTTGCTCTGGTGTGAAGAACCGGCCGCCGCTGAACACGCCGCGGTCGGGGCGATGCAGCTCTTTTCCGACAACGGACGTCCGCTCTGGGCGACCGCCGCCGAAGCCTTGGCGTTCGATGCACGCTGGAAGGAGGGCCGTGTTGGGGCGGAGGATGTCGCCGCGATCGAGTCGATCGGTGGGTTGCTCGAATCTGGCGGGCAGCACCTGGCGTCCCGTGAGGCCCTTCTTCTGGCTGGCCGGATCGCGCTGGCGCATGAAGACCTCGATACGGGCACGCGTCTCCTGAGTCGGGTCTCGGACGCTCGCCTGTCGGGACCCATCGACACTCGCATTCAGGCGTGGTTGTCACTTGCGCTACTCCGGCGTGCGTCAGGGGATTCGCAGGGTGCGTCGCGAGCGGCGCTGGCTGGAGCGAATGCTCTGGTCGAAGCACAGGGCGCGCTCGGCGCGCTCGATCTTCGGTCGACGATGGCGAGCCATGGTGATGGGATATTCGCAATCGGTACTGAGCTCGCAATGCAGTCCGGCCGAGCCCGGCGCGTCTTCGACTGGGCGGAACGTTCTCGGGCCGGCTCCCTTCGCTTTCCTCCAGTGCTGCCACCCGATGATCCTCAGTCCGCTGAGGAACTCACGCAACTTCGTCTCGCATCGATCAAGGTGAGAGAGCTGGAGTCGAGTGGGCAACCGTCGGCGACGGCGAAGGCTGAACTGAAGCGCCGGGAGGATGCGGTCGTCAGTCGGAATCGGCAAGCGGCGCGTTCGGGTGGCGTCGAGGATGCCATCGCATTGCGGTCTGCGGGTGAGATACGTGCAGCCTTGAGCGAGCGGGTGCTTCTGGAGTTCTTCGTCCATGAGAACGTGCGGTACGTACTTCGGCTCGACCAGAGCAGGTGTCGTCTCATCTCCCTTGGCGATCCAGATGAACATACGGAGGCCGTCGAACGGTTGGAGCGTCGACTTCGAAGGTTGGCCGTACGAGGAGGCCGGTCGTCGGATTCGCTCGAGGCAGCTGTCGAGACTGCGATTGCCGAACTCGCCGACTCCATCTTCTTGTCGGCGAGTCCAGATGATGACGTCGTCGTTGTGCCGAGTCCGGACCTTGCGTCGGTGCCGTGGTCACTGCTCGCCGAACACAGCGACGCACGTGTCACGGTGTCACCATCTGCCTCCCTCTGGGCAGAGACGAGCGGGCGAGAGGCGGTAAGTCGGGAGTCGCCACGCGTGTTGGTCGTCCGTGCGCCGGGTGTCGACGCTGATGGTCGGGAGCTCGAGTTGGTTTCTGCGGCTCATGGGCGGGTTTCGGTGCTCGACGCAGGAACGGCGACGACATCTGATGTGGTGGAGGCGCTGTCCGGAGTCGACATTGCCCATGTGATCGCGCACGGCTCGGCGTCGCGGCAGAACCCGCTCTTCGCGTCGCTTGAGATGGCCGACGGACCCTTGTATGCGTACGACCTGCAGCGCGTCCGTCACCCTCCGAAGCTGATGGTGTTGTCCTCGTGCAACGCCGGGGTGTCGATGCGAATGTCGCGGAGCGAGTCGCTCGGGATGGCATCGGTTCTCCTGGCTGGTGGGACGCGCAACGTGGTTGCGACGACATCGCTGCTGCCCGACACGATCGACACGGCCGAGTCCATGGGACGCTTCCACTCGTTCATTGCGGCTGGTGAGTCTGTTCGTTCTGCGCTGGCCTCTTCTTCGCCGGACTCGCGTGCCGTTTCGTTGGAGTGCTTCGGTGCTGGTTAGATGCTGAACCAATCGGTTTCGAGCCTGCCTTCACCGCTCTGACCGCTGAACCGGATCGGACCACGTATGAGGCTGTGGACTTCGAATTCCCCGTGATCGTCGAGTTCGATCTCGGTTGAACCGGTGATTCGATGCATGGTGAGCGTTCGAGGAGCCGGTGCCTCAAACTGCCCGGTGATCGTCACGGGCTCGGTCGACTCCCATTCGGCGTCGAGGGACAGGTTCCCGTGGGCGAAGCTGAGCTGCACTCGCTCGCTGTTGCCAGACCGGACGCCTGCGAGCTCCGCGATGTCGGTCGAGTCGAAGACCAGCTCTGCAAGTTCTTCGTCGATCTTCGGGAGATCGAATGCGGCAATCGCGAACTCGGCTTGAGCTGGAGGTGCCGGCTCGGCACCGAACATCGCCTGGAGCAGCAGTTGGAGTTCTTCGTCGGACGGTTGCTGGTCGCTCATGCGACTGTCGCCAAGGTGGTTCGCAGCTGCGAGAGGCATCGTTGCCGGTTTGGCCCGATGGAACCGATCGGTATCGCGAGCAGCTCGGAAACTCGCTTGTAGGTTGTCGGCGGGTCGGTTGTGAGCAGCGCGAGGAGATTGCGGCAGGCCTGGGGGAGCTGGGCGAAGGCCTTGCGCAGCCTCCCGATGAGTTCGCGCTCGAGGAGCGGCTGTTCGGCGTCGTCCGTGGTTTGGGCACCGCCGAGGACCTCGACCTCATTGTGGGGCCGCTCCCGGTCGAGTCGCCGAATCAACGACAAGGACTCTCGTTCGGCGATGGTCGTGATCCAACCTGCGAATCGTGCCGGTTCACGAAGCGTGTCGAGCTTGGTCGCCGCCTTGAGCCAGGTGGACTGACACACGTCGAGTGCGTCGGCCTCGTTGAGTCGGTGGCTCCTCGCAACGCGCCACACGAGTTCCTCGAATTCGTGCACGATCTCAACCCAAGCCGACTTGTCGCCGGCCTGAGCCGCGGTCACGAGTTCCCCGACGGCCGTGTTCATGGCGCCGAGTATAGGAACGGTATTCACGTCGGCTCAGATTCGGACTAGCAGGAGTGGTTCGCTCTGATGGTCGCGATTGCATCCATGTGATCCATTGCCTCGTCGGCGGATCGATTCTCTCCGCCAGCGCGGAGGTTCACGTATTCGGAGGTGATCATTGGAGTGGCAAACGACGTTCCGCTCCAGATTGCCGCACCTTCGAATCGCCCAAGGGACGAAAGGTCTGAATACAAGTAGTCGCCAGTCGGATACGCGCTCCGCACATCGACTCCGAGTGCGCACACAGCATTCGCCGGGAACTTGTTGCTGAAGTCTGCTTCAGCACCGTTGATGTCGTGGGCGCGCACTGCGATGAGCGTTTCGTCGAACTGGCCTGAGTCGGCGAGGCCAGCGGGCCAGAACCGGCGCAGTTCCTCAGCCGGCAAGCCGTCGTTTCCTGCCGCAGCGACAACGACGATGTTCTGCTTTTCTTGGATTCGGGTGACCACGCTCAAGATTCCTGGAGGCGACTCTTGGATCTGGTCGCCTCCGACTCCCTCTGGCAATGGGCAGGTGTAGGCCCCTGCGGAAAGGTTGAGAGCCGAATACGAGAGGCTGCTGAGGAACGTGTCGTTCGAGGGATCGAACCGCTTGAGCAGTGTGAAGTCGGAGAGAAACGGACCGTGTTCATCGATTGCGTCCGAAATCTGTTCGCCCGCTTCGAACTCTTCTTGTTCGACGGAGACGCCGGGAGCGAGAAGGTCGACCACCCCACTGACGAAGGTCATGTGGCCTGCCCACAACCTCATTTCGCCGGCGGCTGCCGAATCGTGCTGTCCGTCCTGACCTGCGCTGAAGTTCCAGTCGCTATCGAGTACCGCGACCGTCAGCTGTGAGTAGTCCAGTCCGGTTTCAATGCGTTCCACATCGTCCACGTGGGCTGGCACGGGTTCGTTTGCTGGCGAGTGTTGCGAGCCCGGAGCGAGAGCGAGGACGTAGTTCGGTCGGGCGTAGTAGCCCGCACTGAGCAGAAGATTCGACAGCTCCAATGCGTCCAGCTCAGGAATGCCGTCCACGAGGATCCGTGAAAGCTGCAGGACTCCGTCTGCATCGCGGCCGAGGTTCTCGTAGCCGATTGTTGTGAGGAGACCGTCGAGCTCGGGTGCTGGTGTTTGATCCAGTAGTTCGACAAAAAGGCTGTCGTCGACCGCAGAAACGGCAGTCTTGAACGTGTCGAAGTCGTGAACCGTGAGAATCTGGCCGGCAACGAACATCGCGTAGAAGTCTGCAGCTGCATCACTATCAAGCACGGGGAGTGCGTCACTATCCAGATCTGCGCCGGGCTCGGAATTGGGGTCTCCGTCCGGGTCAGGCCCGGGGTTGAGGCACTCCGCTGGGTTGGCAACGACGGTGTCTGGGTACGCGGCCCGCTTCTGTTCGAGGAAGACTTCGTTGTGCGTCGCCCGTTCCGCAGTTCCTGCGATGTTTCGACCGGCAGCTGCGTCGCAGTTGGTTGGCATTGCCGAGTAGAGCGCATTCGGTAGGGGGTCCGGGTCGTGCGTTGGCACGCAGGTGTAGTTCGTGGTGATCGCTTCTGCTTCCTCCTCCTCGGCGCCGGCTTCGGCTGCCTCTTCCTCGGCTTCGCCCGCCACTGGTTCTTCTGGCTCTTCGCCGGTTGCGTCGTCATCGGTCTCTTCGGAAGGGTCGCCGGTAACCGTTGCATCTGGCAGGTCGTCGCCGCACGCGGCCGCGATCAGTAGCCAAGCGAAGAACAGCGCAATCGCCTTCTTGCCCTTGTTGTTCGGCAAAGGTTTCAGGTTCACGTGGTTCTCCAAGGCTTGGTTCCGACTGAGTTGTCTTTAGGATCCGCCGTACCGTCAAACCTCGCCGCCGAGCTTGAAGTCTTCTGCAATCGAGAGATTCCTGCAACGAGATTCGCGTCCAACTGCGCAGCAATGAGCGTGTGTGAGGTCGCTGGGTGCGTCCGGTCCACAATGAACATCGTGGGACGAGAGTGGAATCTGTCGGTTGAATGGAGTTCTTTCGTCTTCGGTCTCGTGCCGCCGACTAGCGAAAGCGATAGCCCGGCACGTCGAGAGCGGCGAGAGAACGCTCTGCGGCACTGAAGCCCAAGGCACGGAAGGCCTCGAACTCGTCGTCCGAGAAGAACTGGTCGCCTGTCGAATGGTCGGGGAACGCGTGGTCGTTTGCGTAGAGGGCAAGCGCCGCCGGCGTGGCCTCGGAAATCGTGGCGCGGGTGTAGACCAGTCGGCCTTCTTCCTGGTCTCCGTAGCGGATCGTTCCGATCACCGTGTCCTTCTCCGCAACGCCGTCGCTGTTTCTTGTGAGGGGGCGAGGGTCGATGTCGATCTCGACACCGAGATCTGATCGGCAGAGCGAGATCGCGGCTTGGAGCGGCTCGAAGCTGTCCTTCGGGTCCAGAGACGCATCGAGGCAGACGATGCGGGTGCACCGGCGGCGAACGAGCTCGACGAGTCCGAGGTTGTCCCAATGCCCTCCGTCGGTGATGTAGAGGAAGCGGCGGTCGAGCTTCATTGAACCGATGGCCTCCCGCCACACGTAGAGCGCACCGGGCTCGTGCCAGCCGTCCTCGACATGACGCCAGAATTGGCGTCGAAGCGTTGACGCCGGATACCGCAGTTGAATTCCAGCTGCCGTGGCGAGTCGAAGCCACATCTTCGCCGGGCGGGTGGTACCACGTGATTCGTCGACCGCGTTCCGGTCCTCGCTGATCTGCGCCCGTTTCGCAACGTACGCCGGGGTCGGGTTTGGGATCCAGACGCCGAGCCGAACGTTGAGAACCGCCAAGAGAAATCGGAGCGGCTTGATCGTGAGGCGTCCCATCACCGGGGAGAGAGCCGCTCCGGAAATGGCGACGATGCTTGCAAGGGAGAGATCGGGGCTTCCCAGGCCGAGGTCCTTCTCGATGTCCTTTGTCTGGAAGTAGTCATCGAACACAGGCGATCCCGAAGTCGTGGGCGTGAATACAAACGAGGCCGATTGTCGACCTCGCGGTACCACCCGATCGCTCACGTTCAGCGATGTACAGAGGATCAACTCGGGGGCCTCCTCGAGCTCGGCGATCTCGCTGAGCAAGGCTTGGCTGTCACCGTTCGGCTTGGCGACTTTGCCTTCGGCGGATCGCTTTACTGCGAAGACGTGCGCGAGACGCTCTCGGTAGAAGAGGTGCATCGAGTAGCGGCCGTTGTGGGCGAACACGGCAAAGAGAACGCAGACGACTGCGGCAGCAATGATTCCCCAAAATTCGATGGCTCGTGGCTTGTCAGCAAACACGTGGTGGGCAACAGCAAGCCCCGGGGTCACTAGCAGGAGCGGCCCGGTTAGACCGGCGAGGGTGAGCATCGTCTTGAGTGCTCGGCTCCGGCGGGCGAGTGCCACAGAGACTCCGGAACCGCCGAGGACCAGCAGATACAGCAGGACGGTGAGGACGGCCGCAT
The DNA here is from genome assembly GCA_020629375.1 of Acidimicrobiales bacterium. Taxonomy (GTDB): domain Bacteria; phylum Actinomycetota; class Acidimicrobiia; order Acidimicrobiales; family SHLQ01; genus SHLQ01. The sequence goes on from JAHDDK010000065.1 coordinate 9,798, forward strand.
CTGTGCCGATCGGAATGGATGAGGTGGACAGTGACGACACGTCGGGAAGGTCGCCGTTCACGACCTGGTCGAGGAGGCTGAGCACAACTCGACCGGTCCAAACTGCGACCGGAAGTGCCAACGTCGAGACGAGAGTCAGGCCGGCAGCGAGTACGAAAAGGCGGGACGAACCCTCGAGAACCGTGGGGCGCCAGACCTGGTGAAGCGGTTTGCCGTCGGAGAGTACGGCTTGGGATCGACGCCATAGGCCGACGAGCGCCATCGAGGCAGCGAACAGGCCGGCAGAAATGAGGAGGATTGGCGTGTGTAGAGACACTGTGCCCACGACGCCTCTGCCGTGGAGGCCGGGCTGGCTCTCGCGAAGCACGGTGGCTGCGAGACCTCCGATGACAACGCTTGCGGCACCCAAAGGTGCGATGTTGAAGAGGACTCCCCACGCCGTGTTGAGACTCAGCCAGAGCCTTCCGGCAAGACCCGGCGCGAGGTAGTCGGAGTTCGCACGGAGGTACTGCGCTTCGGGTGATCCAGGCGCCCATGCACCGAGCTCGTCGAGCAGCTCGTCGTCGGTGTGGCGTTCGGTGAGGAACCGTGCGGCGGCGATGTAGCCGCCTCCGGAGACCGCAGAGATGTGATTGGTCTGGGAAAGGAAGTCAGCCGCGTCGGCCCGTTGAATTGCGCCGAGGCAGTAGGCCGCCGATCGAATTCCACCGCCGGAGAGGCACAGCCCGACTTTGGTCTTGTCGTGCGGCTCGCCGATGAAGTCGAAGCGCTGTGCCGGACGGCTCTCGTCGAGCAAGTGAGATAGCGCTGGTCTGCTTTCTTCGACGAGGTGCGAGAGGGTGTCTCGAAGGCTCCACGTGTTGTCTGCCGATTTGGTGGACTTGATCTCGCCGTCCGAGGGGACGGTGGGTGTGTCGGTCATCGCTTGTCCGCCTCTGGCTCGAGGTCGGTGCCGAATGAGTAGACGGGAAGGCAGCCGTCGAAGGTATTCGTGCTGTCCTCTCGGCACTGGTAGTGCTTCGCGAACGCAGGGTGAAGACAGGCGTTCTGGCCGGAGATGAGGACGGGGATCTTTCGCTCGGTGAAGCTGAACTTCGCTTCGTGGTAGAGATCTGTGCTGCGTTGATGAAGCCCTAGTGCTCCCACATCGACGAGTAGCTGGAGCACCCCTTCAACCTTGTCGGGAACGAGTTGGTGGGTCTTCGTGTTCTTGATGATCTGCTTGAGCTCGTCGACTGGCATGAACATGCCGAGGTGGGGAATCAGCCGATCACAGATTTCGCTTGCTAGGGGGTGGGAGGCCGAGTAGCCGCTGAGAATGTCCGCGACGAGGTATTCCTCGACTTCGTCGACGCCATCGACAATTGCTTTCTCTGAGACTTCGATGGGACTACCTCCGAGCACTTCGTTTTCGCGCCAGATCGAGTTGAGGAACTGGATGAAGTGGCGAGGGAGCAGTTGCGTGTGGCGCAGGATGTACATGAGCGGCCGTTCACGAGTGCCGAGTCGGTTTGTGATGTGTGCGGGCATCGTCGTCTCGAGAATTCGGCGTGCGTCGTCGAATGGCAGCCTGCGGTCGCTGTTTGCGCCAAGGCTTCGGTACGCGTCTGGGTGGTGAAGCTCCAGGTATAGGGAGTAACGCTGTGCGGCGAGCCTGACGAGTTCGCGGGACTTCCATTCAATTCGGAGCGATCGTTCCATGCTCTTCGCCGGGTTCGATGCGATCGCGCTCATCAGTTCGGATACTTCGGACGGGAGACAGACGAACAGGTCGTACGGCGACCGCATCAGACCCTCGAGGCCGTCCCAGTCGTCTTCGGTGCGGTCGAAGCGATGTTGGGCGAGGAGCTGCATGAGGCCGCGAGTGACGTCCGCCAGCTTTGTGAAGTTCTCGCCGAAGTCCTCGACGGTGTCGATCAGAACGGTTGTTGCGTACTCGCGAGAGAGGGATACTTCTCGACAGCTCTGGCGAAGTGTCATGTAGTCGAGGTCGCCGTAGCGCAGGCTGGCGGCGAGATATTCGAGCGTCGGCTTTTCCGATGCCTCGGCGACGAGCCTTTGCAGTTCGCTCGAGATCCACGCTGCGACTTCGTTCGAACGAACGTCCTTCCCGGCCTCTTGATCGATGAAGCCAGCTCCTTCAAGATCGAGGAGGTAACGCCAGAGGATGCCCTTGTGGCGGTCGGGGTCGTCGTCTGTGAGCGTGTCGGCGAGTCGTATGGCGACCACGTGCACGATGACGATGTCCCAAATACCGGCCAACGTGTCGACGTTGTAGGCCGCTCCCTTTTCGTTGAACGCCCGAACGATGTTCGACATGTTGTTGAAGAGGGCGCTCTGTTTGAGGCGAACGACGAGCGAGTCTCGTTCGACGAGTCGGCCGAGCAGGAACGCCGTCTTCCCTGAGCCCTTTCGACCGATGAGAGCGTTGGGTTGCTGCTTCTCCATTCGGTTGTGGACCTCGGTACCCGACGTGTAGAGAGCGCGGAAGGCTGTGAGCCCCTTCCTCGAGGTCATGTCTTCGCTCTTTATTGGCCCGAAGGGTGTTGTGTCGTTGATGTAGCGCTTCAGAAGCTCATCGGTCATTGGGAACCTCCGAGTGCTCATCGCCGCTGCAGGCGCGAATCTGTCGCGACCGGAATGGCGCGATTTCGAGCAGAGTTGCCGGCCGTTTCCAGTAGTGCCGGCACGTGAAGTGGAGAACCAAACCCCGGCCGACCACTGGTCGACCGGGGCTGTCCGCCGCCGCTTTGGTTGTCTGGGCGACGAGTGACGTCGGTTGTCCCGCGTGCGGGCTAGTTGCGCGGGCCGCCCCTTGTGTGAATCACGATGTTGCCGTGTTCGATCGTCTGCGGGTTCGCTTGGTCGACGTCTTCAGGTGATCCGAGACGGTTGTCGTAAATGACGTCTCCAGTGGCCTTGTCCCAGATCTTCATTCGGACCTGGTCTGTGCCGGAGCCGGGCTCGCCGAAGTCGTATGCGGTCAGCATGAAGCCGTACGAGCCGGCGCCGTTGATGGTGCCCTCGCCCTTGTATTGAGCGCGTTGGCCGTTGCCGGTGACGACGAGCCAGGCGTAGTCGTTGGAGTGGAAGTTCAGATCACCTGCCTGGAACTGGAACTGCGTGTTTCCTTCCGCACGGCCCTTTCGGTACATGCTGACGAATGCGAAGTGTGCCTGACCGGTCGCAGTGGGGTCCGGGATGTAGGCACCTGGCGCTGAGGTGTACCAGCCGCCACCGGTGACGAACCCTGCGCTGGGGTCGTAGACGACGATCGTTCTGGTCTCGCTGTCGAGCAGCGTGTCGTCGTCGATCACGGTGACGGTGACGGTGTACACGCCAGCGTTGTCGAATGTGTGGGTGGCGTCGCAGTCTCCGGCGCCGTTGTTGAAGGTCCCGACGAAGACTTCGTCGGGTTCTGGCGTTGAGTTGGTTGCGTCTGCCTCGTCCCAGTCGATTCGGCACTCAAAGGTGTCGCGAACTCCGGGGTCGGTGAATGGGGCCGCGAGGTTGATGGTCGCAGGCGCTGCGAACAGGTCACCGTCGAAACTCGGTGACGTGATCTCGAGCTCGGGGGCGACGTCGAAGACCGTGACGACGAATGTGTCTTGCGCGATCCCGCCGTCATCGTCCGTCACGCGAACGACCACGGTGTAGTCATCGACGGGTGTCGCGGTCGGGTCGTCGTCCTCGTAGATGTGTTCGATGGTGAACGATTTGGTGGCGGCGTCGACGGCGACGGTCTCGAATCCGTCACCCTCGCCGAAGTCGACTTCAACGATGTGGGAGTCGAGCGTCCCGATGTCATCGAAGTCGAGGTTGCGGATGAGCGCCTCACCTTCGTTGAGTGAGGTGTTTTCGCCCGCCTCGACGGTTGGTTCGAGGTTGTTGACGGTGATGTCGACGGTCTCGGTTGTTGCGCCTCCGTCATCGTCGGTAATGGTCACCGTGATGGTGTAGGTGTCTTGTGGGGTCCCGGTCGGGTTGTCGTCGAGGTACTGGTGTGTGAGCTGGTACGTGCCCGTTCCATTTGGTCCGGGGTTGAGGGTGAGTGGTTGTTCTCCAGTTCCGTCGCCGTAGTCGACGGTTGCGGTGTGCGTGTCGAGGATTCCCACGTCGCTGTACGTAAGTCCGGTTCGAGTGAAGACGTCGTGCTCGTTGATCGTGGCTGGAGCTCCGAGGTCTGTCTCTGGCGCAACGTTGAAGGTTGTGACGGTTACCGTATCCGAAGCGCTTTTGGGGTTGGGGCTGCAGTCGTCAGTGACGGTGAGCGTCAGCTGATCGACTGCGTCGTCCAATCCGGTGAACAATGGGTTCTTCACGGTCGTCGAGTTGAGCTTGGCGCCCGGCGTCCATGCGTATGTCAGTGTGCCGCCTTCCGGGTCGGAGGCTTGGACGTTGGTCAGCTGCTTGGTGGTTCCTTCGGGAAGGCTGTCGTTGGCCACGTTGACGACTGGCGGTCGGCATGTGACGGTGACTCGGCCGTACAGTCCGGTCGATGCTGTCGAGTCCTCGTCCGTCACGAAGGCAAGCTCGTTCATGTCTTCGGGTGCGCCGGTGTCGCTGAAGCCCATGATCTCGAGCTGATAGTCGACCTGGTTCGTGGTCCAAGTGTCCACAACGCTGAACTGCCTTGCCCTCACGGTGTCTGGACAGCCGGGCGAGCACGGGGCGTTCACCGTCTCGATCAGGTCCAGTTCGAGCCCGACCGCGCCCTGCACGAAGATGGAGGATCCGGTGTTGTCACGCACGGTTGTTTCGATCTCAAGATCGATCCGTGTGACGTCTGAGGTGTTCAGATCGATGACGGTGTTGACGTGGGAGAGTGTGCCGAGCCGGAAGGTCTGACCGATAGCGACGTTGTTCGTGGCGCCGCTTGCGGTTGCCGGCACGAAGCGCATCGAGCTGGGTGCGGGGGTGCCCCAGGAGATCTCTGTTGCGTTTGGGTCAGGGCAGTTGTTCGTAGCCGCCGCTGGTCCGCAGATCGATACGGTCGACTGGCTGACGGAGTCGTTCGCGCCGGTGAAGTTTCCGACCGTCGACGTGTCGAATGATGTGATCAGGGCGTTTGCAGCGGAGCCGAGAAGGACCGTCACGGCGATCAGCAAGGTGATGCTGGCGAGAAGGCGCGGGGATATCCAGCCTTTAGCCCTTCGTGTCAGGCCTTGATCGGCCCCTCTGTTCTGCGTGGTGCTACCCCTCATTGCGATCCTTTCTTCTATACGTCTGCGTATCGCTAGGGGTGGTTGTAGTGGCTATGTCTGATGAATTCGACCGTTTTTGGCGACTCCGTACAAGTTCGTACGCTTGCTCCTTTTGCGAATGGACGTTTTATGCAATACGTTCGCGCGGAAATCCGGCAGGCTGGCGAGGAACATGAATATGGGCGATGGTCTTCACGCGGAGACAACTGAAGGCGAAAAGTTTTCGACGATGCTCGACGAGCTATTGCGGGAATCCCCGCACAGTCTTCGAGAGTTGGAGCGGCGTACTGGAATTCCGGCTACAACGCTGAGTACGTGGCGGAAGGGCCGTCATACGCCGTACGCGCGGCAACAAGGAGCGCTCCGGCGTCTCCTGAAGGAGCTGGCGGTCGAGGATCCACAGCCGTGGATGCTGGCGTTGACGTCTGCGCGCGAGACCAAGCGTGACGCAGTATCTACTTCGATAAATCCCTACAAGGGCTTGGTGTCCTTTGGTGAGCAGGATGCACATGTGTTCTTTGGCCGCGACAGTCTTGTTGGACGACTGGTAGAGCGGGTCGAGGAACATCGGAACGGTATTCGTTCTGGCCCGGTGATGTTGGTTGGTGCGTCGGGATCTGGGAAGACGTCGGTCTTGCGGGCTGGGCTCGTAGCTGCTCTGTCCGAGCGTGGCTTGAAGGTGCGCTATGCCGCTGCCTCCTTTTCAACGGTGCAGGATCCGTTTCCCATCGACCTCACGGACGGTGGACCTCAAGGCTCGCACGACGTCCTGATTCTCGATCAGTTCGAGACCGTGCTGAGTGGGGCGCTGCCTGGCGGTGCCGAGCTCGTGTCAGGGATGGCAACGTCGATGCCGAACGGGTCGGTGGTGGTCATTGGCCTTCGTGCCGACCACTATTCGCTTGCGCTCGAGCATCCGTTTCTTGCCGAGGGCCTCGAGTACCCGATCATTCCGCCGGCACTGACCGATGATCGTCTGGCGGATGTGATCGAGCTTCCTGCACAGTTGGCGAACCTGACCGTCGAGCCCCGACTCACCGGTCTGCTGCTGAGCGACTTCGGCGAAAGTGTGCGCGCCGGCGCCGGGGAGGCGTTGCCTCTCCTGTCACACGTGCTGTTCAAGATCGTGGATCAGGAAGGCGAAGTCGTTCGAGACATGACCGTCGAGCGCTATCGGGAAGTCGGTGGACTTGAGGGCGCGCTTCGAGAGTCGGCGGAGGAGGCATACGGTTCGCTGGCTGCGACAGAGCGAGAGCTGTGTCGCCGGCTCTTCATGGCGTTGGTCGAAGTGGGCCGTGATGGATTGCCTCTGCGCCGGTCGGCGGCGTTGGACGTCGTCTTTCCCGAATCAGAATTCGGCACGGCGGTCGGACCGGCGAGGCGCGTCGCCGATGCGTTCGTCTCTCGTCGGCTCTTGACTGTCGAGCAGGACTCGTACGCAATCAGTCACGAGGCGCTGCTTCGAGCTTGGCCACGTCTCGCTGACTGGATCGGTGATCAGAGAGAGGCCCTGTCGTCGTCTCGGCGGACCCGCGCGGCACATCATGCCTGGGTTCAAAGTGACGAGGATGAAGGTTCGCTTCTTGCGGGCGCAGAGCTTGAAATTGCCACTCGTCTTGCGCATGAGAAGGTCTTCGCTGGACAGCTGAGTCCCGATGAGCGACGGTTCATCGAGATCAGCGAGAGGGTGGAGTTGACCCGCGCGAGGCGCCGCACAATAGCGTTCCGCGGAGCGCTTGTTGTTGCCGGTGTGCTTGCGGTTTCGCTCCTGGCGACGTTCCTTCAGTTCCGGTCGTCCCGAGAAGCGAGAGCCGAGTCGGAGTCTCGCCAGCTTGCGCTTCAGGCATCGAATCTGCAGGAGCTGGAGCCAGCGATGGCAGCGCAGCTGGCCGTGGCTTCGCACAATCGAGCGTCGACTGTCGAGTCTCGGTCCGCCGTTCTTGGTGCGACCGGCGCGCTGTCGGGTGCTCGCTACCCGGGTGGTCCAGGCGCGACGGCGCTTGCCGTCACACCTGGCGGAGACCGGGTCGTGGTGAGCAATTCGGTCACGGGCAGTCTCACCGTCCTCGACCGAACCGGTACCGGCGAATATGAGGAGCGAGCTCGCCTCGAACTCGATGATCCCGAGGTTGACGTGTACGGGCTGGCCATCTCTCCCGATGGCGGCACGGTCGCCTTCGGCGGTACGGATCTCTACGCGAATGTGTGGGACATCGAGTCTGGCGAAACAGCGGTGTTGGACGACACGCTCACGCTGTTTCAGGGGGCCGTCCAGCGCGTGATCTTCAGCCCCGACGGCTCGGAGGTCTTTGCTGGTGGGACCAGCGAGGGTGGGGTCGGCCGATGGACCGTAGGTTCGCAGCTCGATCAGTCAACGTCACCGTTGATTCCAGCTGATGGAGCCGTGATGGGTGTGGCGGTCGATGACTCGATGCGTCTCATGGCCACGTCGAACGACGAAGGTCTCGTACGACTGTGGTCGCTCGACGATCCCGGCACGCCTCTTTGGAGCTATGCGGCTGAGGGCTCGCCGAGTGCGGTCACGGTATCGCTCAGCTCTGACGGTTCTGCGCTGGCCGCAGGATTCCGTGATGGAACGTTCGAGGTGTGGACACTGGAAGACCCGGCGTCACCACAAGCCATCGATCTCGACGCCGATCCCTTTGCGAGTTGGACAACGGCGGTCGACTTCTCGCCATCGGGGCGTCGTCTCGCGGTGGGCAGCGCAGACGGCGACGCTCAGGTATGGGATACCGAAACATGGACGGCGATGGGGTCGGGTTTGCAGCACCCGAACGGAGTCACGAACGTGCAACTTGTCGATGACGAGACGCTGTTCTTGGCCCTCGCTGATGGCTCGGTGCGCCAGTGGGATCTCGACCAGCCGCAGCTCAATTCGCTTGGGGCAGCGATCTGGTCGGCGAGCTTCAGCCGCGACGGGCAGCGACTGCTCGCGACGTCGAAGGAGGGAGCGGGCCTCTGGAATGTCGAGACTGATGGGACACTCAGTCTTGTTGCGCCCCGGATCACGAGCCCGGATCCTGATCTGCAATTCACTGGTGAGATTCGGTTCTCGCCGGACGGAAGCACGCTGGCGGCAGGCACGTTCCAGGCCGACATCCTGATAATGGAGCTCGTCGATGATCGGGAGTTCCGAACCCTTGGATCTCTCACCGGCCTGGAATCTCTGGTCGAGGCCTTGGAGTATTCGCCGGACGGAACGCTGATGGCTGCACTTGGCAACCGCGGTGAGCTCGGTATGTGGCGCCTCGACGAGGCGTCGGCTGCAGCTGTTCACGTACTGGAGTTCGAGGCCATTCTGTTCAATATTGCGTTCAGCCCGGATGGCTCGCTTCTCGCCATGACTGACTCGACGGGGTCGCTGCATCTCTTCTCCGTGGCTCCCTCTGGCCAGCTGGGCGACATTTCGACAACGACGGTTGCGACGGACTCTGCGTCTGGCGTCCAGTTCCACCCGGATGGCTCATTGATCGCCGTCGGCTCTCATGACGGGTCGGTTTCGATCTGGGATGTGGCTGATCCGACGGTGCCCGACATTGTCACTCGAATCTCTGTGCCAAATGGCCGTATTCACGATGTGGTCTTCACGGCCGACGGCGATTGGCTCGGTGCGTCGGCGAGCGATGGTGCGGCAACGTTGTGGGACGTCGGTGATCCGGCGAGTCCTGAGCTCGAGGCCCGCCTCCTGGCAGATGGCCAGATGTTCAGTCTCAGTTTTGCTCCGAGCGGCGCGTTGCTTGTTGGTGCTGGCTCGGAGGCGACCGTGACGGCCTGGAATCTGGATGTCGAGTCAGCGATCGAGTCGCTTTGTTCCGGACTTGGTGTTCCGCTGTCCGTAGAGGATTGGGATTCACTCGTGCCCGGGATCGACTTCGACGCTCCGTGTTGATCGTGGGTTGGCATCGGCCCGCTGTGTACGGGGTTGTACGGGGTAGGGGAAAGCGCTTGTTTTGCATGCAGTTGGGTGAGTACAACTCCCCCCGTGCGCTGACATCGGTGTTGGTCGCACAGGCAGGAGAGAATTGTGCGACCGCGCAGAGTCACCATCCGTACGTTTGTCATTGCATTGCTTGCGGTAGTGCTCGTTCCGCTTGCGACGGCACCTACAGCGGCATCGGTCGTTGGAGGTCTGCGGTCGCTCGATGAGCCGGCCGGGGGCGCGATTCCGCCTTCCGCGGCGGTGGCCGACGCGCTCACCTTCACATCCTTTGTCGTGCCGGATGGATACTCGCTCTGGAACGACAATGTCAGCAAAGACGGTGCCGTCGCCCTTCTGCGGCAGGATGGGAAGCTCTTCACTCTCGATGTGGCTACAGGAGCGCTTTCGGCCGTTGGGCTGCAGGTAGATGGGACGCATCCTTCGTTCACCGTGGCTGTGCTGAGCGGAGACGGCTCAACGGTTGTCTTCACCGAGAACCGAAACAGAAAGCTCAGTGTGTATGACGTGAGCAGTGGTGAGACGACGGTTCTGAGCGACGGACCGGTGACCGCGCTGACGAATTCGATCTCGGACGATGGCAGGTACGTCATCACGAACCTTGCCAGCAGCATTTCCCGGATCGACACGAGCGACGGTTCAGAGGTACCCGGTGTCTTCGATCCAGCGACCGGTGCCGCGCTCGTCGCGGGCGGCCCGAGTGGCTTCATCTCACCAGACGGACGCTTCTTCGTCGCAACACTCAACGACGTTCCCGAAATCGACCCGACCGATACCAATGGCTACCGCGACGCCTACAGTTTCGACCTCGAGGGTGGCACGGTCACTCGGCTCGTTCCGCCTGGGGGACACGATGGCAGAGTCGACTTCCGAACGTTTGGCAGCGAGCTTTCGTCATCCGTCGCTCTGATGGAACTGGTGGAAGACGGCAACTCGGTTCCGACGCGTCGGCTGATTTGGGATTTTGCTTCTGGAGCTGTCGAGGAGATCAGTGCACCCTTGCAACGGCCCACGAACACCAAGATCGTCGGGACCCATCTGGTGGTGGATGCGCAAGTCTGGCGTCAGCAGAGGGGTGAGGCAACCAGCAGCTCAGCGGACTATTCGAACGAACAGCGGGGGCTGCGTGTCTGGAACCGTGACCGAAATGTCAGCGAGTTCCACGCGCTCCGCGCAGCAACAATCATTCGCCTGTTGCCTGACGGAAGACTCCTTGCAAGCATCAGCGATCCGCGCCACAACGGAGGTCGATCCGACCTCGTGTTCATCGAGGGTGCACTCGGTGGAGTGGCCTCGCAGGTGCGGGGCGGTCCGGTCGTCTCGCCTGTCTTCGATCGCAGTCCAGATGCAGGCGGCGCGTATACGGCACCGGTGACGGTCAGCTGGTCGGTCTCCGATCCTGCCGTAAACCCACCGCCGTCGATTGTGGTTTCGACCGAAGGTCTGCGCCAGACCGTCACGTCCGACACCGTGTGCGACTCGGAGAACCGATGCGCGTTTGGCAGCACCTTGGTCGATCTGCTCGTGTCGCCGACGGAGACCTACGAGACCGACTCGACGGTGTTCTACGTGACCGGAGACCAGGCGCCAGGCTCGCGGCGGACGAGCAACGTCAGGTCGGTCGGCGGGAGCGATGCCGACGGCGCATTGGTGGCTCGAGACATTCCATCTACCACTCCATCGTTCACCCCCGACGGCGCCGCGCTGGTCGCTGGGTTCCGTGGCTTTGTTCCGAGCTCATCGAACCAGCGCCTCTCCTTCGGCAACTGCTCGAGTTCTCGGCCTGCTGCATCGTGGGATTCGACGAGGCTCTTCTGCCAGCGTTCCAACTCGATTGGAATCATCTACGACCTTTCCAGCCCGGAGTCCGGGGTTGCACCTGTTCTGGACCAGTCGAACGGGGACTACGCCGTGGACCTTCCGCGGTATTCGGTTTGGCTTCAGGACGATGTTGTTGTCGGGTTCCAGCAGGTGAGTGCGAGCCAGACGGATGGGAGCTGCGACTTCTCATCGGTAGAACTCCGTCGCACAAGCGTGCGGTCGCTTGCGGAGGTGGAGGTTTTGTCATTGTTCTGCGACGACTCTGTGCTGAGCATCGACTACGACAACGATCAGGATCTGATTCTGTTCCTCTTCCGGAACCAAGATGCCTCGTACAGAATTGGCGTGGTCGCTTCGGACGGTTCTGGAGTGCAGACGATAGCGACGGGCGATGACCTCGGTGGTGTGTCCTTCATGGGCCGTGCCGTCTGGCAGGACAACGGCAACATCCTGGCGACAGTGAACCGAGGCGGGATTGGTTCACTCGTTTCGATCGATCCGGCGACTGGTGAGTACAACGACGTCGTCTCCGATTTCGAGAATCCGTCGACGGAGGTCTTCAGCTACGTGGTTGGAGTCGTCGGTGGTACGTCGACGTCTCGCGTCCCCACAGCGCTCACGACCCCGGCCTTGAAGACCATTCGGACTGGTATCGAGTTCGAACAGCAGCTGTATGCGACGGGTGGGTCGGGTCCCTGGACATTCGAGGTCACTGAGGGGGCGTTGCCGTCTGGGATTGCGCTCGACTCGGCGACCGGCGTGCTCTCCGGATTCGCGGCTGAAGTACTCACTGGCGATGTCACCGTCACGATGACGGACACGTTGGGTGAGTCAGCCTCTCGCACCTTCACGCTCGATGTGACGCAGGTGAACAGCCTTCCGGTCTTTGATGGGTTCGGTCCCTTCGAGGTGCGGCCGGGGGAGACTCAAACGCTCGGTGCCTTGGCCGCCGATGCCGATGGTGATTCGCTGACGTACGAGTGGGACATCGGTGAAGACGGCTCCGTCGACGGAACCGGGTCAACCTTCGAATTCAGTGCTGAGGGCCTGAGTGTGGGAGACACCGTGGTGGTGTCGGTGGTGGCGTGCGATCCGTTTGGGGCATGCAGCAAGGCGACGAGTGAGCTGACGGTCGTGAGCCCTGTGTCCATCGTGACCGGCTCGAACCTGCCGGAGGGTCGCGTCGGTGAAGCGTACATCGCGCAGCTCGCGGCCACTGGTGGAACCGAGCCCTACACCTGGACTGTCGATGGCGGCCAGCTTCCAGCTGGGCTGACTCTCGACAGTGCCAGCGGCGTCATCTCCGGAACTCCGACGACAGCGGGGGCGTTCACCTTCGGAGTGACGGTCACGGATGCGAACGGGGCGACCGCCTCAGGCGGCTTTGCCGCTGCGCCCGCACCGTCTGAGGGTTCGGCGGGTCAGTCCTATTCGCAGCCGATCTCCATCACTCCGCCGTCGGAGCCATCTGGCCAGACTCCGCTGTGCGAGAGCTATGCACTTGCTGCAGGTAGCGATCCGCTACCTGATGGGGTCGACCTCGATCCATCCACGGGAACGCTGTCGGGAACGCCAACCGTTGGCGGGAGCTACACGGTGCTCATCGACTGTCTGTACACATCGGCTGGCCTCGCTGATTCGGTGTCGGCCGAGTTCACAATCGTGATCGCGGCGGATACGACGTCACCCACGGTAACTGGCGTTCCGGATCGGGATCCCGACGTGGGCGTCTGGTACAACCAGCCCGTCACGATCACGTGGGAGGTGGAAGACGACTCGGGCGTGGCAACGGTGCCTGATCCGACGCTCGTCGATGAAAACGGAGCGGATCAACTCGTCGTTTCGGCCGAGTCGTGCGATCCGACCGCCAACTGTGCAACTGGCGAGATTTTGGTGTCTGTCGACAGCTTCTCTCCGAGTGTCGACGCCACGCCTGACGTCGAGCCGAATGCGGCCGGTTGGTGGAACCGTCCGGTGACCTTCAGCTTCGTCTGTGACGATCAGACGTCCGGGGTTGCGACGTGTCCGGATCCGGTGGAGTTTGCTGCCGATGGTGAGGGCCAGCAGGTCGACGTGGAGGGCGTCGACGTTGCGGGGAACACGAGTTCAGTCGTCCTTGTCGTCGATCTTGATCAGGTTGCTCCGACGATCGAATTGCTGGCGCCTGACGAGGGTTCATCGGTGCTTGAGGCAGACTTTGTTGCTCCTTCGTGCAACGCAAGCGACGAACTGTCGGGGCTCGACGGCGAGTGCACGCTGATGATCGAAACCGAGGCGAGTCCTGGTGCCATCGGCTACACCGTTCGTGCCAGCGCCTCCGACGTTGCAGAGAACAAGACGATCATTGAGCGACGGTTCACGGTGATCGTCGATGCCGATGCCCCGGTCATTGTTGCAACGCCCGACCGACCTGCGAATGCCGATGGGTGGTGGTCAGGGCCGGTCACCTTCTCGTTTGATTGCGTCGACGAAGAATCCGGAGTTGCACAGTGTCCCGAACCTGTTCTGATCGCGACGGATGGTGCCGCCCAGAGCTTCGTCGTGACTGCGACAGACAATGCCGGCAATGTCGGTGAGTTGACGGTTGCGGGCATCAACATCGATTCGGTTGCCCCGACACTGCAGTTCAACGGGCAGGTCTCGACCTACGAGTTGACCGATGTGATCGAGATCGACTGCGCTGTGAACGACGGGCTCTCGGGAATCGCTCCAGGTGCGACGTGCCCGACGGTCTCTGTGGTGGCGATTGACTATGCCGGGACCACGGGCACGTTCACACTTGAGGCGTCAGCCTCAGACCTTGCCGGAAACACCGCATCGGAGACCGTCGAGTTCTCGGTGGTCGCGACGACTTCGTCGCTCGCTGAGCTCACCGAAGACTATGCCGAAGGGGGCAACGGTCTGAACGGCATCCTCAACCATCTCGATCAGGGCGATATTGATGCGTACGTGGCCCAGATCGAGGCGAAGTGCTGCCTTCCTGCCAACGGTCGCGGCAAGTTGTTCACCCGTGCTGAGGCTGACGCGCTCATCGCACTGGCCCTGGAGCTCTGAGGGAGGCCGGGCGTGCGAAGGCACGCCCGGCTGACCTGCCATGTGACACCTCACCCTTGCTATCCCACCGCGCCTCCCGTACCGTCGGTTGCTGTTGTCCTCCTCGAACGGAAAGGGAATTTCA
>JAHDDK010000134.1 GCA_020629375.1 Acidimicrobiales bacterium
CGTTCAGCCCACCAGCCTCGACCTGATCCATGACCGCGTTGTGGAAGGCCACGAAGGCGGCGTGGATCCCCGACACGATCACGTTCTCGTCGTTGCGGGCATCGGGGATGACGGCCGAGCCGTCGTTGTCGCGGAGGTGGTCCTCTGCAGTGCCCGAGGATGCCACGACGAATCGGCCAGTGTCGTCGTAGAGGTCGGGTGACGCGCCCGGCCCTCCGCCGTACACGCTGTCGAGATCGAGACGCGCCGAGCGAAGGTTCATGCTTCGCCGCACCGGCACCGGTCGACCGAGCCGCGACTCGGCGTCCAACGTGATGTCGTGATCGAGGAACTGGCCGAGGTAGGTATAGCCGGCCGGGATTGCCGGATTGTCGGGATTGCGGGGATTGATCGACGGGGTTGCAATCAGCGACGCGGCACCCGCGTCGACCGGATCGTTGGCGTCGAGCGGGCCGCCGGGGCGCCCGACCTCGGTCAGCAACTCGCGCATCTCGCGGTTCTCGCGACGGTTGAGGTCCAGGTCGTCGAAGATCCGGCTGAACCGGTCCGGGTTGCCCTCGACGTCGATGCCGAGCTGGGTGTTGACGGCCTCTGCGCCACCGTCGGCGCCGCCGCCATCGCCCCGGCCACCGACCTGGCGGGCGTCGCGACCGCGGTCGCCTCGGTCGCCGCGACGTCGGCGTTCGAGCGCCTCGGCGGCCGCCGGTCCGCCGTCGTCGCCCCGGCCGCGCCGAGAAAGGCTCGGCGAGTTGAGCGGCGCGGCGCTGAGTCGGCGTCGGGTTGGGGGGTGGTTTCGGCCATGGGTTTCTCCTGTCATGTGGCGATGCGCGCAACGATCACCCGCCGACAGCAGGGGACCGTCAGGTGTTCGGCAAGACGTCGACAGGAAAACCTGAACGATCGGTAAGCGGCCGGATGCGGATGTCAGACAGGGAGAACATTCTTCGAAGAACGGCGTCGTTCGTTTCGTACCACCTCACGAAACCCAATCCGCTCCGAGCGGGAAAGTGAGACGACACGATGCTTCCGACCGATATCCAGCCGACCCGGGCAGATGGGCGCCGATCGACATGCGGGCCATGGAGGGTCCGCCTGATCGCCATGATTGCTCTCGCAGTCCTCTCGACGCTCCTGCAACCAGGCCCGGTGGGGGCACAGGCCAACCTGTCCGGCGAGCTCGTGCACGTGACGTCGGCCCCGAAGGATGGGTTTGTCCTCTACTCCGACGGTACGAAGCAGTGGGTGAACGGCTCGTGCTTCGACTCGCTTCGTTCGGGAGGCATCGACTCGCGATGGGCGAAGTACCCGACCGAGGTCCACCCCAAGCCGAAGAAGCGTCCGGCGTTGGACTGTGAGCAGCTT
Source organism: Acidimicrobiales bacterium (assembly GCA_020629375.1). Taxonomy (GTDB): domain Bacteria; phylum Actinomycetota; class Acidimicrobiia; order Acidimicrobiales; family SHLQ01; genus SHLQ01. Next base: position 1,363 of record JAHDDK010000134.1, read on the forward strand.
CGCGAACTGTTCTCGGACGACGTGTCGCCTCCTCCATCGAACCCGCTTACGTTCACTGCGGAGCTGGTCACCGTGCAGACGAAGACGACCAATCAAGACGGATTCGCACTTTTCAACCATGGCACTCAGCACTGGGTGCATTGGGACTGCTTCGCCGAACTGGTGGCCAAGGGCGTCGGCACCAGGCGAGTGAGCTACGGCGGTCAGGTTTCGCCGGTGCCCGAACAGAGCCCGCGTTTCTCCTGCGACGAGCTCTTCGTGATGATGACCGACGACACGAGCGAGCCCCCGACACCGCCTCCTTCTCCGGTCCTCGAGGCCGCACTGGTGACGGTCACGACGAAGGCCCAAGATCAGGACGGGTTCGCCTTGTTCAGCGACGCAACACAGCACTGGGTGGATCCGGGTTGTTTCGCCGAGCTCGTCGCCGCTGGGGTCAACGCCCCCAAGGTGTCGTATAGCGCTGAGGTCGACTCTCGAGTGAAGCGAAGCGAACGGTTTTCGTGTGACGAGCTGCTGGTGATGATGGACGTGACCGAAGAGCCGCCTCCATCAGAGAACCGGATTCTCGTGGACGCACCGGGTCGTGTCGCTGGCCAGTCGCTCCAACAGGCGCTTCGATCCGCCGAGCCCGGCGACGTGTTCGTCCTCCTGGGTGGCAGCTACAACCCGATCTCGATTTCGGGACTGCACGGCACCGCAGCCGCGCCGATCGTCATCGAAGCCTCGAGTCCGACTCGAGCCGTCCGGTTCGAAACCAACAGTCATAGCTCGGGCACAGCCGTTCGGGTGTCGGAGAGCTCGCATCTCGAGATCCGTGACATCCATGTACGGCATTCGTTGTTCGGCATCGTTGTCGACGACTCGTCAGACGTTCTCATCGACAGTGTGGACGTCGCCGACGTCGGCCAGGAAGCGATTCGGGTCCGGGCCAGCGGTTCGGTGAGCGAGCGGATCACGATTCGTAATTCGCGTATTGGCGATACCGGCAACCGATCCGGAAGCGACAGCGGCGGTGAGCCGTACAGCACGTATGGCGAAGGGATCTACCTCGGCGACGGTTCGAGCGAATCTGAGCTCGTGCGAGATGTCCGAATCATCAACAACGAGATCTACGACACGTCGACCGAGGCGATCGATGTGAAGTATCCGGTTCGGCAGGTATTGATCGACGGCAACGTCATCCGCGATGTCGCGACCGGCACATCGGGCGCCGTGGCGATTCACGTGAATGGCTCTGCCGATCGGCGTGATCCGGATGTCCGAGTTCGGGGCAACACGTTCCGCAACATCTCTGATCGGACCCCTTACCGCGACGGCAACGCCATCACCATGGCGACCAGCGTCACGGTTGACTCGAACACGTTCAGCAACATCGCAGACCACGCAGTACGGATCGACAGCAATCGGCCATCAGGAGCGACCATCACCGTGCAGGTGCCGTCGAACAATTCGTTCAGCGACGTCGGGCGCCAGAACGTGGTCGTCTACGGAGGGGGGTCGGTGAACCTGATCCGATGACATCGTGGGCCCCGGACGGGGGACTCGCCTCCTCGTCCGGGCTCGAACATGTTGAAGCTCTCGACCTCTTGAGCCGATGAATCAGCCATGGAGCTCGTCTTCGTCGTCTTGCTACTCATCTTTGTCGTGTTTCCCGTGATCAATCTCGTGACCGGCCGGGACACCGAGACCCGCGTGAACCGGGAGCGGCGCGAGCTCAACGAGTTGGCTGCAGTCCTGGGGATGGAGCGTCTTCGCGGGAGAGATGGACGGCTGCGCGGGACGGTCGATGGGGTCCGACTCCTCATCGGTCGACACATCGACACGATGTCGGTCGACGCCGAGATCGACACCGGCTTGGGCAACTTCAAGATTCGAAAGGGCGAGATCCGCTCTCATGAGACGGCTCCGCAGACCGGCAATCCGATCTTCGACTCGACGTTTCGGATTCGGTCGAGCGACCCCGCCGAGGTCAACCGATACCTGACTCCCGTTCGTCAAGAGGCCCTCCTCACGCTGCACGGTGTCTTCGACTTCGATGAGCTCGAGGAGGACGAGGTCGAGGTCCGAGTGCCAATGGACGACTGGAACATCGATGACGCCGTCGCTGCCATCGAGCTGATCGTTCGAGCCGCACATGTCTTGGCCCGCGACGGCGACCAGTCGACATTTCAGACGGGGGCCACACCCCAGGATGTCGTCAGGGGCCGTCCGCAGGATCGGGTTCGCTGAGCCCGAAGAGCGGCAAGCACGCGCTGAGTCCGTCGATGGTGATGTCGTCACGTCGTTGCTCGAGCCAGCGCTCGCGGGTGAGCCGGAAGTGGCGCATCTGTTGGACACCGTTGATGTCGAAGTCGTAGTCAGAGACCCCGTTCTCTTCGTACCCGAGTTTGCGGGTGACGCCGAGCGAGCCGAGATTGTCGGAGCGCGCCTCGGTCTCGGCGACCGACGCTCCGAGACCGTCGAATGCCAGATGAAGCACAGCTGCACGCATCTCGGTTCCGATCCCTTTGCCCTGATGCGATGATCCGAGCCAC
>JAHDDK010000135.1:0-557 GCA_020629375.1 Acidimicrobiales bacterium
CAACGTGATCTTCTGCGCGAAGGACCTCGACGGTCGCTATCTCGAGGTCAACTCAGCCTTCGTCCGGCGAACCGGCAAACGCTCGATCCGCGACGTGATCGGCACCACAGCTCGCGACCACTTCATCGCTGAGCTCGCCGAACGATACGAGGAGCAAGACCGAGAGGTCTACGCATCGGGCGAGCCGCTGTATGACCAGCTCGAACTGATCCGCCGGACCGATGGCGAGCTCGGCTGGTACCTGACCACGAAGATCCCCGTCCGCGACGGCGCCGGCTCGGTCATCGGGCTGGTCTCCGTGAGCCGAGATCTCGTGGCGCCATCCGACGACAACGTGGCCCTCGAGTCCCTCAAGGGAGTCGTGTCGCACGTGCAAGAACGCTTCGGTTCGACGATCCGGATCGCGGAGCTGGCCGACATCGCCGAGTGCAGCGAGAGCCAGCTCGAACGACGCATGAAACGAGTCTTCGGGGTGAGTGCGGGTCAGCACATTCTGCGGGTCAGGGTCGAGGCCGCCACCCGCCTTCTCGCCGACTCCGACATGGCACTCGCCGATG
>JAHDDK010000135.1:696-1456 GCA_020629375.1 Acidimicrobiales bacterium
GACCTCGGTCACCTCACCGGCGGACGATCCACCCACGGTCACCACCAGCTCAGACGTCCCTGCCGATGCTCCAGATTCGTCGACCGCATCGCCCCCGGCCACTGCGGAGCTACCGGACGACGAACTCAGCTACGTGGGGCGTGCGGACCTCAACGCCACCGGTAACCGGATCGTGTTCGGTCGCGGCACGCTCGATGAGCCGCCGGTCGTCGTCGAGCTGGAGGCGTCCCCTCGGTGGGTCGTGCCGAGGGGACCAAGTCGAGGCGATGGGTGGGTGATTGCCCTGGAGGGAGGATCGATCGTCCTGTGGACCGAGGACGGCGGGCTACGAACCATGGATAACCGGTGGGAGTTCGAACCGTTCGCCTTCTCCGAGGGGATTGGCGTGCTCTCCCCGACATCGGGCCAGTCGATGTTCGACAACCCGCTCCCCGATGGCCGAGTGGTGCAATCACGTCACGACGGGGTGAGTGTTGCCCTGGTCGACCCGACCGATCGGTACGCCCATGGCGTCTTGGGCGACGATCTCGAAGCCGGAGGTCTCGAGATCCTCCGCAACAGAGCAATCCGCATCGTTCTCGAGGATGACGTGATCGAAGGGATCGCCCCGATACTCGCCGACCTCGACGGAGACGACGCTTCGGAGATCATCGTGACCCAAAGCAATGGCGACGACGGCGCGCGGCTCGTTGCTCGAAACCTCGACGGTGACGTGGTCGGCGAGTCCGCGCCGATCGGCCGTGGCAACCGGTGGCGCAAC
>JAHDDK010000135.1:1626-3743 GCA_020629375.1 Acidimicrobiales bacterium
CCTCGGTGCTGTCGACCATCCGGATGGGACCACGTCGTTCGCCGCCGGAACCGAGAACGGTCGCCTACTCATCTGGTCGGGGTGACGACGAGAACCCACCCGTTCCTCACTCGTCCAGATGGTCGACCGGTAGGCCAGCCTCCCGCCATGCCTCGACGCCCCCCTCGATGTAGGTGACGTTCGTGTACCCCAAGTCGCGGAGCTTCTTGGCGCCGAGCGACGCCATCATCCCCAGCCCGCAGGCGACCACGATCTCTCGGTCGTGGTCGCCGAGCTCAGGATGTTGTGCGGCGTCCGGTGCGGTGACGTCGGCCCGAAGGCCGAGCGAGCCGAGCGAGATTGGCACTGCGCCGTCGACCGTTCCGTGTTCCTTCACATCGGCGAGGTCTCGCACCTCGATGACAAGCGCGCCTTCGCCAACATCGGCTGGGGCCACCGACGGCATCTCCGCTTGTGCGGCTGCGACATCGTCCCTGAAGGTCGACGCAGGCGAGCGTCCACCACCAAGTACGGGCGAGTAGTCGGTCGGGGTCAACACGACACCAGCAATGTCGCCCACGAGATCGCCGTGCTCGGCGCCGGTCACCCGCTTGATCTCTTTCCACTCCTCGTTCGCCGCGAACGCGGTCCAGGCGGCATCCATCGATGCCTCGTCGTCCCACTGCAGCAGGTAGCGAAACACGGTCTTGTTGTCTTCTGCGCTTTCCCAGAACGCGAGAATCTCGAAGCCGTACTGCTTCATCAACCGCCACGCGTGATCTCTGAACCGGGCATGAAACGCCGCCTTGTTGTGCTCGAAGATCTCATAGGTCCGAAGCTGATGGATCATGCGCTCGAATCTATGAGGTGAGCTCGCTCCCCGCTGTCTCGGGTGTCTCGTCGAGTAGCGTGCGCACAGCAGCGACGAGAAGCCCAGATTCGAACGCGTTGAGGAGCGCCCCAGCATTGAACCGATCTGCGCGGATGACCGCCGTGATCGTCCGGACCGCGTCGACAGGATCCTCATGCGGCATGGCGTTCGGGTCGATCGTCTTCGACCACGCAGGCCAATCGAATGGCACGACGAGACCCGCATCGTTGATCGCCGACCAGAGGGCATCGGCCTCAGGGGAATACGTCACGTAGGGCCACTCGCCGTTGACAGCGACCCACTCACCGGCCGGCCGGCCAGACGCAATGAGCGCGTCAACGCTCGATCGCAGACTCTGGCGTGCCTGATCCGTGACCTCTGCCAGCGCTGCCTGAATCGTCAGTCGATCCACCTCAGCGAGGTCATCCGGATAGATGTGGTCGCTCATTGCCCGACTCGGCCGTCGATGCGTTCGCGCAACAAGTCGACGTGGCCGAGGTGTTGGGCATACTCCCGGATGAGATGGACGAGCACTTCTCGGATCGGGGTCGACGTACCCGGGGCGAGCTGGGCAAGGTCCTCGATGCCCTCGAAGATCCGGTCGCTGTTGGCGACCTCTGCTCGCCAGGTCGACCAGTCATCGTCGACCGTTTCGGGCCGGGCGTCGATGAAGGCCCGGTCGGCTCCGTCTTTGTCGACATAGAGACGGTCCATTGGTTCGCCGCCGATCACCTGTCGGAACCAGTACTGCTCGACGCCAGCCAAGTGACGTACGAGCCCGATCAACGACAGGTCCGATGGGGGCACCGACCGCTGACAGAGCTGCTCCGCATCGAGGTCGCGACATTTGAGTTGGAGCGTGCGCCGTCGATCGACGAGGAAGCCGTGGAGAATCGCCCGCTCGGTGTTCTCCCAACCGCCATCGTCGCGAGGATCATCGTCTTCGTGGACGAACATGTCGAGCCAACCGAAACGCCGCTCGGGCCTGGCCTCCGGTGTGGAGAGCGGCGCAATCGTGGTGGGTGGTGGGCCGGCGAAGCGAGTGCCTGCGGGATCGGTCACCCAGTGGGCGCTCACGTCCCAGCGGCTGTCGAAGACGACGTCGGCGAGCGGGAGGCGACGGACCGGACCATGCTGTCCTTCGGGCCGGCCGAGCGGAACGATGCCCATGATCGCGGCGTTGTCCGGAAGCCCAAGCTCGGCAGCGAGACAGTCCTCGACGCTGCGGTGCCAGCCGGTCAGCACACCCCCGTAGCCGAGCGCCCGA
>JAHDDK010000066.1 GCA_020629375.1 Acidimicrobiales bacterium
CAGGTCCATGAGTGAGCCGCCCGACGTGGCGTAGTCCCACCGGATGTCGGGCTGCGGAATCGAGATGTTGAAATAGCCCTCGGCGCGGGTCACCTCGCCGATCACGCCGCTACGAATCGTGGCGAGGATCTGCTGGAACATCGGGTGGTACCAGTGGTGGAACGCCTCACCGAGCACCCGCCCTTCATTCTTGGCGACGAGGATCATCTCCGCCGCCTCCTCGGCGTTGGAGGCAAAGGGCTTCTCGCACAGCACGTGCTTGCCGGCCCGTAGAGCGGCGATCGTCCACTCGGCGTGCAGATGCATCGGGAGCGGGTTGTAGATCACGTCGACGTCGGCGGCCGCGATCACCTCGGCGTACGTGTCCGACACGGCCGCGACGCCGTGTTCCGTGGCGAACGCCTCGGCTCGCGATCGATCTCGGGCGGCGACCCGGGTGAGTTCGACCGACGACATGGTCGCCGCCGGATGGGTGAGCGCCTTGGGCGCGATGCGGGCCGCGCCCAGAATTCCGAATCGAAGCGTCATGGCCGAGCACGCTACTTCGATCCCCGCATCCGGACCTGCGAAGCTCAGTCCTGTGAGTTCGTCGATCGACCCCGCACTCCTGCCCATACGGGTCCTCGCGTCGGGCGCGGCGATGCCCGGGATCGGCCTCGGCACGTTCGGTTCGGATCACGTCGACTCAGCAGCCGTCGCCGACGCAGTTGGGACGGCGTTGGCGCTCGGCTATCGCCACATCGACTGCGCGGCCGTCTACGGCAACGAAGCCGAGATCGGCGCCGTGCTGACCCGCTCGTCGATCCCCCGGGCCGAGCTGTGGATCAGTTCCAAGGTGTGGAACGACCGACACGGCGACGTCGCCACCGCTTGCGAGTCGACGCTTGCCGACCTCGGGCTCGATCACCTCGACAACTATCTCGTGCACTGGCCGTTCCCAAATCATCACGCCCCACACGTCGACGTCGATGCCCGCAACCCCCACGCCGTCGCTTTCAGCGCGGAGCGCTACCTCGACACGTGGGGGCAGATGGAACACCTCGTCGAGCGCGGACTCACACGCCACATCGGCACGTCGAACATGACCATCCCGAAGCTCGACGCGGTCCTCGGCCACATGTCGATTCGGCCGTCGGTCAATCAAATGGAGCTCCACCCGCATTTCCAGCAGCCCGAGCTCGTCCAGTACCTCCACGACCACGGCGTCGCGCCGATCGGTTTCTGCCCGATCGGCTCTCCCGCCCGACCCGAACGCGACCGGACCGAGCACGACACATCCCCGACCGAGGATCCGGTGATCGTCGAACTCGCCGCAGCGCGCAACATCCACCCGGCGACACTGTGCATCTCGTGGGCGGTGACCCGTGGGCACACGCCGATCCCGTTCTCGACGTCGCCGACCAACCTCGCCGCCAACCTCCGGGCCGCCACCCAACCCCTCAGCTCCGACGAGATGCGCCTCCTCGACGACACCGATCGCCAGTGCCGCCTGATCAAGGGCCAAGTCTTCTTGTGGAGAGATGGCCAGTCGTGGCAAGACCTGTGGGACGAAGACGGAACGATCGCCAGCTAAGCCGCCGGATCAGCCGAACACCTCGTCGAACCATCGATTGCGGAACATGCCGGCTGGGTCGAAACGGTCAGCGAGTGCGACGAAGTCCTCGGCTCGTCGATATGTCGAGATCTCCAGCAGATCGACCGGGAAGACCTTGCCCCAGTGGGGTCGAGGGTCGAATGGGAGGAGGGCTTCGGCAACTCGTCGCGCTGCATCGGCGGCCGCCGCTGCGTCGGGCGTCCACGTGAAGTGGAACGCGAGCGAGTCTCGCCCGACATGCGGGCTCATCCACAACGTGTCCGCAGCGATCGTCCGAATCTCGGACACGAGCAACGCGTCGTGGATCGCCTCGCCCACGGTCGCAACAGCACGTATGGCCTCGACAGAGTCGCGACGGTCGACGAAGAACTCCGACTGGATCTCGTCGCCCACGCTCGGGGTAAAGGCCATCTCGAAGTGCGGTAACCGGTCCGACCATCGGCCGGGCGTACCGAACTGTTCGGTGGAGGCGCTTGCGTCGAGACCGACGATTGGGTGTCGTTTCTCCGTCGCATCGACAAGACCTGATGGCGCCACCGGACCCCCTGGTGACGGGTCGCCGGTCCGGCTCTTGATCCACACCTGCTCGATGACGTCGCGCCAGCGGGTGAACGCACTCACGGAGTAGCCGGAGCCGAAGATCTCGTCGACGCGTCCCGCGAGTTCGTCGATCGTGATGCCCTCGTAGACGCGCTGCTCAACGAGATAGTCCGGTTCGACGTCGAGAGTGACGGCCGTGACGACGCCGAGTAGCCCGAGCGACACCACACATCCGTCGAAGTCTCGATGGATACGCTCGACCTGCTGCACTTCGCCGTTCGATCGCATGACCTGAAGCCCAGCGACCGCCGTTGCGAGGTTGCCATTGCCGTCGCCCGACCCGTGCGTCCCAGTGGCGATGGCCCCCGCGATCGAGATGTGGGGCAGCGATGCGAGGTTGTGCAACGCGAACCCGAGCGGTCGAAGCAGTTCGGCCAGTCGCCCGTAGGTCATCGATCCGTTGACGGTGACCGTCGTTCGGTCGGCACCGATCTCGACGAACTCGGGCAATCCGGAGGTGTCGAGGATCGTGTCGCCGTCGGCAATCGTGTTGAACGAGTGCCGCGACCCGAGGCACCGCATCGACTGGCTCGTGGTGACGACGTCGTGCAGCTGGGCGAGGCTCGTCGGACGATGCACCTGGGCCGCCCCGTAGGTGACGTTGCCACCCCAGTTCTTCATCACATCACCTCCCAGCGGGAGTGTTCATCGCGACCTTTGCGGCACTTGTTAATGATGGGTACCTGACCCCACGGTGCCCCAGGTGCGCATCGGCACGGCCCGAGCGTGCCACCGGCGCTGACTGAATCGCCAGGTCGTGTCGGGCGGGGTCCAGTCCGGCTCGGCCGCCACGGGGCGCGGCCAGCCGGCGTCGAGCGCGGCGACGATCACGGCCAACTCCTCTGGTGTCGGCGCCGGCGTGATGTCGGTAATGCGGAACGGCGAGCTCATCGGGATCCCTACAGCGGCACGTTGCCGTGCTTGCGTTCGGGGATGCGTTCTTGCTTGGTCTCGAGCAGACGAAATGCTCCGACGACGGCCTTGCGGGTATCGGCTGGATCGATCACTTCGTCGATGTACCCACGCTCGGCAGCGATGTAGGGGTTGGCCGTCTTCTCCGTGTACTCGTTGACGAGCTCGGCGCGGCGGGCCTCGGGGTCCGCAGCGTTCTGGAGCTCACGCCGGTAGATCACTTCGACCGCACCTTGCGGGCCCATGACGGCCATCTCGGCCGACGGCCAGGCGAAGCTCATGTCGGACCCGACGGCTTTGGAATCCATCACCAAGAACGCACCGCCGTAGGCCTTGCGGGTGATCACCTGCACGCGAGGCACGGTCGCTTCGCAGTAGGCGTAGAGCAGCTTGGCGCCGTGCCGGATGATGCCTCCATGTTCCTGGTCGACGCCGGGCAGGAACCCCGGCACGTCGCAGAAGGTGAGGAGCGGGATGTTGAAGGCGTCGCAGGTGCGGACGAACCGGCCGGCCTTCTCGGCGGACTCGATGTCGAGCACGCCCGCCAACACCATCGGCTGATTGCCGACGACTCCCACGGGCTTGCCATCGATGCGGGCAAAGCCACACACGATGTTTCGGGCCCACGAGGGGAAGTACTCGAAGAAGTCACCGTCGTCGACCACCGAGCGGATGACGTCAGTCATGTCGTAGGGCACGTTCGACGAATCGGGGAGGATGGTCTGGAGCTCCGGGCAGGACCGCTCCGGGTCGTCGATGGCCTCCATCGCCGGTGGCGCTTCGAGGTTGTTGGCCGGGAGATACGACAGCAGCAGCTTGACCTGGTCGAGCACGTCTTCTTCGCTCGCTCCGGTGAACGTCGCGACGCCAGACTTGGACGAGTGCGATTTGGCACCACCAAGTTCTTCGAGGGTGACTTCTTCGCCCGTCACGGTCTTCACAACGTCGGGGCCGGTGATGAACATGTGCGACTTCTCTCGCACCATGAAGATGAAGTCAGTCATTGCCGGGCTGTACACGGCGCCGCCCGCGCACGGGCCGAGGATCACCGAGATCTGCGGGATGACGCCCGACGCCTGGACGTTGCGGTAGAAGATCCCGCCGTAGGCGTCGAGGCTGACCACGCCTTCTTGGATGCGGGCGCCAGCACCGTCGTTGAGGCCGATCATCGGGGCACCCACCGACGCCGCGAGATCCATCACCTTGTGGATCTTTTCGGCGAACACTTCGCCGAGCGCGCCGCCGAAGACGGTGAAGTCCTGCGAGAACAGAAAGACCTTGCGTCCGTCGATCGTGCCCCAGCCCGTGACCACACCGTCGGTGTACGGGCGGTCTTCGATCCCGGAGTCGAGCGCCCGATGCCGGGCGAGCATGTCGAGCTCGTGGAACGATCCAGGATCGAGCAGATACTCGATCCGCTCGCGAGCGAGCATCTTGCCCTTGTCCTGTTGACGCTGGACGGCGCGTTCGGACCCGGCGTTGAGGGCTTCGTCGCGTCGTCGCTCGAGATCGGCGATCCGGTCGGACATCGATTGCGTCATGGAGCAGGAGGCTACCCTGCCGCTCATGACCGAACTGAAGCGAGTGTGCGTGTTCTGTGGTTCGTCGACGGGTTCGAACCCGTCGATCGTCGATGCGACAGTCGAGCTGGGCAACGAGCTCGCGGAGCGGGGCATGACCCTCGTCTATGGCGGTGGGTCGGTCGGGTTGATGGGACTCGTCGCCGACACCGTGCTCGAAGCTGGCGGCGAGGTGATCGGGGTGATCCCGCGCAACCTCTTCGGCCGCGAGATCGCCCATCAAGGGCTGACCGAACTCATCGAAACCGACGGCATGCACGAGCGGAAAGCGAAGATGTACGACCTCGCCGACGCCTTCATCGCGCTACCCGGCGGTTTCGGCACGATGGACGAGTTGTTCGAGATCATCACGTGGCGCCAGATCGGGAGTCACTCCAAGCCCGTCGGGCTCATCGACGTCGAGGGCTACTACACCTCCCTCTTCGCCTGGATGGACCGAGCCGTCGCGGACGGCCTCGTGTCCGCCAGCAACCGCGGCCTGGTCCACCAGTCGTCGGCCGCTGCGGCGCTGCTCGACCAGCTCGCTGCCGACGACCAGGTCGCCACCCCCAAGTGGGATTCCTGAACCATCGATGCCGGACACCGAATGGCCGTCAAATGCCTTTCGGAGGTACGGCATAGGCCTCGCCGCCGCCGTTGGCGACGACGTCGTCGAGCCAGTTGCCGGTGAAGACGTCGTTCGGGCCTTGGAGCAAGTCTGACGGTTGCCCCTCGGGCGTGGTCACGAGCGTCCAGGCCTGGCGCTTGTAGGTCCAGTTGTCGGGATCGAGGTCGTGGGCTCGTTGCCACCAGTCCCGAGCGGCGGCGATACCGGCCGCGCCTGCTCCAGCCCGCCTGTACAAGGCCTGGCCGAGCTCGAAGGCAGCCACCGCCTCCGCGGCGTCGGCATCTCGGGGTTCGGCGGCGCCAATCACGTCTTCGGGTGTCATCACGAATCGGCTGCCGGCGCCGTGTTCGGCCCAGTCGAGCACGGCGGCTCGATAGGCATCCGCGTTCGACGGGATCGACTGGGCGACCCGCAACTGATTCGCCAAGCGTTCGGGCCAGTCATCACTGATCTCCATGTCGGCGAGCGCGGACCGTTCGACCGAGGCCGACTCGGGCGGCCGGACGATCGTGCCGGTCTCGTCGACCCACAGCGCCATGGGCACATTGGTAAACCCGAGCGCGGCCGTCGTGGCGTGGGCGGTATCGATCAGCGCCCGGACCTTGGGCGCGTCGGGACTCGACGGTCGGGCCGCATCGATGAATGGCTGCGCCGTAGCCGAATCGATGTCGAGGGAGACCGACACGATGTCGAGCCCCATCGGGGATGTCACTTCATGTAGTGCCTGCCACCCGGGCAGGCTGTCCCGGCAACCTCACCACGACGCCCACGCGACGAACAAGGTCCGGCGGCCATGAAGCGCCGACAGCCGAAACGGGTTGCCATCGTCGCCGGTCAGTTCGAGATCGGGCAGGATGACCGAGTCGAGCACCGGCCCGCCGCTGGCCGGCCCGATTGCCACAAGTTTGCTCTCGTCGTCTCGTGCGATCGGTCGACCGAGTCGCTCGGCCACGAGGCTCGCGTCGACGCAGCCGTCGGCGATGTCAGTGCCAGGCGGAAGGGGTACGCATACCTCGTGACGGCAGAGGCCCTCCGGTTTCAGCTCCCAGCCGAGCTCCGCAAGGTGGGAGGCGTCGAGACGGTCGGTCGAAGCAAGCACAACATCGACCCTACGGGATGAGCCCCATCAGATCGGGCGAGGACGGGTGATCGCGTCGGCCAACCACACGGCGAGGCCGCCGCGAATCCACCAGCTCAGGGTGCGGAACCAGTTGGTCGTGCGGAGCCGGTCGATGTTGTCGGGGTCCCACGGATCGTTGATGAGCGTGCCGTGAAACGGCCCGTACCAAAACATCGTCGCCACCCACGCCGCAGCAAGAAGCGCTCCAGCGCCGAAGGCCACGTTCTTGATCCGGCCGGCGGGCGCAGCGAGCCACAGCACGAGGGCCAGGCCGACCTCTGCGGGCGCGAACAAGGCCAACGGCAGACCGATGCGTTGGCCGTGGCTCGACACGTACGCGGAGAAGTCCTCGGCGCTGACCATGTCGTACTGCGGATAGACGACGAGCTGCACCATCGTCATCAACCCGACCATCGCCAACGTCGCTGCGAGGTGACCGATGGTGATCAGTCGCGTGCGATCGGTCGGCTCGGTGATCGGCTCGGTCGTAGTCATCGGGTCGATTGTGGCGCAGTAGTCGCCGCTGGTGAGGAGTCGATTCGAGCGCTTTTGGCCTCGTCGGTCAGTCCGGTGGGCGCCGGGCGGTGAGGCAGTACGTCGATCCGTCGGGTGCTCGGAGCACGGCCCACTGGTGGCCGCGTTCGATGAACGTGCTGCCCTGCGCCTGGTGCCGTTCGACCACCGCATCGACGTTCGGACCGCAGGAGAAGTCGAGATGGCTGCGCGCCGGACCGGGGTCGTCGCTACCGAGGCGTTGGAGCAACAGTCGGACGGGCAGCTCCGGTGGTTGGGCGAACGACTGGAACTCATCGAGCTGTCGCGGGTTGAGATCCCAGCCGGTGAGCGCCGACCAGAACGCAATGTCGGTGTCGAAGTGCGTGGCGGGCACGTCGAGGCAGATCTGATCGGCTGCATGGGGTAGCTGCGGATCGATGATCGGGGCGCGTTCGGCCTCATCGATCCACGGCACCACACAGAACGTCACGCCTCCCGGCGTCTGGAGGACGGCATGCCCGGGCCGAGCCACTACGTGGGCGCCGAGCTCGACTGCTTCCTCAACGGCCGCCTCGATGTCGGGGACCAACAGATCGAGATGCGCCCCAGGCCCGGGGCCTTCGATGCGTTGCAGCTCGAGGTGCATCGCTCCCGATCGCGGAAGGAGATGGACGAACTCGGGATACGGCGGATGCACCTCGCCGAGCGTCGTCGCCGTGACTGCGGGCCAGAAGTCGAGTGCCGCGTCGAATGCTCCTGCTGGCACGTCGATGACCACGTTCAACCAGCGAATGTCCACCTGCGCATTCTAGAGTTGAGATCACCAGGGGTTACCCGGCGGTAATCCACACGATCGAAAGGCGAAGGCGAGCCAACGATGGACCCGACGTACAGCGAAGAAGCCGAAGAGTTCCGCACGCGTATCCAGACGTTCCTCAAGGAGAACCTGCCAGACGGTTGGACCGGCATCGGCGCACTCGACCGTGAAGACGCCGAGGTGTTCCAGACCGAGTGGCGCCAGAAGCTCGCCGCGAACAGTCTGCTTGCACCGGCTTGGCCCACCGAGTTCGGCGGCGGAGGCATGTCCGAGCTCGAACAGGTGATCCTCGCCGAAGAGTTCCAACGGGCGGGCGCACCGACCGGCGGCATGAACGACGCCTTCAGCATCCAGATGGTCGGCAACACGATCCTGCACTGGGGCACCCCCGAACAAAAGGAACACTTCCTCCCGCGCATCATCTCGGGCGAAGACGTCTGGTGCCAGGGCTACAGCGAACCCAACGCTGGCTCCGACCTCGCCTCGCTCGGCTGCAAGGCGATGCTCGACGGCGACGAATGGGTCATCAACGGCCAGAAGATCTGGACCTCGGCAGGCATGACCGCCAACTGGATCTTCGTGCTGTGCCGCACCGACCCCGACGCCGCCAAGCACCGGGGCATCTCCTTCTTGCTCTGCCCGATGGAACAAGACGGCGTCGAGGTGCGACCGATCGAGATGCTCTCGCGCGACGCAGACTTCAACGAGACGTTCTTCACCGACGCCCGCACGCACAAGGACAACGTGATCGGCGAGGTCAACGGCGGCTGGGCCGTCGCCATGACCTTGCTCGGCTACGAGCGCGGCGAAGCCGCAGCAACGATGCCGATCATGTTCCGCGCCGAGTACGACAAGCTCGTCGCTCTCGCTCAAGAGAAGGGCCGCAACGACGATCCGGTCATCCGCGATCGTCTCGCCGCGCTCTACTGCGAGGTCGAGATCATGCGGTTGCTCGGCATGCAGACCCTCACCAAGTTCCTGAACGGCCAGCACCCCGGTCCGTCGGAGTCGACGTTCAAGCTCTACTGGAGCGAGTACCACAAGCGCATCACCGAGCTCGCGGTCGACATCCTCGGCCCTGAGGCGATGATCCCCGACGGGATCGCCAAAACGTCGTTCCACGCCGACCTTCCCGGCGCGGCGAACGACGCCGCATCATGGGTCGGCACCTTCTACAACGCTCGGGCCGGAACGATCTACGCCGGTACTTCGCAGGTGCAGCGCAACATCGTGGGCGAGATGGTTCTCGGCTTGCCCAAGGAACCGAAGCCGGCGAAGGCGTAACTCCGCGCCGATTCGCCTCAGGTGTTCTCGGCGAGGTCGGGGTTGATCGCCAACCGGTCAAACGTCGCGCGCACGGCTCCAGCGTCGATGCCCGAGTTGTGGAGTGCGATCAACACCGTGACAGATCCGTCGGTAACGGTTTCGGGTAGTTCGACTCCCGCCTGCTCGTAGAGCAACTCGCCGTCGATCTCGACCCGGACCGACGACGACGTCAGCTCGACTCGGTATCGACGGGTGCACTCGTCGACCGACAGGCCGTCGGCGCACATAACCTCGGTGCTCGCCGAGCCACGGTCGGCTACCGTCGCATCGACACCCTCGACGCCGAGTACCGAGGTTCGCCACAGACGTCCCTGGGTCGGGTCATCAACAGCCGCCACGTCGACTGCGCTCGCGTCGACCGCCTCGCACGCAACCACGTCGACCGGGTGCAGTCCGCACGAAACCGCGCTGGTGACGAAGGTCCTCGACGCCGTTGCGCCCTGACGCATGTCGAACCCGGGATCCGTGTCCAGAACCACGACCTCGGGCAGTGCGTATCGGTCGCGTGCGACGGCGGTCGGACCGGCGGCCACATCCATCTCCACAACGAGGCCGTCGCCGAAGTCGAACGGTTGCCGGGGCACGAGCATGGCGAACCCCGGCGCTCCGGTGCTGCCCATGTCGATCAACACGTGATCGTCGTCGATCCAGAACTGTGCGGGTTCGTCAAGCAGATCGAAGTCCTCGTACTGCCTCGTGCCGAAGTAGGTGGGCTGATCGACGCCGTGATCGAAATCGTCGATCCAGTAGTTGTCCCCCACCCGGTTCGTGGAGAAGTCGAACTGTCCGTCGACGACGGAACAGAAGGCGGGACCGGCTTGTCCGACGATCGCGCCAGCCGGGGGGTCGGTCAGGCCGCAGAGGTCTTCGAAGCCGGTCGTGTCGAAAGGAACCGGTTCGGGACGTCCATCGCTATCGGTCGTCGCCGGAGACGCGTCAGTCGACGAATCGACGGTCATCGTCGGCGAGGACGTCGAGACGGACGCTTCGCTGCTCGTCGAGGCTTCGGTGCTGGTCTGATCACCGACATCGACCGACGATCCATCGGGTCGGCTGGCGATGATCAGCCCGGCGACGATGGCCACCACGGCAGCCGCGCCGGCGGCCAAAAGCAGGATCCTGCGAATCGGCGACTCGTGTCGCGCAGCCATCGGCGAGCTCGCCGGCGGCAGTTCCGGATCGAGTGGTGGTGTGCTCGTCAGGTGGCTCGTGCCCGCGGCACGTCGGAGGTCATCGACGAACGCGTCGACCGATGCATGCCGATTCTCGGGTCGCGGTGCCGTCGCCGTTCGGATCACGGCGTCGAATGGCGCGAGATCCGAACGGTGGACGGACACGGGATTGGGGCCGGAGAGGTCGAAGTCGTCGTCGTTCGGCGAACGGCCTGTGAGCACCTCGACGGCCATCACGCCGAGCGCATAGATGTCGGTGCGATGGTCGATCAAATGGCTCGTCTTCGTCTGCTCGGGAGCCATGTACGCAGGGCTCCCAGCGGCGCGCGTGAATCCGGACGCGGCGGCCACGTCCTTCGCCAAGCCGAAGTCGGCGAGCAGCAGGCGCTCATCGGAGGCGAGGGGAGACACGGGCTCCGCTCGGAGCGACGGGGTGCTCGTGATCAGCACATTGGCGGGCTTGATGTCTCGATGGACGAAGCCGTGGGCATGCACCGAGCCGGCGCATTCGGCGATAGCGGCGATCAGCTCGACCGACTCCTCCGGCGACCGGGTCGCCGTCGACGCGTCGAGCCGCTCAGCGAGCGTGCCCCGATCGGCGTACTCCATGACGAAGTACGGCTGGCCGCTCGCAAGCTCGCCCGCTCGGAGGACCCGGACCATCTGCGGGTCGCTCGCCCGGTGCATCAGTCGGGCTTCGTCCATGAAGCGGGACCGCACATCGTCGTCGAGGCTCCAGTTCTCGGCGAGAACCTTGATGGCGACGGGGCCATCGAGAACCGGATCGTGGGCGAGCCACACGGTCGCGAACGCTCCTGCTCCGAGCGGCCGTTCGAGTTGATAGTGCTCGATGGTGTCCATTACGGATCAGCGACCGACCTGTCCCGTCTTCGTCAGCTCACAGTATGGTCGCCTCGATGTCCGACAGAGATGCCGAGATCGACCGGCTCGCTTCGGGCGCCGCGTCCGGCGATGCTGTCGCACTCGGGCAGCTGCTTCCGCTGATCGAGGTCGACGTGTTGCGAATCGCTACGAAGTTCTTGCCGAATCGATTCGACGCTGAAGAGGCCGCCCAGGACGCTCTGCTCGCCGTGTCACGCCATATCGACGAGTTCGATGGCCGCGCCCGATTCACCACGTGGCTGTATCGGATCACCGCGAATCGCTCCATCGACACCTATCGGCGCCTTCGTCGAGAATGGGAACGGAGTGCCGGCGTGCTTCCCGCCGACCTGCCGGCCGACCGGCGCACAAGCGTGCAGGCGGGCACGACGATCGACCTCCTCGAGGCGACTCGGATCGTTGACGACAAGTTCTGCGAACCCGTTCTGCTCCGAGACTTCTGCGGGATGTCCTATGCCGAGATCAGCATCGAGCTGGGTATCGCCGAAGGCACCGTTGCGTCGCGGATCTCCGAGGGCCGCAGCCGTCTCCAACGGGTAATCGACCGCTGGTGATCGCCTGATCGATCCCGCTGGGTGATCAACCCTGGCTCGCCCGGCTGGACTCCGTATCCATCAAACCACTCAGCGAAACATGCCGATCGTCCGATATGTAACGGATGGAGGCGGAGATTCGGGCGCTCAGACGAGAACGCCACCAAGTCGGCAATGCCAACGTGGTCCTCTTCACGTTCCTGGTCATCGGCGTCGCGGCGGTGCTCTTCTGGAATGAGTCGTCTCGAGCGGGCCTCATCACGTGGGCGGCGCTTCTCGGCGGATCGATCCCGAGTTTCGTGCTCACGCCTCGTCTCGAAACCAGCTTTCATCGGTGGTACGCAGCCGAAGCGTCGTCGAAGTTCGTAGTCGGCGCGATCTACGGCTCGATCACGCATCTCGCCCTACCAGCCTCCGAGGTCCATCAGGCGTTGCTCACCGCAATGCTCGTCGGAATCGTTGTGGCCTCGACCTCCTACTCGGCGCAACTCGGCGGCATTCACGCCGCGTTCGTCATTCCGTTCTCGGCGGTGTCGATCTCCGGGTTCCTCGTCGACCCTGCGGGGCTGACGGCAGGTGCCGTGATCTGCTCGGTCGCCTTTCTGTTCGCCATGGTCATGGCGGCGGAACACCGATCGACGAACGAAGCAGCGATCGAAACGATCATCGAGCGGAAGTCGCTCGCCGCCCAGCTGAGCGACGAGCGCGACGCCTTGCGACGAGCGAACGATCAGCTCGATGCACAAGCGTGGACCGACTCGTTGACCGCAGCTGCCAATCGGGCAGCGGTCATGCGCGAGCTCGAACGGCGGCTCGAGAACGCCGCCACCACCGAGTCCGCTCCTTCCGTCACGGTCGCCTACGTCGACCTGACCGGATTCAAGGCCGTCAACGACACGTTCGGACATCGCGAAGGCGACTTGGTGCTGCGCGCCGCAGCCGATCGACTCGCCGACGCTGTCGACAGCGAAGATCTCGTCGGTCGGATCGGCGGGGACGAATTCGTCGTCGTCACCAATCGCCAGCCACACGACATCGGCGACGCGCTTCACGGCGCATTCGAACAACCCATGGTCGTCGGCCGCAACAGTCACCACTTGGGCGCCGGAGTCGGCATCTCGACCGCCGAACTGGACGACAGCGCCGACGAACTGGTGCGCCAGGCGGACGCTGCCCTGTACGCACACAAACGGCAGGCCCGAACGAGCTCGCCATGGGTGATGTTCGACGAAGCCCTCAAAGCCTCGCTCGAAGCGGACACAACCATGGAGCGACGAGTCGAAGAGGCGTTCGATGCGGGACGGATTCGGGCATGGTTCCAGCCGGTCGTCGACATGAACACCGGAGAGATCGTTGGTGCCGAAGCGCTCGCTCGTTGGCTCGACGACGAGACCGTCCACAACGCCGGCATGTTCATCGAGCCGCTCGTCCGAATCGGTCTCGTCCAGGGGCTCAGCAAGCGAATGTTGGATGAGTCGCTACGTCTTGGTTCGGAGATTCGGGATCGATCCGGCCGTCCATTCCGGATCAACGTCAATGTGCCCGCACCCCATCTCGAGTGGATGCTCGAATCTCTCCTCCCACAGAAGGCGCTTGACTATGTCACCCTCGAGATCACGGAGAGCGACGCCATCCGCGACCCCCAACACGCGGCAGCCTTGATCGAGGATGCGCAACGGCGAGGCGGTCGGGTGCTCCTGGACGACTTCGGCATGGCGTACTCATCACTCGCGCTCGCGAATCAGATCCCGGTGGATGGGTTGAAGATCGACCGGGGCTTTGTCATGGAGCTCGCCGACAATGCCCGGACTGCGGCCGTCGTGTCCACGATCGCCGACCTCGCTCGCCGACTCGACGTCGACCTCGTGGCAGAGGGCGTCGAGACCCCCGACCAAGCAGCGGCGCTTCTGGAGCTCGGAATCACCGATGCCCAAGGGTTTCTTTATTCACCGGCCGTCGACTCGGCGACCTTCCTGGCCTGGATCGAGTCCGGACGGACGTTCGGCACGACGACACTCGCGCGAGCTGCCTGACCGCATCGACGATTCCTTGACGATCGGTCCTCAGGCCGGAAGCGGTAGGCGAACCAGCACCGTCGTTCCCCGATCTGCGCTCGACTCGACCTCGACGGTTCCGTGCAACGACTCCACACGCTCCCGCATCAAGCCGAGACCATGCCCACCTCGCCGAACGCCGTCAGCGACGACGTCGTTTGCGACGGCCGTCGACTCAGGGAGGCCACAACCATCGTCGACGACCGTGAGTTCGACGTACGTTTCGCCGACCGTCAACGAGATCGAGATCTGATCGGCATCCGCATGCTTCTCGATGTTGGCAAGCGCCTCTTGCGTCACGCGCAACAACGTCAGATCGACCGCCCCTCCCAAGCCGCGATCGTCGCCGATGATGACCACGTCGAGCTCGGCGCCTGTTCGGTTCGCCGCCCGCTGGGCCGCGAGTTCGATCGCCGAACCAAGGGTTCTCCCGTCGAGCACCGCAGGCCGTAGGGCATCGACGAGGCGCCGTGCTTCGTCGAGGTTCGACCGGGCCGTGTTCTCGATCATCCCCAGGTTCTTGTCGAGGGCTTCCGGAGCGATGTCGGGCGTCCGGCGGGTCACCTCCGAGAGCAACACGATGCTGGTGAACCCCTGAGCCAACGTGTCGTGGATCTCCGCGGCGAGCCGTTCGCGCTCAGCGAGCGTTCCTCGCTGACGCTCGGTGGCCGCTAACTGGCCCCGGGTCTCTTCGAGTTCGGCCAGCAGACGACCACGCTCCTCGGATTGATCGGCGACGCGAGTAACGAAGTGGTTGATGATGTTGATGACGGCGAACACGAGGAGCGGAGTGACCGCGCCGCCGGCTGGCAGCTCCCAGTGGAACCAGGCCCACAGCCAGATCGCCGTGACGATGGCCGACAACGCGATCGCATCCCGCACGCGGTCGGCGAAGGCGAACGTGATCGAATACGCGCCGAACAAGAACAGCAAGTACTCGGAGGCGACGATCAGAAGTGCGCCTAACACCACGTGTACGCCGAGAAGCATCAGCCATGTGCGGCGGCGTTCGATGCGATCGTTCCAGCCCTGAATGCGGTGAACGCCGTGGAGCCATACGCCCAACACCGCGAGCAGAACGACGGCGATGATCACGCCGGTATCGCGCTGTTCACTCGCGTGAGCGATCAGAGAACCCACGCCGGTCACCCACAAGATGACCCAGAAGATGCGGCGATCACTCGATCGTCGTGTCGTCGTCTCGATGCTGATCACCCCGACAGTCTGTCCTGCAGGGTGACCAGTCTGAGTCTCCCTCGAAAGAGACCGCAGGCGCCTCAGACGAGGTGAGGTTCGCTGAGACCCGATGGGTCGTCTGGAATCGCCGGCTGCTCAACGATTGCGTCGCTGGGGGTCGGCGGTTCGTGGTGTTCGCCTTCGACGTTGAGATTCGGCAGGATCCGGTCGAGCCAGGCTGGCAGCCACCAGTTGCGACTACCGAGCAGCTGCATGGTCGACGGCACGAGCAACATGCGCACGATCGACGCGTCGATCAGCACCGCTGCGGCGAGCCCAAGGCCGAAGAGCTTGATGATTCGATCGTCTTCGAACACAAAGCTGCCGAACACGACGACCATGATCGCCGCAGCAGCCGTGATCACCCGGGCTGTTGCTGCGAGTCCATCGGCGACGCTGTTGACGGCATCGCCGGTCTTCTCGAACTCCTCCTTCATCCGGCTGAGGATGAAGACCTCGTAGTCCATCGAAAGGCCGAAGACGATCGCAAACATCAACATCGGGATGAAGGGCTCGATCGGCGCCCCGTCGATCCCGAACACGCTGCCAAACCAACCCCACTGGAACACCGCGACCGCGATGCCATAGGCGGCGCCGATCGAGAGCATGTTCATGATCACCGCCTTGAGCGGGACCATGATCGAGCGGAAGACGGTCATCAGCAGAAGGAACGACATCCCGAGCACGACGGCGAAGAACAGGATGATTCGCCCCGAGAGGAACTCGGTGAAGTCGATGTTGGCGGCGGTGGCGCCCGTCAGCTTCGGTTCGAGACCCGAGCCGTCGGCTGCGGGGGCGATGATGTCGTCGCGGATCCGCTCGACGAGGACCTCGGTCTCGGAGTCCTGGGGCGACGTCGTCGGCTGTAGCTGGATGAGGGCCGCAGTGGGAGCGTCGGGATCGTTCGGGAACGGCGGCGAGGCGAACACGATGCCCGGGTCGGCATTGAGCTGCTCACTGATGACGTTCAGCGTCGCAAAGTCCTGCGGACCAGAGATCTCGGTCGCCACGAACAGCGGGCCATTGGCTCCCGGCCCGAACCCTTCGGAGAGCAGGTCGTAGGCCTGACGCGTCGTCGACTCTTCGGGGTAGTTGCCCTCATCGGAGAAGCCGAGGTTCAGCGACAGGACCGGGATCGACAACACCGCGAGGATGGCGACCGACAGGCCCGCCCAGAACCACGGACGAGCTTGGACGGTGCGGCTGAACTTGTACCAAACCGAGTCGCGTAATGCGACCTCTTTGCGTGCCGGCAGACGACGCTTCAGCGGGCCGCCGAACGGGAGGTAGCTGACGAGCACGGTCACCACGGCGAGCGCTCCCATCACGAGGAACGGGACGGGGCCGAAGCCGAGGCCGAGGGCGAGCAGTCCGAGCGAGACGAACCCGGCAGCGATCATGCCTCCCCACCGGGTGACTTCGACCCGGTCTTTGACGATGCCGAGTGCGGCGGGGAGCAGCGTGACCGAGCTGAGCATGACGATGAGCACCGTCGATGCCGCGGCGATACCCAGGCCGGTGATGAACTCGAGTCCGATCAGGAGCAGACCGAGGAGCGAGACCACGACGGTGGCTCCGGCGAAGATCACCGAACGCCCCGCGGTGTCGAGAGCGACCGCGGTGGCGTCTTCGGGACTCCAACCGGCGCGGAGGGACTCGCGGTACCGGTTGACGATGAACAGGGCGTAGTCGATGCCGACACCCAAGCCGATCATGAGGCCGATCGTCGTGGCGAACTCCGGCACGGTGAACACGTTGGCTGCGATGGCCATGAGTCCGAAGCCGCCCATGACTCCGAGGATCGCAACACCGATGGTCGTGCCCATGGCGACGACCGAACCCATGGCGACGATGAGGACGACTACGGCGAAGGCGAGGCCGAGGAGCTCGGACTCGGGCGGTTCGAACTCGGCGAGAAGGGCGCCGCCGATCTCGACATTGAGTCCGTCGATCTCGGTGATGCCTTGCTCGTCGAGTTGCTCGGCCATCCAGTGGCCCATTTCGCCGGCTTCGACCTGGTCGACCGTTTCGGCGATGCTCAGCTGGGCGAAGGCGATCTCGCCGGCGCGTGGGCCTTGTGAAGCGATCTGGGACTCTGCGCCTGGTTGGTACGGCGACCGCACGAACACGCCGTCGAGTTCGCCTCCTGGGACGGTCTCGGCGGTCAACGTGTCGAAGTAGGCGGTCATCGCCGCGACGACCTCGGGATCGTCGATGCCTTGGTCGGCTTCGAACACGATCGAGCCGCCTGCACCCGCACCGAGGCCATCGAAGTGTTCTTCGAGGATGTCGAAGCCGTCGGCGGACTCGGAGTCCGGCACCGAGAAGCTGTTGTCGAAGTTCGGGCCGAGTGCGCCGACCGTGCCCATGATCGCTGCCAGCAGCACGACCCAGGCGGCGATCACCTTGCCGGGGTTGCGAAATGCGTATCGACCAAGTCGTGCATACATGTGCTGTCCTATCGTCGGGGCCGGGATGGCTGTTGCGTGCTGAGTTTCGCTACTCGAAGGTTTCGAAACAGCAGAGTAGCGATATTTGATCATGAGTCAACCTCCATCCGGTGATTCGTTGAAAAAGATGGATGGGTTTCGAGTCCTAGTCGTTTCGAAACGGGTGATACCCTGCAACCCCCATGGCCCGACCACGTAGCGAAGTCGCTCGACAGAAGGCGCTCACCGCCGCGTTCGAGCTCATCGCCGAAGTCGGCATCGCCGGGCTCACCGTCGACGCCGTTGCGAAGAAGTCGGGTGTCGCCAAGTCGACGATCTACCGCAACTTCGACGACAGCGACACGCTCCTCTTCGCTGCCATCAATGCGGCCGTCGAGCCCTTTCCGACCCCCAACACCGGTTCGCTGCGCGACGACCTCATCACCCTGCACCAACAGATGTGCTCGATGGTCGATGACGGGTCGATGCGACGACTACTCCTCGGCATTCTCGGGCGGGCAGCGGTCGATGAGAACTTCCGCAGGCTCAAAGACGAGTTTCAGCGTGAGCGCCATCAACCGCTCCGCACGATCGTCGAACTCGCCCAGGCTCGCGGCGAACTCTCCGCCGACCTCGACGTCGAGTTCGTGATCACCATGATCGAGGGACCGATCGCGGCCCGCATGATCTACGCGGGCGAATCAATCGACGACGATGAGATCCCGATCTTCGTCGATGCGGTTCTCGACGGGCTCCGTCCCCGCTGACCGTTTCCTTCGCCGATCAGTCACCCTCTCGTGGGGCGAAGTCGTCCCACGACGGTGACTCGTTCATCGCAGACTCGACCGCCGCTTCGGACGGCACGGTCGTCGACCCGTCGGCAACGAGGCTCGCAGCGAGCACGGTCGTGATCGGGACTGCGGCGATCAATCCGATCGAGCCACAGAGCGTTCGTACGATCTCGATCGCGATCGCTTCACTGTTTGCGGCCAGGCCCGCAGTCTGACCCGTGGCATCGAAGATCAAGAGCAACGGCATCGCCGCGCCCGCATAGGCAAGGACGAGCGTGTTGACCGCAGAAGCCATGTGGGCCCGGCCGACGCGCACCCCCGCGTTGAACAAACTCGTGCGGGTCAGAGACGGCTGCGCAGCATGGAGCTCCGACACCGTCGTCACTTGAGTCATCGTGACGTCGTCGAGCGCGCCGAGGGTGCCGATGATCACTCCGCCGAGCAACAGCGACGACAGGTTGATGTCGGCGGCGATGACCGGAATGACCGCGCCGCCATCGGTTTCGAGCCCGGAGAATCTGACGAGCCCGAAGAAGATGGTCGAGATCACCCAGGTGAGGCCGAGCGCGCTGAACATCCCGAATAACGCAATCGTCGTCGTGGGCGAGAAACCATGCGTGAGGTACAACGTGATGAAGCCGATCGCCGACGCGGCGACAACGCTGACGAGGACTGGATCGTTGCCCGAGAGAACCGAGGGAGCGACGAATGCCGTCAGCACGACGAAGGTCAGCGCGAGCGATACCAGCGACAACACACCTCGGAATCGCGCGAACGCGATCACGACCGCAGCGAACAGTGCCGCCAGCACGAGCAGGGTGCCGCGGCGATCTTCGTCGACGAAGAAGGTGAAGCCGGACCCGTCGACGCGACCGAGGATGATCTGGTCGCCGACTTGGGCGGTCGGGGCGCGCCGAGAGCCGTCGAGGATGAAGTCGTAGACCTGAACCACACCTTCATCCGGGCCGCCCTGTGGGATCACCTCGACCGACCGACACACGAGGTCGGGGTCGGCGGGCGGTTCGAATCCGCACGGTCGTTCGGAAATGCCGTTGACCTCTGCGGCAAATCGCTCCGACGGGAGGCCCGCTTCGGACACCCGCTCTTCGAGGGTCGACGCCCGACCCGGATCAGGCCAAAGAAGGGCGATGCCGACGACGGTCAGAACCGCGATGATCGCCAACGTGCCGGCGATGACGGTGAGTTGTGGCGTGCCGCGCCAGTCGTCCCAGGAGACGCCGTGGTCATGATCGTGTGCGTGCGAGTGGCCGGCTCCCATCGCCGCCGACGCTACCGGAGTCGACCTGTAGGGTCGGGCCATGGACCTGCCGGTCATGCCGCCGCTCAAGCCGATGCTCGCCAAACCCCTCGACGCACTGCCCGATGGCGACCTGGCGCTCGAACCGAAGTGGGACGGGTTCCGCTGCATCGTGTTTCGTGACGGCGACGAGATCGTGTTGGGATCACGCAATCAGAAGCCGTTCAACCGGTACTTCCCGGAGATCTTCGAACCGCTCCACAACTCGCTCCCCGACCGCTGCGTGGTCGACGGAGAACTGATCGTGGAGATCGATGGCCAACTCGACTTCGACGCCCTCGGGCAACGAATCCACCCGGCCGAGTCTCGCGTCAACATGCTCGCCGAGAAGACCCCCGTGTCGTTCGTCGTGTTCGATGCGCTCGCCGTCGATGACCGATCGTTGCTCGACGAGCCATTTCGGGATCGCCGAGCGGTCCTCGAAACGATGGCGGTCGGCTTCGAAGCACCGATCCACCTTGCGCCGATGACGACTGACCGAGAGCAGGGCATGGTGTGGTTCGACGAGCTCGAAGCGGCGGGACTCGACGGCCTGATCGCCAAGCCGATGGGCGGCACGTACGTGCCCGACAAGCGCGTGCAGTTCAAGCTCAAGCATGTCCGCACCATCGATTGCGTCGTCGCCGGCTACCGCACCCACAAGTCCGGCGATGGCGTCGGGTCGCTCGTGCTCGGCCTCTACGACGACTCTGGCGGCCTTCGACACGTCGGCGTGGCGGCGTCGTTCACTGCCAAGCGACGTGCCGAACTCGTCGACGAGCTCGCGCCGTACGTGCTCGAGGACCTCTCCGATCATCCGTGGGCGGAGTGGATGCACGCCGAAGCGCACGCCGACGGGTCGATGCCGGGTGCCCCCAACCGGTGGTCGGGAGCGAATTCGGGCAAGAACCATTCGTGGACGCCGCTGCGCCTCGAACGTGTCGTCGAAGTCCGCTACACCTTCTCCACCGACGGCCGATTTCGAGGCACGACGAAGATGCTGCGCTGGCGCCCCGACCGCGAACCCGACTCGTGCCTGCTCGCGCAGTTCCCCACCTTCGACCCCATCGACATCCGCGGCTACCTCGATTGACCGGGCGCGACATCGGGGTCAGACCCTCGCGTCGCGCCGCTTCTGTCGGACGGTCATGCGAAGTACCGCACAAACAACCCGATGCCACACGCCGGCGCGCCGTAGATCATGACGTAACCTCACGACTGGAATCGCCTCCAGCGGCCCATTGGCGGAGTTGTGAC
This sequence comes from Acidimicrobiales bacterium, assembly GCA_020629375.1. Lineage (GTDB taxonomy): Bacteria > Actinomycetota > Acidimicrobiia > Acidimicrobiales > SHLQ01 > SHLQ01. The sequence goes on from JAHDDK010000066.1 coordinate 20,724, forward strand.
GTGAGGTCGTCCGCGTAACGGCCTGCAGCCCGGAGATCATCAGCGACCGAGGTGGTGGAGAGATCTTCGCCATCGAATCCGTACCGCATCCAGTTGGTACCCCACGACCGGTTGCCCATGTCTTCGACGATGTCGGCCGTGAGACCGATCGGCTGTGGCGCGACCAACGGTCGACGACGCAGCCGGTGGAGCCATGCATAGGCACCGAGAGCGGCCGGGCAGCCGATGACCGCGGCGACCACCATCACGTCGGGCCGAAGGCGAAGTCCCGCGTCGAGGTATCGCTCGGCAGCGACGACGAGTCCGATGGCCACGAGCACAAAAGTGACGCAAGCCGCGACGGCGGCGAGCCAAGGCCGACGATGTCGCCACGTGCCGGTCTCGGGCACGAGACGGCGAGCCAGATCGTGCGGGTCGCCGAACTCCTCAGAACGGGGTCAGACCCTCGCGTTGCGCCGCTTCCCGTGCGCACGAGCGTTCGTCGTCGCGAAGGCTCCGCACTCAACCGACGGCCTGCCGGATCCGATACTCGTGTCAACTGGCAGCGGGGGGAGACACCCATGAATCGAATCATCGTCGTCGGCGGTGTCATCGCCGTCGCATTGATGATCGTCGGCGCAATCGTCCGCGTGAATGCCTACGGCGACGCCGCCGAAGCCTTCACCGACGCACTCGACAACGACGCTTTCGAGATACCCGGGTCGGTCACACGAACGCTCGATGCCGGGCAGCATCGCTTCTATGTCCTGCTTGCTGTCAACCACGACGGTGAGCCGATCGAGGACACCGAGGACATCCGTCAGACAACCGACATCTCGATCACCGTGAGTTCGGTGACCGACGGGACCACCGCGTCGGTTCGCCCGGATACCGCGTTGGGGATCAACACGGTCGAAGCGGACCTCGAGGGAGCGATCTATGGCGCAACCCACGTGATCGAGATCCCACGAGACGGTGACTGGGCCATCACCGTCGACTCCGACGAGACGACATTCGCCGTCGTTGGCCAAGGCCTTTTCACCGACATCGCAACCCCGATCAAGTCGGCGCTCATCGGTGTGCTGGGCGACGCGTTGATCGGTCTCGGCCTGCTCATCGTGATCGGCCTGCTGATCTATTGGCTCATCGCCGAGGACCGCAAGAAGAAGCAAAATCCTCCGCTCTCCTATGCCTCCCCCACACCCCCTCCTTCACACCAACCACCGCCACACCAAGCACCGTCACCACCTTCGACCGTTGCCGAATCGCGCAATCACCGGGAACCGGTCGATCGACCGTGGCGTGGATGATTCGTCACACAAAACAAACGACAAGGCACCAAACACATGCAACGACTTCTCGCCGGCGGCTTCTTCCTCTGCTTCGGACTGGTCTTCCTCGCGGCAGGCCTCTGGATCCGTAGCGGGATCCAGCCCTACGACGACGGCATCGTCACCACTGGGACTGTCGTCGACCACGAAGACAGCTATGGGTCGGACTCCGACACGACCGCAGTGATCTTCGAGTTCCGGACCGAGGACGGGCGCACGATTCGCAAGACCGACTCACTCGCAACGAGCGATCCGACGAGCATCGGCGAAACGATCGAGGTCTCGTATCGGCCGAGCGATCCCGATGGTGCCCGCAACTTGAGTCATGCGCAGTGGTTTCCGTGGCTCTTCATCGGCATCGGGAGCTTCGTGATGCTCCTCGGCGCCGCCGCTGCGGTGCCTGCGGCAATTGGCTTGGCCGTCCTCGCCTTCGGCGCATCGAAAGCGGTCGGCGGCAACGACAACCGCAAGTCGGTTCCGACGCCCCAGGATGCATCGATCCCGCACGGCACTTCGGGGCAGTCGGAGTTCGGCATCCTCCTCCCGCTCGACGACACCGGGCCGCAGGACAAGCTGCGCTGAAATCAGACGCCAACAAACTCTTGACTCAGTCCAGAATTGGTCTAGGGTGCTGTTCGTGGACGA
>JAHDDK010000067.1 GCA_020629375.1 Acidimicrobiales bacterium
ACCGGACGTGAGCCCACCTCCGCCGCAGCAGACGATCACGTCGGCGGCCTCCACGCCAGACGCCGTTGCCTGCTCGGCGATCTCCAGACCGCACGTCCCCTGCCCGGCCATCACGTACGGGTCGTCGTAGGGCCGGATCAAGTGGAGCCCGCGCTCGGCCGCCAACGCCTCACCGATCGCCTCTCGGCTTTCGCCGCCCGGACGGTCGTACAACACGACCTCGGCACCGTACGAGCGCGTGTTGGCGAGCTTGAGTTTCGGCGCGTCGTTGGGCATCACGATCACGGCCTCGACCCCGGCGAGCGCTGCTGCCGCGGCGATCCCCTGCGCATGATTGCCAGACGAGTACGCCAGAACACCTCGGCCCGGGTCGACGGCCTGAAGCGCCGTCACGGCCGACCATGCGCCCCGGAACTTGAACGAGCCGGTCCGCTGCAACGACTCTGCCTTGACCAGCACGCGCCGCCCGACACGTTCGCTCAGGAGCCGGTGCTCGATCAACGGCGTTCGGACCGCCTCGCCAGAGATACGGGCCTGCGCCGCTCGAACGTCATTGACGGTGATCGCCTCCGGGGTCGTTGCGTCAGCCATGCGCCGCACGATACTGAGGTCATGGTTCGCCACCCCGCTCGCCTCGTGATCCCGATCGCCCTCGTGTTCGCGGCCGTCCTCGCCACACCCGCATCGGCCGCTCGGCTGCTCTCCAGCTCACCCGTTGAGGGCGCTCAGCTGTCCGAGCTCGACGAGGTGTTCCTCGACTTCGACCGGATCATCGTCGATGACGGCGCGAATCGCATCGCGGTCGTACAAGGCGACCGACGCATCGAACTGACGGACTTCACCTTCCCGGCCCCCGAGACCGTGCAGGCGCCAGTCACCGAGATCTTGCTCTCCGGCGCCCACACCCTCGAATGGTCGATTCTGACCGCGGATGGTGAACGCAACGAGGGCACCCTCGAGTTCTCGATCAACGACCCCGGTCAGCGGCTTGCTGGCGGCATCATCGCGGCGTTCTTCATCGCTGCGGTCACCGGTGGCATGTTGTTCGCCGTCCGCAGCGCCGACAGCCGTCGACGACCCCAGCGCGGCTGAAGCTAACCCGCGGCCCGGTGAACAACTGCGCGATTCGCCGATCATTCCCGGCGACCGAGACGGGATCCAAAGCGCCCATCGGGCCCGTAGGTTGATGCAATGAACCAGTACGAACGTCTGCGCTCGCTCGGCGCCGCGCTCAACTCTGGGGCGGACGATTCGCTTCGGATCCTCGACGTCGGCGCTGGCCCCGGGTCACCCAACTACTCGCCGTACTTCGCCGAGCTTGCGACCCGGTATGTAGGCGTTGACCCAGACGAGGACATCCTGGAGAACAACTGGGTCGACGAAGCCCATCACATGTCGATCGAAGACTACGCGGAGGCACACCGGGCGGCCGTCGCCACCGGAGACGACGAGCTCTACGACGCGGCCACCGCGATCTACGTCTGGGAGCACCTCCCCGACCCGGCCGGATTTCTCCGATCTGTACGGAGCGTTCTTCGTCCTGGCGCAACGCTGTTGTGCATCACCCCCAACGGACTCCATCCATTCGGGGTGATGTCGAAGGTCCTCGCCAAGCTCGACCTGACCGACCGGGTGCTCCGGAGGCTCCGTCCCGATGAGATCGACCACTATCACTTTCCGGTCGTCGCCACCCGCAACACCATGTGGGGCGTTCGTTCTGCGGCGGAAGAGGCCGGCTTCGCAGATGCGGAGGTGATGCTCCACGATGAGCCCGGGGTCTTCGTCCCGTATCTGCCCGATCGTCTGAAGCGCCTGCCCTACGTCTACAGCAGGGTCATCGGCGCCACGAATGTCGATGTCCTTTCGGGCACGCTGATCATTCGCCTCACGGCCTAGACCGGACGCTGAAATACACCCGTTGCCGGTAGATCAGACGGCGAGAAGATCGCGAGCGCCGGTGTCGGAGCTCGGATGGCGCAGCTTCGACATGGCCCGAGCCTCGATCTGACGAATGCGCTCACGAGTTAGGTTGAAGTGCTCGCCCACCTCTTCGAGGGTGCGAGGCTCGCCGCGGTCAAGACCGAAGCGGAGCTTCAGAATCTCGCGCTCCCGCTCGTCGAGTGGTGACAGCAGTCGGCTGATTTCTTCGGGAAGCAGCGCTGTCGCGGCCACCTCGAAGGGCGAGTCGGCTGAGCGGTCCTCGACCACATCGCCGAGCTCGGCGTCGCCGTCTTCGCGGAGTGGCTCGGAGAGTGACAGCGGCTCGGCGGCGAACCGCAGTGCCTCGGTGACCTTCTCTTCCGGGAGCTCGACTTCTTTCGACAACTCCGAAAGCGTCGCTGGGCGACCGAGCTTCAGCTCCAAGCGGGAGCGGGCCTTCTGCAGTCGCGTGAGGGTGTCGCCGGCGTGGACCGGGAGGCGAATCGTGCGGCCGGTGTTGGCGATACCACGGGTGATCGCCTGACGAATCCACCACGTGGCGTACGTCGAGAACTTGAAGCCCTTGCGCCAGTCGAACTTCTCGACCGCGTGCATGAGACCGAGGTTGCCCTCTTGGATGAGATCGAGGAGCGGTAGACCCGACGCCTGGTACTTCTTCGCGATCGACACGACGAGACGCAGGTTCGACTGCACGAACGTGCGCTCGGCTTCCTCGCCGCGACGCGCGTCTCGGTTGTACTCACGTCGTTTGGCAGGAGTGATGTCTGCCTCTGGGTCCTCGAGCTGTGCGCGCGCTTCGGCGCCCTTCTCGATGGCTTGCGCCAGACGGACCTCATCGTCCTTCGTGAGCAGTGGGTACTGCCCGATGTCGGTCAGATAGAGGCGGACCAGATCTTCTTCGTCCCGCTCTACACGCTCTTTGGCCAAGAGGAAAACCCCACTTCGAACTGGATCATCTGTGCTTCGGAGGCAGCGACGGCGTCAGCCTTCGCAAATCCCACGAAGTATTGATCGACCCACCGATCGATGTACTGAAGTGAAACCCTACCGATTGTCGGGCGTCACAGCACCGCGCCAATGGCCGATTTCGACGCGGGTAGCTGACCGTGGGTAATCCTCCATGTTTCCATGACGAACGCGTGACGGACCGTCAAGGGAACGTCGACTCGCGCCGTAGCCCCGAACCATGCTCACCGCCGCTGACGCCGCGCACTTGCTGAGACGGGCCGCTTTCGGAGCGACCCCCGACCAGGTTCAGTCCTTCGTGGGGCTCACTCGGGAAGAGGCCATCGACCGGCTCTTCGACACCTCGACCGATCCGCTGATGCCCGACTACTCGGTCTTCGACGCGACGGCCGCGCAGACCGTGCAGATCCGCGAAGTCCGGAACTGGTGGATGGACCGCATGGTCACCGCCACCCCGACGGTCAGCGAGAAGCTCACCCTCTTTTGGCACAACCACTTCGCCACCGCATTCACCAAGGTGGCCAGCAGTGAGCTCATGTGGGACCAACACGTGGTCCTGCGCAATCACGGACTCGGCTCGTTTCGGACATTGCTCGAAGCGGTGTCGCTGGACGCAGCGATGCTCCGCTGGCTCGACAATGACACCAATGTCGCCGGCGCCGAACAGGAGAACTTCGCACGCGAGCTGATGGAGCTCTTCACGGTCGGAAATGGCCGCTTCACCGAAGACGACGTCGTCTCGATGGCACGGGCGTGGACCGGGCACAACATCGTCGGCGGTGAACGCATCGACGGCGTGTGGCGGATGAACCGGTCGTACGCCTTCTACCCCGACCGCCACGACGACGGCCAGAAGACGCTGTTCGGCATCACGCGAAACTGGGACGCTCTGGACACGCTCGACGAGCTCTGCTTTGGCGTCAAGGCGACAGCAACCTCGGACTACGTGGCCCGCAAGATGTTCCAGTTCTACGTCCACCGGCGCCCGTCGCAAGCAACGGTCGACGCGCTCGCCGCTACATGGCGTAATGCCAATCTGGACAGCTCGGTGCTGCTCCGCACGATCTTGCTCTCCGACGAGTTTTGGGCTCCCGAAACTCGCTACGCCCTAGTCAAGAACCCGGTCGAATATGTCGTTGACCTGATGCGGCGCTACGGATTGACCACTGCCGACCACAACTTCGCCATCCGCGCCGAACGCATGGGCATGGCGCTGTTCGAGCCGCCGAATGTCGCCGGCTGGGGAGCGAACGGCTACTGGCTCAACAACACCGCATCGTGGGAGAAGGCGAGCATGACCAACTGGCTCAAGTGGAAGGCCGACGACTACGGGGTCCTTCAAGATCTCGCCAATCGATCGGCCGACGAGGCCACCGACGACGTCGAGGAGTTCCTCGGCCTCTATGAGGTCTCCGCTCAGTCTCGGTCATTCGCGGTCGGGCTGATGAGCCAGATGAAGAACGACTACCCGTGGCGGGTGACATCCGAGCCGATCGCGATCGGTCTCTTCATCCCGGAGGTGCAGTGCGCATGAACTCGATCGTTGACACCACCGTCGGCCGACGCCGATTCCTCCAGGGAGCTCTCGCAACCGGCGGCGCTCTCGCGCTTCCCCCACTGCTTGCCGATCGACTCGGTGCCGCGACCACCGGCGACGACACCGTGCTGGTGACCGTCACCTTGTCGGGCGGAAACGACTCGCTCAACACCGTCGGCCCGTTTGCTTCGTCGCTCTACCAGGACGCCCGCGGCGCCCTCGCGATCGATCCGACCCAGGCGCTCGCCATCGACGACGATCACTTCTTCCACCCGAGCCTGGCACGCCTTGCGACCCGGTACAGCCGGGGAGACGTCGCGGTGATTCGGGGCGTCGGCGAACCGAACCTGGACCGGAGTCACTTCTCCAACCTGCCACGCTGGCAAGCAGCGCTCCCCGGAGGCGCGATCGACGGAACGGGTTGGCTTGGTCGTTGGCTGAATCACTCGAACCCCGGCCCGTATGGCGCCATCGCCGTCGGCAACCGTGGCGTGCCGATGCACTTCAGAGGCGCCGACGAACCGGCGCTCGACATTCCACGGATCGGCAACGGACTGTACGGAACCAACCAGACCCACGCTTGGGATCGAGCGATGTACGACTGGACACGCGCACTGGCGGGGACCGGCACGGCTCACGGCGGCCTGGTCGATCAGGTTGCGAACGCAACGTCGACGGCGATTCGGACCGCGGGCGCTGTCGCCGACGCCTATCCCGCCGAGCGGCCGACACTCAACCTCGAGGCGGATATGGACATCGCCGCCCGGGTCATCAATCTGGGCATCGGGACGCGGGTGCTCAACATCTGGCAGCACGGCTACGACACGCACGACTCCCAGGTGGGTGCGACCGCGATCGAGGGCGACCACGCCGACCGGCTCGCCGAGCTCGACCAGGCGCTCGACACCTTCTTCTTGACGCTCGATCCTGCCGTGGCGCCCAAGGTCATGGTGATGCTCTACAGCGAGTTCGGACGTCGCGTCACCGCGAACGGATCGAACGGCACCGACCATGGCACCGCAGGAAATGTGATTCTGATCGGCCGAGGCGTCGAGGGTGGAGTGCACGGTGATGCCGTGGATCTGGCGAGCCTCGACAACCGCGGCGACGTCGCCGTCTCGATCGATCTCCGCACCGTGTATGCCACGGTGCTCGAGCAGTGGTTGGGCACCGAGTCGGCGGCGGTTCTGGGCAGCACGTACACGACGATGCAGCTCGTGACACCCGCGCCGGAGCCCGAACCCGAACCCGAGCCCCAACCGGAGCCGGAACCCGAGCCGGAACCAGAGCCCGAGCCCCAACCGCAGCCCGAACCGCAACCGGAGCCAGAGCCACAGCCCGAACCCGAGCGTCCCCGGCTCGATCCGATGCGGACACGGGCCGAGGAGATCCGGTCACGGCGAGATACCGATCGGTTCGAGTATCTGCGTCGACATTCTCCCAGCTTCTGATCGCCAGACCCGGCTGGGTGCGAGCGCGCCCGTTTCAGCAGCCGACGTCGATGGTGACGGTCGACTCGCTGCGCTGGCCGCTCGCCTCGACCACATAGGCCACAACGGTCTCTCCGCACTCGACGATCGTGCCCGCGACGACACCATCTCGATGGTCGAGGCCGGGTGGCAGTGCAGATTCGTCAACCTCGACGCGTGCGTCGTCGGGAACCGAATCGTTGGCGAGGAGGTCGATCTCGACCTCTTCACCCACCGCGGCGGAGACCGCGTCGGCCACGGTCTTCGACAACACGATGATCACCGTTTCGTTGCCCTCGTCCGGCCGAGCAGGATCCTCGTCCAAATCCGCCGCCGGCTCGACCGAGTCGGGCGAAGGACCCTCAGCACGCTCGAGGGCATCGGCCACGTCCCCGAGGACCTCCACCGGAATCGACGTCGACGCCACTCCCGTTCGCTCTTCGCCAACCTCGGCGACGGCGACCACGACTCCTTCGTCGGCCTCGGCAGCCGGTGACGTCGCGATCCACCCGGCAACAACGAACGCGCTCCCTGCCAGAAGAAGCGATGCGGCAATGGCCGCCGCGACTCGGGCGACGCGCCACCGACGCGGGCGACGAGTCACTGTCTTCGGAAGTGGCGTGTCGGGGGGCGGCGAAACCTCCGCTGATGGCTCGAAACGGACGTCGACCGACTTTCCGGCTGCGAGCGCTTCGCACGCTTCGGTGAGCTGAGCCGGCGAGAGCGTTCGCGCGGCTGGATCGGTTGCCGTGCACAACGCAATGATCGTTCGGAGCGCCTCCGGAATCTCGATCGCCTCGAGCGACGCCAAGCCCTCATTGACGAGCGTTCGCTCACCTACCAGCAGCGCGCTCGCGAGCATCCCGAGCGAATACCGATCCGATCGCTCGTCCGGAAGGTCGCCGTCTCCGACTTCGGGCGCGGTGTACCGAACAACCTCCACACCGAACGGGTGATGATTGATCGACGCCAGTCGCAACTCGCCAACATCGCCGACGACCGAACGTGGTGTCAGCCCGAGGCCGACACGCCCATCGGCGTGTGCCGCCTCGACGGCACGACTCACCTCGGCGAGGATCGCCGCGACCTCTGGCCACGGCGATGCACCCGTCCGGACACGCTTCTGCACACTCTCCACGACTCTTATACGCCTAGAGGGGGTGGTTTGGATCCCTACTTTTTCGATTCGGACACGATTGCCGCCGACGAACCAGTGTCGCGTCGCTCCCGTAGGTCGATTTCGGCCCGCGACGACTCGATCCGAACCGCCGTGTACTTGAAGCCTGGGATCTTGCTCAGCGGGTCGAGATCCGCCGAGACGAGCACATTGCATTCGGGCCAGTGATACGGCATGAACAACGTGTCGTACCGCAATCCGCGATTCGACCGCCACGGCACATCGACCGTCGCTTGCCGACTCGTAATGCGGACACGATCGTCCTTCGAGATCGAGTACGCCCGCGCCGTCTCGGGGTGCAACTCCACATATGGGCCCGGAGCGACCTTCTGCAGCCGCTCGATCCGACCGGTCTGGTTCGCCGACAAGAACTGCGCGAGAAGCCGACCCGTGGTCAGAACAATCGGATATCCGTCGTCGACCGAATCGAGGGGCTCGGTCGGGACGATCGGATGAAATCGAGCGAGCCCATCGGCGTGCGCGAACCGCTCTCGATACAGCTGTGGGGTTCCGGGGTGATCGAGCGATGGGCACGGCCAGAAGACACCGTCGTCACGTCGAAGTCGATCGAGCGTGATGCCGGAGTAGTCGATGGGGCCACCTGCGGAGACGGCGCGCATCTCGTCGAAGACGGCTGCCGGTGATTCGTGGGCGAAGTGGTCTGCTGCACCGAGACGTGCAGCGAGCGCCCTGATGATCCCCATGTCGTCCACCCCGGCGACGGGGGCGACGACTTGATCGATTCGGATCACCCGACCCTCGAGCGTCGTGATCGTGCCCGCCTCCTCAGCAAACGTGCTGCCTGGTAGGACGACATCGGCGTGACGGGCCGACTCCGACAAGAAGGGATCGACGACGACGAGATGATCCAGCGAGGCGAGCTGCTCGTCAACCCGCCGGACATCGGGTGCCGACACGGCCATGTTCGTGCAGATCGACAACAATCCGCGAACCTCTCGCCGGCCCGCCGCATCGAGGATTTCGACGTAACTGTCGCCCGCGTCGGGGATGTCGTGCGGTTCGACTCCCCAGCGTGCGGCGACCGTTCGCCGATGCTTGGGATCGCGGATGGATCGACCGGCCGGCAGCTGATCGCATCGCTGGCCCCACTCGCGACCGCCCTGACCGTTGCGCTGGCCGGTCAACATGTTGACGCCAGCTCCGGGTCGGCCGACATGACCGCATGCCAAACCCACGTTGATGATCGACAACACGTTGGACGTCCCCGACAGCTGCTGTTCGGGGCCGCGGCCGTGCAGGAACATGCATCGCGTGGTGCCCCCGATCAGTTCGGCCGCCTGTTCGAGTGCGGCGATCGGAACGTCGGCGATCCGCTGCACCGTCTCGGGGTCGAAGGGAAGCGCCGACGCGAGCGCCTCTTCGAATCCGGTCGTCCGGGTATTCACGAAGTTGCGGTCGATGTAGCCGCGACGGGCGATCTCGCGGAGCAACCCGTTGAAGAAGATCGCATCGGTTCCCGGCTCGAGCGCGATGTGTAGGTCCTCGGGTTTGACGAATCGACCCGCCCGTGGATCGACCACGATCACGGTTCCACCCGTCCGCCGAACGAGGTTCAGATACTTGGGCAACGCGACGGGAAACGCTGCCGAGATGTGCGCGCCGATCACGACGACCACTTCGGCGTTGCGCAGTTCGTCGAGCGGGGTCATCATCCGGTCGGCGCCGAACGCCATCATGTTGGCCTTGCCTGCGGCGGCCATACAGAAGCGGCCGTTGTAGTCGACGTGGCGCGTCCGCATCGCCAACCGCGCGAACTTGCCGAGCAGGTACACCTTCTCGTTGGTCAGGGATCCCCCGGAGAGCAACGCGTTTGCGTCCGGGCCATGGGCCTCAGCGATCGTCCGGAAACCAGCTGCGGCAGCATCGAGCGCCTCGTCCCAGGTCGCCTCGACGAGCCGACCGTTTCGCTTGACGAGTGGCGAGCGCAGCCGGTCCTCATGGTCGACCTGTTCGTGCGCGGTCGTTCCCTTCACGCACAGTCCACCTTGGGTCAGTGGAGATTGCTTCCATCGATCGAGATCGACGATGACGCCGTCCTCGGTGCGGAGGTCGAAGCCGCAGTTGAGTGAGCAGTACGGACAATGCGTCCGAGTGGTTGATCGTGTCATGCCGCCGCCGCCCGGTAGCCGCGCCGCATGACGGTCTCGATGCCCTCGCCGGCGTCTCCGAGGCGACGGCGCAACCGACCGACGGTCACCTCGACGACGTGGTGGTCAGAACTCTGGCCCCAGATCTCGGCGAGCAGCGCATCTTTCGAATGCACCACGCCGGGCCGTTCGATCAGCACCTCGAGAAGCTGGCGCTCACGGCCGGTCAACAGCTCCTGATCACGTCCCTCGACCGAAATGGCTCGGCCACGAAGCTCGACGCGTCGACCCGCGAGATCGAAGGTTCGGGTGCCGTCAGCGAGCGACTGGGTGAGAAACATGACCAGCGCGCCGAGCCTGGCCTTGTCGGGATACGTCGACGTTCCGAGTCCGACGTCATCGACCGCCGAAGCGGTTGTCGAGCCGACCGAGAAGACGAGCGTCTGGCGCCCGAGCATCGACCGCACCTCGTCGAGGCGGCCGAGATCATCGGCGATCTGGGCGAAGTTGACGACGGCCGGCCGTGCCGTGAACGTGATGGCGTCGACACGGCCATCACAGATCGCCGCGATCAACTGCTGCGCAGGGAGCCGATCCAGCGGCATGGTCCACCGATAGACCGGCACGTCGATCACCTCGGCGCCGAGCGCCTCGATCTGCTGGATCAGTTCGCATTCGGGATCGCCGTCGAGCTGGACCGCGACCGTCTGACCGCGTACGCCCCGCTCGGCCAGATAGTCGACGACTTCGGCGGTCGTCGCTTGCTGAGCGTTCCAGTCCACGGTCAGGCCGGCGGTGACCGCGGCACCGCAGGCCTTTGGGCCACGCGACACCAGGTGTGACCGGTCCAACGTGTCGAGCAACTGCTCGCCGAGCAGCAACGAATCGGCGGCCGCGAACCACCCACGAACACCGATGCCCGTGTTCAGGACCGTCACGTCAGGCTCTGCGGCCAGGACACGCGACGTCGCCCCGGCGATCTCGTCCTCGGGTCCGAGCGGATGCGTGCGAAGCGTCGGTCCGTGCAAGCACTCGGCCCCACGTCCTTCGAGCATCTGTATCTGCTCGCCACTACGCCGATCGGCCGTCACGCCCACACAAAATCCCGACAACGGCCCGATCACGTCACCGAGTGTTTCGCGGCCACGTTTCGCCCGCGTTTCGGCGTCGTGACGTTCAGTACCTCGACGACGCCATCGGTCACACGAACGTCGTGAACCCGGAGTGCCAGCTCGGGGTCGTCGAGACACGCACCGGTTACGAGGTCGTAGCGCTCTTTGTGTAGCGGTGCGGCGACGACCGGCCGGTCCCCCACCGATCCGACCAGCCCCCGGGCGATCGTGGGGGTGCCCGTCCGCGGATCGAGGTGGTCGACGGCATGCCACGACTCCGATGATCCGGCGTCGACCGGTGCAAGCCGAAAGATCGCAATGGGGTACCCGTCGACCAGCGCCGCGATGCCGCGATCGAGCGAGACCGTGTCGGCGTTGCAGATCGAGAACCACACCTCGAGATCGTCGACCGCAGGCTCGCTGGATGGATCACTGTTGGCAATGTTCGGGACAATCGTGGACACGCCTTGCTCCTCTCAGGTCCGTGCGGGGATGCGTTGCGACCGTTCGGTGATCCACACCGGCGTCGAGTGGTCATCGGGCGCATTGACGAACTCGACGAAGTACTTCAGGCGTTCGGGATCCGCGAGCGTCTCGGCCCACTCACACGCGTAGTCATCGACATGGGCAGCCATCGCCTCATCGAGCTCGTCGCAGATGCCGAGCACGTCATCCACGATCACGTCTCGGAGGTGCTCGACACCGCCGTCGAGGCTCTCGAGCCAGGTCGAGGTGCGCTGCAGTTTGTCGGCGGTCCGGATGTAGAACATCAAGAAGCGGTCGATCGTTTGGATCAGCTCGTCCGAGGTCAGATCGGTGGCGAACAGGTCACCGTGTCGCGGGACTCGACCGCCATTGCCGCCCAGGTAGAGGTTCCACCCGGTCTCGGTTGCGATCACGCCGAAGTCCTTGCTCTGCGCTTCGGCACATTCGCGTGTGCATCCCGACACCGCCGACTTGAGCTTGTGCGGGGCACGTAGCCCCCGGTAGCGGAGCTCGAGCTCGATGGCCATGGCGACCGAGTCCTGCACGCCGTAGCGACACCAGGTCGAACCGACGCACGACTTCACGGTGCGGAGCGCCTTGCCGTACGCGTGTCCGGATTCCATGCCGGCGTCGAGCACCTTGGCCCAGATCGTCGGCAGCTCGTGGAGCTGTGCACCGAACAGGTCGATGCGCTGAGCCCCAGTGATCTTGGTGTAGAGCCCGTGTTCTTCGGCGATCCGCCCGAGGGCGATCAGCTGCGCCGGAGTGATCTCACCGCCAGGCACGCGCGGCACGACTGAGTAGGTGCCGTTGCGTTGCATGTTTGCCAGCGCGTGGTCGTTGGTGTCCTGAACCGCCGCTTGGCCGTCGTCGAGGATGTAGCCGTTGCCGAGTGACGCGAGGATCGAACCGACCGCTGGTCGACAGATGGCACAGCCTCGACCCGTTCCTAACGCGTCGAGCACTTCGGGCCATGACGTGAGGCGTCGGATCCGGATGAGATCGAAGAGCTGCTGACGGCTCAGGTCGAAGTGTTCGCAGATCGCCGAGGACACCTCGACGCCCAGCGAGACCAGGGTCTCGTTCACGAGCGAGGTGACGCCCGGTATGCAACCACCGCATCCGGTCCCGGCGTCGGTGCATGCCTTCACATCGCCGATCGAGTGCGCCCCACCGGCGACGGCGTCACGGACATCGCCTCGACTTACCGTGTTGCACGTACAGATCAGAGCGCTGTCGGGCAGCTCGACGAGTGGCGCTGAGCCCATGCCTGCGGGGACGACGAGCTCGGGGACGTTCGCCGTCGCGGCCGTACCGGTCGCCATGGCGTGGAGAACGTCGTAGTTGGAAACGTCACCGACCAGAACGCCGCCGGTGACGTCGCCGTTGCGGACCGAGACCCGACGATGGATACCGGCGAGCGGGTCGGTGTACTCGACCCGATCGTCGCCGGGTTCTGGTGTGCCGAAACTTGCGACGTCGACGCCGAGCAGCTTCAGCTTCGTCGACCAATCTGCGCCGGTGAACACGTCGTCGGCGTTGTCGATCAGCCGAGACGCCAACGTGGACGCCATGTCGTAGCCCGGCCCGACCAGGCCGTGCACCCGGCCTCGATGGCACGCAACCTCGCCAATGGCGAAGATCGAAGGATCCGACGTCACGAGTGTGTCGTCGACGACGACGCCACCTCGGGCGCCGATCGCCAATCCGGCGGCACGGCCCAGGCCGTCTCTCGGGCGTATGCCTGCCGAGAAGACGACGAAGTCCGTCTCCACGTCGTCGCCCGCGGTCATGTCGTCTCGGGCGGTTTCCTTTCGGGTCATGGTCAGACTGCCGCGTGGCGTCGTGTCGATCGACGACGTTGCGTAGCCAAGGCGAACGTCGATTCCGCGCCGCTCGATCCAGCTCTGCAAGACGACCGCGGCGGGATCGTCGAGCTGTTGGGGCATCAGCCGTTCGGCCATCTCGACGACGCTTGTCTCGACCCCGAGGTTCAGAAGGGCGTTGGCCGCTTCGAGACCGAGCAGGCCCCCACCAACGACGACCCCGTGGGAGGCATCAGCGGCACGGTCTCGGATGGCTTCGAGATCCTCGAGCGTTCGGTACACGAAGCAATCGGGACCATCAGCACCGGGGATCGGGGGCACGAACGGCTTCGAACCGGTGGCCAGGACCAACACGTCATAGGGCTCGGTCGAACCGTCGGAGGCGACCACCTCCTTCGCCGATCGATCGATCGACAGGACCTTCACCCCGAGGCGCATGTCGATGCCGGCCGACGTCATCGCCTCGACGTCACAGAGACGGAGATCCTCGCTCGTTGCCCCGTCGAACCACGACGAGAGCGCGACGCGGTCGTAGGCCGGGACGGGCTCGTCGCCGAACACGACGACGGTGTGGGAGTCGAGCGCGTCGCCGGCAACGAGACGGTCGACGAACCGCTGTCCGACCATGCCGTTGCCGACGACGACGATTCGGGTCATGTGGCCGTTTCCATCAGCGCCGCTTCAGCACCAATGAACACGTCGGCGAGCGCTCCGTATGCGGCGCCCCAGGCATCGAGGACGGCGATGTCGAGTTCGCCGAGCACGTCGACCATCGAGCCGAGCAGGACCGTGCCGACGACGTCGTAGTGCAGCGGTTGCACGCCGGCGCCGACGTGTTTCGCGGCGATGCGTTCGACCGCAGGCGCGAGCGCGTCGAGGTCCCGGATGTTGCGGGCGTACGCAAGAACGGCGCCGGCAAGACGTTCGGCCTGACCCGGCGACGCCGCGGCGAACATCGGCTCGACTTCGGGATGCTCCTCGAACAGACGCTCGTAGAAGCGGGTGGTGATCGCGAGCCCGTGCTCCTTGAGGACCGGGATTGTGGATTCGACGATGCTGATCGTCTCTTCGGTCAGGGGTGTGTCACTCATGCCGGTTGATGGGCTCCGTGTTCGTAGTCGGCCAGGAATTGGAGGACCTCTTGCCGGTAGGCGTAGAAGGTCGGGTCGTCGAGCAGGGTCTGTCGGTCTCGCGGACGCGGCAGGTCGACGTCGAGGACCTTGCCGATGCGGGCGTCGGGGCCGTTGGTCATCATGACCACCCGGTCGGCGAGCAGGATCGCTTCGTCGACGTCGTGGGTGACCATGATCGCGGTGACCTTGGTGCGGTTCCAGACCTCGACGAGCACGTCCTGGAGGTCCCATCGGGTAAGGCTGTCGAGCATGCCGAACGGTTCGTCGAGGAGGAGCAGCTTCGGGCTGAGGGCAAAGGCCCGGGCCAGGCCGACCCGCTGCTTCATGCCGTTCGACAGTTCGCTCGCTCGCTTGTCCATGGCGTTCGCCAGACCGACCCGTTCGAGGTAGTACTCGACGACGTCACGTCGCTCGCTCTTCGTCGCGTCGGGGTAGACCCGCTCGACGCCGAGCGAGACGTTCTCTCGTGCGGTCAGCCAAGGCATCAGTGACGGTGCCTGAAACACCACCGCCTTGTCGGGACCCGCAGCGTCGATCTCACGTCCGTCGAGCATGATCTTGCCGCCCGTGATCTCGTTGAGACCCGCAGCCATCGTGAGGGCGGTGGACTTGCCGCAACCCGAGTGGCCGATCAGCGAGATGAAGTCGCCCTTGTCGAGGACGATGTTGATGTCGTCGATCACCGTCAGCGGACCAGTTGGCGTCGGGTAGACCTTCTTCGCTTTGTAGAACTCCAGATAGCGGCTCGTCCGGTCCGACATTGCCGCATCGCGGTAGGCCTTCGGCGCACCGGAGAGATCGACTGGCGTGAGGTCGGGCAGCGTTGCCGAATCGGTGAGATCGATGATCTCCGCCGCTTCGACATTCATCTGATCGAGCGTCGTCACGATCTCCTGACGAAGCGCCATGTAGGCCTCGTCGGCGTTGACCTCGGTCCGCTCCCGTGGGCGAGCGATGTTCACGTCGAAGACGTGACTGATCTTTGCGGCCGGACCCTTGTCGAGGATTGCAATCCGGTCCGCAAGCAGCAACGCCTCGTCGACGTCGTTGGTGATCAGCAGAATCGTGCGCTTCTCCTGGCCACGGATGCGTTCGATCTCGTCTTGGAGCTTCGCCCGTGTGAGCGCGTCGAGCGCAGAGAGCGGCTCATCCATGAGCAGGATCTCCGGTTTGCCCGACAAGGCCCGCGCAACCGCGACACGCTGTTTCATCCCGCCAGAGAGCTGAGCGATCTTGCGATCCTTGGCGTGGCTCAAGCCAACGAGCCCGATGGTGTCGTCGATCAGTCGTTGCCGTTCGTCCTTGGACTTGTCGGCGTGCACGGCATCGACCGCCAGGGCGACGTTTCCTTCGACCGTCAGCCACGGCAGCAACGAATACGACTGGAACACGACGCCACGGTCACGGCCGGGCTCGGTCGACACTTCGCCGCGCACCCGCACCTCGCCGCCGTCGAGATCGATCAGGCCGGCGATGGCGGACACGAGCGTCGTCTTGCCCGAGCCGGAGAACCCGAGCACCGCAACGAACTCGCCGTCGTAGACCTCGAGGTCGAGCCCGGAGAGGACTTCGGTGAGTCCGCCGGCACCGTCGGCGTAGGACTTGGTGACGTTGCGCAGGGAGAGAACCGGTTCGCTCATGTCACGCCAACCGATTCCGGCCGACCCAGCTCTCGGCCATGCTCATGAGCTTGTCGAGCAGGAACCCGATGAAGCCAATAACGAGCACGGCGAACATGATTCGGGACAACGACTGGGAGCTGCCGTTCTGGAATTCGTCCCAGACGAACTTTCCGAGGCCCGGGTTCTGGGCGAGCATTTCGGCGGCGATCAGCACCATCCAGCCAACACCGAGCGACAGACGCATGCCGGTGAAGATGTAGGGCAACGCCGACGGCAGGATGAGTTGACGGAGGCGGGCGAACCAGCCGAGCTTGAGCACTTTGCCGACGTTCAGCAGGTCCTCGTCGACCGACGACGCGCCGACCGCCGTGTTGATGAGCGTCGGCCACAGCGAGTTGAGCGTCACGACCAGCGCCGAGATGATGAAGCTGATCGGCAGGATCGGCTCATCAGCGGTGACCGTCGCCGAGATCACGATGGTGACGATCGGCAACCAGGCGAGCGGACTCACCGGCTTGAAGATCTGGATCAACGGATTGATCGCCGCGTTGAACGTCTTCGACAAGCCGCTGAGCAACCCGATCGGCACCGCAATGACCGTGCCGATGAAGAAGCCGAGGGCGACGGTGCGCAACGACGTCCAGATCTGGTCGGGGAACGACGGCGAACCGGAGTACTCGAAGTTCGTCGCCAGCTCCGGGGTACCGGCGGCGACGAGCTCGGCGTTGCGGGCGTCTTGTGTCGCATAGAACGCCGACCGGTCCGCACGGATCGCCATCCACTCGTCGTAGAGGTCGCGGCCGGCGTTCAACACGTCGCCGGGCCCCGGGAGCGCACCGAGCGACGTGTTGACCTGCGGGGCGAGCACGGCCCACATCGCCACGAACCCGGCGATGCCGAGAACCGGCGGCGCGAGCCCTTTGAGCCAGCCGATCACCATCGATCCGATGCCACGGCCCGTCGACTCCTCCGGTGCGTCAATCGTCGGTTCTGGGGGCGACGGGACGATCTCGAGATCGTCTGGTGCCCGGGTGCCGGTGGCGACGGCGCCGGCGATGCCAAGTCCTGATGCCATGTCTTGTCCCTTTCGCTGCGATCTGCGGGCGTCAGCCCTGGACGCCTTCGGCGGTCACGGTCTGGCCCTGCTTGAGCCCGATCGGGAGCGACTCGAGGTAGTCATTGGGCTTGGTGCCGTCGAACACGATTCCGTCGATGAAGTCGTCCTCCGGCGCCCGGAAGCCGTCGGTGTCGGGAACGTCGGCGGCCGTGATTGCGCCGTCGGTGACCAGGCTGTTCGCGGCCTCGAGGTACAGGTCGGGCCGGTACACCGACTCGGCCGTGTCGAGATACCACTGGTCGGTCTGGTCGGTGGCGATCTGGCCCCACCGGCGCATCTGCGTCAGGTACCAGATGGCGTCGGAGTAGAAGGGGTAGCCGGCGTAGTCCCGGAAGAAGATGTTGAAGTCCGGCGCCGGGCGAGTGTCACCCGACTCGAAGGTGAAGACTCCGGTCATCGATGCGGCGATCACGTCGAAGTCGGCGCCGACGTAGTTGGGCTGCGAGAGGATCTCGACCGCGGCCTCACGGTTGGCGTTGTCGTCGGCGTCCAACCATTGCTGGGCCTTGATGATTGCTCGGAGCAGCGCCTTGGTGGTGTTTGGGTTGGTCGACGCGAAGTCTTCGCGCAGGCCGAACACTTTCTCGGGGTTGGTGGTCTTGACGTGCTGGTCGGTGGCGATCGGCACGCCGATGCCCTGTGCGACCGCCGCCTGGTTCCACGGCTCACCGACGCAGTAGCCGTCGATCGTGCCCGCATCCATCGTGGCGGGCATCTGCGGTGGCGGTGTCACCGAGAGCGGCACCTCGGCCTCGATCACTCCGACGGCGTCGCCGTCGGAGTAGTAGCCGGGGCTGATACCGCCTGCGGCCAACCAGTAGCGGAGCTCGTAGTTGTGGGTCGAGACCGGGAAGACCATGCCCATGTTGAACTGCTTGCCCTCGGCGGCGAACTGGTCGATGACGGGCTTGAGCACCGATGCCGAAATGGGATGCACGGGGTTGCCGTCGGCGTTCTCGGGGAGGTCGGGCCGGATGAGGTCCCACACCTCGTTCGACACGGTGATCCCGTTGCCATTGAGGTCGAGGCTGAGGGGCGCGATGAGTGGCGCCTCGGTGCCGTAGCCGATCGTTGCGGCGAGCGGCTGGCCGGCGAGCATGTGCGCTCCGTCGAGCTGGCCGCCAATCACGCCGTCGAGCAGGACCTTCCAGTTGGCCTGTGCCTCGAGGGTCACGTTGAGGCCCTCCTCGAGGAAGTAGCCGTTCTCCAATGCGATCGCGAGCGGAGCCATGTCGGTGAGCTTGATGAAGCCCATCGTCAGATTCGGCTTCTCGACCGCACCGCCCGACGCCGAGGGCGCCGTCTCGGTTGCGCCCTCGACCGCCGTGCTGACGCTCTCGTCGTCGCCACCGCCGCAAGCGCCGAGCAGCGCTGCGCCAGCGCCGAAGGTTCCTGCTCCGATCACGAAGTGCCGTCGGGATACACCATGTCCAGACACGTTCGTCTGCCTCTCTGTCGTAGTTGGCCACCACCTAATCGCAGCGGGATTTCGTCGATGTCTCCCCGATGTGATGCCTCGATGTCGCGCGCGCCAGCTCGCTCAACGCGCAGCCGTGAGGCAGCGCACACACCCACCCCAACGACGTGCGGGCGGGTTCATCGAGCCGACACACTTCGAAGCTGCGACTCCATGGCTTCGAGCATCGGAAGCAAACGCGCCTGGTCGGGTTGCACGATGCACTCCCATCCGAAGGACCGTGCCGTGGACGCACACACCGGACCGACGACGACGGCGTGGCATCTCGAGACAAACGCCAAGTCCAGATCGTCGACCCGCCCAATCGTGTCGGCGATCGCCCGGAAATGGCGAATCGCCGGAGACGACGTGAAGGTGACCGCATCGACGCGTCCAGCCAGGACGTCGAGAACCAACTGTCGACCCGGACCCAGGTCATCGGGGAGCGAATAGCGATACACCTCAACATCTCGGACCGACGCGGCGCAGTCCCGTAACGCTGCGAGGAGCTGAGCGGATGGCGAATCCGGACTCAACCGGTCGGCGCCGTCGGATTGCACCGCCACGTCCGCGGCGACGAGATCCACGGTCCGCAGGCGATCGATGATGTCGACAACGGTCTCGTTCGGCGCGGTCCATGACGGCTCGATACCCAGGTGTCGACACGCGGTCGTGGCCTTCGTTCCTCTCGTCCACACGTCGATGTCGCGCAGCGCAGCGACGACACGTTGCTGCAGCAGCGAATCGAGATTGTCGATCCACCACCGGAGACCCTGACCGGTCTGGACCACGAACACGTCCGGCGGCGAGTCCACGATGCCGACACTCATCGCTCGAAGTTCGGGCGTCTCCACGTTTGACAACGTCCGCAGAACAGGAGCTTCGATGACGTCACCGCCGCGCGACTCGATAAATCGGATCTGGGCCGAGACGCGACGTTCGGCGGTGACCCCGATCCGGCGTCCGCAGAGGGAATGCGTCCTCGACTGCGTCATGGCGATTCACTCTGACCAGCTCTCGCCGGCTCGACCGGTGTCGTGCGCTCGTGTTCACAGAGGGGCAACAAGTGCGAAATCGACGCGACTCTCCCGCTCGATACCGTGCGGCCGTGGCCGAAACTGCACATCGCCCATACGTCATGGCATGGCGTCTGTGGGGCAAGAAGGTCGTGGTCGTTGGCGGCGGCGCGATCGGCGAGGGCAAGATCGAGACGATGCTCCGGACGGGGGCGCACCTCGAAGTGATCGACCCGACGCCATCGACACGAGTCGTCGAACTCGCCGAGGCCGGCACGCTCGTACTGAAACGACGCCGGGTGCGTCGCCGAGACCTCCGCCAAGCGACGCTCGTCGTCGCCGCCACCGGCAACCACGAAACGAACGCCTGGATCACCCGATGGGGGCACCGTTGGGGAGCGATCGTCAACGCCGTCGATGATCCGGACCTTTGTGACGTGACGGTGCCGGCCGTCCTCGAGCGTGGCGCGGCAACGGTCGCGATCACC
Organism: Acidimicrobiales bacterium; assembly: GCA_020629375.1. Lineage (GTDB taxonomy): Bacteria > Actinomycetota > Acidimicrobiia > Acidimicrobiales > SHLQ01 > SHLQ01. The sequence goes on from JAHDDK010000067.1 coordinate 19,455, forward strand.
ACAAATGGTGCCACCCCCGCCGGCGCCCGCTTCTTGCGGGAAGAACTCACCTCCGCGATCCCCGCCGAAGTCGGCACGCTCCTCGACCATGCCGCGACCGCACGAGACCACCTCCGCAACAGCGGTGACTATCGCTACGACTACGCCGCGTGGAGACAACGATTCTTCGAACCGGGAATGGACGCCATCCGATCGGGTCGACCGACAGAAATCGACGCCATCCGGTCGCAGTTCGAAGCCGAGTTCGCAGCCGACTCTTCGGAGACGAGACCCGGAAAGGTCACGCTCGTCGGCGCAGGGCCCGGGGGCGCAGACCTCATCACAATCCGTGGCGCCCGGGCCCTCGCCGCTGCCGACGTCGTCCTCTACGACCGGCTTGCCGACCCCGATCTTCTCGCCCTTGCACCTGCCGCAGCGATCAAACTCCCCGTCGGAAAGGGCAAGGGCCACGGACCGCGTCAAGAAGAGATCAGCGACCTCCTCGTGCGACACGCACTCGACGGCAGCCACGTCGTCCGCCTCAAGGGCGGCGACCCGTTCGTCTTCGGCCGCGGCAATGAAGAGATCGAGGCGGCGACGCGCCGCGGTATCGATGTCGAGGTCGTTCCCGGATTGTCATCAGCGATTGCCGCGGCAACCCTCAGCCGAATCCCCCTGACAGATCGGCGACACGCAGCAAGCTTCACGGTGCTGTCTGGACATCGCGCCGGCGACGGCGACTACGACTGGAACACCCTGGCCCGCGACGACACGACGCTCGTCGTTCTGATGGCCGCGTCGACGGCACGCGAGGTGGCCGAACGTCTGATCGCCGCAGGCCGCCGGGCCGAAACGCCGGTCGCTGCCGTGCACCGTGCGGGGTTCGGCGACGAACAGATCGAAGTCCTGTCGCTGGCCGAAGTGTCGCTGGTCGGGTGCCCTCTACCGTCCCCGTGCGTCATGATCATCGGAACGGTCGCCGGGCTGGCCAAGTCGTCACCGACAGCGCCTCACCTTGCGAACCTGGTCGAGTCGGCCGAGGTCGTTCTGATCTCGTGACCAGACGGCTCAGCGGAAGCCGTTCGTGATCGGGAGGCGACGATCCCGACCGAAACCCTTGCGAGTCACCCGAGCCCCGAGAGGGGTCTGGCGACGTTTGAACTCGGCGATGTCGACGAGCCGGGTGATGCGAGAGGCGACCGCCTCGTCGAATCCCCTGTCGACCAGCTCAGCGAGCGTGTGATCGCCTTCGATGTAGGCCTCGAGTAGCGGATCGAGCTCCTCGTATGGCGGAAGACTTTGATCGTCGCGCTGGTCGGGGCGAAGCTCGGCCGACGGTGGCTTCGTGATCACCGACTCCGGAATCACCTCTCGCCCCTCACGCTCGTTGTACCGGAGGGCGAGGGCATACACGTCCAGTTTGTAGACGTCCTTGATCACGGCGTACGCCCCAGCGGTGTCGCCGTACAACGTCGAGTAGCCGACCGCAGCCTCACTCTTGTTGCCCGTCGTCACCACAAGCCAACCGAATTTGTTGGTCAAACCCATCAAGATGACGCCGCGGATACGCGATTGAAGATTCTCTTCGGTCAGGCCCTCGTCGCGTCCAGCGAACGACTCGGCGAACATGTCGAGAAACGCCGCGTGCGCTGGTTCGATCGGAATGGTCCGATGCGACACACCGAGCCGTTCGGCGAAGTCAACTGCGTCGCTGACCGAGTGATCGCTCGAGTATCGAGACGGCATGAGCACGCAGTGCACGTTTTCGGGTCCGAGCGCATCGGCCGCGATCGCGGCTGTCAGCGTCGAATCGATGCCTCCGGACAGGCCGAGGCAGACATCGGTGAAACCGTTCTTGCGGACGTAGTCGCGCGTGGCGAGGACCAGCGCGTCGTGCAGCTCGTCGAGTGGGTTCGGTTGTGGAGCAATCCGCGCCGATGAGCCCGCCGACGCTCGACCTGTCGGCCCCGTGATCGTGTGCACCGGGAACAGTGCCTCAACCGAAACGTCGACCTCCGCAACGTCGACATCGACGACAAGCAGCTCTTCGACGCAATGACCGGCCTTGGCGATCACCGCACCCGCAGCATCGAGAACAAACGACGACCCGTCGAACACCAGCTCGTCCTGCCCGCCCACCTGGTTGCCGTACACGAACGGAACACCGCCTGCCTCCTGCACGCGATTCGCCATCTCTGCCACGCGCACATCGAACTTGTTGCGGTAGTACGGCGAGGCGTTGATGTTGACGATGATCTGGGCGCCACCGGCCGCCAACTGCGGAATCGGACCGCCGGCAATCCAGCCGTCCTCGCAGATCGACATCCCAACCCGGATGCCAGCGATCTCGTGCAGGCGCATCGGTTCGGTCCCCGGAACAAACACCCGCTCCTCGTCGAACACGCGGTAATTGGGCAACGCTCGCTTGTGGTACGTCGAGTGGACCACTCCCCCGTGCACCACAGCCAACGCGTTGTAGATCCCGCCTTCGACGCCGTCAGCAAACCCGACCACCGCCACGCAATCGCCGGTGAGGTCCGCGGCGAGCTCGTCGAGAATCCGCCGGTTCTCCGCGACGAACCCCGGCTTGAGCAAGAGGTCCTCGGGCGGATAGCCCGAAATCGTCAACTCCGGGAACAGGGCAAGATCGGCCCCCTCACGCTCCGCTTCGGCCATCCACGAACGGACGAGGTCGGCGTTGCCGGAGAGATCCCCGACCGTGGTGTTGATCTGACAAATCGCGACGCGCAGCACAGACACGCTCTCAGCGTAGAGGCCGCGCCACCCACCGAAGTGCGTCCGAAAACGCGAAACGGGGAGCGGCGCTTCCCGCGCGCTCCGCTCCCCGTCCCTACCCACAACGTGGGTCGGCCTTTACATCCCGCAGGCTCGCAAAAGGCTCGCACTGCGGACTACATCCCGCAGGCTCGCAAAAGGCTCGCACTGCGGACTACATCCCGCAGGCTCGCAAAAGGCTCGCACTGCGGACTACATCCCGCAGGCTCGCAAAAGGCTCGCACTGCGGACTACATCCCGCAGGCTCGCAAAAGGCTCGCACTGCGGACTACATCCCGCAGGCTCGCAAAAGGCTCGCACTGCGGACTACATCCCGCAGGCTCGCAAAAGGCTCGCACTGCGGACTACATCCCGCAGGCTCG
>JAHDDK010000068.1:0-20339 GCA_020629375.1 Acidimicrobiales bacterium
GCCGTAGATGCAGAAGATCTTCTTCGTGAAGAAGCACGGCCGACCGTGGCTGACCTTCTCCGCTGCCTCCGGGAAGGCAAGCGCGACCTCCCGCACCTTCGCCAGGATCGGATCGTCGTCATCGAAGTTCTTCGCATGCGCCATCACCCGATTGTGGCACGAAGACCTCGAACTCGATCCGCTACTGGATGATCGTGAGGACGTCGTTGGTCCGGTCGGCCATGGCGCCGGGCGCTGGCGGCGCCGTGTGCGTGACCTCCGAAATGGTCATGTGGTACTGCATGAACAACCGAGATGAACTCACCTGGCGGCGCGCGAGATCGAGCTCGGCCTCGAGCGCACCGGCGAGGACCTCATCGGCCTCGTCGAGAAGCCGCGGCCAGAACGTGCGCAGATCGGCTTCGATCTCGAGGGTCATCGGTTCGCTATCGGTGGCAAAGGTCAGAGTCACGTCCGCCTGTGCCTCTTCGTATGTCCGGACGAAGACCGTCTCGAGGAAGGACGCATCGACCTCGATTGCTGGAGCCATGGACTCTGCTGCGAGACGGGCAGAGCGCTCCGTATCCGTTCCCAGAATGCGAAGCGCTTGCGTGAATGGCATGGTCACCACGGCGTAGTCGTCAGTCACGAAGAAATCGTCGCCGGTCATCAAGGTGGGCAACCTGTCGAGGATCCCGTCAGCGTCTGGAGTGCCGAAGCCGAACACGAGCTGGAAGAGGTCGCTCGGTTGCACCCCGACATCGTGACTCATCGACCAAACCCCGGGAGCCAGCACGCCGAGCGACTCGGCGTCGACTCCCATCTCGACGAGCACATCGAGGTTTCGGGCGTCGAGGATCGTTCGGTTGTCGTTCGACCACGCGGCGAGGTCGGTATCCACGAAGTTCGTGGCGTCCATGCCCGACGCGGCGACGAGGTATCGCTGCATCCGGAGTTCGGTATAGGACGAGCCATCCGCGTCGATGTACTGACGCAATAGCGGTTCGTTCGTATTGAGCGGGAATCGGATGTCGAGGCCGAAACCTCCGACGTGCATCATCTGGCCGATCGATGTCACGGCTTCGATCGTCGCTCCCGATGTCATCGCGAGCGCATCGGGCGGTAGCGACGCTGCTTCCTCGGCCTGGACGGGTTCGTCGGTCGCTTCGGTTGGAGCTTCGCTGACGATCTCCTCACCGTCATTCCATGGGGCGATGCTGCCCTCGTTCTCCGGTGTGGGCGAGCTCTCGTTGAGCACGACCGATGTCCGACTCGGCGCGGCCTCTCCGCCGGGCTGGCACGCAGCCATTGCGAGCACGGCGACTACGAGCAACGCTTTCCACACGATCTTCATGTCCGACCCGCTTTCGACAGCTCAAGGGCGTTTTTGCCGATCGGTGAGCGGGCTCGCCGAGTGAGGACCGTTGGGCCCAAATCCGGTTCGTCGAGCCGAGCGACCTAGTCGTCGAATCCGATTGGAAACGGTTCGGGTGTCACATCGGTTCGAACCGACGTGTGGCCCGGCGCGCGCCCAGCATGGAGCTATGACGACTTGGCGAAATGCTCCTCTGGTCGGCGCAGGAGCCGGTTCGACGCTCGGGGAGTTCGTCGACTCACAGCACGGTCCCACGCTGCTCGTGTTCTTGCGTCACTTCGGTTGACTGTTTCGTCGACAGATGGTGAGCGAGTTCGCTACCGTACGAGACGCAAACGAGGCACCTCCGGCCATTGTCTTCGCATACCAGGGCACCTCCGATCAGTTCGACCGGTTCTTTGCCGATCTCGATGCCGATGCAACGGCGGTACCGGATCCTGACGGCGACCTGTACTCGACCTTCGATGTCGAACGCGGCGGCTGGAGAGAGATGTTCGGTTTGCGGTCGTGGATCGCAGGCATCAAAGCGACCGCCCAAGGCCATCGCATCGGCCGCAAGATCGGTGACCCGTGGACGATGCCCACCGTGATCGCGGTCGACGGCGGCGAGTTCACCACGGTCCATCGTGGCGAGCACGCTGGCGATCACCCAAACCCCCAGATGCTGTTCGACCTGATCGGAGCCTCATGACTCGCATTGTTGCCGTTCACGGAAACGGCGGAGGCAGTACGCGCTTCGCCCGGATGGCTGACTACTTGCCCGACGGGGTCACGCTCGAGGCGATCGATCTGCCTGGCTTCAATGGGGTGCCGCTCGATCCGGCGGTCGACTCGGTCCCGACGTACGCGGACCGACTCGGCGAACTGATCGGCGATGGTCCCGCACCGGTACTCCTCAGCCACGGCATCGGCGGGTCCATCGCTCTCGACCTGGTGAGTCGGCGACCGGATCTCGTGTCCGGGTTCATCCTCCATGCTCCGGTCGGTGCCGACCTCGACCGCCGTCTCTTTCCGCGCGTGATGTCGACCGCTCCTGTCCGAGAAACGATGCGCCGGCTGATTGCAGCGAAGGCTCCCCGGCCGTTATGGCGCAAGCTCTTCTTCCCGACGGGTGCCCCCAAGGCCGACATCGATCAGTTTTTCGACGGGTACCGCAGCTGCGATGCGTTTGGGCTCATGTTCGAGGTCATCACGGTCGATTGGTTCAACTCCGTCGAGCCCGTGCGTGACGTGCCCTCGATCCTGCTGTGGGGCGAGCACGATCGCGTGCTCAAGTCCAAACAGGCAGATTCGATCGCTCAGAAACTCCCCGAAGCGCGTCGGGTGATCCATCCAGGGTGGGACCATTTCCCGATGCTCGAACAACCGGAGGAATATGCAGATGTGGTGGCCAACATGGCGGTCGAACTCGCCTCGTCGTCCTGACCCCGCACCTGCGCCGTTCATCACAATCGGCTCGGGTCGAGCGGAGCGGCAGGGGGTGGCTTCCAAGGCGGCGACGTTGGATCGAGCTTCGGCGAATGGTCTGACCGTGCCGATCGGCGTCGTCGTCCCGTCGGCCGAAACGGTCGATCCGGCGGTGATGGGGGAGCTGCGTGCGTGGTTCGCCGCCGAGGGGGCCGACTCTTGTGCAGTGCGATCGGCGTTCGGCGCCGAAGACGGTCGCGGTGACAGTCTCGCGGGATGGTTCGACTCCGAACTCCACGTGTCGCTCCTCGACCTCGATGCGAGCATCACCCGAGTTCGAGGGTCGGCCGACCGCCGAGACGGCGACTTCCGGACCGACGTCCTGGTCATGGCGATGGTCAACGCCGAGACAGCGGGTGTCGCCTTCAGCGAACCCGGAACCTACGACGACCTGGTCAACGCGACGACCGGCACGGCCGACACGTTGGTGAGCGGACAGGTCGAAGGCGAACGACTCGAGCTGCCCCGGGTCGAGAGAGCCGAGTCAGGGTGGCAACGGCGCCTCCAGGGGCTACTCAGCGACGTGCGACGCGAGTTCGGCGACGAGCCGTGGGACATCGAGTGGGCCGACGATGGCGAGACCTGCTGGCTCATGCAGATCCGTCCGATCACGGCCGCGCCACGACGAGATCAGATCCTCACTGCAGCCAATCATGCCGAGATCCTCCCGCCGCTGCCGTCGACATTGATGACGACGGCGATCGCCGAGGCAGGGCCCGAGCTGTTCGACTGGTACCGCGATCGTGTTCCTGGGCTACCGGAGGGACGCGACTTTCTCCATGTGAAGCTCGGCCGACCGTTGATCAACCTGTCGCTGCTCGAAGACATGATGCGCGAGCTGGGTTTGCCGACCGCCCTCGTCGCCGAGTCGATCGGTGGAGGGTCGGGGCGTGATGTCGGAGCGAATCCCCTGCGTCTCGCGCGCTCGCTTCCGTCCCTTCTGCGCCTGGGTTGGGCGCAGGTCGTGGCGGTGGCCAGAGCACGTCGCAACGAACGAGTTGTCGCGGCGATCGGAACGCCACCAGCGCAGACGTTCTCCGCAGTCGTCGACGATCTTCGATCAGCGCACGTCGAGCTCGTCACGGGCATGTTCCCGTTGTCGTCGGCGATCGGACCGCCCATGTCGGCGTTGCGGGCAGCGGGCACGTTGCACGAACACGCCTCGCGCCACCGGACGATCACGGTCGAGCTCGCCGAGGCGGTTGCGGCACTCGGTGCCGACCCGTCGCCCGGTGCGCTCGAATCGTTCCTGCGGGAGTGGGGGCATCGGGGGGTGTTCGAATCTGATGTTGCGAGACCCCGATACGCCGACGATCCGTCGATGCTGACCGGCGGATTCGGCGCGGATCCCGTGACCTCGGCGCCGCCACCTCGGACCCTGCGCGGCTGGTTGACGTTGCCGATCTGGTGGTTGCTCGCCCAACCGATGGGAGCGCGGGAGCGTTATCGGCACGAATCGATGCGCGCCTTCGCGGCGATCCGCCGAGCTGCGGTGACCCTGGCCAGGCGAGCGGTCCGCGATGGGTTGTTGCGCGAGGTCGACGACCTGTGGCTGCTCACGACGGACGAGGTACGTCGACTCGACGATGGCTGGGCACCAGACGCCGCTTTCTGGGACACGCGAGAAGCAGAGCGACGTGCGCACGCTGCCATCGACATGCCCTACGTCGTCGGACAGCACGACGATCCCGCATCGTGGTCGGGCGAGCTGGGCGACGGAGACCTGACGGGCATCAGCCTGACCGCAGGCATGGTGACCGGCACGGCGTGGGTCCTGCACGAACCAACACGCGATGCTCCACCTAGGGGCGATGGTCCGGTGGTCCTCGTTGCTCGGTCAATAGACGCAGGCTGGATCCCGACGCTGCAGAAGGTCGACGCCGTCGTCGTCGAGATCGGCGGCGACTTATCTCACGGTTCGATCCTGGTGCGGGAGCTTGGACTACCAGCAGTCACGAATGTTCGGGGCGCGCTCCGCCAGATCGATCTGGGCGACACGGTCACCGTCGACGCCGCTGCCGGCCGCGTGACGCCGGGATCAGGCACTTCGGGGTCAGCCCCAACGTGACCTGAGTTGGCGGCGCGGGTGGCAGGTCCTGCGCCGGCCGGGATGCTCGCGTCGTAGTCGTCGAGCTCGATCACGAGGCGTCTCCCGCATCCTGGGTTTTGGTCACGTTGGTGTCTGACCCCGAAGTGACCGGCGGGGGCCAGATGACGTGGATCAGGCCGACGGCGAGCGCGGTGCCGACGAGTTGGGCGGCGATGAACGCTGGCGCGGACGCCGGTTCGATGCCGGCGAACGTGTCGCTGAACGTCCGGGCGATCGTGACGGCCGGGTTGGCGAAGCTCGTCGACGACGTGAAGTAGTAGGCGCCGGCGATGTAGCCGGCCACCGATGCGGCGGCGAGTCGTGGGGTGCCCGATCGGACCACCCCGTGGATCACCAAGAGGAGGCCGATGGTGGCAATCCCTTCGGCCAAGACGAGATGCCCTGCCGACCGGTCCTTTGTTGACCAGTCGAGGGCGGACAGGTCGAACATGAGGTTGGCCGCAACCACACCGACGATGCCGCCTGCGATCTGAACGATGACGTATAGCGCGGCGGTGCGAGTGTCGAGATCGCCGAAGATTCGGTCGGCGAGGGTCACTGCCGGATTGAAGTGCGCTCCCGACGCTGCTTGGAACGTAAGGATCAACGCGCCGAGTACACCGGCTGTGGCGAACGCATTCTGGAAGAGCTGGAGTCCGACGTCGTCCGTAAGCGTCTCGGCCATGATCCCCGAGCCGACGACTGCTGCGAGCAGGAACGCGGTTCCGACGAATTCGGCGGCGAGTTTGGAGACCACGCCGCAAAGCTACGGCCGTCGGCCCGGACCTGCTCAACTTGTCGTCATGGACGAACATGTCGAGGCGGTGCTCGCTGCGTTTCCGCCGCTCGAACCGGGTCGGCGTCGGGTGGTGGCCATCGCCGGACCTCCCGCAGCTGGCAAGTCCACCTTCGCCTGCTCGCTGGTCGATGCGCTCGGACCGAGGGCCGCGGTGCTGGGGATGGATGCGTTTCACTACGACGATGCGATCCTCGTCGCCCGTGGTGATCAGGATCGAAAGGGTGCGCCGCACACGTTCGACGTAGAGGGTTATCGCACCATGCTCGAGCGGCTTCGTGTGACCGTGAGCACCGAAGTAGCGATACCGGTTTTCGATCGGTCTTTGGAGTTGACCCGGGCGGCCGCCGACGTTGTTCCCGAAGGGGTGGAGACGATTGTGACGGAGGGAAACTGGCTGCTGCTCCAACACGAGCCGTGGGCCTCGCTGCAGCCGCTGTTCGATCTGACGGTGGCGCTCGCCGTTCCCGATGCGGTCGTCGAAGCTCGAATTCTCGAACGCTGGCGGGAGCACGGATTGGATGACGCCACCGCCTTGTCGCGGGCTGAGGCGAACGATCTGCCCAATGCCCGCACGATGCGGGCCGAGTCGGCCGAGGCGATGCTCGTATTGCCAGGCTAGTCAGCCCGCGAAGAAGCCCCAGTCGGCGTTACGAAGCTCGAGATCGGGGAGCGCAATTTCTTCGCCGCCAACGTTCACGACCGCTCCGGTGAGGGTTGCTGTGGCGGTTGAGCCGTCGACATCGCCGACGATCGTGCCGGCCACGACGCGGTACTCGGCGTCGATCGTGGGGAGGAGTTCGCCCTCTTCGACGACGTCGTCACACCAATCGGCGAAGAGGTCTTTGCCGACATAGACGATGGCTTGCCAGTCCTCGCCGCTGATGTCGACTGGGCTCGAGAGATCGGGGCCGCTTTCGGTCCACTCGCCGATGAAGAACATCTGCAGGCCGAGGGTCTGGTCAGCGGAGCCTTTGTTGAACCCGAAGCCGCATCCCCAATCTTCGACCAGCTCCACGTCGGGCAGCGACGCCGGTCCGCCGGGTTGGCTGGTCGTGACCGGATCGAGTGACTCGACGATGATGCCGAACTCTTCGTCAGCCATCATCTCGTCCTCGTCGACCCAGTAGCTCACGACGGCACCGGTCTCGAGGTCGAACTCGGCGTCGACATGCGCGGGTGAGTTGGCGAGTGCCCGTTCGATCTGCGAGAAGATCTCTTCCATGGTCAGGCCGGTCGTTTCGTAGAAAGTCTCGCCATCGCTCTGGTGGTTGACGAGAACTCCGGCATTGATCGTGTCGGTGAACGTCGAGTGCGGGCAGAAGCACGATGGTGACCACGTCATTACATAGTCGGTGATGCCCGAGGCCTTCCACCTCTCGCGGGCGGCAATGAGGTCGGCGGTGACTTCGGGGAAGTCGTTGGTGGCGATCGTGGGCGCCGGCGCCTCGGTGGTGGGGGGCGTCGAACCGTCGTCGGTCGTGCTCGACGGCTCATTCGGCTCAGGGTCAACGATCTCGGGTTCGGGCACCGACGTCGGGGAGTCCTCGTCGGGCGAGTCGACGGCGTCGCCAGACTCGTCGTCGCTGACCGCGACGCCAGCATCGGAGTTGACCGTCGACGCGTCGCTGCCGCACGCAGCTGCCAAAGAGACGAGCGCGGCGAGTACCAGGAGTAGCGATCGAACGGGGTTGATTCGTGAAGCCATATGACTTCTACGTCGGCCGTTCGCGGCAGGTTCCCGAGAAATCTGGGGTCCGGTGTCGAAATCGGGATTGTCGGATCGACGTCGGTTCGACGAGAGGAACTTCATCATGAGTTGGCCTGCCCACACCCACGACTTCTTCGCTGGTCTCGAAGCGAACAACTCGAAAGACTGGTACGACGCGCACAAGGCCGAGTACAAGCCCATCGAGGAAGCGAGCGCGGCATTCCTCGCATCCGAAGCTGAGCGGACAGGTGGCGAGACGAAGATCTTCAGGTTGCGCAAGGACGCTCGGTTCTCGAAGGGACAGCCACCGTTTCGGACCGAGCATCTGGCCGGAATCAGGCGGCCTGGGGGAGCGGTCCACAGCTACCGGATCGATGCGACGGGTGTCGAGGTGTCGGTGGGCATCCCGATCTTCGAGAAGGCGCAGGTGACGGCCTATCGGACCGCGATCGCTGAGCCGTCGAACGCTGCAACGCTTCACGTCATCACCGAAGATCTCGCTTCGAAGGGATTCGAGCTGGGCGACCCGGATCTGAAGAAGCCGCTCTGCGACCTGCCCGATGGGCACCCGCATCCCAATCTCTCGCGGCACAAGTCGCTGCAGTTCACCCACCGCAACGAACAACCGGCTTGGCTCGTCGGCGAGGGTGCGCAGAACCGAATTCGAACGTTGTGGTCGATGGCTGAGAAGCTCGACGACTGGCTGCACACCCACGTCACCGGCTAACACGAGGTGATGAAGATTGCGGATGAGGCCGAACTCGCAGGACGGTCAGCCGTCATCACTGGCGCGGCGAGTGGGATGGGTCTGGCCTTTGCCCGACGCTTCGCCGAGTTGGGAATGCGGGTGGCGATGGCTGACGTCGAAGCGGACGTGCTTGTCAGGGTCGTCGACGAGCTGGGTGCTGCAGGCCTCGACGTGTATGGCGAGGTCTGCGATGTCACCGATGCGGGAGCGAATCAGCGTCTGATCGACGGCGCGTTGGGGAGGTTCGGATCGATCGATGTGCTGTGCCTCAACGCCGGAGTGGCGGCGGGTGGCGCGATCGGGGATCTGACAGCCAACGATTGGCGTTGGACACTCGACGTCAACCTCCATGGTGTGGTCCATGGCCTTCGGGCTGCGTTGCCGGCGATGACCGCTGCCAATGCGGGTCGGATCATCTTCACGGCGTCGGTGCTCGGTCACATGCCGACGGGCGGATTGGCGCCGTATGTGGCGTCGAAGTACGCGGTGGTCGGGATTGCCGAGACGCTCGAGGCCGAGCTTCGCGCCGCAGGATCAGGGTTGAAGGTGAGTTGTCTGTGCCCGGGGATCATCAAGACGGGGATTGCGGAGTCTGAGCGGAATCGGCCGGAGTCAGCGGTCGACGAGGCCGAAGTTGATCCGGACACGGAGACGCTTCGCGGAATGGCGAAGCAGATCTTCGAAGCGGGGCACGATCCGGCGATGGTTGCCGACCAGCTTGTCGACGCGATCGTCGCCGACCAGTTTTGGGTCTTCACCGATGACGACTTTCACTCCGAGATCACTCGGCGCCACTCGGAGATTGGAGCCCGCTCGAATCCGGGCTCGGGGTTGGGGTTGCTGGCCGGCGTTGTCCACGAGCTCGACGACGCTGACGGATGATTCCGGCGTATTCGGCCAACCTCGGCTTTCTTTGGGCAGACCGAGCCCTTCCAGACGCCATCCGTGCAGCGGGGCGCTGCGGCTTTTCGGCCGTCGAATGCCATTTCCCGTATGCCGAGGACGTTGCTGCGGTTCGCGCCGCCCTGGACGAGACGGCGCTGCCAATGATCACGCTCAACACGGGCCTCGGAGTCAACGGCGTTGAGGATTTCGGGATCGCTGCGCGGCTCGATCGCCTGGATGAGGCGCGGGCATTGATCGGGCAGGCTGTCCGGTATGCCGACGACGTCGGATGCGGTTTCGTGAGCGTGCTCGCCGGCCGAACAGCGGGCGGTTCCGGCGCCGACGAGACCTACGCGCAAAACCTACGGTTCGCCGCTGAGCTCGCCGCGCCCCTTGGCATCGGTGTGCTCGTCGAACCGATCTCGCAACACGCAGTGGCGCGCTATCACGTGTCGACGATCGAGCACGCACTCGACCTCATCGATCTCGCAGGAGTGGCGGATGGCACGATCCAACTCATGGTCGACGTCTTCCACACCGAGGTCGAACAGGGCGATGCCGCCGCCCGGCTGATCGACGTCCTCGACCATGTCGGGCACATCCAGATCTCTTCGGTTCCGGACAGAGGCGCACCCGATCACGGCAGCGTCGACTACCCCTCGCTTCTGCGCCGCCTCCTCGACGCCGGCTGGACCCGTCCGATCGGCGCCGAGTACCGCGTCGACGGCGACGTCGAGGACAGCCTCGAATTTCTGCACGCGTCAGTGTGAGACTGTCTCGATGGAGCAGTCTGGACGAAGCATCGAAGACGTCGTCGCCGCGTTGCGTTCGAAGCGAGGCAACGACGTGCCGTGGGCGCAGGGTCGTGCCTTCGGCATGGTCTACGACGGGGGAGCGACGGTGCACGACGTGGCCGAGCGGGTGGCGGCCGACTTCTTGCACGAGAACGCCCTCAACACGATGGCCTTTCCGTCGCTTGGCGAGATCCAACGTGAGGTTGTGCGGTGGACCGCCGACCTGCTTGGCGGCGGGCCGGATGCGTCGGGCTTTCTGACGAGCGGCGGGACCGAATCGATCCTGTGCGCAGTGAAGGCGGCACGCGAGCGGGCAAAGGAGGAGCGCGGCGTGACACAGCCCACGATGGTGCTCGCCGACTCGGCGCACGCTGCGTTCCACAAGGCCGCCCACGTCCTCGGCGTCGAGGCGATCGTGGTGCCTGTCGCCGACGACTGGCGGGCCGACGTACCAGCGATGGTCGACGCGATCACTGACGACACGGCGCTCGTGGTTGCCTCCGCGACGACGTATCCGCAGGGGGTGATCGACGACGTCGAGTCACTGGCGGCTGCGGCGCGCGAGCGTGGCGTGAGCTGTCATGTCGATGCGTGCATGGGTGGCTTCGTGTTGCCGTTCATGGAGATGCTCGGCCACGACGTCGCGCCGTGGAACTTTGCGGTCGAAGGCGTCACGTCGATCTCCGCCGACGTTCACAAGCTCGGGTATGCGCCGAAGGGTTCGTCGGTGATCTGCTATCGGGACAAGGGCTTGCGTAGCCATCAGACGTTCGTGTTCGACGACTGGCTCGGTGGGTTCTACGCATCGCCCAACCTGCAGGGTTCGCGACCCGGTCTGCCCATGGCGATGGCGTGGGCGGTGATGGCCCACCTCGGCATCGATGGGTACGTCGAACGCACGGCGGCAGTCGTCGATGCCACGGCCCGCATGCGGGCAGCCGTTGATGCGACGCCGGGAATCCAGGTGTTGGGCGACCCGACAGCCCACATCTTCTGCGTCGCAAGCGATCATCAGGCCGAGACGCCGCTCGACCCGTTCGCGCTCGGTGATGCGTTGGGGGAGCGTGGCTGGTTTCACGACCGGCAGGGCCCACCCGACTCGCTCCATCTCACCGTGTCGTACGGCAACGTTGCCCACGTCGACGAGTGGATCGTCGATCTTGGCGACGTGGCGTCGACGTTGGCGGGCGCGGTGGCGCAGGACCGGTCGACCAACTACTCGACGATCTGAACGCCCACCCGTTTCGCTGCGTTCACTTCGCGTTCACCTCGATCGGCGAGACTCTCGACCATGGTTGCACGTGTCGGTATCAACGGGTTCGGTCGCATCGGCAGGCTCGCCGTACGAGCCCTCGTGCAGGAGCCAGGTCTCGAGCTGGTGCATGTCAACGAGCTGAAAGGCGACGTGGAGACCGGCGCACACCTACTCGAGTTCGACACGGTGCACGGACGGTTCGAACGGCCAGTGCACCTCGATCACGGCATCATGCACATCGACGGCCGACCGGTCACCTGGTCGGGTCATGCCAGCCCTGGCGAGATCGATTGGGAAGGGTTGGGCGTCGACATCGTGCTCGACTGCTCGGGAGCGTTTCGCACCACCGAGACGTTGACCCCGCACCTCGAGCGGGGGGCGAAGAAGGTGCTCGTGGCCGCGCCGGTCAAGAGCCCCGGCGTGCCCAACATCGTCGTCGGCTGCAACGACGACCTGTACGACCCGGCCCTTCACGACATTGCGACTGCAGCGTCGTGTACGACCAACTGCATCGCCCCGGTGGTCAAGGTGATCCACGAGACGTTCGGAATCGAACGCGGCACGATCACGACCATTCACGACGTCACCAACACCCAGGTCATCGTCGACGCACCACACAAGGACCTGCGGCGGGCCCGCTCGGCACTCAACTCGCTCATCCCGACCTCGACCGGTTCCGCGACGGCGATCACGATGATCTATCCCGAGCTCGCCGGCAAGCTCGACGGCGTCGCCGTGCGAGTACCGCTCCTCAACGCGTCGCTCACGGACTGCGTCTTCGACCTCGCCGTCGACACCACCGTCGAGGACGTCAACGCCGCCCTGGCGGCCGCGGCGGCTGGCCCGCTCGACGGGATTCTCGGGTTCGAAGAGCGGCCGCTCGTTTCGGCCGACTACGTCAACGACACGCGCTCGGGGATCGTCGATGCGCAGTCGACGATGGTGGTCGACGGTCGTCTGCTCAAGCTGCTGGTCTGGTACGACAACGAGTACGGCTACGCCTTTCGGCTGATCGACCTTGCGGCTCGGGTGGCCTCGCACCTTCCCGCAGCCTGATCCCAAAGATGAAGACCCGCACGCTCGTCGTCGTGACCGGCGCCTATTGGGCGTTCACGATCACCGACGGCGCCCTGCGGACCCTCGTGTTGTTGTTCTTCCACGAGCTGGGGTTCAGCCCGGTCGAGCTGGCGTTTCTCTTTTTGCTGTACGAGTTCTTCGGCGTGATCACCAACCTGTTCGGCGGGTTGGTGGGGTCACGTCGCGGGCTCCAACGGACGCTCTGGTACGGGTTGGCCACCCAGGTCGTGGCGCTGCTCGCCTTGTCGGTCCACGACGAGTCGTGGGCGACGTGGGCTGCGGTTGCGTGGGTGATGGGCTCGCAGGCGCTGTCGGGCGTGGCGAAGGACCTGACGAAGATGAGCTCGAAGAGTTCGGTCAAGTTCGTCGCCGAGTGCGGCGATGCCGACGACCAGGGTCGCCTGTTCCGTTGGGTCGCGGCCCTCACCGGCTCGAAGAATGCGTTGAAGGGCGTCGGGTTCTTTGTGGGCGGGCTCCTCCTTCAGACGGTCGGCTTCGATCCCGCGTTGTGGATCATGGCCGGCGCCATCGCGATCACGCTCGTGGCCGCTGTCGTTCTGCTCGACGAGCCGATCGGGAAGACGAAGGTCCGGGCCGAGCAGGCCTCGCTGTTGTCTCGGTCGGAGGCGATCAACCGGTTGGCCTCGGCACGGGTGTTCTTGTTTGGCGCGCGAGACATCTGGTTCGTGGTGGCGCTGCCCGTGTTTCTCGACGAGGAGTTGGGATGGTCCAACGCGGCGGTCGGTGCGTTTCTGGCCGCATGGGTCATTGGCTACGGGATCGTGCAGTCGGCTGCCCCAGCCGTGCTGAGACGCACGAAGGGGAGCACGGTCGAAGCGGCGGTGCGATGGGCCGGCGTGTTGCTGGCGGTGTCGGTCGCCATTACGGTCGCTGCGGTTGCCGATCTCGCCGTGGAGGTCGCCGTTGTCGGTGGCCTCGTCGTGTTCGGGTTGGTGTTTGCCGTCAACAGTTCGGTGCACAGCTACCTGATCTTGGCGTACTCGTCCGGCGACGATGTCGCCATGGATGTGGGCTTCTATTACTCGGCCAACGCTGCCGGGCGGCTCACGGGAACCCTCCTGTCGGGGCTCCTGTTCATGCTCGGTGGGTTGGACGTCGCGCTTGCCGGGTCGACGGCGTTCTTGGCGATCACCTGGCTCCTCACCCATCGAATACCCGGACTCGACGACGCCGCTGAGATTGAGGCTCCGGCAAGGGCCTGACGGCCCTCGTCACCGAACCGATCGCCTCTGGGCGTGACCGAGCGGTGATGACACCGTCGGGCCTATGCGTTCGTGGCTCAACTCCGACCCAGTCCGAATGACCGTGGCCTTCCTGATATGGATGGCCGGTGTTGTGGCGTCGTATCGAGTTGCGCTGGCGGTGGACCCGAGTTCGGAGTCGATCAGCCTCGAAGGCTCACTGGTCGGGCTCGCCGTGATGGCGCTCACATGGATCGCCACCTCGTTCGTGCTCGGTCGACCCAACATGTTCGGACGCCTCGCCCCGGCCGTCGCGCTCAGCCTTGGCTGGTGGCTGCTCACCTGGCCCCGGGTCAGCGCCGACTTCGCCCTCGACGAGACCCCGATCCTTGTATGGCTCGGGTTTGCGATGGCGATCTTCGGCCCGACGATCATCGTGATGGCCGTCCTCGAACGACTGCGCGACGCCAATGTCGCCGGCCTCGCCGACTGACACAACCCGATCAGCCAGGCCCTCCCCGTGGACACTCTTCGCCCTCGATGACGATGACCGCCACGCCAGCATCCAGTCGTGTGACCATGTCTTCGGCTGAGTAGACCAGCCGCTTGTCCGGGCCGCCCGAGCCGCGGCGAACCATCAACTCGATGCCGGTATCGCCGTAGGCCATTGCGGCGCTCGACATCTGCGGATCGAGGACCTGTTCGTTCCCACGCGGGGTATCTGGGGTTCGGACCGCAATGCTCCCGTCGCACCCGTTCTCCACCGTTGCGACGGGGTCTGCACCGTCGCTCGAACACGCCACGAGCGCTGCAGCCGCCATGGTCGCCACGATCCAGGCGAAAGAGGTGCGTCGAAGCCTCATGGCCAGACCATAGTTCGACGCTGTGCGTCCTCTCGCTGGTGAGCGAGGTCAGGAATCAGCGAGGTGACGCCAGCTCAGGAAGAGCAAGTAATTCGGCGACTACTAGCAGCAGGGCCACAAAGAAGCCGATCAGTCTTCCGATCGCGGGTCAGCTCCGCGGATTCCTGATCGAAAGGCCTTTGGTGGAAGGCGATCGAAGCCAAGCCACTTGAGGCCGGAGCTGACGGCATAGTCCCAGACCTCTCTCAATGCCTCGCCTGCCTCTTCGAGCATGCTGGCGGGATTGGAGCGATAGATCCTGAACTGACAGAGATCCATCAAGAACCGCCAGCCAGCCTGTGAGATGCCTTCAGGAACTTCATCGGCGTAAAGTAACCAAACTCGGTCGGAAACTCTTGAGCTTCAATCGAATCGATCAGCGCCCGGTCACCTGCAGACAACATTTCGCTTCACCCACCAATCTCGATCACGAGATCGATCTTTCGACGTCGTCGAGGACGACAGGAAACGAAGTGCAAGCCCGCTACGAGCCGAGAACGAGGTCGTCTCTACGGAGCGCATCGAGCTGCTGGTCGTATCGCTCGCGAAGGCAGGTGCCACATCCTGGGCAGTACCCGATCGATTGCTGGGTAGCGAGCGTGAGCGGATACGGAGTGTCCACTCTCGGGTCCTCCACTTCGGCGGAGACCGCCCGTGCCTGGAGGAAGAAGAGCGGTACGGCGGCCCGGGAGGTGACCACGACGGCCATACCCCGCTGACCCGCGGCTGCGATGAGGTCTTCGAAGATTGCGCAGCACCAATCCACCACTCAACTCCCCGGAAGGGAACGGTGTTCTTCGAGGTCCCCGATCACGACGTCACCGAGCACGGCGGTTGGGGGGATGTCGATGTCGCCAGTGACGGTGGAGCGTTGTTCGATGACGAGGTCGCCGTGGATGGCGTCGGCTGGTGTGGTTTGTGGTCGTCGGATGAGGTTGCCGTCGAGCCGCGCCGTGTCGGTGAAGCGCATTGTGCCTCCGCATCGTCCGAAGAAGAAGACTCGTTTGACGACGTTGGCGACTCGGGCTGGGACGCCGATTTGGCCGTTGATGGTGATGTCGCGTTCGGCGTCGTAGATCCGTAGCTGTTGGATTTTGGCGGCTGCGTCGATGTTGACGTCACCGTGGACGCCTCGAATACCGAGTGTGCGGACGACGCCGTGTACGTGAATGTCTCCTGCGATGTTGTTGAGCGAGATGTGTTCGTGGAATCCGTCGATGAGGGTATCTGCGCCGCTTTCGCCGATGCTGAGCGGCACTGACGCGGTGCGGGTCAGCTCGATGTTTCCGCCGACGTGTCTGATTCGGGCGAGGCTTCGGTTGTCGACGTTTCCCGTGATGGTGAGGTTGCCGTCGACGGTGTCGACGATGAGGTCGTTGCGCACGGTGCCGTTGATGGTGAGGTCGCCGCTGATTTTCTCGATTTGGAGGCCGGCGATGTCGGTGTCTTGGCCGGGTTCGCGGTAGTGGTCGCCGATGGTGCCGTCGATGGTGACGTTGCCGTCGATGGGCCCAGCGAGGATGAGGTGGTAGTGGGGGATGATGGTGTGGGCGGGGATGGTGAGGTCGTCGATGATGTGGCCGTAGAAGATGATGCCGTCGGAGTTTGGTGTGGGGTCGAGGCGCGGTTGAGCGAGGAGGATGCGTAAGGCGTCGGCCCCAGTGCAGACGAGTCCGTCTGTTGCTGATCTGTAGGGGTAGGGCGAGTCGAGTGTTGATTTGCCTGCCTGGAGGCTCTTGATTGTTCTCTCGATGTAGTCGGAGTCGGTGAGCTTGGGCATGTGATGAATTATTCGGAAGGCAGGATGGTTGACTCAAGTATCCGACGTTGGTCGCCACCGGGTTGCGCTCGCCCCACTTGCCATTGTGTCGTGGAGCGGAGACTCCCGACCGGTTCATGGTCTATGAGCTTGGTTGTGGTTGTGGTTGACCGTCGATGATGACGTTACCGAGTACGGCGTTGTGGTCGATGTTGATGTCGCCGGTGATTGAGGCGCGGTCTGCGATGTTGATGTCGCCTTCGATCACGGTTTCGCCGTCGAGTGATTGGCGATGCGTGAAGCCACCGTGGATCGTTGCAGATGTGGTGATGAGAGCGTTGCCGGTGACTCGGCCGAACCTCAGTGGCCTTGTGTAAGTGGTCGTTTGGGTGCCGTCCAGTGTGATGCCGATCTGGCCGGCCACCCGGACGTGTCCCGCGATGCTGCCCACAGTCAGTTTCTCGATCTGTGACGGCTCTTCAACAACGACGTCTCCGTCGACGTGGCGAATTTGGGCGAGTTGCTGTTTGCCGGTGATGGTGGTGTTGCCGCCAATGTTCTTCAGGTTGAGGCGTTGGGTGGTGGCGTCGATGCTGGCGGTTCCCCCAACGTGTCCGACGCTGAGTGATTGGATGCCAGCGGGTTGAGTGACGGTGAGGTTGCCGTCGACGTGTTTGATGTGGAGTCCGATGGCGTTGCCGGTGATGGTGACATCGCCGGCGACGTGGTCGATGATTGTTCCGAAGTGGCGAAGGGTGCCGTTGATGGTGAGGTTGCCGCTGATTCGTCGGATGTAGAGGTCGGTGGCGTTGGTCTGCACGCCGGGTTCTCGGTATCGGTCGCCGATGGTGCCGTTGATGGTGACGTTGCCGTCGATGGGCCCGGTGAGGACCATCGCGTAGAAGGGGAGGATGGTGTTGGTGGGGATGGCGAGGTCGGTGGTGATGTGTCCGTAGAAGACAAGGTTGTCCGACATGAAGTCAGGTTCGATGTGGGGTTGAGCGAGAAGGATTCGTAGGGCGTCTTCGCCGGTGCAGACAAGGTCTGAGATTGGCGACGTTCCGGGGGGAAAGTCCTCTTCGAGGACAATGCGTCCCGCCGCGAGGTCGGCGATGGTCTGCTCGATGAGTGATGGATCGGATAGCTCGGGCATGGGTGGTTACGGTTTCTGTGTTTGGAGATCGCCTGTGCGGAGGCGTTCGAAGATCTCATCGCCCGTTCGATGGGCAATCTCAAGGAGTTCCGATTCCAGACCGGTCTTTCCGAGGATGTCGTTCATCTGTTCCAAGGCTTCGTTGTAGGAGGCGAGGCTCTCGGGTCCGGGGATCATCGATCCGTCGGGAGCGATGAACCCACTCGTGTCGATGCCCCGAGCGCTCATGCGGTCCGCGACATTGGCGATGAGCATCTGCTGGACCTCCTCCTTGTACGCGTCGGTGTGGGTTCCGGGGTGGATGGCCGAATCAGCCAAGTCATCGAAGTAGTCAGGCCGAATATTGCGAGCCTCGCCCAGGACTTCGGCGTTCGCTGGGAGCGCCATGAGATTCTCTGCGTCGTCGACGCGATCCGAGATGATGTCGAGCGTGGCGCCAGCGTGCGGGTACTTGCGCGATGTGGCTGAGGGTATCCACATTGCCTTCGGCAAGAGGTGGTGGACCGGCATTGATCTCTTGCCAACCACATTTCTCACGGCCGCTGCGGCCTGCGCATTCGCGGAGCGGGCTGGGTATTTCGTGGGGTTGGACGTCGTCTCCCAAAGGCTCACTGCGTGATCGCTGGTGCCGAGTGGGCATTCGCGTTGTGCGTTGTGGACGACAATGTCGGTGCCCGATGCGGAGACGATGAACGTGTTGGTGTTGTCGACCGTGATGTCCCAGACGTCGACGTTTCCGCGTGCGGTTGTGGTGCCGGTGATTGCGTATGTTCCGTTCGGGCCGAAGACCTGATCTCCGGGGTCGAGGTGGCGTGCTTCCACCCAGCTTCCGGTCATGGGGTCGTAGAACGGGTGGCGAGGGGTCGAGGTGATCGATGCGCCGGTGACGAGGTCGAGCGTGGTGAGCGCGTCGTCGGGGTGGGACCAGTGGTTGGTGACCGTTTCTACGGTGAACGTGAGGTCGCTGGTGTCGAACGAGAGAACCTCGTCGCCGATCTCGAGTGTTTCGATCGGATCGAGCGATCCGTCGCCCATACGGACGAGCGTTCCAGCCGGGAAGCTCGTACAGGGCACGGGTGGTATGGCGCCATCAGCGTTTCGGGTGATCCGGGTGATGCTTCCTTCGATGGTGCCGACGGTGGCGCAGCCGAGGGCTGCGGCGATGGTGGTGTTGGTGGGGTCGATGTTTCTTTCGGGGCTGGTGTATCCGTAGACGGCGGTGGAGGTTGCGCCTTCTGCGGCGCCGACGGCGCATCCGACCGCTGCGGCTCGGGTGACGGTTCCGCTGAGACCGGCAGCGCCGAATGGGGCGAAGATCGCGCCGAGTGCGGTTTCGGTGGCGATGCAGCTGGAGTCGAGGTCGAGTGATGGTTTCCACCAGCCGTTGTCTGTTTGGTCGCAGGTCCATGGGGTCATGGCGAGGCCGACTCCTGCGCCCCCAAGGACCACACCGGCCGACACGGGTGCGGCGATGATGACGCCGGCGACGATGGCGACGGCGACGGCGGCGTCTTGGGCGGCTTCGAGGAACGGGTCGTTACGACACGCCCACCTCGCGACTTGGTCGAGGACGACAGGGAACGAGGTGCTGGCGCAGGTGTCGACGTCGTAGCAGCCGCCGGCTTCGAGGATCTGTCCTTCGCGGGTGGTGATGTCTTGGCCGGTGTCGTTGTAGAAGTCGCCGCCGTTGCTCTTGCATCGGAAGACGTCGGTGAGGGCACAGGGTTCGGCAATGAGTTCGCCGTCGCGCCAGAACTTGATGTCTTCGAATCGTGAGGACGGGTCATCTTCGGCGTCGGCTTGGGACCAGTTGACGCCGCCCTTGAGGAGGTAGGTGCTCGTGGTGGGTGCGGTGAAGAGCTCGCGGTCGTCGGCGAGGTAGACGTCTTCGCCTTTCGGTGAGCCAAGCCCGTCGGTGCGCCCCCAGTAGAACGGGCCGCTCGTGTTGAACCGCCGTCCGACACGTGCGCCGGGAGAGCCGTCGTCGTTGACGTTGTAGGCGTTCAGTTCGGTGATCCAGGCTCCGCCCCCGGTTTCTTCTTGGCGGAGAATCAGATCAAACGTGACGGTCACGCCCGCCGGCACCGACAGAGTGATCCATTGAAGGTCGGGTGCGTTGCCTGCATCGGAGAAGATCCCGCCAGCGCTGCACGCCGGCTTTGCCTCTTCGGGAGTCGAGCCTCCGCGATTGGCTACCGGAGGATCTTCGTAGGTCACCCGTTGTGGAACCTGGCCGGTCGGCACGTCGCGTCCGATCTCGCCAGCCGCGGTCACGGGGAAGTTCATGGCGTCGAGCCGTTCGAACTCTGATGCGTCGAAGTTGCGGCCGTCGCATGCCTGCGAGCTCAACGAACCGTCGGGTTGGGCGAGCGTGACCCGATAGTCCGGGTCGGGTTGGCCAGCTTGAGGGGTGTGCGAATCGACGAAGTATGCGATGCCCGAGTCAGAGCGTTCGGCCCACTCGAGCGGGATGTACCGATCTTCGACACGATCGAGAATGGTGACGTCACCATCGGGTGCGTCCACCCACGTGATCGCAGTCGTCCCGTCGGTCAACGCCACTGCAACACACGAACCGGCTTCCTGGGACACGAAGTTGAGCGGTGCCGACAGCACGGAATGGTTGCCGTCGCCGCCAATCGTTCGAGCAGTGAACTCCGCATCGGCGGCGGACGTGGTGATCGAACCGGTCGTCGTGACACCAAGCGATACCCCGTTGCGGAACACCTCGACTCCAGCAAGGTCAAACCCCGGGATCGTCGACCACGAAACCTGAGCCTCGGTCCCATCCGACGTTGCGTATAGGACCGGCACCGCCAAGTCACCGTCTTCGCCTCCGCCGTTGTTGGTGGTGTTGGTGCAGGTGAGGTCTTGGGTGCCGGCTTGGCGGTATCGGACGATGTATTGCTCGTTGGGTTGGTGGTCGGTGTCGGTCCAGGTGGTGGCGTTGTTCACGCTGGTTCGCCAGCGGTAGGTGCCGTCTTGGTCGGTGGATCGGATCTGGTATCGGGTGATGCCGTCGATGGCGGGCCAGGTGAGGGTGGCTGTCGTGCTGTCGATGGCGGCGGCGCAATCGGTTGGTGGAGGGTTGCCGCCTCCGCCGTTGTTGGTGGTGTTGGTGCAGGTGAGGTCTTGGGTGCCGGCTTG